>JANNGS010000008.1:0-50334 GCA_031403995.1 Thermoanaerobaculia bacterium
CCCAGCAGCGCGAGGCGCCCGCCGTTCGCGCCGCGCCCGCCGCGCCCGCCGCCTGCTTCCAACGCGCGGCCGCGCGGCGCGGCCCGCCGGGCGATGCCCATCGTCACGCCGAGCGCGAGGAGCGCCGCGCGCGCGGCGACATAGGCGGCGACGCCATCCCAGACCGGCGCGGCTTGCGACCAGCGGGCGGTGCCCTGGCTCCAGAGCAGGGTGAGCGCGGCGAGATCGGCAGCCGCCCAGAGCGCCAGGGCCTTGTGCTGCGCGGCGAGGCGGATGGCTGCGTGGAGAAAGCCGCGCGGACGCCGCCGCGACCACCACCAGGCGAGCCCCTGGGCGAGGACGACGAAGCCGATGACCGCTGCGTGGCGGCGGTCGAGCGGCTCGGGAAGGGTCAGCACCGCGCTCGCCAGGGCGAGGCCGGCCGCGGTCGCGAGAGCGGCGATGAGCAGCACCGCACCCAGGCCGGGAGAGGCGCCTCGCCCGCTCACAGCACTAGCGAGAGGCCGCCGTCGGCGACCAGGACCTGCCCGCACAGGCCCTGGGCGAGCGGCGAGAGCAGGAGCAGCACGAGGTCGGCGACCTCCTCGGCGGTCACCAGCCTGCCGGCGGGCGTGCGCATGGCGGAGTGCTCCAGCAGCTCTTCGGCGCCCGGGTGGCGCGCGATCGAAGTGCCCGCGACCGGACCCGCCGCGATGGCGTTGACGCGGATGCCGCGCGCCGCCAGCTCGACGGCGAGCGAGCGCACGAGCGCCTCGAGTGCCGCCTTGGCGATGCCGAGCGCGCCGTAGGCCGGCACGACCCGCCGCGAGCCGAGGCTCGACAGCGCGATGATGCGACCGCCCGCGCCCATCGCCGGTGCGAGCTGCTGGACGCAGAGCAGGAAGGCCCGCGCGCCGACATCCAGCGTCAGCTCCCACTGCGCGGGGCGGACCTCCATCAACGGCTTGAAGGAGCCGAGAGCGGCGCAGTGCACGAGGCCATCGATGCGCGGTTCTCGCGCCAGAATCGCCGCACAGACCCGGCGGATCTCGGCAGGTTCGACCAGATTGCCGGCGTGGAGATGGAGCTCGCCCGGCCCGCCTGCCAGGTCGCCGGCGAGGCCGGCAACGAGGGCGTCGGCGCTCGCGCGGTCGGCGCGATACCAGGCGTCGACCCGGGCGCCGCGGCGAACGAGCGCGCGGCTGATCGCGGCGCCGAGACCGCGGGTCCCGCCGGTGACCACGAAGTGCCGGCCAGCGAAGTCGTCGAAGAGGCCGGTCATCCCTTCTCCTCGCCGTGGGAGAGGGTCGTTCCCGCCGCGACCAGACAGGCGGTGACGAGGACGAAGAAGGTCCCGGGAGCGAGCGACGCGGCCGCCTGCGGCGCGACATCGAGCCGCATGGGCAGGAGGCGCGCGGCGAGCGCGAGTGCGCCGGTTCCCGCCGCGGCGCCGAGCCAGTCGGCGGCCGCCGGCCGTGAGGCGAGGAGCGCGCGCTGGACGCTGAAGAGCGCGGCATAGAAGGCGCCGAGCCAGGGCAGCAGGAAGAGCAACCGCGTGGCGCGCGGCGGCCAGTCGGGCGCCACGAGCGCCGGCAGCCGATCGAGCCAGTCGAGCCCGTCGAGCCAGGGAGCCAGTCCACTCGCGCTCGCGAGGAGGAGCAGCAGCGCGAGCGCGAGCGCGGCACCGCGCGCGGTCGCGAGCGCGCCCGAAGAGCGCGCCGCGGAAGCGAGGAGGGCGGCAGCGGCGACGGCGAGGATCGCCGCCGCCGCCGAGAGTACCCGGCCGCCGACAGTCTCGGCGCCGAGCCAGGCGGCGACAAGGCTCGCGAGCGCCAGGCCCCAGGGGATGAAGGTACGCGGCGCGCGCAGCGAGCGCCGCAGGCGCGCGAGCGCAGCGCCGAGTCCGAGCGGCGCGGCGAGACTCTCGAGCGCCAGCGCCTGGCAGGCCGGCACCAGCATGGCGGTCCACACAGCGGAAGCGGTGAGGGCGATCCGGTGCACGACCAGGAGCTCGACGAGAGCCACTCCCGGCACCCAGATCGCCGCCAGCAGCGCCCAGGAGAGCAGCAGACTCCGCATCCGCGCCGCGGCGGGTTCGAAGAGCAATGCGTGCGCTGACGCCGACCCGGTCATCGGGTCATCGGGGGTCATCGGGCCTTCGGCGTGTCGGGATTATCGGGATCTTCGCGATCATCGCGGCCAATGCGGCCATTGCGATCGTCGCGGTCGTCCGCCAGCGCCGCGAGGCGCGCGCGCAGATCGGCACATTCCGCGCGCAGTCGACGCAGCTCGCGGAACAGCTCGGGCAGACGCGCGAGCAGTCCGTAGACGCGCCGCGCGCGCGGCGCGGGCAGCGCCGGGTAGCCGATCCACTCGCCGCCGGTGAGATGCCCGACGACGCCCGACTGCGCGCCGACGCGCGTGTCGGGTTCGAGCACCGCGTGATCGGCGACGCCGACCTGGCCCGAGAGGAGGCTGCGGGCGCCGATCTCGACGCTGCCGGAGATTCCCACCTGGGCGACGATGCAGCAGTCCTCTCCGATGTCGCTGTTGTGGCCGATCTGCACCAGGTTGTCGATCTTGGTGCCGCGGCGGATGCGGGTGGCACCGAACGTCGCGCGATCGATCGCGCAGTGGGTGCCGATCTCGACATCGTCCTCGATCTCGACCCAGCCGACCTGGGGAATCCGACGCTGCCGGCCGCTGTCGTCGCGGTGATAGCCGAATCCCGGGCGGCCGACCACCGTGCCGGCATGGATCTCGACCCGCGCGCCGATCCGGGTTCCCGGGTAGAGCACGACGTGCGGGTGCAGGACGCTGTCGGAGCCGATCGTCGATCCGTGACCGATCACCACATGGGTGTGGATGTCGACGCCGGCGGCGACAACCGCCTCGGCCTCGACGCGCGCGCCGGCGGCGATCCAGGCGCCCGGATCGACCTCCGCGGTCGGCGCCACCCAGGCTCCGGGCTCGATGCCGATGTGGCGCGGCGGGGGCGGGTGGAAAAGCTCGAGGAGCTCGATCAGCGCTACGCGAGGTAGGGCGACGCGCACCACCGGGCGGCCGTCGAGCGCCAGCCCGGCCGCGGCGACGAAGGCTGCGGCGGAGCTCGCCCGGGCCTCGGCCACGTGCGCGGCGTCGAGCACGACCGCGATCTTGCTCCTGCCGGCGAGAGCGAGCGAATCGACCCCGTCGACCTGGAGCTCGCCGTCGCCTTCGACCTCTCCCGCGAGCCGCGCGGCGAGCTCGGCGAGGTGGAAGAGACCAGCGGTCATGGGTGGCTCCACGACGGCAGGAAATCCGGATTCGGTAGCAGCGCCGTTGCTTCGTCTGCCGCCGGCCACGGCAGGTCCGCGGCGTGGGCGATCAGGCAGTCGGCCACCCGGTCGATCGTGCCCTCGCGCGCGAGCGCCGGGCGCATACGGTCCAGCGCGGCGCGCGTCGCCGCGCACCGTTCCGGGTCCTCGAGAAGGCGCCAGGCTTCGTCCGCGAGGCGCTCCGCCGTGGCCTCGCCCTGGCGCAGCTCGGGGACGACCCTTTCGCCGGAGAGCAGGTTCGGCAGGCCCACGCTCTCGGCGTCGATCAGGCCGAGGGCGCGGATCAGCCCGACCGCCCCCATGGTGACCGTCGACAACCGGTAAAGCAGAACCATCGGGACGCCGAGCAGCGTCGCCTCGAGCGACGCCGTGCCGGAAGCCATCAGCGCGAGGTCGGCGGCGGCGAGCGCGCGGTGGCTGTCGCCGACGAGGATGATCCTGCCGGCGAACGGGTGGCGGGCGATGAGCGCCGCGATCCCGGCGGCGAATCGGGGCTCGGCGAGAGGCAGCACGAAGCGCAGCGTGGGGTCACGGACGAGCAGGCGGGCCGCGGCCTCGATCAGGATCGGGCCGAGCTCGCGGACTTCGATCGTCCGACTGCCGGGCAGCAGCGCCAGGACCCGTTCGCTCGCCTCGAGCCCGAAGCTCTCGCGCGCCGCTGCGCGCGCTGCGGCGTCCGGACGCGGCAGGCGGTCGCAGAGATAGTGCCCGACGAAGTGGGCGCGGGCGCCGCGCGCGCGATAGACCGCGTCCTCTTCCGGGAAACTGGTCAGGACGCAGTTGTAGCTCGCGCCGATCGGACCGGCGAGCGAGCGCCAGAGCCAGACCTGCGGTGGGAAGAAGCAGACCGTGCGCACTCCCGCGCGTCGCAGCCAGCGCGCGAGCAGACAGTTGAAGAGGTCGTTGCCCACCAGCAGCGCGGCTTGCGGGCGGCGCTGCGCGACGGCTCGCGACAGGCCGCGAAAGGCGCCGGCGAGCGCCGGTATCGCCGAGAAGGTCTCGGTGAGGCCGACGCAGCCCAGATGGTTGGTTTCGCGCAGGACCTCGACGCCGGCCGCGGCGAGCCGGCTGCCGCCGATGCCGAAGAGCTCGGCTAAAGGCGAGCGCGCGCGCACGGCCGCGGCGACGAGGGCTCCGGCGACATCTCCGGAGACCTCGCCGGTGCTGAAGAGGATGCGCACCGGTGAGCGCCCGGGTGCGTCGGGATCTCGCGGCGTCGTTCGCCTAGACGGAAGCTGCAAGGCCGCGGCGCCGCATCAGCCCGAGACCGCCGAGGAGCAGCGCGGCGGCGAGCGCGACGATCCCGAATCCCGAGAGCGTCGGGATCTGCACTACCGGGCCGCGAATCGCCAGCTTGGGGCCGAAATAGAACTCCGGATCGGCGATGCCGTTGCCGTCGAGGTCGCCAATGACCGCCGGGTCGCCGTCGAGGTCGCGCCCCACCGGAACCCAGGCCTCGGTGTAGGGCTCCGGCGAGCTGTCGCAGCCCAGGCCGAAGAACTGCAGCACGGCGAGATTGAATTGCGGATCGACCGGCGCCGGATCGAACAGCGAGACATAGTCGGCGAGGCCGTCACCGTCTTCGTCGTGGGTCCGCAGGTCGAGAGTGGCCGCCACCGGCCCGCCGCCGTTCGTCCCCTGGACCGCCAGCTGCTCGTAGGCGTGGTCGCCGTCGGCGTCGAGCATGGACGCCGAGCCGGAGCCGCCGCCGCCGAGGATCGTCGGGTTGCCCCCCTCCTGGAAAGCGGCGCTGATCGGCCGCGGGTGGACGGCGTCGGAGGTGTCGAATTCGTTGGCCGTGACCTCGCCCGGGGCGCGGCCGAACTCGTCGAGCGGCAGTGCGGACTGGCTCGAGGTCCCGACGACGCCGAAAGTCGAGGCGCCGTTGCAGACGACGTTGCCGAAGTTGAGCTGGATGCCGCGCGCGACGGTTCCCTCACCCGCATCGGCGAAAGGAATGAACTCGAGGATGGCGGGGAGATCGCCGGTGCCGTCCGGAACGCCGTCCTGGGTGAACAGAACCGGGTTCAAAGGGCCTACCATGCCGGTCGGCTGCGGTGGGACCGGCTGGGCGCCGGCCAGGGCCGCGGACAGGAGGATCATCAAGCTGACGGCGACGAAACGCGCGCTGTTTCTCATTGCGGGATCACCTCACGGAAATTTTGCGGAGTGTACCAGCGTCGCCCGCGGCCGTCGAGGCCGCTACCCGTCACCGACCTCGCCCGGCGCCGGCTCGGCGAACGCCTGGCGCAGATCGCGCCGGCGATAGCTCTCGCTCGCGCCTTCCGGGCGCTCGCGCCATCGCCAGTGGATCCAGCGCCACTGCCGCGGATAGCGCCGGATCCAGGCTTCGAGAACGCCGGTCACGCGCTGCGTCAGGTCGTGGACGGCGGCTGCGCCGGCGAGCCCCGGGCGGGCCGCGATTTCCGCCAGCAGAAAGAGCCGTTCGCCGCTCTCCTCGTCGCGCACGAGCGCGCCGGCCAACAACTGCGCTCCGCTCATGAGGCTGAGCAGCGCGGCGCTGCGGTGGGTCGAAGCCCGGCGGCCGAAGAAGTCGACGAAGGCGCCCCGGCGGCCGGCATTTTCGTCGAGCAGCAGCGCGACGCTGTCGCCGGCGCGCAGACGAGAGAGCGCTGCGGCGGTGGCGCCGCGCTTCTCGATCCACTGCCCGGGGCGCTCGAGGCGCACCCGCTTGACCAGGGCGTCGAGGAAAGGGTTGTCGACCCGGCGGGCGATCGCCGCGCCGCGCGCGCCGAACTGCCGCGCCAGCACGGCCGCCGTCATCTCCCAACTGCCGAGGTGCGCCATGACGAAGACCTTGGGCCGGGGATCCGCGAGCACGCGTGCGGCAAGCGCCGGCGATTCGATGCGATAGAGAACGTCGAGCGCGTCGATCGCGCCGATGGCGGCGGTCGCGGCGGTTGCGGCAAGCGCTGAGTTGCGCCGGCGGGCGCACTGCAGGCCGTCGGCGATCGACTGGCCGAGGTGGGCGAAGACCTCAAAGGTGAAGCGGCGCGCGGCGGCGCGGTCGAGCCCGAGCGCCCGGCGCAGATTGATCATCGCTACCCGACGCGCCAGCGGCCACCCAATTGCGGCCGCGCGGCCGTAGAATCGCCCGAGCCGGGTGGCGAGCGGCCAGGGCAGCGCCCACAGCGGCAGCGCCAGCAGGACGACCGGCAGCGTGAGCAGCAGGTCGCGAACCAGCAACAGCCAGTACAACAGGCGGTCGGCGATGCCGGGCGCCCGGATTCCCGATCTGCCGCCGGTCTTCACGCCCACCTCAGGTCCCTATGCCCAACCCCGTCTCCGCCGACCGCCGCCGCCACCTGCCGTGGCGCGACAGCTTGTTGCCGGGGCTCATTCGCGGCTACCTCGCGCTCGTCTGGCGCACGAGCCGGATCGCTGCGGTCGGCGTTCCCGAAGCGGATTTGCGCCGCCGATGTCCCGGACCTCATATCGGAGCGTTCTGGCACGACCGGATGCTCTGGCCGGCGTGGGCTTTCCGCGGCCCCGGCTACGCCGTGCTGGTGAGCGACCACGCCGACGGCAGAAGGATCGCGCGCGCCGTCGGCGGCTTCGGCACACGCGCTGTCTTCGGCAGCAGTCTGCGCGGTGGCACCGCCGGTCTGCACAACGCGGCGCGCCTGATTGCCGCCGGAGTCAGCGTCGCCGTCACTCCGGACGGTCCGGTCGGCCCGCCGCGGGTTGCCAAGCCGGGCGTCGTCGCTTTGGCGAGCTTGACCGGCGCACCGATCGTGCCGATGGCTTACGCCGCCCGACCCGAGCTGGTCTTCTCCTCCTGGGACCGCTTTCGCGTGCCGCTGCCGCTGGGTCGCGCCTGGACCGCCTTCGGCGAGCCGCTCGCGGTGCCCGCCGGGCTCGACAGCGCGGCTCTCGAGCCGCACCGCCGCGCGCTCGAGGCCGCGCTCGAGGAACTCACCGAGGAGGTCGACCGGCACGCCGGTCGCACGCTTCCCGCGCTGCACGCCTAGCCGTTCCAGCGCCGCAGCACCAGGCTGGCGCACTGGCCGCCGAAACCGAAAGAGTTGGAGAGCGCAAGCTCGAAGCTCGCCGGGCGCGCGACATGCGGGACGTAGTCGAGGTCGCAGTCGGGGTCGCCTTCGTCGAGGTTCCGCGTGGGATGGAGGCGTTGTTCGCGCAGCATGCCGATGGTGGCGATCGCCTCGACCGCGCCGGCGGCGACCGTCAGATGGCCGATCATCGACTTGGTGGACGAGACCGGCGGTTTCGCGGTCGCGGCGAAAACGCGGTGAATGGCGCGCGTCTCGAGGCGATCGTTGGCCGGCGTCGAAGTGCCGTGGGCGTTGATGTAGCCCACCGCGGCGGGTTCGACGCCGGCGTCGGCGAGCGCCCGCTGCATGGCCAGCGCGGCGCCGAGCCCGTCGGGGTGCGGGTCGGTTACGCGGTAGGCGTCGCAGGCCGAACCGAAGCCGGCGATCTCGGCGTAGATCGGCGCGCCGCGCCGCGCGGCCGATTCCAGCGCCTCGAGCACCAGCGCGCCGGCCCCCTCGCCCATCACGAAGCCGTCGCGGCCGGCGGCAAACGGGCGCGAAGCCCGCGCCGGGTCGTCGTTGCGGGTCGACAACACGCGCAGGAGACAGAAGGAGGCGAGCCCGAGCGGCGCTAGCTGCGAGTCGCTCGCCACCGCGACGACCGCTTCGGCGAGTCCGCGGCGGATCCAGCGCGCGGCGTCGCCCAGCGCCTGCGTGCCGGCCGCGCAGGCGGTGTCGACCGCGAGCAGCGGGCCGGCCAGCGCGAGCTCGTCGGCGAGTCGCGCCGCGAGATTGCCTGGGCTGCGGCGCTCGGCGATCCGCGGACCGCATTCGCGGGCGAACGCGGCGGCGAAGCGCTCTTCGTCGAAGTCGGCGCTCTGCGAGATCGCTGCGGCGCAGGGGGCGAAGACCTCGCGGTGGGAGAACGAACCCAGTCCTGCTGCCAGGGCCAGCCCGAGACGCTCGTCGCCGCCGCGCCATGCGCCCGGCGCGAGATCGGCGTCGGCGAGGGCGGCGCTCGCCGCGACGAAGGCGAAGCGCTCGATCCGGCTCGCGGCGTGCCAGAGGCGGTCCGCGATCGCTTCCGGGCGCTCAGGTTCGGGGCTCTCGGCGGCGATCCGGGTCGGATAGCCGGAGGCATCGAAACGCCGGATCGGCCCGACGGCCGAACGGCCGGCGGCGAGTCCGCGCCAGAGCGCCTCGACCCCGTGCCCGAGCGGCGAGACGACGCCCAGGCCGGTCACGACCACCCGGCGGCGCGCGCTCAACCGGCCGGCGCTCCGTGGTCCTGCGCCCAGCGGCGCTCGAGGTGGTCGACGATGGTGTCGACGGTGAGCAGGCGCGGCAGGTCGGCGACTGCGATGCCGGCGGCGAAACGCTCCCAGGCGAAATCGGGCTGGCGGCGACGCACCTGCTCCACGGCTGCCGCGGTCAGCCGCCCGCCCGCCACCCAGCGCGGATCGGTCGGGTCGAAGCTGCCGCGCCAGAGCTCTTCGTCGGTGAACTTGAATCCGAAGTCGCTCTCGATGCGGAACTGCAGGTCGAGGAAGTCGATCGACTCGGCGCCGAGGTCGTCGATCAGCGAGGCTTGCGGCGACACCTGCGCGACGTCGCGGTCGAGGGCGTCGGCCACCAGGAGCACGATCTTCTGTCGCAGCTCTTCACGCGTCGGATTCATCGGCTCTCCTTTGTCATGGGCGACCGGGTCCGGCGAGGGCGAGGGCGGCGCATTGACCGAGCGTGCCGACCGCGAGGAGGAGTCCGGCCGCTGCGGACTCTGCGCCCTCGACCGCCGCCCATTCGGCGAGCAACAGCGCGCCGTCGATCGGGCCGGAGGCGGCCAGGGCGTGACCGAGTCGACGGTGGATCTCGGCTCGCGTCGTCGCCGGGTGCTCGTCCCAAGGTTCGTCGGCGCCGCCGAGGGCGCCTCTCGCCGCGCGCTGGAGCGCACCCGAAAGATCGCCGCCGATCGCTGCCGTCGAGGCGTAGCCACGGATCTCTCCGAGCGTGCGCGCGCCGCGCTGTCGCGCGTGCTCGCGCTCCTCGAGCACCCAGACCGCAGCGCCCTCGGCGACCAGGAAAGGGGCGCCTCCGGCTGTCGTGTGGCGGGTCGCGAGAGCTCCGAGGTCGAACGGGTCGAGGGGTGCATCGGCGCCGCCGGCGAGCGCGACCTCCCGTTCGCCGCCGGCGATGGCGAGCCAGGCCTCGCCGAGCGCCTGCGTGCCGGCGATCCAGTCGCCGGTGAGTGTGTGGTTGGGGCCGTGCGACGCCAGCTGGATGCCGACGTGCGCGCCCACCATGTTCGGCAGGTTGATCAGCAGCCAGAGCGGGTTCAGTCCGCCCAGCAGGCGTTCGGCGAAGAAGGGCAGATCGTCGACGGCGCGCTCCGGCGCTGCCGGGTCGAGGGGGCCGAGCGCGCGCGCGAGCTCCGCGCACTGCAGGTCGGAGGCGCTGCAGCCGAGCACGATCGCCCAGTCGTCGCGCGAGACTTCCTCGGTGAGCCCGGCATCGGCCACCGCCAGGGCTGCGGCAGCGACCGCGAGCTGTGTCTTGCGGTCGGTCAGTTTCAGCGCCTTGGGCTGGCGGAAGTGCGGCCGCGCTTCGAAGCCGGCGATCGTCGCCAGCCGCAGGCCGGGGGCGCCGGTCACCGGCCGGCTCGCCGCGACCTCGCCGGCGGCGAGCCGCGAGCGGATCTCCTCACAGCTGCCGCCGAGGGTCGTCACCAGGCCGACGCCGGTGACGACCACCCGGCGGCGATCGGGTGCGATGAGTGGGGAGGCGGGCACGGGCTTCGAATGGAGATCCCGATCGGTCGCCAGAGTCCCGCGTGCGCAGGGCTCCAGGTTCGATTCGAGCGGCAGGCGAGTATATTCCGCGCGCCGTGTTCCATCTATATGACGGGCTGCTCGCGCTGGTGGTCTGGCTCCTGCTGGTGCCGCGCGAGCTCGCGGCTGTCGCCGGCGGACGCTCGACGCTCGATCGGCTGGCGGAGCGCCTCGGCAGGCCGCCGCGCCGGCTCGGGAGGGGCGGCCGCCTGCTCGTCGTGCACGCGGTGTCGGTGGGCGAGATGGCGGCCGCGGCGGCGTTGGTCCGCCACTGGGCCGAGCGCCACACCGCCGATCGCTTCGTGCTGACCGCCGGCAACCGTGACGGGCTGGCCGCGGGAGAACGGCTGGCGGCGGATCTGCCGGCGGTTGTCGCGGTCGCGCCGTTGCCGTGGGACCGTCGACGCGCGCTGCGCCGGTGGCTCCAGGCTTTGGCGCCCGACCTCGTGGTGGGGATCGAGTGCGAGGTCTGGCCGCGGCTCTTCCTCGGCTGCCGGGAGCTCGGCATCCCGCTCGCCCTCGCGAGTGCCCGCCTCTATTCTCGGGATGTCGCACGTTACCGCCTGTTGCCCGCCTTCTTTCGCCAGGTGCTGGCGGCGGCCGACTGGATCGGCGCGCAGAGCGCCGCCGAGCGCACGCGCTGGTGCGCGATCGGCGCGCCGCCGGAGCGCGTCGAGGTCGTCGGCAACCTGAAGTACGACACGCCGACGCCGGCGCCCTCCGGACAGGCGCCGCGCAAGCCGGCCGGCGCCCTCTGGATCGTCGCCGCCAGCACGCACCCCGGCGAAGAGCGCCGGCTCTTGCAGGCGCTGGCAGATCTCCCGGCCACGTCTGGGACGACGCAGCTCATGCTCGCGCCGCGCCATCCGCGGCGCGCCGCGGCGATCGTCCGTTGGGCCCGCCGCGCCGGTTTCGTGGCGCAGACGCTCGCCGAGAGCGAGCGCGGCGCCGCGGCTGGAGAGGCGCCGGCGAAGGTCGTCGTCGTCGATCGCTTCGGCTGGCTGCCGGCGGCGATCGCGGTCGCCGACCTGGTCGTGCTCGGCGGCACCTTCGTTCGCCACGGTGGACACAACCCTCTCGAGGCGGCGCGCGGCGGGCGCGCGCTGCTCGTCGGGCCGCACAGCGAGAACTTCGCCGACGTGATGAGTGAGCTGCGCGCCGCGGGAGCCCTGTGCGAGGTCGCCGCGGCGAGCGGTCTCACGGCGGCCCTGGCCGACCTGCTGCGCGACCCGCAGGAGCGCCGGCGGCTGGGCGAGCGCGCGGCGGCAATGGCGGCGGCGGGAAGTTGCGTCGAGCGTTACGCCGCTCGGCTCGAGCGGTTGCTCGCCAGGAACTAGCGCTCGGGCGAATCGGGCGAATCGGCGGCGCCCGGCTCGCCCGGCTCCACTGGCTCCATTGGCTCCACTACCGACCAGGCAGCCTCCCAGCGCCGCGCATGACGGAGGAAGAAGTAGGTCGCCGCCATGCCGGCGAGGACGACGCCGCGCACGCCGTCGCGCCAGCCGGACTGCAGGAAGAGGCGCTGCAGGAAGACCAGCGGCGGCTCGCATAGCAGGCCGATGAGCGACGGCGCGCGACCGGCCGCGCCGACGCCGCGCGCATGCACCGCGGCGTAGCGATCCTGCTTGGCGAGATGGTGGCCGAGATCGGTATACGGGCGATGGCCGAGCGTGCCGCGGAGACGCGCAACGGCGCCGTCGCAGTGCAGGCTGGGGTGCGGGTCGACGCCGCCCCAGCGCGCAGTGCCGCGGCGCACCAGCCGGAGCTTCCATTCCGACCAGCCGCCGTGGCGGACCCAGGCGCCGAGGACGAACGCGCGGCGCTCGACCTCGAAGCCGTTCGCCTCGGGCCGCAAGCCGGCGAGGAGCGGCGCGAGCGCGGCGCGCAACGCCGGCGACAGCCATTCGTCGGCGTCGAGCGCCAGGATCCAGTCGCCGCGTGCCTGCTCGAACGCGAACTGGTACTGCGCGATCCAGCCCGGGAACTCACGCTCGACGACCTCGGCGCCGGCGGCCCGCGCGATCGCCAGCGTGCGGTCGGTCGAGCCCGAGTCGACGACGACGACCTGGTCGGCGAGACCGGCGACCGAGGCGAGGCAGCGTGGGAGATTGCGTTCCTCGTCGCGGGTCAGGACGACCACCGACAGGGAGGCGCGCCGGGAGGGGCCGGCCGGACTCGCGCCAGGGCTCACGAGGCGTCGGGGCGCAGGCGCGCCCAGGTCGTGCGCGCCCACGCGGTCAGCGGATCGGCGACGCCGGGAGCGCGCGGCAGGGGAAATCCACGGTAGGCGAGGCGCGCGTCGGCGACCGTGCGCCGCCCGACCCGTGCCCGGCAACGGGCCACGAAATCGGACTCGCCGACCGTCTCGAGCTCGGCCTCCAGCAGGACCTCCTGGCCCGGCAGCACGATCTGGCGGAACTTGGCGTGGTGGACCATCACCAGCAGGACGAGGCGGGAGAAGTCGAGGTGGTGGAGGATCAGCCAGCCGCCGGTCTGCCCCATCGCTTCGGTGAGCAACACGCCCGGAACGACCGGGTAGCCGGGAAAGTGGTCGGCAAGGTAGTCGTCGTCGGGCGAGAAGACCTTTCGCGCCAGCGCGCGGCGACCCGGCTCGAGCTCGAGGATCTCGTCGAGGAGGACGAAGTTCATGAGCGCGACCGGGCCGCGGCGATCAGGTGGCTGGCGAGCGAGCGCGCGACACGCCACCAGTGCAACGGCGCCGCGGCGAGCAGCGCGAATCCTTCGCGCGGTCGCACCGCGAGGAGGCCCACCGCACGGCCGAGGCGGCGCCCGGTTCCCGCCACCTGGCGGCCCTGATCGCGCAGCCAGCGCCGCGGCGTCCAGACTTCGACCAGGACGTCGCGGGCGCCCAACGCGCGGTAGGCCTGCCAGCGCTTGTGCCCGTCGGCGACGAAATAGCGCTCGCCGATCGGCAGCACGCCGATCGGCGGGAAGCGTTCTCCGGCGAGCATCGCCGCGCGGTAGGCGGCGACCCGATCGGGGGCGTGGGAGACCGCGAGCAGATCGACGATGTGGGTGACCGGCACGCGCCGGACCGGGAGGTGAGCCCGCGCCGGGTCGAAGCTTTCGGCGAGATCAACGACGGTTGTCGCAGCGTCGGGCAGAGCGCCGGACGGAGCCGGGCGGAGTCTCTCCCCGGCGGGCGGTCGCCCGGGGTCGCGGGGGGCTGAAGGGAGCATCGCCACGGGAGTGCGGGTCCGCAGCCTAGGAGGCGCTCCCAGGGCTGTCAAGGCGCCGCCGGCGGGCGCTCGACCTGCGAGGCGAAGAGCTGGCGGAAGGGGGGGCAGGTCGCGAGCAGCGCCTGCGGCGCGCCGTCGCCGACGAGACGGCCCTGTTCGAGCACAACGACGCGCGGTAGCCGCCGGACGGTCGACAGGCGATGGGCCATCACCAGCACGGTGCGCCCGGCGAGCCACGGCGCCAGGCGGTCGAAGATCGCCTCCTCGGTCTCGCTGTCGATCGCGCTGGTGGCCTCGTCGAGGACGAGGAGCGCCGGCGAGCGCAGAAACGCGCGTCCGAGGGCGATGCGCTGGCGCTCGCCGCCGGAGAGCGAGCGGCCGGCCTCGGTGAGATCGCTCGCCAGGCCGCGCGGCAGCGCGCGCAGGAGACTCTCGAGCCCGACCGTCTCGGCGGCCTGCTGGACGCGGGCGTCGGCAACCGCTGCGGCGCCATAGCGCAGGTTCTCGGCGAGCGAGCCCCGGAAGAGGAAGGGCTCCTGGAAAACGATGCCGACGCTGCGGCGCAGCGCGTCGAGGTCGAGCTCGGCGAGATCGACGCCGTCGATCCGCAGCCGTCCGGCCTGGGGAGCGTGGAAGCCGAGCACCAGCCTCGCCAGCGTCGACTTGCCGCCGCCGCTCGCCGCCACGAGCGCCGCAGTCTCTCCAGGCGCCAGGCGGAACGAGAGCCCATCGAGCACCGGTGCTCCGCCGTCGTAGGCGAAGCGGACCTTCTCGACTGCGAGCTCGCCGCGGGCCGGCAGTGGCAGGATGCGGCGGCCGCCGCGGCGGCTCTCGGCGGGCAGATCGATGACCGCGAACAGCCGCGCCGCCGCGGCGAGCGTGCGTTGCCAGCGTCCCTGCACGTCGGAGAGCCGCCGCAGCGGCTCGATCGCCTGCGCCGCGTAGAGCGCGAAGACCAGCAGGTCGCCGGGCGAGCGCGCGCCGGCGATGACCTGCCGGCTGCCGTACCAGATCGCGGTCAGCAGGCCGAGCGCCGTCGCCAGCCAGACCGCCGTCACCAGCGCCGTCGCCCACCACTCGGCGGCGAGCGCGCGCGCGACGTAGCGGGCGCCGACCTTGCTCAGGCGGCCGGTCTCCGCGGACTCGGTCTGAGAGGCCTTGATCGTCGGCAGTCCCTGGAGCTGCTCGCCGGCGATCGCAGTCGCCTCGCCGAGCTCCTCTTGCGCCAGGCGCGCCCAGCGGCGGATGCGGCGGCCGAGGAGCGCGAACAGGAGCGCCACGATCGGCACCGCGATCCCCACCGCGAGAGTCAGCCGGGCATCGAGCACGAACATCATCCCCAGCGCGCCACCGGTCACCGCCATGCCGCCGAGCAGCCGGCGCAGGAGGTCCTCGACGAAACCCGAGAGCGCGTTGGGATCGTTGAACAGGCGCGACAGCCATTCACCCGCCGCCGTCGCTTCGACGGTGCCGGTCTCGGCGGCGAGGAGGGCCGCGGTGGCCTCGTCGCGCAGCTCCTGGACCAGGCGCTTTTCGAACACCGCGAGCAGATAGCGCGAGAGGAAGACGGTCACCAGGAGAAGCGCGACCGCGGCCGCCGCCAGGACGAGCGCGCGCCGGAGCGCCGCCGGGTCGGCGCCGGCGAGCAGGGCGTCCGACCAGACTTTCACCAGCCAGGTGAGCGCCAGCTGACAAAGCGCCGCCACCATCACGGCGAGGCCCGCGACGGCGAGCCGCGGCCAGTGGCCGAGGAGTCGCCCGAGGAGCCGGCGGGCGGTGGGGTCGAGGGCGGTCATGCGGCGGTGGTCTCCGGGGTCTCCATGGTCTCCGCGCTCCGCGGGGTCTCAGTCGGCGCGGCGCAGCGCGAGGACCGCGTGCGTGCCGCCGAAGCCGAAGCTGTTGGAGAGCACCAGTCCGAGCCGGGTGGGGCGCGCGTCGGTCACCACCGGCAGGTCCTCGAGCTCCGGGTCGCGCGGGGTGCTGTTGACCGAAGGCGCGACGAAGCCCCCGGCGAGCATCAGCAGGCAGTGGATGGTCTCTTGCGCGCCGGCTGCGCCGAGGGCGTGGCCGCCGAGCGACTTGGTGGAGGAGAGCGCCGGCAGGCGGTCGCCGAACAGCCGCCGCAGCGCCGCCGCCTCGGCGCGGTCGCCCGCCTGCGTGCCGGTGGCGTGAGCGTTGACGTAGTCGACGTCCGCGGGCGCGGCACCGGCGTCGGCGAGCGCGAGCGCCATACATTGCGCGGCGCGCGCGCCGGAGGGCTCGGGCAACACGAGGTCGAAGCCGTCGGAGTTGGCGCCGAAGCCGGCGACCTCCGCCCACACCCGCGCGCCGCGGGCCACGGCCCGCTGGCGATTCTCGACCACCACCACGCCGGCGCCACTCGCCAGCACCAGACCGTCGCGATCGGCGGCGAACGGACGTGACGCGAGCTCGGGCCGGTCGTTGAAGCGCGTCGAGAGCGCCGTGCGCAGCGCCCCGAAGGCGGCCGCCACGAGCTCGTCGATCTCCTCGCCGCCGCCGGCGACGACGAGGTCGAGCACTCCCGCCCGCACCAGCTCGGCGGCGTGACCGATGGCGTGCGCCGAGGTGGCGCAGGCCGAGGCGATCGAGTAGCTGCGGCCGCCGATGCCGAAGCGGTGGACGAGGGCAGCGCTCGCCGAGCTCGACATCGACTGGATCACCGCGTACGGATCGACGCGCCGGGCGCGGCCGGCGTGGACCTCGACGCCGCCGCGGTAGACCGCGCCGGTGCTGCCGATGCCGGTGCCGACGATGCAGCCGGTGCGCGGCGAAGCGAGCTCGTCCGCGGTCAGGCCGGCATCGGCGATCGCCTGCGCGGCGGCGAGCGTGCAGTAGCGCGCGGCCTCGGACATCGCGAGGAGCTCCCGGCGCGGCACACCCTGCGCCGCGGCGAGCTCCGCCACGCCGTGCACGACGCCGGCGACCTGGCTGCGCAAGCCGAGCTTCGCCCACGCGGGCACCCGCTCGATCCGCGACCGTCCGTCGCGCAGCGCGGCTTCGACCTCGGCGAGCGAGTTGCCGAGGCTCGAGACGATCCCGGCACCGGTGATGACGGCACGGTTCAAGGGCGAGGAACTTTCCGCCGCGGCTAGGAAGGGACCGCTGGGCCGGCGTCGCGCGCGGCGAGCTTGGCTGCGATCAGGCGCTCGAGGTCGCCGAGCCGGAGCAGGCCGACGACCTCTTCGTCCGTGACCTCGACGTCGAACTCCTCCTCGAGAGTCATCAAGAGGCTGACCGCGTCGAGCGAAGAGAGGCCGAGGTCCTCGCGCAGCCTCGCCTCCGGAGCGAGGTTTCCGAGCTCCACCCCCGCCTCGAGGAGAGGCGCCAGGTGGCGGTCGATGGTCTCGCGAACGGGGCTCGGCATGGCGGTGGACGGTCTGAAGCCGGGCGATGATATCCCACGCCATTCCTCCCCGTCCCGCGCGCCGGTCCCGCCTCGGCGCCGTCCTGGAGGGGGGAGCAGGACGCCCTGCCGGGGCCCTTTTCGCGGCGTGCTTGGCGGCCTCGGCCGTTGTGCTAGGTTTTTTTCAACTTGGCACTGCGAGGCACTCCGAGGCAGCTCGACGGCGCAGCGATGGTCTTCTTCGCGCTGCTGGTCGCTGCGTTCCTGCCGCTCCCGGTGGATGCCGAAGCTTGGGCCGATGCCTGGGCCGATGCCTGGGCCGAAGCCAGGGAGGGCGCTCCGACGATGACTCCGCGACGATGGATCCTCTGCCTCGATGGCACATGGAACAGCACTTACGTCCGCAAGCAGCGCGACGACGGCCACGAGGTGCTCAAACCTTCGAATGCGCTCAAGCTCTGCCGCGCGGTCCTGCCTTTCGACGACGGCTCCGGCCGCGAGCAGGTGACCTACTACGACATCGGGGTCGGATCGCTGTCGAAGTTCCCCGGCACTTCGAATCGCCTGTTGAGCACGGCGGACAAGTTGCTGGGAGGGGCCTTCGGGGCGGGCTTCGAGTCCAACGTCGAGGACGCGCTCTCCTTCCTGGTGCACAACCAGCTGCCGGGAGACGAGGTCTTCGTCTTCGGCTTCAGCCGCGGCGCGGCGACGGCGCGCGCGCTGACGCGCTTCCTCGATTGGTCGGGGGGCTTGCCACCGAAGGGAGATGCCTACTACCTGCCGCGTTTCTTTCGCGAGTACCTCGTCTCCCGCGGCACGGTGAGCGCATCGGAGGTGCGCCGCGCCATCGACGCCGAGCGCGCCGCGGAGCCCCGGCCGAAAGAGCCCCTGGGGCCTTTCCAGCGCGTCGATATCGCCTTCCTCGGAGTCTGGGACACCGTCATGGCGCTCGGCTCGCGTTTCCGCGCCGCGGGCGAGAGCACCGCGACCGCGAGCCGCAGCTTCCACGTCGGCTCGCGCCCGGCGGACTGCGTGCGCCACGCCCGGCAGGCACTCGCCATCGACGAGGCGCGCTACGACTTCCGTCCCGAGGTGTGGACCGACCGCCACCCGCATCAGACGCTCGAACAGCGATGGTTTGCCGGCGTCCACTCGAACGTCGGCGGCGGCTACGTCGACGATGGGCTGGCGAACCTCGCCTTCCACTGGATTCTCGACGCCGCGGTGGAACGGGGTCTCGCGGTTTCGGGCTCCTTCGCCGAGGTCTACAAGGGCTACCCGCAGGACCGCCTCTACCGCAGCGAGTCGTGGATGTATCGCCTGCTCGACGCCGCCCGCCTGCGCTTCGGGCGCGGCCGCCGGAGCCTCTCGGACTGGCCCGTCTCGGCCGGCCTGTCGCTCTCGCCCGCGGTGATCCATCGCCTCCAGGCCGACCCGGAGGCGCGCAAGCCCAACGGCGAGCTGCGTTTTCCCGATCTCCGGCAGCTCTACCGGCCGGAGAACGTGCTGCGCTTCCTCGCCTGTCAGAGCGATCTCGACCGCTACCTCGAAGAGCTCGGCCTCGCCGACCCGAGCGCCCGTGCGCTGCCGGCCGACGTCGTCCGGCGCCTCGCGGAGTTGCGCCAAGAGTGCTGAGTCGCACGCCCCGATGCGGAGGGTTCCCATGACCAGAACAACCAGAACGAGCTGCACGAGCGGAACGACCAGAACGAGCAGCACGAGCCCGATGGCCGGGAAGCGGGACCTGAGGTGCGCGCCGTGAGGATCATCCGGCGCTACCTCGAAGCGGCGCGCGTTCCCTCGCCGGTGGTGCGGCGGCTGCGTATCCTGGCGTTCGATCCCAGCCTCGCGACGCGCCTCGCCAGCGCCTCCTTCAACGAGATCACCGTCCAGCTGCGCTGGGAGGGTCTCGCGCCGGGACCGGTCGGGGAGTACATCGAGGTGGTGGACGTCGATCCGGCGAGCGGCGTCTTCTACTACCCCGTCGATCTCGACCACGCGCACCTCCTGGCGCAGGACGGTCTCGCGCCTTCGGAGTCGAATCCGCAGTTCCATCAGCAGATGGTCTACGCGGTCGCCATGACGACGATCCAGAACTTCGAGCGCGCCCTCGGCCGGAAGGCCCTGTGGGCCGACCGCCGCGTGGCGACGGCGGACGGCGGCCATGCCGAACAGTTCGTGCGCCGGCTGCGCATCTACCCGCACGCCCTGCGCGACCGCAACGCCTACTATTCGCCGGCGAAGAAGGCGCTGCTCTTCGGTTACTTCCCCGTCGCCTCGAAGGACGAGGACAACACCCCCGGAACCGTCGTCTTCACCGCGCTCTCGCACGACATCGTCGCCCACGAAACCACCCACGCCCTGCTCGACGGCGTGCACCCGCGCTTCAACGAGCCGACCAACCCCGACGTCCACGCCTTCCATGAGGCGTTCGCCGACATCGTCGCTCTCTTCCAGCACTTCACCTACCCGACGGTCCTCGAGAGCCAGATCCGCCGCACGCGCGGCGACCTCGACAGCGAGAACCTCCTCGGTCAGCTGGCGCAGCAGTTCGGTCGGGCGACCGGGCGGGGCATGGCGCTGCGCGACGCGCTCGGCGGCAAGGACCCGGCGACCGGCAAGTGGAAACCCCGCACGCCCGATCCGCAGGCGCTCGATGCGACGCTGGGCCCCCACGCCCGCGGCGCCATCCTGGTGGCGGCGGTCTTCCGCGCCTTCGTGCTGATCTACCGCGCGCGCACCGCCGACCTCTTCCGCATCGCGACCCAGGGCACCGGCAAGCTCCCCGACGGCGAGATTCACCCCGATCTCACCGCGCGGCTCGCCCAGGAGGCGGCGCGCTGCGCCGACCGCGTCCTCCAGATGTGCATCCGCGCGATCGACTACTGCCCGCCGGTCGACATCACCTTCGGCGGCTTCCTGCGCGGTGTCATCACCGCCGACATCGATTTCTCGCCGGAGGAGAAGGAGAGCTTCCGCGTCGTCTTCATCGAGAGCTTCCGCGAGTGGGGGATTTACCCGCGCGGCATCTCGAGCATGGGTGTCGACGCGCTCGCCTGGCCCTCCGGCGAGGAGTCGATGAAGGAGATGATGGCCGACGGCTCGATGGAGCACATGCCCGACGAGCTGCGGGTGCAACTCGGCCGGTTCGTCCTCGACGCCTCGCGCAACTGGAACTTGGAGAGCGATCGCTTCAAGGTCTGGCAGGACCTCGACCGCGTGCGCGCCCTCCTCTGGAAGTGGTTGCGTGAAGGCGACAGTCTGGGCCGCGACTACGCCCGCCTCTTCGGGCTGGTGATCGACGAGGCCGCGGCGGCGCCGACGGTGGTGAGGGGCAAGGACGGCCCCGCGGTCGAGATCCACGCCGTGCGTCCGGCCATGCGGCGTACCGCGAGCGGCATGATCTCGACCGATCTGGTGATCGAGATCACCCAGCGGCGCGACGGCTACTTCGACCCGCAGGAGCAGGCGAAGCTGGACAAGCCCGCGGAGGCCGGCAGGCGCAAACGCGCCGAGCCCGACTTCCGCTACCGTGCCGGCGCGACGATCCTCATCGATCCCACGACCAGCGAGGTCCGCCGCATCATCCGCACGCCGGGCACGATCAACGACAACGCCGAGCTCGACCGCGTGCGGCGCTTTTTGCTCGGCGAGAGCGGCGGCTCGGACAACGCCTTCGACGGCGGCCGGGCGATGAGCCTGCGCCTGCGCGGTGCCGCAACGCGCGAAGAGCCGTTCGCGCTGCTTCATCAGCTGGAGGAGGTGCGCTGATGCCCCCTGTTCAACCGCTCGTCCCGCCTGCGAACGGCGCCACCGTGCGCATGTACCGCCAGGGTCACGGCGACTGTTTTCTTCTTGCCTTCCCGCGTGCGGGCGGCGGCACGCCCTACTACGTGATGATCGACTGCGGCTACAAGCCCGGCTCGCAGGCCTTCGTCGACCACAAGAAACCGATCGGCGACATCGTCAAGCACCTGCACGCCTCGTGCGGCGGGCATCTCGATCTCGCGATCCTCACCCACGAGCACCAGGACCATCTGAACGGCATCTGGAAGTCGGCGAAGCCCTACTTCGAGGACTTCCAGATCGAAGAGGCCTGGGTCGCCTGGACCGAGGACCCGGACAACGCGCTCGCCAACGCCCTGCGCACGCGCCACAAGGACCAGCTTCTGGGCCTCCTCGCCGCGCGCCGCGAGCTGGCGCTCGCCGCCGGCGAGGACGACCCGGCCGTCTCGCGCCTCGACGCGCTCCTCGGCTTCGAGCTGGGTGGCGGCACCGAAAAGCTCAACATGGCGGAGATGCTCGCCGCCGCCGAGGATCCCGAGAAGTCGGTCAACAAGCAGGCCATGCGGCTGATCAAGGACAAGGCGGCGGCGAGGAAGGGCTGCTTCTATCTTTATCCCGGCATCGAGCCGGTGGCGCTCGACGGCGCGGACGGGATCCGCGCCTACATCCTCGGCCCGCCCGAGAGCGCCGAGCTCATCGCCGACGAGGACCCGCGCGACGGCGAGGGCTTTCCGCAGGACCACGGCATCTCCTTCGCCGCCGCCGCGCGCGCGCCACAGGGCACGCGCTCCTCGCCCTTCCGCCGCCACTACTTCGTGCCGCTCGAGTTCGCGTTCGACAGCGAGACGCCGTTCTTCGAGGAGCGCTACGGTCAGGGGCCCGGCGCCGCCGACGACCGCGACCGTGTCGAAGTCGCGCCGAACGCCCCCTGGCGGCGCATCGACGACGAATGGCTCTACTCTGCCGAGACGCTGGCGCTCAAGCTCAACACCGGCATCAACAACACCAGCCTGGTGGTGGCCTTCGAGCTCCCGGTTTCGAAGAAGGTCCTGTTCTTCGCCGCCGACGCCCAGCGCGGCAACTGGTTCTCCTGGAAGGACGTTTCTTTCCGGGACGGCTCGTCCACGGTCACCGCGAAGGAACTCCTGGGTCGCGCGGTGCTCTACAAGGCCGGCCACCATGGCAGCCACAACGCCACGCTCTCCGGCACGGCCGCGGACGACGCCCCGAACCTCGCCTGGATGGGGCAGGGCGCCGCGGCTGCGGAGTTCACCGCCATGATCACGGCGGTCAACGAATGGGCGATGACCAAGAACAGCCCGCCCTGGGTGCATCCCCTGCCCTCGATTCGGGCGGCGCTCGATCGCAAGACCCAGGGCCGGGTCTTCCAGACCGACGAGAACGAGCCGGTGAAGCCGCCGGAGATCTCGGCCGGCGAGTGGAAGAAGTTCACCGACCGGTCGGTGTTCGAGGAGCTCTACTTCGACTGGGAGGTGAAGGACGACTGAAGCGACGGGCCGCCGGGAGCTCCCGGTCGGCCCGCCCCTGGCCACTGCGTTCTCTAGAAGCGGGTCGAGAAGTGCAATCCGAACTCGCTGGCGTCGTTGCTCAGGATGACGAGGATGTAGTCGCCGGTGTTGAGGCGGCCGTTGTCGTAGCGCTCGTCCGTCACATTCCTGCCGTAGGCCCCCAGCGACCAGCGCTCACCAGGTGCATGGTAGGTGATGTCGGCGTTGATGAGGCTCCGGCTGTCGATGTGCGTGAAGCGCCCGGGATCGGAGGTCGGCTCGCCGAACATCTCGTCGCGGTAGGAGTAGTCGACCCGGAACGAGGTCTTGGCGCCACTGTCGAGGCTCAGGATCAGCTCGGGGCTCAAGGAGCCGGTGAGCTCCGGGGTGAGCGGCGCGACGGCCACCGGATCGTCGATGTCGGCGTTGATGTAGCCCAGGCTCGAGTGGAGATAGAACCCGCCGCCGGCGTACCAGGTGCCCTCCCATTCGGCGCCCCAGGAGTTCTGGTTGACGATGATGTTGCGGGTGTCGAAGCCGGCGCCGGTCGTCGTCGAGACCTGGTAGGGCAGGTCGGAGTAGTTCGTGTAGAACAGCGCCACGCTCATCAGCAGATTGTCCAAAGCCTGGCCCTTGAGGCCGAGCTCATAGTTGATGGCGGTGATCGGGTCGGTGGCGACGAAGCAGTTGGGCCGGCTGACGTTGCCGGGCTGGCTGAAGTCGAGCGAGCCGAAGAGGCAGTAAGGCCGCGCCGGAAACTGGCCCGACTGGTAGCCGCTCTGGATGGCGCCGTAGACGTTCATGCCGTTCGCGAGCTCGTAGGTGAGCGCCACCTCGCCGCTGGTCTCGGACCAGTCGTCCTGCGCGCTGGTGTCGATCAGGCCGTCGTTGATGTTGACCGCGGCGTCCTTGTCGTCCTGGGTGAAGCGCAGGCCGCCGGAGATCCGCATCCGCTCGTTGAGCCGGTAGCCGAGGTTGGCGAAGATCGCCTTGCTCTTGACCTGCTGGCTGAGATTGAACGTGCCCAGGCCGCCGAGAAATACCGTCGGCCGCTGGTCGTTCTCGCCGTCCTCGTCGAAGTAGTAGAGGCCGGTGACGAAGTCGAAGTTGCCGTACTCGCCGGTGAGCTGCAGCTCGGCCGAGGTCTGGTCGGCGAAGCCGGTCTCGGGGAAGGCCAGGAAGTTGTCGAGGAAGCCGTCGTCGTCGAGGCCGCTCTCGTACTCGGAGTGGCGATCGCTGACCAGGAGCTTGACCGCGAGCTGGTCGGAAATCGTCCAGTCGGCGGTGATCGCGAAGCCCTCCGCTTCGTTCGTCACCCGGGTCTGGTCGATCTGGCCGGTGTTGTTGTCGTACGGGTTGCGGGCGGTGTCGGAGTTCCTGTAGCCGGCGCCGTAGACGCCGCCGTTGGGCACCTCGTCGATGAGCGTCCGGTAGGGCCGCAGCCCGCCGTCGCCCTGGTTGGCATCGGCGTTGATGAGCAGGGAGAAGCGATCGGAAGGCGCCCAGCGGACGCCCACCCGGGTGGCGATCTCCTCGAGCTCGCCCACCTGCACATCGGCGTTCGGCAGGTTGACGAACTCGCCCAGCCCGTCGCGCCGGGTGTAGGCGCCGGTGGCGGAGACCGACCACTGGTCGTTCAGGCGCTGGTTGGTGTAGAGGTTGCCTCCCCAGCGCCCGCGCGAGCCGGCTTCGAGCGTGAACCGGCTGGTCTCTTCGCTTCCCGGCGCCCGGGTGATGATGTTGATCGCGCCGCCGATCGAGTTGCGGCCGTAGAGGGTGCCCTGCGGTCCGCGCAGCACTTCGACACGCTCGATGTTGGCGAGATTCCAGTTCTGTCCGACCTGACGCCCGAGGTAGACGCCGTCGACGTAGACGCTGACTCCGGGGTCGGTGGTGATCAGGTGGTCCTGCAGGCCGATGCCGCGGATGAACGGGTTGGCGGACGAGGTGTGACCGGCCGAGAAACCGGTGACGTTCAGGTTGGGGACGAACTTGCCGATGTCGATCAGGTCGGTGATGCCCTGGCGCTGGAGCTCCTCGCCGGTGAAGGCGGTGATCGCGACGGGCACCTCGTAGATGCTCTCCTCCCGCTTCTTGGCGGTGACGGTGATCTCCTCGAAGACCGCCTCGGGATCGCCTTCCTCTTCGCCCTGGACGGCGGCGGCCTGGTCCGCAGGCTGCTCGGCGGTTGGCGGCTTCTCCTCCTGCCCCCAGGCGGCAGGCACAACACAGACCGGGAACAAGGCGGCGGCGCAGGCGGCGGCAAGCAGGTCTTTCCGGATCATTCCTCTTCCTCCTCGGCAATGGACGAGAAGTCCACGCATTCGGCGGCGACCCGCACGGTCGCTCCGGCGGCGGACTGGATGTTTCAGGTGCGGCGAAGCAGCGGCGACGCGTGCCGATGTCGGGTAGCTCCACAGTTGCCCCAAAAAAGGTGGTCGCACTCTATACCCTCTGCAGGAGGGTACCGTCGGGGTCCGCGGCACCTGCGGGAACCTCCCGGCTGGCGGCAGAGAATGGGAATGGGAATGGTGGACCCAATCACTCTGAGTTCGAACACCCTGATTTTCTGGCTTCGGGAGGTCGCGGCAATGAAGCAGGCGGCATGACGTCGATGCCGTTCGAAGGCCTGTCTCCGGGTTCCGTACGCTCACCTCAGAAGCGCCCTGAAGGGCGCCTTGTGGGGACCGGCGTCCCTCTCTGGTATCCGCTGCAAGGCAGCGGAGCGGAGGGGCCCTATGGCTGGGAAGACCGCTTGGAAGTCCGCGACCCCGCAGCTCTCGTTGGTCCTCCCTGGCGCCCCGGCGTCACAGTTTCATTCTAAAGATGTTGAGATTCGACGTCGACAGGCCGGGCGCTCTGGCAGCCTGATCCGGCAGGCGCTCTACCTGGACCAGGAGGACGCCTACGCGGCCGGCGAGGTCGGCTTCCTGATCGCCGAGAAGCGGGAGCTCTGGTGGGACCCGCGGCCCGGGCAGGGCGAGGCAGCATGGGGCTCGCACGTCCTGCTCTCGGAACGCTTCTTCCGCGAGGCGACCGAGGCGCCGGTCCCGCTCGACTTGCGGGTCCTTCGCGCCCTCCGGTCACCGTTCGAGATCGACATCTACGTCTGGCTGACCTGGCGCTTCTTCCGCCTTCGGAAGCCGGTCACTATCCCGTGGGCTTCGCTGGCGCTCCAGTTCGGGTGCGGCTACGCCAACCCCCGGCACTTCAAGAAGCGGTTCCTCGGCTACGTGAAGAGTGTCATCGACTATTACCCGGAGGTGAGGCTGGAGAGCTTGGCCGCCGGCCTGATTCTCAAGCCTTCGCCTACGCCCATCGTGCAACGTCCGGGCGCGGGCGCTGAGCTTCTCAACTTGTTGTCGGATACGACGGGTCTCGTTGAGCGCGGCGGCAGTGGGAGCGCGTGCTTGCGCTCCGGTCGCGATGTGCTACGTTGATTGCACTCAGATTTCTCGAGAAAGGTGGCTCTCATGAGAACGGGATCTTTGGGCGCAGCGGGATTAGCAGGGCTACTTGCACTGGTCGCATCTGCCTGCGCTGCGTCTCCGGCTACGCAGGTCGCCGAATACTCGTTTCCTCAAGACGACCAGCCGGTAGTTACCATGACGGTACGCGGAACGCAGCTGCCAATCGTTACCACGCTCCGGATATTCGCTTCCGGAACCGCGATCTTCGATTCGTCCATGCGGTCGGGATCAATCGAGCTTCCACTCAGCAGCGAAGATCGCGAGGCCGTGCTCAGGGAGATAGCGGACGGCGGCCTTGCAGACTACGACGCTGGAGCCGTAGCGCTCGAACAGAAGCGCCTGTCCAATAGCCGGATTGTTGGCAACTCGCCAGACTCGGACCTTCCCGGATTCAACCTCGATTTCCGGATCGAACGAACCCGAGGTCAGGGGGCTGAGCCCGAGTCGATTAGCAAGTCGATCTTGATTTACGGACCGGGGAGACTGGCGCAGCGGTTCCCCTCGATTCGGGCATACCAATCACTGGCGCGGCTCGAAGATCTCTTTGATCGACTGCAAACCGTGGCACAGACCGCGCGATGAACGTTCGAGTTCGTGCTCTGGGTTTGGCGCTGGCGCTGGTTGCATCTCAAGCGCAAGCGGGCGCATTTCTCTTTTCGACTGAATCCACTCAGGACCCGTTCATCATCCATCACACGCCGGGCTATGTTGGGGCCGGAGGATTGTTGACAGTAGGTGTTTGCCTTGAGCCGGGCAGCGCAGCACTGGCTAGCACTTTGGATTGGGCGCTCAAGACCTGGAATGAGCGTCGCCCAATGAAGAACAACTGCGAGGGGCCTGCGGAAGCCTGTCTCATGGCCGACGCGGCGTCGTGCCTTCCGACGAATATTCCCCCCTGCACCTGCGGCCAGACTCCCTTTCCAGTCGATACCTATCCCTGCCTCCCCTGGGTTTTCAATGCTGGTTCGATCCTCGTACACGAGCTGGGGCACTGCGCGTTCGGATTGGGTCACAACAATTGGGTCGCGAACGGAACCACGAGTTTCACGACCACCAAGCTAGCGACGTCGATGAACGACGGCGCTGACGACATTAAGGGCTCAAAGGACGACACGCCCGTCCCGAATCCTGGGTCCTCGATCCTCCACTGGTTCCGAACTTCCGACAACGATCCGTTCGTGCTCGACACGGCGACGGCGATGAACAACGATACTTTTTCGCGGAATCGATTCCTGCTTCCCTCGGGGAGTAGTTGGCCAGCCAGCGCCAATATCAAGGTCGCAGGGCCGCTGGCCCTCAACGCAGGGCGAACACAGGCTGGGATGGTCAGCGTAGCGGGCCCAAACACAGACTACATCGGCCTCGTGGGAGATGAGGTCAATTCGGTACGTTTCGGTTTCTCCGGCGTAGATACGGATGCTGGAGATACGGCTGACGACTACACCATTCAGTTCGTTCTTGAACCCAGCTGTGCCACGGCGGCAATCGAGGTTCAGTTCACTGACTTCCAGCCGCCTGCTAGCACGGTAGTGGGCCAGTGCTTTGCAGAGCTAGATCTGATTCCTGTAGGCGGCAATACGACTCACTATCAGCTCGTGCCCGAGGCTGGATACAGTCGAGTTACGGTGAAGCTGGACAGCTCCCTTCCGACGGACATGTTCTGGAGATACGTGGTCATGAATGACGGTTTCGAGATTGGAGACGCCTCTTGGTGGAGCAGCATTTCTCCATGAACGGATCTGAGGTCGCGAGCGGTTCTTCCTGGCGATCTAGCGAAGATGCGGAGGCATGACCGACGACATCCTCGCATTCGCTGGAATACCCCCTCCGTCGCTACGGCTCGATCCCGTCGTCTCCCACATCGCCGAGAAGCTGCACGCGCTGACGATGCCCCGACTGCGACCGAACTCGCGAGTGCGGGACCTTCCAGATCTTGCGCTGCTCGCGACAACCGGTCCGATCGAAGGGGTGCACTTCGGAGTGCGATCGAGATGACGTTCGAGTTCCGCGGGACGCATCCCGTGCCCGCCGCAGTTCCTCCGCCACCGGAGTTCTGGAAAGGTCCGTATTCCGCGATGGCTGCGAGCGATGACCTGACTTGGAAGACTCTCGAAGTTCTTTCAGAAGCTGTTTCTGCTTCCATGAATCCTGTGCTTGCCTCGACAGATTGCTGGACGTGGGAGCCTGTCGAATGGCGATGGAGGCAAGGACAATGAGCCGCCAGACGGAGGATTTCGAACTCGTCGCAAGTCGCTGAATCGCCGCGGCTTGCGGCCTCGGAGTAAGACCGACGTGTCGTTTGGTTCCCGGCGTAAGTGCTTGCGACAGACTGAGTTGGGAATGGTGGAGCGGAAGGGATTCGAACCCTCGACCCCCACGTTGCGAACGTGGTGCTCTCCCGGCTGAGCTGCCGATCTCCCATAGAAATGGGTGACAGTTTACTGATTTCAGTCGACGAGTCGTCCGGGCGGCTGCCGACCTGGAAATCAGTAAACTGTCACCAGTTTTTCTTAGGGCGCCACCGGGTTCCAACGGGATGTATCGCCGGTCTCGAAGCCATCGGCGAAGAGGTATCCGATCGGGTGCGTGGTCACTTCGAACGAGTCGGAGTTGTTGGCCGGTTCGGGATCGTTTTCGCTGCCCGCGACGCTGGCGGTGTTGGTGATGAGGCCGACCAGGGAGACGGTCACCGTGACGTTGCAGGTCTGCGATGCGCCCGCCCCCAGAACGCCGACGTTCCAGGTCAGGGTCGGGTCGGCGAAGCCCGCGCCGCAGTCGTTGGAGACGTAGGTCAGGCCCGCCGGCAAGGTGTCGGTCACCGTCACCAAGGTCGCGCTCGAAGGCCCGTTGTTGGTCGCTGTCAAGGCGAAGGCAATGTCGTCGTCGAGGTTGATCGGAGGCGGGGTCGTCAGAATCTTCGTCATCTCCAGATCCACCGATGCCGTGAGGGTGTCGGTGTCTGTGGCGCTGTTGTTCGCCGGATCCGGATCGGAAGCCGCACCTGCCACGGTCGCGGTATTGACCAGGGTGCCGGTGACCGCGGGATCGATGTCGCAGATGGCGGTGTAGCTCACCGAACCGCCCACCGGCAGGTCGACCGTATCGTTGATGTCGCCGGCGCCCGCGGGCGTGCAGGTGCCGCTGCCAGCGCCCAGGCAGGCCCAGGCGCAGGTGAGCGATGCCGGGAACGTATCGGCGACGGTGCCGAGCACGACCGGATCGGGGCCGAGCGGGTTCGACGCCACGATGGAATAGGTCACCGACCCGCCGGGCACCGCAGCCCCCACACCATCGGTCTTGGTGATCGCCAGATCGGCGCTCTGCGGGACGTTGTAATCGAGGACTGCCGTCTCGAACAACAGGCAGTCCGAGGCCGTATCGTGGGTCCACGTCGTGTCGGCCAGAAGGGCTGGGATATTGACGTCGTAAGACCTCACGTCCATGAGCGAACCGTCGCTTCCGGGAAATTGATCGATGCCGATAGTCGTGCCATTGAATAGCAGGTTGCCATCGGGACTTGTCTGGCCATCGCCGACGACGATATGAAACCGACCTGTGGTGGCGCTCGGTGCCGACAATCCGGCAAAGGTATCGCTGACAAGGTCTCCCACCGCGGTGGTAGAGATCGCCCCGTCACGGATCATCACGCGTCGAACCAGAAGCGAAGCCGGATTCTGGTAGACGACCACCAGGGCGGCGCCGTCGGTGTCGGCGGCAGTGGCTACCGTCGAGGAGGGCAGGCCGCCGATCGTGTAAACGCCGTTGCCGGTGACCTGGGAGGTGACATCGGCGCGGAATGTCGAGTTGTTGACACCCCAGCAGGTGTCACCGGCAGTGAGGAGGAGGGCGCCGGTCACGGCGAAACCGTTGATCGTGGCCGTCGTATCCGATCCGCCGGAAATCGCCCAGTACAGCAGCGCTCGCTGCACCGTGGCGCCCGCGGGGATACCGGCGATCGAGATCGTGGCGGTGGAGTTGACGACGGCATCCGCGCGCCCCGCGAGGCTGGCGCCCTCGGCGACCACGCCACCGCCCCGCAGGACATCGTCGAAGCGTGGCGAAAGCGAACCGACGATGACTGCGGCTGCGTTGCTCGCGATCGCCGTCAACACAGCGACAAGCCCCAACGCCAGGACGCGGTTTCTGGTTGTCATTTGCAATTCCTCCTGCAGCAGGATCCGACTTGGGTACCAAGCGAGAAGATGGCGCGGATAGTGCAGCAAATCGCCTTCCACCGCAAGCTCGCCTATCCGGTCATGCCGTTGCCGACACGGTCTCGTTCGATGGTGCTGAAAAGGTGCCGGAAGAGGTGCTGCCGGAAAAGCTGCTGCTGGGAAAGGTGCGGCAGGAAAGGAGCCAGGCGAGTTCCAGGCCGAGTTCCCGGGGCGTCATCGGCAGCGAGTTTCGAACGGTGTCTAGGGCGACTGCCGGCGCGGCAGGGCTACTCCAGTCGCGAGCGAATCAGACGCAGTTGCCCAGGCCGTCGCACATCGAGCCGCCGTTCTGGGTGCAGACGGTGCCCACCGGCTCGAAGCCGTGGCTGGGCACGCCCCCGGTGCACAGGTCGGTGGTGCACTGGTTGCCGTCATCGGGCAGGTCGGAGTTGTCGGGCACGTTGGTCGTCGAGCAGGCGCCGTTGCAAACGTTGAGCTGGCAATCCCCCGCGACCTGACCGGAGGTGACTGTGCCGAAGGGGTTGCAGCCGGTGCCACAGGCGAGTCCGGTACATGTCCGGAACTGACATTCGGTTTCATTGCCCGGGCAGGTGTCGGGTGCAAGACATTCGGCGCAGATGCCGTTCGAGCACATCCCGCTCTGGCAGTCCGTGCCGACCAGGCATTGCTGGAAGTTCGCGCAGGCGCTGCAACTGCGGCCGCCGCAGTCGACGTCGGTCTCGCAGCCGTCCTCGATCATGTTGGCGCAGGCTACGGGATCTGGCGGTTGCACCGTCGACCACGGGCAGGTCGACGCGGACTCGAAGCCGTCGTTGAAGACCGTCAAGGACCCCAGCCAGCTGACGAAAGAAAGCCGGGGAGCTGCCACGGCCGCCGGGGTGGACCAGGCGACCGCGATCAGTGCGATGAGCGCCAGTGCGCGAAGCGCGTGAAGATCGGTGAGACGAGCCACGAGCGCACGCGGGCGAAGGTCCATAGGCCCTCCTGTTGAATCAATCTCGATTCAGTGTAGTACCGCGGCAGGCCTCTGGCGCTGATACTGCTCGATGAGCTCGCGGATGCGGCGCGCGTCACCCTTGGTGTGGCCGTGGCTCTCGATCGGATTGCTGCCGCCGGTCGAATCGATGCGGATGTCGGAGAACAGGAGGCCGGTCGAAATCTGCACCGAGGCGACGTTCGAGATCGCGATGCTCTCCTCGGTGCTGCCGACGAGCCGCGGCTTGATCCGCGCGACCCGGTCGGGACTCACTTCGATGCGCGTCGGGAAGATGCGATTGCCCTGGGTCAGGCGGCTGGCTGAGAACGACTCGGTCATGTTGCCTCCAGCCGTTCACTCTACATCCCGTGGACGCCCTCGATCGCGCGCCCCGAGACTTGCTGCGGGACGCAATTTCCTGCACGATCGCCTTTCCGCGGGCACCCGGGTGGCCGAGCGCGTCGGGGCGGACCCCTCGACCAACGAGGCGGCCGGACGAACGGGCAGGGGAGAGAAGAGATGAGGATGCCGCTGACTGCGTTTGCCGCCCTCATCACCGTGCTTGCCGCGGACCTCCCCATGGCCGCGCAGGAGAATCCGCCCGTCTTCGGCGAGCGCGTCGATGTCGAGGTGGTCAACGTCGATGTCGTCGTGACCGACGCCTCCGGGGCGCGGATCATCGATCTCGTGCGCGAGGACTTCCGGCTCGAGGTGGACGGCAAACCGGTGCCGATCGACTACTTCGCGCCGCCCGGCGCGCGACCGCCGGCCGCGGCGCGCAGCGCCGGAGAATCCGACCTCGAGACGGTCGACCTGTCGCGGGCGAACCTCTTCGTCTTCGTCGATCAGAGCGCGCTCGAATGGCGCACGAGCAGGCAGATCCTCGAGGAGATCCAGGCCTTCGTCCTGCCGCGCGCCGGCGGCAGCGAGCGCATCATGATCGCGGCCTTTGCCGAGAACCTCCGCATCCTGTCGCCGCCGACTGCCGATCGAGCGCGCCTCGAGCGCGCCTTCGCCGAGCTCGAGAAGCTGCGCGGGCGCGGCAGCCTGGTCGTCGCCGAGCGCAGCATGCTCGAGCGCGAGGTGCGTGAGAACGCGCGGCCGCGCGCCCAGGTCGAGATCGTCAATCCCGAGACCGGAGAAGTGGGGGCGGAGCAGGCGGCGCGGGTGGCGGGTCAGGACCAGGCCGACACCGCGAACCTGCGCCTTCAGGTCGAGAGCTTCGGCGAGCAGCAGATCGATCGTCAGGCGCGGGCGGTCGCGGCGCTGCGCGAGTGGATCGGCGCGCTGGCGGCGATCGAGGGCCGGAAGTCGGTCCTGTTCGCCTCCGCCGGCTATACCTCGCAGCCCGACGCCTTCCTGACTCAATACCTCGACCAGAAGCGGGATGAGAACCCCACCGGCGGGTCGCAGTCGAACCGACTCCCCACCGCCCGCCTCGCCCTCCTGGACGACTTCGAGCGCGCGGTGCGCGCCGCGCAGAACGCCCGCGTCGCCTTCTACACCGTCTCGCCGCGTGAGGCGCCCTCGAGCTCTTTCGGCGCGGAGTTCACCGGTTCGGGCGCGAATTCGACGACGGCGGCGCCGCGCGATCCGGCGATCGCCGAGGCGGCGTCGAGCCTGCAGCGCCTCGCGGGGGCGACCGGCGGCGACGCGCTGTTCCTCGACGACGGTCTTTCGGAGCGCCTGTCGACGGTCGCGGACGACGCTGCGGCGTCCTACTCGCTCGGGTTCACGACGACCGAAGCGGCGGGTGCCGCCGACCATACGATCCGCGTCCTGACCCAGGACGGCGATCTCACCGTCCGCCATCGCGAGAGCTTCCGACGCAGCTCGCTCGCCGAGCGCGCCGAGGCGGCACTCGTCGCCGCGGCGACCTTCGAGACGACGGTCAATCCGCTCGCCATGCAGCTCGAACTGGGCGCCCCCGAGCCGCTCGACAGGAAAGGCAAGGAGGCGCGGGTGCCGATCCTGGTGCGGATTCCGCTCGCCCTGGTGAGCCTCCTGCCGGAAGGTGAAAGACGCGCGGCGCAACTCACCGCCCGCGTCGCGGTGCTCAACGAGGCGCGTCACATCCGCCTGGGTGAGACCGCGCCGATCGTGATCTCGATCCCCGCCGCCGATCTCGAAAGGGCTCTGGGCTCTTTCTGGGCCTACCGCGCCGAAGTCGAAGTCGGCCGCGGCAGCCAGCGCATCGCCGTCGTCGTCACCGACGAGGTCGGCGGAACCGTCTCGACCCTCACCGCGACCGTCGAGCGCGGCGCCGAGTAGTCGATCAGGGGTAGAGGGTGTGCGCGCTGCCCGCGACGCCGTAGTTGCCAGCGCTCTCCCCGCCGAGCCCGCCCGTTCCCGGAACGAGCACGCCTGAACCGCCGTCGGTGTAGCTCGAGTTGGCTCGGTAGACGCAGACGCTCCAGCCGCCGGCACCTCCCCCGCCGTGCCCACCGCGGCCGCCCGCGCCACCGTTGCCACCGCCCCCTCCCGAGTAACTTTCATCGTAGCCGCTGCCGCCGCTCTCCCCGAGACCGGCAGGACCGCTGGCGCCACCAGTGCGGCCAGCACCGCCGGTGCCGCCGGCTCCGGCCGAGACGTCGACCTCCTCGGCGACCAGCGCGCTGTCGATGAGCAGAATTCCGATGCTGCCGCCGCCCCCCTGGCCGCCGCTGCCAGCCGTGCCACCGCAGCCCCCGCCGCCGCCACCCCCGCCGCCGCCACCCCAGTCGTTGCAGGTTCCAGTAGCGTGTCGCGAGCCGCCACCCGCGCCGCCGCCACCGCCCCCACCGGGGTTTCCGGTGGCGCCGCTCGAGCCGCTGTTCGGCACCCATTGCAGGCCCGTGATGGAGCCACCCCCGCCACCCGCGCCGTCGGTTCCCTGAGCCCCCGGAACTCCCGGCTCGCCATCGCCGCCGGCGGCGCCACTGTTGCCGGTTCCGGGATCCCCACCCCCCGCACCGCTGCCGGCCTCGCCGCTGGTGCCGGCGCAGTTCACCCCGTTCGTGATGCAGCCGCGCCGTCCGTTTCCGCCCTGGTTGAGCGCCGAGACGCACGCGCTGCCGCCGGCGTAAGTGGGCGGAGGGTCCGGCACGTTTCCTTCGCAGAAGACGTAACTGTCATCCTCGAAGCCGTTCGCGCCGACCGTGCCGGTGCCGCCATCGTCACCCGCCTGCCCAGCCGAGGCACCCTGCAGACCGCCGGCTCCGTTGCCCGGTACGAGGGTGAGATGGCGTGGACGCAGACCCGGCGAGCTCGCCACGACCAGCGCGTGGGACGAGGTGCCAGCGATCGTCGCGTCGGCCGAGCGGACCTCCAGGAACTCGACGATCGTCTCGGTCGCGATCCCGGTGGCGGTCAGCGCCCCGGTCGCCGGGCCGGCGATCGTGGCCCGGCTTCCGCTGCGGGCCCAGTCTGCTGCCCGCTCGTAGCCACCGTGGATGCCGATGCCGGCGACGACGCTCACCTGTTCGCCGTAGTTGCCGGTGGAGGTGAAGAGAAACGGCTTGTTCTGAAGCTGGGCCTCGGCGAGACCGTTGCCGATCGTCGCGACGGGCGCCTCGCGCGTGCCGGGATCGCTGTCCGAGCCGTCCACGGCGACGAAAATGCCGTCGGCCGCGGTGCCGTCGATGCCGTCACAGTTCTCGTCCAGGAAGAGGTCATCGGGAAGATCCGGCGTCGTCGCCGGATCGCTCGCGCAGGCGACTTCGCAGCCGTTGTCCAGGTCGAGGTCGACGTCCCAGTAGCCGGGAGCGCACACCAGACCGCAGCTGCCGCTCGCACAGCTGCGCAGCACGTGCACCTGTTGCAGCGTCGGCTCGGGGCAAGGCAGGCAGGTCGGTCCACAGTGCTCCGGATCGTTGTCGTTGTCGTACGGCAGAAAGGCGCAGCTGCCCACTCCCTCGTCACAGGTATCGGCCGTACAGGCATTGCTATCGAAGCAGTCGAGCGGATCGCCATCGTCCGCGCCGCCGACGCAATCGTCGTCCAGCCCGTTGCAGATCTCCGGGTTGGCGACGGCCGACCAGGAGCCGCAGAGGAGAGCGGACTCGAAGCCCTGCGTGAAGACGGGTCCGCCCCCGAGCGGCGACGTGACGAGACCGGCGTGCACGGGAGAATCGGGGACGGGGCTGATCGCAAGAAGCGCGACCAGCGCCAAGAGCCCCGACCCAGGAAAGCGACTGGAGAGTAGGGTAGCCATAGAGGCCTCCGCGAGCGACTACCTCTGAAGGTAGCACATCCCACCCAAAAGGACAGGTCGCTTCTGGTCAGGTGCAGGTGCTACTCAGGTGCTGCTGGTCAGGTGCCTGCTGCTGGTCAGGTGCCAGCCAATTCCCGTGGCCAATTCCCGTGGCGCGAGGGCAGTGGCACGGAAGCAAGGACGACGGCACCTTCTTGGCCTCAGGGCTCTGCGATGAGCTCGATTCTCGCGCGGTGATTCGCCGAGGCGAAAGTTGTGTCGCCGGTGAGGAGGGGGGCCTCGAGGAGCTCCGCGAGGGCGATGTAGACGGCGTCGTAGATCGTCAGGTTCGCGCGCAGCGCCCAGGCGCGCGGCAGCAGCAGCCGGTGGCTGTACCGTTCGATCCGGAGGTCGGCCAGGTCGCGCAGAGCGGCGTCGGCGCGCGCGGCGTCGATGATCCGCGCGCGCTCGTAGCGCCGCAGGACCTGCGCGATCTCGAGATCGAGAAGCTCCGGGGCGTGCAGCGACTCGGCGGGGTCGAAGATCCGCTTGGCGACAGCGGCGCCCCGGGCGGTTGCGAGCAGCAGCTCGACCGCCGCCGAGGCGTCGACGACGATCACTGGGCGCCGCGGGAGTCGCGCTCGGCGCGCACGGCCCGCGCCGCGGGCGCGGGCAGGACCACCGCCGGACGCGAGCGCAGCCGCTCGCGCAGCTCTTCCGGCGTCGGCCGCTCGGCGGCTTTCCTGAGATCGGCGAGCAGATAGTCCGAGAGCGACATCCCAGCCTCGGCCGCGCGCGACTTCAGCTTCCGATGGAGTGCATCGGGCACGTTGCGGATCTGGATCATGACGGACATGTGGCCAGCATAGGTACATGTGCAACACATGTCAATGCTTCGGCGGGGCTTGCCCGGAAGGGAATTCCTGGAATTCGGCTAGCACCGGCCCGGCGGCTAGCGAGCAGGCGCCTGGAGGTTACCGCGGCTCGAGCGTGGCCTTCGCCGCCTCGACATCGAGCCGCTCCATCGCGTCGCGCGGGGTCGCGGCCGCGGCCTGCGCGAGGAGCCTCTCGGCCTCCTTCCGGCCCTTCTCGCCATCGATCTTCAACAGACCGCTGGCGAGCTCGACCCTGCCGATCACGCTCCCCGGGTCGAGCTTCCGCGCCCGCCGGTACATCTTGAGGCCGGTCGCGGCGTCGGCGCCCTGCGTCCTGCCCATCAGCCGGCCGACGTGGTCGATCACCTCGGCGTGGAACGAGCCGAGCGCGATGTGCGCGTCGGCGTGTCCGGGCGCCAACGCGATCGTCCGCTCGAGCGCCGCCTTGACCTTGCTGCCCAGCCCCTGCGCCAGAGCCTTGATGACGCTGATCCCCTGGCCGTAGCGCCCGAGCGCGTAGCCGTGCCAGTACCAGGCGTTGGGGTTCTCCGATTCGGCACGCTGTTGCGCCTCGGCGCGCGCGGCGGCTTCGAGATAGAGCTCGAGCTTCGTCTCCGCGTTCTTCTCGAGGTAGTGGGCGTAAATGCACTGCGACTTGTTGGCTGCCGTCACGCCGGCGCCGCCGGCTTTCAGTCCGGTGTCGACGGCCTTCCTGAACTCGCCGGCATGGAAGAGCGCCCAGGCCGCGACGACCTTGTCGTTCTTCGGCCACGGCTCGGAGTCGCCGGCGTGGAGGTGGGGCCACTGCTTCTCGAGCCGGGCGGAGTCGTACCGGTAGTCGGCGTTGTCGTGCGGGAAGGCGGCCCACTTCGCCATCGTCGACTCCCTCGGAGCGCACTTCGGCCCGCTCGCGGAGCTCAGTGTACGGCGAACGGACGCGCGGCGTCGAGACGGACTCGGAGGTCGGAGGGCGCCCGCGCGGGGAAGTTCTGCTGCGCCGGCGATCCAGCCGCCCGATGCAACCCGCACGGCGGTTTCGACGTTTATAGGATGATTCTATCCAGGAGGTACGTGTGTCCAGCCAGAGATCCCCCGTTTCCCTGACCCTCGCCGCCGCCCTCGGGCTCGCGGCGCTCGCTTTCGCATCCTTCATCTTCCCGGCACCGGCTGCCGCCGCCCCGGCGGTTGCCAGCGGAGCCAGCCAGGTTCCGGAGATCCAGTTCGAGAAGTACACCCTGCCGAACGGGCTGCAGGTGATCCTGCACGTCGACCGCAAGCTCCCGATCGTGCACGTCAACCAGTGGTACCACGTCGGCTCGAAGAACGAGAAGCCGGGGCGGACCGGCTTCGCTCATCTCTTCGAGCACATGATGTTCCAGGGCTCGAAGAACGTTCCCGGCGAATACTTCTCGGTGGTCGAGGAGCTCGGCGCCAACCTCCAGGAGGGGGGCGTCAACGGCACCACCGACAACGACCGCACGAACTACTTCGCGACCGTGCCGTCGGGGAATCTCGAGCAGCTCCTCTGGCTGGAGAGCGACCGGCTGGCGACGCTGATGGACGGCGTCGACCTCGCCAAGCTCGACAACCAGCGCGACGTGGTCAAGAACGAGCGCCGGCAGGGGCTCGAGAACCAGCCCTACGGCCGCTGGTTCGAGATCCTCTCGAACGAGCTCTTTCCGTTCGGTCATCCCTACTCCTGGCCGGTCATCGGCAGCATGGCGGACTTGACCGCCGCCTCGCTCGAGGACGTGAAGGAGTTCTTCCACACCTACTACACGCCGAACAACCTGTCGCTGGTGATCGCGGGGGATTTCGATCCGGCGGTCGCGAAGCCGCTGGTCGAGAAGTACTTCGGCTCGATCCCGCCGGGGCCGGCTCTCGCACGACCCAAAGTCGATCCGGTCACCCTCGCCGCCGGCAAGACCCTCGAGATCGCCGATCGCGTCCCGCAGGAGCGCGTGTACATGGTCTGGCCGACCCCGGAACTCTACAGCGCAGGTGACGCCGCGCTCGACCTCGCGGCGCGCGTGCTCGCCGACGGTCTGTCGTCCCGCCTCACCAAGGCGCTGGTCTACGACGCCGAGAAGGCGACGACCGTGAACGCATTCCAGTTCGGCACCGAGATCGCCAACTGCTTCGTCGTGATCGCCAACGCCCGCCCGGGCGTCGACGTCGCCGAGCTCGAGACGTTGGTCGCGGCGGAAGTCGCGAAGCTCGCGAAGACGGGGCCGACCGCGGCCGAGCTCGACCGCGCCAAGAACAAGCTCGAGACCCAGTACATCTCCGGACTCGAGCGCATCGGCGGCTTCGGTGGCAAGGCCGACCTGCTGAATCAGTACAACACTTATCTCGGCGACCCGGGCCGCTTTGCCTGGGATCTTGCGCGCTGGCGCGGCGTCACGCCCGCCCAGGTGCAGCAGGCGACCCAGCGCTATCTCGACACCGACAAGCGCCTCACGCTGCGCTTCCGTCCCGAGGGCTCGACGCGCCCGACGGTGGCCGATCCGGACCGCTCCGTCGCTCCTCAGATCGGCGCCGAGAAGCGCTTCGTCGCCCCGGATGTAGCGACCGCCAAGCTCGCCAACGGTCTCGAGATCTTCGTCGTCGAGCGCCGTGAGCTGCCAAAGGTGGCGGTGCAGTTCACCACCCGCGCCGGCGTGATCGCCGATCCGCCGGGCAAGAGCGGCACGGCGCACCTAGCGATCCAGACGGTCGATCTCGGCACGGCCAAGCGCTCGGCGCTCGAGATCGAAGCGGCCCTGGGGGATCTCGGCACGGTGCTCACCGGTGGCGCCATCCGCGAGGGGGCGAACCTGCAGATCGAGGTGCTCAGCCGCAACGTCGACGCCGCCCTCGGCATCGTCGCCGAGGTGATCCGCACGCCGTCGTTCCCGCAGACGGAGTTCGACCGCGAGAAGCAGAACCTCCTCGCCAATCTCCAGCAGCAGAACAACAACCCCAACGCGGTCGGCGCCCGGGTGCGCAGTCTCCTGGCTTTCGGACGGGAGCATCCTTACGGCCGGCCCTCGCAGGGCTTCCCCTCGACCGTCGAGTCGATCACCCGCGAAGACGTCGCGCGTCTCTGGCAGGAGCGGGTGAAGCCGGGCTCGTCGGTGCTGGTCTTCGTCGGCGGGCTCTCGCTCGACGAGGCGGCAAAGCTCGCCGAGAAGCACTTCGGTTCGTGGAGCGGCGGCGCCGCCCCGGAGATCGCGATCGGCCCGCCGCAGATGGCGGCCGCCGGCAAGATCTACCTCGTCGACCGCCAGGACGCGGCGCAGACGGTGGTCACGCAGTTCCTCGCCGCGCCGGCGATCGGCCATGCCGACGACGACGCCCTCACCCTGGCCGACTCGGTCTACGGCGGCGGCGGCTTCGGCACGCGGCTGAACCTGAACCTGCGCGAGGACAAGGGGTACTCCTACGGCGTCTTCTCGAGCCTGCAGCAGTACACCGACGGCGGCATCTGGTACGGCGGCGGTGGCGTGCAGACCGACAAGACCGCCGAGTCGGTGATCGAGTTCGTCCAGGAGCTCAAAGGCCTTGCGGGCGATCGGCCCATCGCCGATACCGAGCTCGAGAGCTCGCGCCTGCGGCGCCTGCGCGGTACCTCACAGGAGTACGAGGTCTACGCCAACGTCGGCGGGAAGATTGCCACCCTCTGGCTGCAGAAGCGCCTGCTCTCCGAGCTCCAGGCGGAGCCCGACCGGATTGCCCATGTTTCGCTCGCCGCGACGAACGCCGCCGCCGCGAAGTGGGCCCGCGCCGAGAAAGCGTCGATCCTCGTCGTCGGCGACCGCGCCAAGATCGAGGACAAGCTCAGAGCCCTGAACATCGGCGAGATCGTCGTCCTCGACGTCGAAGGCAAGCCGGTCGCGAAGTAGGGGGCAGCGCCGGGGTAGACTTCCGCCATGGGTTCCCGACCTCTTCCGCCGCTTCCTGGGGTCGATCTGGCGACGGCTCCGAGCGCCGATGACCCGGGGTACTCCGACTGGGTGGAGCGTGTCGGTTTTTCCCCCGAAGGCGTCGACCGGATGCAGATCTGGGAGATGCTGCACGCGACACCCGCCGAACGGCTCGCGGCCATCGAGGCCCTGTCGCGCGAGATGGAGATCCTGCGCCGTGCTCGAGCTGCCGCTCGCGGCGAGTGAGCTGATCCCGGTCTTCGACCGGCACGGCGTGCGATTCATCGTCGTGGGCGCGGTCGCGGCGGTGGCCGCCGGGGCGCCGATCCTGACCAAGGACGTCGATCTCCTCATCGACCTGCGCGAGGACAATCTCGAGCGTGTCCTCGCTGCCTGCACCGACCTCGATGCCACCTACAAGGATCCGGCCGGTCGGCGGCTGGTTCCGGATCTCGCGAAGCTCAGGAGCTTTCGACTTCACCTGTTGCGTACCCGCCTGGGAGAAGTCGACCTGATGCGCGAGATCGGCGACGCCTGGACCTACGCCGAGCTCCTCCCGCGCAGTCAGGAGCTCGACCTCGGATCGGCCCGCGCGCGCGTTCTCGACCTCGACGCCGTCATCGAGTCGAAGGTGTTCGCCAATCGCGAGAAGGACCGCGCGGTGCTCCCGGTCCTCCTCGAGACGCTGCGCCTGCAGAAGTTGATGGGCGAGCGCTAGCGCAAACGCCCTTCCTCTCTGGCGAGATCTCCACCACAGATTGCGCTTTCTGCAGCGTTTCGGACCCGTGCTGGACGCCACTTGCGACCGTGCTACATTCGAAACGTCCCTCCAGCACCTGCGCGAAAGTGGAACTTCGTCACCGCGCGCGTCGTGTCAAGGATGTTGGGTTCATTGCAGCTTTCAAGCCGAACTGGGGAGTTCCCTGTGCTGAGAGAACTGAAGGTCGCCACCCTCGTCGTCGCCTGCCTTCTCCCGTTTCACCCCCTGATGGCCCAGGATCTTCCGCCGGCTCGCAGCGAGGAGGCTCGCCTGTGGGTTGCGACCAGCGATCGCATCCTCGGGATCGGCTCGGACAGTGGGGAAGTGCAGTTCGAGGCGGCGAGCCCGGAACGGGTACGCTCGCTGGCCGTCGATCGCCAGGGCCGAAGTCTCTGGATCGCCCGCGACCAGCATCTGGACAGAATCGACCTGCGCGAGCTCGGGCAGGCCGAGGTCGTGGCCGCGATCGCTGAACAGTCGCCGGGGTCGTTGCTCTCTCTCACGCCTTCTGAGTCGGGAGTTCGCGTCGGCAGCGAAAGTCGCAGCGAGGAGTTCTCCACGTCGGGCGAACTGATCGAGAGCCGTTCGCTGGTCGTGAGCGAGGACGAGCGAGCGATTCTCGACGGCTCCGAATGCGTCGAGCCGATCGACGGGGACCGCCTCCTTGTCGGCGCGCACGCGGTTCAGTGGGCTCACCGGGATACGGGATTGTCGAGCCCAGTTTTTGAGATGGAAGCTGCCCGCTTCGCACAGTGCGACAGCTTCGGGGGCGCCTGGGTAGCCTCGAGCGTTCGGGTTGTGCGAATGAATCTCCTCGGCGAGCTCGCGGTGGACTATGCGATTCCCGAGGCGCTGGGGGAGATCCGCGCGATCCGCTCCGACTCGCGCGATGGCGGGCTCTGGCTCGCGACGCGGCAACACATCTTCCGGGTCGGTCTGGACGGCATCGTTCAGGAGCAGTTTCGCACCGAAGGGGACGAGGAGATTCAAGCCCTCGCCTTCGAATTCGTCGGCGGGGTGGCGGCCACGGATATGCGGGGCCGTTCCCGGAACGTCGGTTCGCATCCGGAGGCCATGGCCGCGCCCGGCGGCAACCTCGGCCCGGGCGAGATCGCCTTCTCAGGGCGGATGCTCTTTCTGGACTCTCGACCGATCGCTGGGATGGAAGTCGTCGTCTTCGCCGACTCGATCGCTCGCACGACCACCGCCGCCGACGGGACCTACCTCACGCCACCCGCGCTCTTCGCCGGAGCCGGGAACGAGGTCCTGGTGGTCTTCCAGAAGTCCACGCCCGCGGGGCGGATCTCCTGGTCTTTTCGTCCAGGCGTGGCGCCGGGCCAGACCTACAGCATCGGAGACGTCTACATCGACCACTCGTGCGCGGTCGGCTTTGCCGCCGGTGAGTTTCCGACTTCCGCTCTCGACGGCGAGGTCCGCTCGATGGTCGTCTTCGACGACGGCTCCGGCGCCGCGCTCTATGCGGCCGGCACCTTCACCACCGCCGGAGGGGTCACCGTCAACCGGGTGGCGAAATGGAACGGGACGCAGTGGTCGGCTCTCGGCAACGGGCTCGGGGGAGGGACTTCGCCCTCGGTCGACGCCCTCGTCGTCTTCGACGACGGAACCGGACCAAAGCTCTACGCCGGTGGGAAGTTCACGACCTCGGGCAGTACCGCGGTCAAGTACGTGGCGAAGTGGACCGGAACGGCGTGGGCGCAGGTGGGGCTGGGGCTCGCGACCCAGGTCTACGCCCTGGCCGTCTTCAACGACGGGACAGGCTCGAGGCTCTTCGCGGGCGGCAGCTTCACGTCCGCGAATTCGATCACTTTCAATCGCCTGGCGAAGTGGAACGGCTCGGCCTGGCAGGCCGTGTCGAGCGGTCTCAACGGTACCGTCCGGTCGCTGGCGGTGCACAACGACGGTAGCGGCTCGAGGCTCTACGTCGGCGGGCTGTTCACGCAGGCCGGGGGCTCGGTGACGGCCAATCGCGTCGCGCGGTGGAGCGGCTCGGCCTGGTCGGCGGTGGGAACGGGGGTCTCGGGGGGATCTCCCATCCAGGTGAACGCACTCCTGCCCTGGGACGATGGCGCGGGAGGGAAGCTCTATGCCGGCGGCCGATTCACCACCACCGGCAGCACCACGGTCAACCACATCTCAGTGTGGAACGGCGCCGCCTGGGCGGCCGTCGGGACAGGCCTCGGCACTCAGGTCAACGCGCTGGCCAGCTTCGACGACGGCACGGGATCCGCGCTCTACGCCGCAGGGAGCTTCACGACTATCGCCGGCACGACCTTCAATCGCCTCGCGCGCTGGAACGGCATCGCCTGGCAGCCTGTCGGAGCGGGCGTCAACGGCAACGCGCTGGCCGATGTGCCGGGGACTCTGCCGGGGAAGGAGCCCTCCCTGTTCGTCGGCGGGGCCTTCTCCTCGGCCAACGGCACGACCTCGACCCGGGTGGCGCGTCTGCGCCGTCCTGCAACCTGTCAGGACGACGTCGCGCCGAACCTGACGTTCGTCACTCCCCTCGAGGGCTCGCAGCAGAGCTCGCCGACACCGCAGCTCACCTTCGGCTTCGGCGACTACGGCGGCGGCGTTCAGACCGGAACGATCGAAGTGCGGCAGGGCGGGACAACGCTTGCGACCTCTTGCATCTATGAGGCGGATACCGCTACCTGCGAGCTCCTGCAGCCGGTGTCGGGCGGGGCGGTGACTCTCTCCGCGACGATCCGCGACCTCGCCGGCAACACGAGTTCGCCGGTGACCCGCAGCTTTGTCGTCGAGGACTTCGTACCGCCCGCGCTCGCCATCACCGAGCCGCTTGAAGGGTCCAGCGTCACCTCGGCGCGGCCTACCGTGCGTTTCGCCTACAGCGACGCCGGCTCCGGCATCGACACCGCGACCCTGGCCGTGCTCGCCAACGGGGCCAGCGTGGCGGTCGAGTGTCAGTTCGGAGCGTCGACGGCGCTCTGCGCCCCCGTGCCGGAGCTGCCCGCTGGCGCGATAACGATCTCCGCCACGATCCGCGACGTTCAAGGCAACGTCTCGCTGCCTGCTACGGTCCAGTTCTCCCTCTCTGCGCTGCCGACTTACTCGGTGACGCTCACCGGCACGACGCGCTTCGAGGATGGGAGCCCCGCTGTGGGAGCGCGGGTTTCCTTCCTGCGCTCCTTCACCGCCACGGCCACTTCGACGGCCGACGGCTCGTTTGCCCTCGGTCCGATCACGCTCTTCAGCTTGGCGCCGCTGGACCTGGCGGCCAGCCTCTGGATCGACAACAAGCCGTTCGTCGGCCTCTTGAACGGTTTCCTGCCCCCTTCCGCCGGCGTGCATCCGGTGGGTGTCATTACGTTGCGGAAGGCCTGCGGCTACTTCGGCGAGGGGGTGCCGTGGACGGCCTCGGAGACCGCCATCCCCTTGGATGTCATCTACCACGCGACGCCCACGCATCTGTCGGCCCTGGCGCTCTTCGACTCGGCAGCGGGCACGGATCTCTTCGTCGGCGGCCAGTTCAACTACACCTCGCAGGGAACGCGCAGTCAGGTGGCGCGCTGGAGCCCGACCGGTTGGCAGGCCCTCGCCGCCGGTTTCGACCACGGCTCCCAGCCTTCGATCAAGGCCCTTGCTGTCTTCGATGATGGCACCGGGCCGGCGCTCTACGCCGGTGGAAAGTTCTCCAAATCCGGCTCGCAGTCGATCTACTACCTCGCGAAATGGGATGGCGAGACCTGGCGCGAGGTGGGGAGGGGCACCAACGGCCAGGTCGAAGCGCTGGCCGTCTTCGACGACGGAACCGGACCCGCCCTGTATGTCGCCGGCGACTTCACCGCCGTCGCGACCTCGGTGGACTGGACCGGCACCAGCTATGCCGTGGCCGCCAATCGGGTTGCAAAATGGGACGGCTCGAGCTGGGAGCAGGTCGCCGGCGGTTTCACTTCGGAGTCCCTCAACAGCGACTTCCAGCTGGCGGTGCTTGCGGATGCGGAAGGGCAGTCGCTCTTCCTCTGGGACTGGGGTACCCCGCTCGTCCGGCTGGTCAACGACGCCTGGGTGGCGATCGACACGGGCGAGTTCCGGACGGAGGAGCTCGTCGCCTTCGACGACGGCAGCGGGCCGGCGCTCTATCGCAGCTATCGGACTTACTCCGGCGATGCGATCCAGCAGCTCTACGCAGGCACCTGGATCGATGTACGCCCGCTGTTTGCCTATCAGTACGACCTCGCTGTCCATACTTCCGTCGAAGGCACCTTCCTCTACGCGACGGATACCTTCCCCGACCTCCCCGGGAGCCCGGCGGCGGTGCACGTCCGACGATGGAACGGCAGCACCTGGTCGGCGCCCCTGGCCACCGCCGGCTCGCTGTTCGTCGTCGAGGATCTGCCGCTGCCACCGCGACTCTATGCCGTGGTCGAAAACGACGAGCCAGGGCTCGACAGCGTGCTGCTCTGGAACGGTAGCGCGTTCGAGCCGCTGGTGACGGCGAACGACTCGACGGGGACGATCGACTCCGTGGCCCTGTTCGAGAATGCCACGAGCGCCTCGGTCTTTTTCACCGGTCTCGCGCGCGCCGGCGGCGTGCAGCTCGACGGCGGCATCGGCAGGTGGGACGGCGCCCAGGTGAGCGCCGCCGGTCAGGGCCTGGAGAACGGTGGGACCAAGGTCTTTCGCCTGTTCGATGGCGCCGCCTGGGCGCTCTACGCCGTGGCCGGACCGCAAGGCCGGGTCGCCAAATGGAACGGCACGGGCTGGACGACGATCGGACAGCCGATCGGAGCCCAGATCAACGCCGTGGCCTGGCTCGATCTGGGGACGGGCTGGCGACTCTACGCGGCCGGAGAGGGCGTCTTCCGTTGGAACGGTACTTTTTGGGCCTCTTTGAACGGCCCGAACGACATCAACGCTCTGGAGGCGTTCGGCGGCAAGCTCTTCGCCGGTGGCGGCCACCTTGTGGAGGACTATCCGTCCGTGGGCGTGCTCAAGGAATGGGACGGAGTCAGCTGGAGTTTCGTGGGTCCTGTCGGTTCGCAGAACGTCAACGGGCCGGTCTACGCTTTGCGCACCTTCGGCGGAAAACTCCAAATTGGCGGGGAGTTCGACAGAGCGGGCACGGCGAATTACGTCGGTTACGTGGCCTGGACGGGTTCGGCCTGGAGTAGAGGAGAGCTGGGAGCCTGCGGGGTTTTCAAGAACCGCTTCCTGCCGACGGGAGCTTCGGGGACGACTGCTTTCAACGGGGTCGTTCATGCTTTCGAGGTGCTGGACGACGGGCGCAGCGCGACCTCGGCCACACTGATCGTCGCCGGCGACTTCGCCTCTTCCTGCGACAGCAAATCGGGATCGACGTTCACCGGAACCGAGCTGCCCTACTACAACGTCAATCTCGGCCAGGGTGCCGATGGGCCGCCGGTCCGAGCGCTCTCAGCGGGCACGCTGTTCGGCGCGCCGGCGATCGCACTCGGCGGGGGATTTGGCGAGTTTGACGGTCTGTCTTCGGCGAAGCTGGCGATCTGGGGGGCGGCGCCGTCGTGGAGCGCGTGTTCGACCGGCAGTCAGCCGCCGGTGATCACCGTCTCGTCGCCGACTTCCTCGACGACCAGCGCGGAGAGCACGGTCTTTTCCGGCTCGATCGACGAACCGGCAACACTCACCCTCAACGGAATCGACGTTCCGGTCACCGGCAGTCGAACTTTCTCGAGTGACCCACAGCCACTGCACGAAGGCTTGAACACCTTCCTGTTGGTGGCGACCGATCGGGAGAAGCTGACCGGCCAGGTGCAGATCGATCTGGTTCGGGACTCGATGGCGCCGACGCTGACGATCGTCTTCCCGACCGAGGGAGCCGCGGTCACCGGAACCCAGCCCGCTTTCGAGCTCGCCTTCTCGGACGGCGGTTCGGGCGTCGATGCAGCGAGCCTGATCGTCGAAGTGAACGGCGCGCCGCTCGCGAACGGCGCCTGCGTCGTCGGCGCCGCCCGCGCGCGCTGCACCCCGAGCTCTCCGCTCCCGGGTGGCGCGAACCTCGTCTCGGCCCGGATCGTCGATCGGGCCGGGAACCCGGCGATTTCAGCGCAGCGGAACTTCGTCGTCAACGTCGCTCCGGGTGGCGCGGGCACCGTTCTGGCCGGCACCGTGCAGCGCTCTTCCGGTGCTGCCGCGGCGGGCGCTCGCGTGCGCGTGCTCGGGTTCTCGGGGTTGGACGCCTTCACTGCGGCCGACGGCTCCTTCTCGCTCGCGGTGCCCTCCCTCAGGAGCCAGGCACCCTTGACCGTCGTCGCCGAGCTCGACGACCCCGCGGGTCTGCTCCTCGGAACCGCGTATGGCCTCACGCCGGTCATCGGCGGGGCGACACCGGCCGGGACCATCGTTCTCGGCCCGGCCTGTGATCCCGTGTTCGCCTCCGGCCTGCTCACCTCGGAGATCGATCTCGTGGGCAGAATCGTCGCGTTGGCCGTCTTCGACGACGGCACCGGACCGGCGCTCTTCGCCGGCGGCGACAATCTTCTGTTTGTGGGCGGCTCCTACTTCGATCTGGTCAAGTGGAACGGCACGAAGTGGGTGCCCTCTCCGCTTGGAACGGTGAGTGGTACAGCGGCTGGCAGGATTCGCGCGCTCGCTGTCTTCGACGACGGCAACGGCGCTGCGCTCTACGCGGGTGGCGACTTCACCTCCGTCGGTGGCGTGCCCGCGAACAGCGTTGCGAAGTGGAACGGTTCCGCCTGGAGCGCCCTCGGCGGTGGTGTCACGATCGGCGCCGGCGCGCAGTGTACTCAGGTGGCGGGATCGGTGATCGCCCTCACGACCGGAGCGGACGCTTCGGGCCCCGCGCTCTTTGTCGGTGGCGCCTTCCTGCTCGCTGGCGGAACTCCAGCCGACATGGTCGCGCGCTGGAGCGGATCGAGCTGGAGCGGAGTTCCGGGACCGACCTGCGGTACTGCTTCTTCGGGCCGGAGAGTCGAAGCGCTGGCCTGGTACGACGATGGGACGGGTCCGGCCCTTTACGCCGGAGGCTACTTCACCTCGATCGGGGGCGTTGCGGCCAGGAGCATCGCGAAGCTTTCTGGCACGTCGTGGCAACCGCTCGCTGAGGGGATCGGCAGGACAAATGCTAGCGGGAGCTTTCTGACCGGGCTGGTCTCCTCGATGGCCGTCTTTGACGGTGGGGACGGGCCTGAGCTCGTGGTCGGAGGAGTGTTCACCCGCGCGGGTGAAGGGCTGGGACTCGCGAACAGCGTAGCGCGATGGAACGGCGAGTCCTGGGCGCCCCTGGGCGGGGGGTTCGATACTTACTTCACCGCTCTCACCACGCTGGCTTCCGGTATTCAGGCGCTGTCGGTCTTCGACGACGGTTCGGGCCCGGCTCTCTATGCCGCCGGTTCGCTGACCGGCGCGTCCGAGGCGCAGTTTCATGGCATCGCCAAGTGGAACGGGAACGGCTGGCTCCCGCTGGCCAATGGCCTGCAGGGCACGGAGACCGGCGGAATGGCCATGGTGCCGTTCGCTGGAGAGCTTGTCGTGTCCGGCGGGTTCGCGACGGCGAACGGCCTCGCGGCGCGAGGCGTGGCGCGCTGGGGGGCTCCCGGCTGGTCGGTCTTCGGCAGCCATCTCACCGGCAGTATCGCGGCCCTGTCGCTGTTCGACGATGGCACGGGCCCGGCGCTTTACGCCGGCGGGACGTTCGTCACCACCGGCGCCAAGACGCTCACTCGCATCGCGCGCTGGTCGGGGAGCGCGTGGGAGCCGGTCGGCGCCGGCTTCAACGGCGACGTGCGGGCGCTTACCGTCTACAACGAAGGCGGCGCGCCGAAACTCTTCGCCGGCGGCGCCTTCACGCTCTCGGGCGCGACCGCGATGACCGGCCTCGCGAAGTGGGACGGTGTCGCCTGGTCGCCGGTCGGCGGGGGAGTGATGAACGCCGCGGCCGCCGGAACCGTGGAGGCGCTGGCGGTGCACACCGATGCCGGGGGCCCGGCGCTCTTCGTCGGCGGGACGTTCACCCTGGCTGGCGGAGTGTCGGCCAACCGTGTCGCGCGCTGGGACGGCGCGTCCTGGAGCGCCCTCGGGACCGGTCTCGACAATACGGCCTACGCTCTGGCCACGGCCAACGTTGGCGGCACGGCATCGCTCTTCGCCGGCGGCAGCTTCACGACGGCGGGCGGGATCACCGCCAATCGCGTCGCGAAGTGGAACGGTACCGCCTGGAGCGCGCTTGGGACCGGCGCCAACGGCATCGTCTACTCGCTGGAGGCCTGGCCGCCATCGACGCGTGCCCAGCTCCTCGCGGGCGGGGCCTTCACGTCCATCGGCGGCGTCTCGGCCGCAAGGCTCGCGCGGTGGAGCGGCACGGCCTGGGCGGCGGCGACCGGTGGCAGCCCGAACGGCACGGTCGAGGCGATCGTCGCGCGACAGGAAGGCTCGACGGAGCGCGTCGTCGCCGGCGGCGCGTTCACCCTGGTCGGGAGCCTGCCCGCCCTGCGCCTCGGCGACTGGAACGGCACCGCCTGGAAGGCGATGGGCGCCGGCGCGGCGAACAACAGTGTCCTGGCGCTCCTCGAACAGGATGAGCCCGATGGCCGCAGCCTCTGGGCGGCCGGCAGCTTCACGACGATCGGCGGACTCGACTCCCCGGCGATCGCGCGCTGGAAACGGCCGCTGGTCTGCGGCGACACCAGTCCTCCCGTCTTGACCATCACGGCGCCCGTCGCAGGCTCGGTGCTCCTCGCTGCGACTCCGACGCTGACGGCGACGCATACCGACACGATGTCGGGCGTCGATACGTCGACGCTGCAGTGGAGGGTGAACGGCACGGCGGTGGCGACGACCTGTTCCTCCACCGCCGGCCAGTCGACCTGTCAGCTGGTGACGCCACTGGCGGAGGGGGCCGCGTCGCTCGTCGCTTCGGTCCGCGACTACGCGGCGAACGTCGGCACCTCGCCGGCGGTCGCCGTGACGGTGGATACGCTGCCGCCGGTGGTTCTCTTCACTTCGCCGGCGAACGGCGCGATCCTCACCGCTTCGCCGGCCGGAATCGAGATCTCCTACAGCGACAGCGCTACCGCGATTGTGACTTCGAGCTTCCTCTTCTCTGGCAGCGGCCCGGCGAGCGCGCAGTGGAGCTGTCCGCTGGACGCGGAGGCCGCCACCTGCATCCCGTCGGCCGCCCTCGCTGACGGCGCCTGGACTGTCACCGCTTCGATTGCCGACGCCGCCGGCCACCGCGGCGCGGCGACGATCGGCTTCACCGTCGATACGGCGGCGCCGGTGCTCGCGATCGCCGCGCCCCAGAACGGCGCGGTCTCGAACGACCGCACGCCGGGCCTGCAGGTGACCTATTCCGACGCCGGCTCCGGTGTCGATCCGCAGACGCTCTCGTGGCAGGCCAACGGCGCACCGTTCAGTGCGACCTGCCAGACGAGCGCCAGCGGCGCGACCTGCGAACCGACGGCCGATCTGCCGCTGGGCCCGGTCACGATCTCCGCCACCGTCCGCGATCATGCCCAGCGCCTCTCTCCCGCGGCGCAGATCGCGATCACGCTGTCGCTCGACTTCACCCCGCCGGTGCTGACCCTCACGAGCCCGGCGGAGGGCGCCGCGACCTCAGAGGCGCAGGTGACGATCACCGGTGCGCTCGACGAAGCCGGCTCCGTGTCGATCAACGGCGCGAGTGCGGCGTTGAACGCACAGCACGAGTTCTCGTTCGGCCCGGCGACACTGGCGCCGGGCTGGAACCGCTTCACGATCGTCGCCACCGACCTGGTCGGGAATGCGACCCAACGGGTGCTGCGCGTGGTGCGCGACAACGAAGCGCCGCAACTCACCTTCGCCACGCCGGAGGACGGCACCTTCTTCGACCCGGCGACCGCGCAGGTCGAGCTCCTGGTCGGCGACCTGGGGAGTGGCGCCGACCCCGATTCGATCGCGATGTCGGCGAACGGACTTCCCATCGCGGTTACCTGCCAGGCCTGCGCGCCTTGGCTGCGCTGCACCGTGCCGGTGACTCCGGGTGCGGTCGTGAC
>JANNGS010000009.1:0-89654 GCA_031403995.1 Thermoanaerobaculia bacterium
AGCTGATGCTGTCCTTGAGACGGCGGAACTCGTTGAAGTGGTCGCGGTAGCGGTAGGCCTGGCGGACGAGGCCAAACCGGCCACCGAGATCGCAATCAGCAGCAGCGGCGCGATCGAGAACATGGTGTAGTAGGCCAGCGCCGCGCCCATGCTCTGCGCATAGTCGTCGTACCACGCGTTGAACGCGGTCTTGATCAGGACCCAGGTTTCCTTCATCGTCATCGCAAATTTCCGGCACGAACACCACGGTGTGATTTATTTTTCCTTATGTGCGCCAGCGCACATACGAGCAGTGGATCGAAGCTTGACACTACGCCCTGTACCCGCTGCCGTCTTCCCCTCTGGTCATTCTTGGCGGGTCCGGGCCCCTTGGACGTACCCTTTACGTCCGGGGGCCTGACTTTTTGTTGTCCGCACGCGGCAATGCACGAGCGTCGCGCACCAGTTGCCCGCAATCGCTGTCCGCGCCCGGCCCCGCGTCGATCAGGGGAATCAGCGCCAGAAACGGATTGATGAGGCCCAGCGCGATCGCGCCCAGACCACGCGCCGCCAGCGCGGTCTTGTCAACCTGCACATCGGGTTTGGCAAAACTGCCGCGCACATGGATCGGGCTGCGCAGCGCCAGCGGACTGGTGAACTTGGTTTTCTGATTGAGCGTCAGGTCCAGCGTTTCATCCTTCAGGTTGACCGTGCCGGTGCCCAGGATGGTGGTGACCTCGGTGTCGAAGACCAGCGCGTTGGCCTGCATCGCGCCGTCCTTGACCGCGAATTCGGCGACTCCGCAGCGCAGCTTGACCAGCTTGTCGCCGCTGATCTTGATTTCCAGGATCTCCCACAGGTGCAGGCCGGCCTCTGCGTCAAGGGCTACGCCAACGCCGAGATCCCCTACGGCGCCGACCGCCTGACCCACCCGCTGCTGCGCATGAAGAACGGCAAGTACGACAAGCAGGGCGACTTCGTCCCGGTCTCCTGGCAGCGCGCCTTCGACGAGATGGAGCGCGAGTGGCGGCGCGCCCATGGGGCGCTCGGCCCCACCGGGGTCGGCATCATGGGCTCCGGCCAGTACACGATCCAGGAGGGCTACGCCGCGTCGAAACTGGTCAAGGCCGGCTGGCGCTCGAACAACCTCGATCCCAACGCCCGCCACTGCATGGCCTCGGCGGTCGCCGCCTTCATGCAGACCTTCGGCATCGACGAGCCGTCGGGCTGCTACGACGACATCGAGGCCACCGACAGCGTGGTGCTCTGGGGGGCGAACATGGCCGAGATGCACCCGATGCTGTGGGCGCGCATCGTCGACCAGCGCCTGCGCCGGGAGAGCTACCGCATCTTCAACCTGACCACCTTCCACAACCGCTCGTCGGAAGCGGCCGACGTCGAGATCATCTTCAAGCCCAACACCGACCTCGCCATCTGGAACTACATCGCCCGGGAGATCGTGCAGCGCGGCGCCGTCAACCAGGCATTCGTCGACAAGCACTGCGTCTTCGCCGCCGGTCCGACCGACATCGGCTACGGCATGCGGCCGGTCGACAAGTTCGCCTACGCCGCCGAGAAGGATACCCAGGCGCGCGAGACGAAGATCGTGCTGTCGCGCGAGGAGGCTCACCTTGCGGGGCTCGATCCGCACCTCGAGCACCACATCCATCAGAAGTCGACCGGGGATCCTGGCAAGCACTGGCTGATCCCGTTCGAGGAGTTCAAGAAGGCGCTCGAGCCCTACAGCCTCGACTTCGTCGCGGCGCTCGCCCAGGGCGATCCCGACGAGCCGCACGAACTCTTCCGACAGAAACTGGTGCAGCTCGCCGACCAGTACGCCGATCCGAAGCGCAACGTCGTCAGCTACTGGACGATGGGCTTCAACCAGCACACCCGCGGCACCTGGGTGAACGAGCAGGCCTACATGGTCCACCTGCTGACCGGCAAGCAGGCCCGCCCCGGCGCCGGCGCCTTCTCGCTCACCGGCCAGCCGTCGGCCTGCGGCACGGCGCGCGAGGTGGGCACTTTCTCGCACCGTCTGCCCGCGGACATGGTGGTCGACAACGCCGCGCACCGCGAGAAGGCGGAGCACCATTGGCGCCTGCCGGCGAAGACGATCAACCCCAAGATCGGCAGCCACATCACCAAGATGATGCGCGACCTCGAGGACGGCTCGCTGCGCTGGCTCTGGGTGCAGGTGACGAACCCGTTCCAGTCGACCGCCAACGCCAATCACTGGATCCACGCGGCGCGCGAGAAGGACTGCTTCATCGTCGTCTCCGACGTCTATCCGACGCTGTCGACCAAGGTCGCCGACCTCATCCTGCCGTCGGCGATCATCTTCGAGAAGTGGGGCGCCTACGGCAACTCCGAGCGCCGCACCCAGATGTGGCGCCAGCAGGTCGATGCCCCCGGCGAGGCGCGCACCGATCTCTGGCAGATGCTCGAGTTCTCGAAGCGTTTCCAGCTCGCCGACGTCTGGGGCACCCAGAAACTCCCCGGCCTCAAGGCCGACGGCTTCGAAGACGGCACCCTGCCGGACGTGATGGCAGCGGCAACGGCGCTCGGCTACACGCCTCAGTCGACGCTCTACGACGTGCTCTTCGCCACCCCCGCCAACCGCAAGTTTGCCTGGCCCGATCCGGTCGCAGGGGGCCACGCCAACGCCACCGTCAGCCCTCCGGGGGCGGCCGCCATCGACTGGTTTCCGGAGAAGGCGCTGTTCGAGGAGTACGCTGGCTTCGGCCGCGGCGAAGGACACGATCTGGCGCTATTCGACGTCTACTTCCGTGACGACGTGCGCGGGCTGCGCTGGCCGGTCGTCAACGGAAAAGAGACGGCCTGGCGCTTCAACGAGGCGCATGACCCGTACGTCGCGAAAGGCAGCGGCTTCGACTTCTACGGCAAGGCCGGCAAGAAGCTCCCCTACGGCACGCTCGCGGCCGCGGGCTCCGGCGAGCCGGTGGCGATCGGTGGCAAGGCGAAGATCTTCTTCCGCCCCTACGCCGCACCGCCGGAGAGCCCCGACGCCACCTGGGATCTCTGGCTCTCGACCGGGCGGGTGCTCGAGCACTGGCACTCGGGCTCGATGACCCGCCGTGTTCCCGAGCTCCACGCCGCCATGCCCGAGGCGCAGCTCTTCATGAATCCGAAAGACGCCGAGGCGCGCGGCCTCGCCCAGGGCGCTCTGGCGGCGATCGAGTCGCGGCGCGGCAGGATCACGGCGCGCGTCGAGCTCGCTGGCCGCAACCGGCCGCCGCGTGGAACGGTCTACGTCCCCTGGTTCGACGAGTCGGTGTTCATCAACAAGGTCACCCTCGACGCCACGTGTCCGATCTCGAAGGAGATCGACTTCAAGAAGTGCGCCGTGCGAGTGATCAAAGCGTGAGCGCGCTCGCTGCGGCGGTCTGCGGCTGGACACGGCTGGCCGGGTTCGGCCGCGGTGAGAGGAGAACGGCAATGAAGCGAGCTCTCGTCCTGTCCGTCGTCGCGGGCGTCCTGGCGCTCGCCGGCGCCCTGGCGGGCGACGAACCCAAGCAGGAGACGCGCGACCCGCAGGCGGCGGCGCCCAAGCCGGCGAAAGCCATCTCCGATAGCGACCTTTCGCTCTACCCCGGCAGCCTCGACGCCGTGCCTGATCCCGCCGGCTTCTCCTGGAACGACGACGACCCGGGCGACAACGAGCTCCTGTCGCGCCCTTTCGCGCTCTCGCCGCCGCGCATTCCACACACCCTCGCCGACTTCGTTCCGCTCACCCTCAAGGCCAACGGTTGCCTCGACTGCCATGCGCTCGGCGCCGGCGCCGACGCGCCCGAGCTGCCGCCCAGCCACCGCACCGACATACGCAACCGCCCCGGCGAGATCGGCACCACCGTCGCCGGCGCGCGCTTTCTCTGCCTCGCCTGCCACGTCCCGACGAGCGACGCCCCGGCGCCGCGCACCAGCCGGCTGCCCAAGCCCTGAAGCCAGGGCCGGGTCGGAAGCGGTCTCGGGCTATGCTCTCCCCGATTCGGAGCGCTGAAAGCGAGCGCAAGGTGAGCGACGGAATCGGGAAGCCTGGGGATCCGCTCCCGCCCGAGATGGAGGATTGGTCCCGCGAACGGCTGGCGGCGGAGGTCCTCGTCCTGCGCGAACGCTTGAACCTCGCGCCGAACTCCGCTGCGGCGACTGCCGGCGACCCCGCTTCCGACTGGGATCGCTTCCGTACCCGCTTGACCACCGTCAGCGTCCCGCCCGAGATCGCACCGGTCTTCCTCAAGGCTCAGGCGTACGTCGCGCGCTACTTCAGCGAGCGCATCCACCGCCCGGACGAAGCCACGATATCGATCGCCGGCGAGCGTTACGTGCTGCTGCGCGCCGCTTCGATGTCGGTCGAGTTCGTCGAACTGGTCATGTCGCTCTTCGCCGACCGGGGCCTTTCCGAGGCGCGCAACGTGGCGAACAACCTCCTGTTCGATCTCGCGCACGCCATTGGCAAGGCCGACGCGCGCCGCTTCCACGACAAGATGGGGGTGACCGATCCGATCGAGCGGCTCTCCGCCGGCCCGGTCCATTTCGCCTTCTCCGGCTGGGCCTCGGTGCGGATTCTTCCGGAGTCGCGACCGTCGGCGGACGACGACTTTCTGCTGGTCTTCGAGCATCCGTTCTCTTTCGAATCGCACGCCTGGCTGGAGAAGAAGCGCCACAGCGACACCCCGGTCTGCATCATGAACGCCGGCTACTCTTCCGGCTGGTGCGCGGAGAGCTTCGGCATCCCGCTGGTCTCGGCCGAGATCGAATGCGTCGCCGCCGGCGGCAACCGCTGCCGTTTCATCATGGCGCCGCCATCACGAATCGAGCAGCACCTCGCGCAACAGGCTGCCGGAGACAGCGCCGTCTCCAGCGCTCATCCCCGTCGGGCCGCAAAGACTTCTGCCGACGGGGCAACCGTGGCGGTGCCCGAGTTCTTCCACCGCCTGCGCATGGAGGAAGAGCTGCGGCAGGCCAACGAGCTGCTCGAGCGCCGCGTACTGGCGCGCACTACCGAGCTCTCGCAGGCGAACCAGCACCTGGAACACGAGATCGCGGAGCGCCGCCTGGCCGAAGAGCAGCTGCGCCGCCAGGCACTGCACGACGCCCTCACCGGCCTGCCGAACCGGCTCCTGCTCTACGACCGGCTGGAACAGGGAATTCTGAAATGCAGCCGTTCCGCGAAGCCGCTGGGCCTCCTGTTCATCGACCTGAACGGCTTCAAGGAGATCAACGACACCTTCGGTCACCAGTGCGGTGACGAGCTGTTGCGTCAGGTGGGAAGCCGCCTGTTGAGCCGCCTGCGCACCACCGACACGGTGGCGCGGCTGGGCGGCGACGAATTCGCCATTCTGCTGCCCGATCTCGACGACGTCGACAAGGCGGTCGAGGTGGCGCAGTCGCTCCTCACTTCGCTCGTCGAACCGCTCGCCGTCGAGGGCCAGCAATTGACGGTCGGAGCGGCCATCGGCATCGTGCTCTGTCCGCAACACGGCGCCGACCCGATGACGCTCATGCGCCGGGCCGACGTCGCGATGTACGCCGCCAAGCACTCGAGTCGCGGCCACAGCGTCTATTCTTCCGAGATCGACGCCCACAGTCCGGCGCGCCTGACGCTCCTGGCGGATCTGCGGCGCGATAGCTGCCGCGACCAGTTCCAGATCCACTTCCAGCCCGAGGTCGAGTTGGCGACCGGTCGGGTGCGGCGGGCCGAGGCCCTGGCGCGCTGGCAGCACCCGGAGTTGGGCCTCCTCCTGCCGCGCGACTTCATCCCGCTCGCGGAGGCGGGCAATCTCGTGCATCAGGTCACCCGCTGGGCACTCGAGGCGGCGATTCAGGCCTGCCGACGCTGGCAACGGGACGGTCTCGAGGTCGGCGTGTCGGTGAATCTCTCGCCGCGTGACCTGCGGGAGGCCGGTCTCGCACAGTCGATCGCCGCGACGCTCGACGCCGCCGGACTCGATCCCCGCTGGCTCACCCTCGAGATCACCGAGGGGAGCCTCCTCGCCGACCCCGACCATGCGATCGCCCTCCTGCGGCCGATCCTCGAGGCTGGAGTGGGTCTGTCGATCGACGATTTCGGCACCGGCTACTCGTCGCTCTCGCATATGAAGCAGCTACCTGCCTCGGAGATCAAGATCGACCGGAACTTCGTGCACGACATGACCCGCAACGAGCCGGACGCCATCATCGTTCGTTCGCTGATCGAGCTCGGTCACAGCTTTGGCAGACAGGTGGTGGCCGAGGGGATTCACGACCTCGCGACCTGGAAACTCCTGGCCAGCCTCGGTTGCGACCTCGGCCAGGGATTCCTCATCAGTCCGGCGCTCGCCGAAGCCGCCGCCGTGGAGTGGATGCGCGGCGCGCCCTGGAGGCCACCGGCAACCTGAGAGGCCGGGACGAGGTAAGTCTGTCGCCGCCTTCGAGCTCCTTGCGTAGGCTATTGCCCCAGACGATGAACGAGCAGTGCCGTGCGCTGGATGAGGCGCGGCAGCTCGGCGAGATCGATGTACTCGCCGCGCGCATGTTCCTGCTCGCCGAGCGCCCCCAGGCCGTCGAGGCCGGGGAGGAGATGGGCGACGAACGAGATGTCGCCGGCGCCGCGCTCGTTCGGGTCGTGCTCGGCGTAGGCGCCGGTACCCAAATCGCGGCTGGTCCGATCGAGAGCGGCGAGCAGCACGCGATTGCCGGCAGTCGGCGCCATCGAGGGCATACCGTCGACAAAGCGGATCGTGGCGCTCGTCTGCGGCGAGGGACGCCCGACGATGGCGCGCATCTTCCCCTCGACCCGCCCGCGCTGCTCAGCGGTGAGGAAGCGCAGGTCGCCCTCGACGATCGTCGTCGCCGGCACGACGTTGTGCTTGCCGGTGGCAGTCCCCGTAGCACCCTCTTTGGGCAGGTCGGCTGCGGTGCCGCCGACCACGACACTCGGGTTGAAGGTGAGGTAGGGCTCGGGCAGCTCGGCGCGGAAGGCGGTGAGGATGCGGGCCATCTCGAAGATCGCGCCGTCGCCGCGGGCCGGACCGAAGATGCGCGAGGAGTGTCCGGTCGAGCCGGCGGTCTCGAGCCGCCAGGAGGCGATGCCGCGGCGGCCGACCACCGCCATGCCTGGCACCGAGCCTTCGAAGGCCAAGGCGAGGTCACTGCGCGCGGCCGCTTCGAGCAGTGCCGCGCGGCTCGTCGCGTGCGGGTCGCCCGGATTCTCCTCGTCACCGGTCAGCACGACGATCACCTGCCGGCCGGCGAGCAGCCCCTCGTCGGCGAGAGCGCGCAGCGCCGCGACGATCACCACGTCGCCGCCCTTCATGTCGGAGACGCCGCTGCCGAAGGCGCGCTCGCCCTCGCGCCGGAACGGCTCGCCTTCGAGGACAGTGTCGAGGTGGCCGATCATCAGTAGGCGCGCACCGGCGACGCTCCGGTCGCCGCCACGGTACTCGGCAACGAGATGACCGGCGCGGCCGACCTCGGCCGGCAGCTCGACCCAGCGCGTCTCGAAGCCGAAACCGGCGAGCTCGGCGGCGAAGATCGCACCGACCTTGCGCACGCCGTCGAGGTTCTCGGTCGCGCTCGGCTGGTCGACAGCGCGGCGCAGGAGATCGACGGCCCGCTCGTGCCCAGCTTCGACGCGCGCCACCAGACGGCGCTCGACGGCGCTCAAACCCTCGCCCGCGACCGGCGCAGAGCCGACCGATACGAGAGCTGCGACGACGGCGAACAAGGCCAGAGTAGTGGGTCGTCTGCGCGGCATGGGCACCTCCGGAACGAGGTGCCAACGTACCACGCAGAGGCGCCACTCTTTCCTCGACTTGATCGCCATCCAGCGCCTACCTAAGCTCACCACGACGACACGCCCGATGCCCACAGGAATGCGGCAGGAGACATTCTCCCGACTGGCGGTGCGAGGCGACGGGAGCTTCGTCGTCGCCTGGTCGAGCGACCCGGCACAGACTTTCGCGAGCGGGAAGCACCTCCTCATCGCCCGTCGCTACCGCAGCGGCCTCTTCATCGACGCTTTCGAGTCGAACGCTACCGGCCGCTGGTCGGCGACCCTGCCTTGGTCGAACCGACTCGCGGCTCGAGGACCCCTCTCCCGCGGGGTGATTCAGTTCGCTTCGGCGCGCGCGGCGAGGCGACGCACGAGACCGCTGAAGATCAGGGCGTGCACCGGGTAGAGGGCGTACCAGTAGAGCAGGCCGGCCAACCCCTTGGGAGCGAAGAAGGCGGTCTGGGCGAGGAGGGTCGAGCCCTCGGCTTCCCGGACCTCGTACTGCAGCCAGGCGCGACCCGGCACCTTCATCTCGGCCCGCAGCCGCAGCAGCGCCGGCGCCTCCACCGTCTCGACGCGCCAGAAATCGAGCGCATCGCCGGGCCGGAGCTCGTCCGGGTCACGGCGGCCGCGGCGCATGCCGACGCCCCCCACCAGACGGTCGAAGGCGCCGCGCACGCGCCAAGCCCAGTCCATGTAGAGCCAACCGCGGCGCCCGCCCAACCGCAGAGCTGAAGCGAAGACCCGCTCGGCGCTCGCCGCCACCCGCAGCTCGCGGCGCTCGAGGATCATCCCTTCGCGGTTCTCGAGCCGCACCACCGGACGGTCGCCCTGACTCGAGGCGAGGGCGTCGCTCCAGCTGGTCTCGACCTCGCCGGCGGCGAGCTTCGCGAGCGCCCGGCCGACCGCCTCGCGGTAGCCCACCGGCTCGATCTCGGGAAAGAGCCGGCGCGCCGTCGTGTCGCGCACCACGACCTCGTTCTTCAGGCCGTCGATGAGCGGCCGCGCAATCGCCGCCGGGATCGGCGTCACCAGATGCACCCAGAACGAGGACAGCCGCGGGGTCAGGACGGGCACCGGCAGGAGCCAGCGCCGCAGGCCGCGCTCGGCGGCGTAGCCGGTCATCATCTCGCCGTAGGTGACGACGTCGGCCCCGCCGATCTCGATCACCTGCCCAGCGCTCTCCGGGTGGTCGAGCGCGGCGACCAGGTAGTCGAGGACGTTGCGGATCGCGATCGGCTGGGTGCGGGTGAAGACCCAGCGCGGGCAGATCATGACCGGCACGCGCTCGGCGAGATAGCGAATCATCTCGAACGACAGGCTCCCCGAACCGACGACGACGCCGGCCCGGAACTCGGTCACCGGAACCCCCGCTTCGCCGAGCGCCGCGCCGGTCTCCTGGCGCGAGCGCAGATGATGCGAGAGTGCCGTCGCGGGGTCGCCCAGGCCACCGAGGTAGATGATCCGCCGTACGCCGGCAGCGCGCGCCGCGGCGCCGAAAGCCGCCGCGGCGTCACGATCGCGACAGGCGAACGCCTCTCCTGTCCCGAGACTGTGGATCAGGTAGTAGGCGACGTCAACGCCGGCGAGCGCCGGCCCGAGCGTCGCAGGCACCATCGCATCGCCGGCCACGACCTCCACCTGCCCGCGCCAGGGTCGTCCCTCGAGGCGCCCGGGATCGCGCGCCAGGCAGCGCACGGCGAGGCCCGAATCGCGCCCGGCTGCCAGCAGGCGCGGCACCAGGCGCCCGCCGACGTAGCCGGTGGCACCGGTGACCAGGATTCTTCGCGCTGTCATCCTGCTCACTGTACGCCGCCTCGGGATGATTTGGCTGAGCAGAGCACCGAGCCCTTTCGCAGCGAGCTGTGGCATCCTCTGGCGACGCCCGCCGGGTCGACGGACGCGGAAGGAGATCGCAGATGGCCACCGATATTGTCGTGATCGGCGCCGGAATCCACGGCTGTGCGACCGCCCTGCGGCTCGCCCAGGCGGGCGCGCGGGTGACCGTCCTCGAGCGCAGCGTTCCCGGCGCGGAGGCCTCGAGCGCGGCGGGGGGGATCCTCTCGCCCGGCGTCGAGGCGCAACACGGCGGACCGCTCCTCGCGCTCGCCCAGGAATCGATGCGGCGCTGGCCCGCCTTCGCGGCGGAGCTCGAAGCGGCGACCGGCATCGATCTCGCCTGGCGCGCTCACGGTACCTTGCGCATCGTCTTCGGCGAGGCCGAAGCGGCGACCTGGCGGGCCGACCTGCCGCGCCTGGTCGGACTCGGCGTCGCCGCGGAGTGGCTCGATGGCGCCGAGTTGCGCGCCCTCGAGCCCGAGCTCGCGCCGATCGCCTGCGGCGGCTACCTCTTCCAGGGCGAAGCGAGCCTTGATCCGAAGCCACTCCTGCGCGCCCTCGCCATCGCGGCCGCCGGCGCCGGCGTCCACTTCGTCACCGGTCAGGTGCAGCGCATCGCGGTCGAGCAGGGGCGAGTCGCCGGCGTCGACCATGGGTCGGGGCGTATCGCCGCCGGGGCGGTGCTGCTCGCCGCCGGCGCGTGGAGCGGCCTCGTCGAGGGCAGTGGACTGCCGTCCGGAGCGGTGCGCCCGGTGCGCGGCCAGATGATCGTGCTCGGAGCCCGCCCAGAGCTCGTCCGCCGGGTCGTCTTCTCGCCGCAGGGCTACCTCGTGCCGCGGCCGGATGGGCGGATTCTCTGCGGCTCGACGATGGAAGAGGCCGGGTTCGAGAAGGCGGTGACAGCCGAAGGCATGCGGCGCCTTCTCGCCATGGCGGTCGAGACCGCCCCCGAGCTCGCGCGCGCGCCGTATCTCGAGTCGTGGTCGAACTTCCGTCCGGCGACCGCCGACGGCCTTCCCGTTCTCGGCCCGGGAGCGGTGCCGGGTCTCTTCTACTCCACCGGCCACCACCGCCACGGCATCCTGCTCGCCCCGGTGAGCGCCGACCTCGTCGCCGCGAGTCTCCTCGGCCAGCCGCCGGAGCTCGACCTCACGCCCTACTCGGCGACGCGGCTCGGCTGAGCGCTGAGGCTGTGCGCCGCCTGGGCGAGAACAGGCCTAGAGCGGCACACAGACGCTGGGCTCGCCGGTGCACTGCCAGCCGCCCTCGATGAAGCAGATCGCGGAGCAGCCGTCGCCGCTGACGACGTTCTGGTCGTCGCAACCCTCGACTCCCGGAGCGATCAGGCCGTCGCCGCAGATCGCGGCGCAAACGCTGGGCTCGCCGACACACTGAAAGCCGTGCTCGGGGTTGCAGGTGTCCGAGCAGCCGTCGCCGTTAAGAACGTTGCCGTCGTCGCACCCCTCGACACCGGTGGCGACAACCGCATCTCCGCAAATCGCGAAGCAGACGCTGGGCTGGCCGACACACTGGAAGCCGTGCTCGACGGTACAGGTGTCGGAGCAGCCGTCGCCGTTCTCGGCCGGTGGGGCATCGTCGCACTCTTCGACCCCAGGGATGATGAAGCCGTCGCCGCAGACCATGCAGACGCCGTCCTCGTCGATGGCGGCGTCGCAGTCGTTGTCGACGCCGTCGCAGAGCTCCGGATTCGCCACGATGCTCCAGGCGCAGAGTCCGGTTTCGAAGCCGTTCGGGAAGATGGAGACCAGCGTGCCGGCGCCGGTCGAAGCGGCCAAGGCGTGCCAGAGCAGGAACGCCATTCCAATGCAAACCGTGCTGCGAGAGCCTGCGCAGAAGTGCAGCATCGAGGTGTCTCCTCCTAAGTGCCCGGTCTGTTTCGGAGTCGGATGGTACAACAGCTGGGGCGGGACTGCGGACACGTCGCGCGGCGGGGAGCGCTTGCGCTTGATCCGTTTTGCCGTCTTTCCCCACGTAACTGCATAGGCTCCACTCTTGGCGGGGCGAAAGGAACTGGCATGCGGAACATCAGGGTAGCGATCGTGGTGGCGGCTTCGCTGTTGTTCTCGGTGCGCGACCTTGGCGCTACCGCATCTGCGATCTTGCACCCCCCTGCGACGGCGCCAGCAACCGCGTCATCGACCTCCCCGACGACAGCTGGCGCCGGGGTTCTCGCCTCCGTGCGAATCGAGTTTCGCGCGCCGGATCGAGCTCTACTGTCGATTGCGCCGGGCCTCCACGGCACCTCCGGGCTCGCGGAACGGGAAGTGGCGGCAGTGGAGTGGCACGCGGGGGAGGGACGCCTCCTGCTGACCTACGACGGCGAGTCGGATCGGTTGGAGGCTGTGCTCGAGGACGGGGCCGGCACGACGGCAGTCGCCTACTCCGGTGCCGTGAGCCGGGGCTTCGGCGGCCTGAATCCTTTGCGATTCGCGCCGCGCCTGATGGGCGTTGTCGTGGAGACTGCGAACCGAGGCGCTTCAGGCGCAGTCGAGCTCACCGGAGCCGAGATCCGGTCGGGCTGGCGCCGGCGCCGGCTGAAGGACATCGGCGCCGGCGCACAGGCGGTGAGCCAGCTCTTTCATGCCGAACGCGAGCTGTCGCGTGGCTTCGCTTTCGCCGCCACGATCCGCCTGGTCGACGCTCAACCCACGGCGATGTCACCCCTGATCGTCGAAGTCCGCCTCCTCGCCGATCGCGCGGAGGCCGGGGAGGATGAGAGCCAGTCGCAAGCTCCCGAAAGCGACATCGGCATCTACACCAACTCGACCCCGACGACGATTCTCCCCACCGGCGCGGCAAGTCCCTATCCCTCACAGATCACCGTCGACCCAGGTTACCTGACCGGCGTGCTGACCAGTGTCGTCGTCGGATTCGACAATCTCGATCACACCTACCCGAGTGAGATGGCGGCCCTGCTTGTAGGACCTTCCGGTTCGAACGTCGAGCTGATGCGTTTGGCATGCGGCAGCTTTGACCTCCTCGACGCCGACTTCACGTTCGACGACGCGGCGGTCCTGCAGATGCCGAACGGGGCTCCCTGTTTCTCGGGCAGCTGGAAGCCGACGAGATACGGCCCTTTGGCCCACTTTCCGCCCCCCGCTCCGCCGGCCTTGTACGGCCTCGTGCTCGCTGACTTCCTCGGCCAGTCTCCAGTCGGAGTGTGGAGTCTTTATGTCGCGAGTCAAGAGATCGACGGCTGGAGTCTCACGCTCACCACTGCGATCCAGATTCCGAGCTCCGGAACCGTCGGAAACGCCGCCCCGTATCCCTCGGCATTCACGATCGGTGGATTCGCTCCGAACCAGCGCGTGAAGGGCTGTGCGGTCTACATCTTCGGCGTCTCGCACACCTACCTGGCGGATCTCCACCTTCTGCTTGCCTCGCCCTCGGGACAGACGGCGTACCTGCTGGGCGATGCCTGTTCCAACACGAATGCCGTAAGCCTCGATTGGATCTTCGGCGACGACCCCGCGGTCGGATTCCTGCCTGGCTCATCTTGCGGGAGTGGGGTCTATCGTCCGACGGTCCTGGGAACCCAGGTCTTTCCGGCACCGGCGCCGGCGGCGCCCTACGGTCGCTCGCTTGCCGGAGTGAGCGGCAGCGAGCCGAACGGCCTCTGGTCGCTCTACGCCCTCGACGATGCGAACGGCGATGTCGGACGAACCCGCGACTGGAGCCTCGCCTGCTCCTCCGAGGCCTTCTTTGTCTTCGGCGACGGCTTCGAAACCGGTGACCTTCTCTTGTGGAGCGACGACGCGCAGTAGCATTTCCGGGAAGAAAGCCTCATGGTGGAAGCGGGCCCGGCTGGTAAAGTCCGGCCAGATGCCCGCTGCCACCACCATCGATTTCGCCAAGGAACTCAACCCCGACCAGCTCTCCGCCATCACCCACGGTGACGGCCCGCAACTCGTTCTCGCCGGAGCCGGCTCAGGCAAGACCCGCGTCATCACCTACCGCGTCGCCTGGCTGGTGCAGGAGCGTGGCGTCGATCCGGGCTCGATCGTCGCCGTCACTTTCACCAACAAGGCGGCGGGCGAGATGCGCGACCGCGTCGAGCGGCTGCTCAACCTTTTCCCGTTGCCGACTTTCGTCGGCACCTTCCACCGCTACGCCCTGACCCTGCTGCGGCGCTATGGCGAGCGCGTCGGGCTGGCGCGCGACTTCGCGATCCTCGACACCGACGACCAGAAGCGCCTGGTGACGCAAGCCATGGCGGCCGAAGGCGTATCGGAGACGAGCTTTCCTCCGCGCACCCTCCTCGCGGCGATCTCCGGCGCCAAGAACCGGCTGGTCTCACCCGCCCAATACGAGCGTGAGGCGAAGGACTTCTTCGAGCAGCGCGTCGCGCGCGTCTACCGCCGCTACCAGTCGCTGGTCGCGCAGGCCTCGGGTGTCGACTTCGACGACATGATGAGCCTCGCGGTGCGCCTCTTCACCGAGCACAAGGAGGTCGCCGACCGCCTGCGTCAGCGCACCCGCTATCTGCTCGTCGACGAGTTCCAGGACACCAACCAGGCGCAGCTGACGCTGGTCGCCGAGCTCGCCGGGGCGAACGGTAACCTGACCGCCGTCGGCGACGAGGACCAGGGCATCTATCGTTGGCGCGGCGCCGACCTCTCGAACATTCTCGAGTTCGAGCGCCACTTTCCCGGCGCCGCGGTGCGCAAGCTCGAGCGCAACTACCGCTCGACCGGAACCATCCTGGATGCCGCCAATGCCGTGGTCGCGCACAACGTCCTCCGGCGCGGCAAGAAGCTGTGGACCGGAGCCGGGCGTGGCGAGGCGATCGCGCTCCACCGCGCCGGCGACGAGATCGAGGAGGCGGCCTGGGTGGTCGAGACTCTCACCCGCCTGCGCGGCAGATACGCCCTCTCGGACATGGCCATTCTGCTGCGCACCAACGCCCAGACGCGGGTCTTCGAAGACGAGTTCTTTCGCCACCGGATTCCCTACACCATGGTCGGTGGAGTGCGCTTCTACGAACGCGCCGAGATCAAGGACCTGGTCGCCTACCTCCGCCTGCTGCGCAATCCGCGCGACAGCTTCTCGCTGTCGCGCATCCTCAACGTCCCGCCGCGCGGCATCGGCAAGACGACGGTGGCGATGCTCGAGGAACGCGCGACGAAGCTCGGCGCGACGCTTTGGGACGTCCTCGAGGTCGACTCGCTCGAGAGCTTCCCGGCGCGCGCGGCGACCGCCCTGCGCGCTTTTCGAGCGCTCATTCACACGCTGCGCGAGGCCGCCCTCGAGCTGCCTTTGCCGGCCCTCCTCGACGAGCTGCTGGCGAAGACCGGCTACACCGACATGTACCGGCGAGAGAATGAAGAGGAACAAGCCAAGCTCGAGAACATCCGCGAGTTCCTCTCCGCAGCGCAGAACTTCACCGAGTCGAAGAGCTACGGCAGCGGCGAAGACGAGGATCTCCTCACCGCCTTCCTCGACCATGTAGCGCTGGTCTCCGATCTCGACGCCTGGGACGGCGAGCGCGGCGTCAGCCTGATGACCCTGCATAGCGCAAAGGGACTCGAGTTTCCGGTCATCTTCCTGCCCGGCCTCGAGGACGGACTCCTGCCACATTGGAACTCGCAGGGCAAGAGCGAAGACCTGGAGGAGGAGCGGCGGCTGTTCTACGTCGGCATGACGCGCGCGAAGGAGAAGCTCCATCTCTCCTGTTGCCGGCGGCGTCGGATAGCGGGCGTCTATCAGGACCAGCGCGAGTCGCCGTTGCTCGCCGAGGTGCCCGAGAGCCTGTTGGAGGTCTCGGCGAGCCCGCGGATCTACCAGACGGAACGCACCCGGCCGATCGAGGAGTTCTACGGCCGGCCGCCGGCCCTGCCGCCACTGCCGGCCGCCGGCACGCGCGGCCCGAAGCGCGGCAGCCGCGTCCGCCATCCGACGCTCGGCCAGGGAGTCGTGCTCGAGCTCGAGGGTGAAGGCGACGACGCCAAGTTCACCATTTTCTTCGAGCGCGCCGGCAAGAAGAAACTCATCGCCCGCTACGCCACGCTCGAGCTGCTGTAGCCCGGCGGACTCAGGACGGCGGACGCGCCAGGAAATCTTCGCGCAGCAAGGCGTAGAGGTAGTTGTCGACCCGGCTGCCGTGGAGCGAGAAGTAGCTGCGCAGGCGCCCTTCGCGCGCGAATCCGAGCTGTTCGAGGAGGCTCTGCGAGCGGGCGTTCTCGACCGAGCAGCGCGCTTCGAGGCGTTCGATACCGACCGCCACGAAGATCTCCGGCAGAAGCTGGCCAAGCGCCTCTCCCATCAGACGCATCCCTTGATATTCCGTGGCGAGCGCGTAGCCGATCTCGGCCAGGCCGTGCTCCCAGGAGAGGATCGCGAGCGTGATCCAGCCGGCCGACTCGCCGTCGACCATCACGATCCACTGAAAGCGCTCGCCGCGACCGCGGTAGAGATCTTCCATGCGCTGGCGCGCGAGGTCCGCCCGCAGCTCGCCGGCGGTCGTCTCCTGCAGCGGCTGATGCCGCCGCACCGACTCCTCCTGCCGCCAGGCGAAGAGACTCACGGCATCCCCCGGCAGCGCGGCGCGGATCGCCACCCTGCGCGGACGGGCTTCGCGGTTGGCGACCATAGGGGGATCCTATCCAAGCGCGCGCGGCTCGGCGTGGGTGGCGGTCTCCGGCACTCGCGATTCCTTCCTTCGCGGGTGGCGGTCTCCGGCACTCGGGAAGATGGCTCCGGCGAGAAGTGAAGCAGCTCGCCTACGCCATCTTCCCGAGCGCCAGAGCCCGCCTCGAACCGTCACGGAACTCTTCTTCTCTCTGAGCTCTACCGACGAGGGGTGGCTGGACCGAGGGCTCCCATGGGCCCGGAGCGCGCTTTCTCAGCGCGAGGACCCATGGGAAGCGGGCCAGACAGGACCCCGAGCAGAGGCTTCTGAGAGATGATCCGGCCGTGACAAGTCTGCCGCCCTACGTGGACGAACGGCCCCGCGACCATGCCGTGCCGGAGGGCCTTTTCCGCTACCGCCTCGACATCGCCTATCTCGGCGCCGGATTCGCCGGCTGGCAGCGCCAGGCGAACGCCGACACGGTGCAGGCGCGCGTAGAGGCGGCGCTCGCGGAGCTCGTCGGCGAGAGCGTCACAGTGGTCGGCGCGAGCCGGACCGACGCCGGCGTCCATGCCCGCGCCCAGGTGGCGCACATCGATCTCAGCCAACCGTTCTCCACCAAGGGTCTGGTCTTCGGCACCCATCACCTCCTTCCGCCGGCCATTCGCGTGCTCTCGGCCGGTCTGGCTTTGGAGGGCTTCCACGCCCGTTTCTCCGCCGCCGCGAAGGAGTATGCCTATCGCGTCCGGCCGGGACGATTCGTCCCTCCCGACCTCGTTCCATTCGTGCTAGCGGTGCCCGATCGCCTCGACCTCGAGAGGCTCATGGCGGCGACCCTCCGGTTGCCAGGGAGGCACGACTTCTCCTGCTTCGCCCTCGCCGGCGGCAGCCACCGCTCGCCGATCCGCACCCTGTTCCGCGCCGCCTGGGAGCAGGAGGCCGGCGCTCTGACGCTGCGCATCGCGGGCGATGGCTTTCTGCGCGGCATGGTGCGCGGTCTCGTCGGCACCCTGCTCGAGGTCGCGCTCGATCAACGCTCGCTGGCGAGCTTCACGGCGCTGCTCGCGGGCGGCGAGCGCGGCGCAGCCGGCCCGACCGCCCCCGCGCACGCCCTCACTCTCGAGCGCATCGACTACGGACCGATCGGCTGAATCCCGACGCCGCGTTTACGGACCGGTTGGGCGGGCGCTGTGGTAACTTGGATCGAATGTCCGAGCCGTCCTTGCGGGTCGAACCCGGATCGTTGGAAGAGAGCTTGTTGCGCCAGATCGACCGCAGCCGGTTGCCCCGGCATGTCGCGATCATCATGGACGGCAACGGGCGCTGGGCCGGGAAGCGCTTTCTGCCCCGCATCGAAGGGCACCGCGCCGGGGTTCAGGCGGTGCGCGAAACGGTCGAGAGCGCGGCGCGACTCGGGGTCGAGTTCCTGACCCTCTACGCCTTCTCGATCGAAAACTGGAAGCGCCCGCGTCATGAAGTCTGGACGCTCATGAACCTCCTCAAGGAGTTTCTCCGGCGTGAGATCCGCACGCTCATCGACAACGACATCCGGCTGCACATCCTCGGCCGTTGGCGCGAGCTCGATCCCTCGGTGGTCAGCACGCTCGAGGGGGCGCTCACAAAAACCGCCGCGGGCAAGCGCATGGTCTTCAACATCGCGCTCAACTACTCCGGCCGCTGCGAGATCGTCGACGCCTGCAGGAAGCTCGCCAGCCAGAATGCGGCAGGGCAACCCGTCGAGCTCGACGAGGCGACGATAAGCGCCGCTCTCGAGACCGCCGGGCAGCCCGATCCTGACTTGCTCATTCGCACTTCGGGCGAGATGCGGGTTTCGAACTTCCTGCTCTGGCAGATCGCCTACTCCGAGATCTTCGTCACCCCGACCCTCTGGCCCGACTTTCGTTTGCAGAACCTGCTCGAGGCGATCGTCGCCTTTCAGGGGCGTGAGCGCCGCTTCGGCGGTATCGAAGCTCCGGCGGCTGCACCCAGCGCGCGCGCCGCCCTTGCCGGCAATACGGCTGCCGCCGACGGCGAAGAAGCCGGTGAGGCGAGCCACGAGCCCTCACCGGCGCACAACTCCCAGCAGAGCTGACCGAGACTCCGGAACCCGGCGATGAAACGTCTCCTCACGGCCGCGATCGGCGTGCCCGCCGCGCTCTTCGCCGTCTTCCGCTTTCCCGAGTGGGCCTTCCTCCTCCTGCTGCTGGTGGTTTTCGAATGGGCGGCGCTCGAGTTCCTCGTCATGGTCCGGCCGCTCGCGCCGCAGGCCCCCTGGCGCCTGCTCCTGGTCACCGCCCCTCTCGCCGCCGTCGCGCTCGAGCGCGGCCTGGCTCGGGGCGCCCCTCTCGACGCTCACTGGCTGCTCGTCCTCGCGGCCGCGATCGCGATCGTGCCGCCGGTCGCGGTGCTGCTTGCCCGCACGCCGGTCGAACAGACGATTCCGGCTACCGCAATCCTGGCCTGGGCCACGCTCTACTTTGCCGCCCCCGTGGCGAGCCTGGTCCTGCTGCAGCAGCGCGATCCGTGGCTCTTCTTCCTGCTGCTCGCGATCGTCTGGCTCGGCGACACCGCGGCCTACTACGTCGGCTCGGCATGGGGAAAGCACCGCCTCGCACCGGTCATCTCGCCCAAGAAGTCGTGGGAGGGCGCGATCGCCGGACTGGTGACTTCACTTCTCGCCACCGCGGTCTGGTCGCTGTGGCGGATGGACGCCGTCGATCCGGCGCTCCTCGCCGTCGCCCTGGCGACCGCGATCGCCAGCCAGCTGGGCGATCTCGTCGAGTCACTGGTCAAGCGTGCTGCGAACGTCAAGGACTCGGGCGCCATCCTGCCCGGACATGGCGGCATGTTCGACCGCTTCGACGCCATGTTCCTGGCGGCGCCGGTCATGCTCCTCGCGCTCTGGCTCGCCCGCATCGAGCTCACGCGATGACCCAGCGCCTTGCGCTCCTGGGCGCCACCGGCTCGATCGGCGCCAGCACGGTCGAGGTCGTTCGGCACCATCCAGACCGGCTCTCCATCGCGACGCTCGGCGCCCTGGGGCGCAACCCCGAAGAGCTTCTTGCCCTGGCGCGGGAGTTTCGTCCGCTCCTCCTCGCGGTCGTCGACCCCGCGGTCGCGCGCGACCTTCGCCCGGCGCTGCCGCCCGGAGTCGAGCTCGCGTCCGGTCCCGAAGCGCTTCTCGCCGCCGCGACCCACCCCGAGGTGGACAAGGTCGTGGCGGCGATTGTCGGCGCCGCGGGTCTGCCGCCGGTCGCGGCGGCCCTCGGCGCGGGCAAGGCTGTCGCCCTGGCCAACAAGGAGTCCTTGGTCGTCGCCGGCCGTCTCCTGACCGACCTCGCCCGCCGGACCGGCGCCGAGATCGTGCCCATCGACAGCGAGCACGTGGCACTCCACCAGGCGCTGCGCTGCGGCACTCGCGAAGAGGTGCGCCGCCTGGTCCTGACCGCCTCCGGCGGTCCCTTCCTCGGCCGCGACCCGGCGACGTTCGCGACCATCCGCCGGGAAGAGGCGCTGCGGCACCCGACCTGGTCGATGGGCGCCAAGATCAGCATCGATTCGTCCACCCTGATCAACAAGGGGCTCGAGCTGATCGAAGCTTCCCACCTGTTCGGGATCGCTCCCGAGGCGATCGATGTCGTCATCCACCCACGCTCGCTGGTGCATTCCCTGGTCGAGTTCCGCGACGGCTCGTGGCTCGCGCAGCTCTCGGTCAACGACATGATCTTCCCGATTCAATACGCGCTCGCCTATCCCGAACGCTGGGCAAACGAGTTTCCGCGTCTCGCCCTCGCGGAATTGGGGACGCTCGAATTCCTGCCGCTCGACAACCGGCGCTTCCCGGCGGTCGAGTTGGCGCGCGCCGCGCTCGCCGCGGGCGAGAGCGCTCCGGCGGTGCTGAACGCCGCCAACGAAGTGGCGGTGCACGCCTTTCTCGACGGCAAGATCGGCTATCCGGACATCCTCGCCGTGATCCAGGAGGTCCTCGCCGCCCATCGCGCCGAAGCGCTCTCCGACCTCGACGCGGCGCTCGAATGGGATCGCTGGGGGCGGCAGCTCGCCAACGAGGCGCTTTCCAAGCGCCGCCGGTCGCGATAGTCTCCGGCGCCCCATGCTCCACATCCTGTCCAATACCGCCGCGTTCATCTTCGCCCTCGGCGTCATCATCTTCGTTCACGAGGCCGGCCACCTCCTGGTGGCCAAGGCCTTCGGAATGAAGGTGCTCGCCTTCTCGCTCGGCTTCGGCAAGCGCCTCTTCGGCTGGAAGGTCGGCGAGACCGACTACCGGATCTCGCTGGTGCCACTCGGCGGATACGTCAAGCTCTCCGGCGAGGAGCCGGGGGACTCGACCGACGATCCGCGCGACTTCCTCAATCAGCCGCGCTGGCAGCGGATCCTGGTCTATCTCGCCGGCCCGCTGATGAATGGGGCACTCTCGATCCTGCTCATCGCCGGCCTGTTCATGGTCGGCATCGAGGTCCCGGCGCTGCAGAGCGTGCCGTCGGTCATCGGCACCGTAGAGGCAGGTTCCCCGGGCGAAGCCGCGGGCCTTCTGCCCGGCGACGAGATCGTCGCGATCGACGGCCAGAAGACGAGCCGCTGGCAGGATGTGGCGTTCACGATCTTGACCGGGATCGGCAAACCGCTCGAGTTCGAGATCCAGAGGAACGGCGAGCGCAGCCTGGTTCGCGTCACCCCGGTGAAGCCCGCGGACTTCGATTTCGGCGATGCCGGCATCTACCCGAAGCTCCTGCCCAGGATCGGCGAGATCATCGCCGGCGGTCCCGCCGAAGCCGCTGGATTCCGCCTCGGCGACGAGGTGCGCAGCGTCGATGGCCGCCCGCTGGGGAGCCCCACCGATTTCGTCGCCTACATCGAGAAGAACATCGGGACGGCGGTCGCGGTCGAAGTCCTGCGCGACGGCAAGCTCACCCGCCTCGAGGTCGTTCCCGCGGACCAGGGAGGCAAGGGCCGCATCGGCGTCCGCTTGACCGTGGCGCAGCGCTACCCGCCTCTCGCCGCACTGCGCGAGAGTGTGCGCTTCAACTACGACATCGCCAAGCAGAGCCTGGCGGTGATCGGCAAGATCTTCAAGCGCGAAGTGGCGGCGAAGAGCGCCCTCGCCGGGCCGATCGAGATCGCCGCCCAGTCCGGCGCCGCGGCGCGCACCGGATTCAAGAACCTGCTCTACCTGATGGGCGTCCTGAGCCTCTCCATCGGCTTGCTCAATCTCTTTCCGATTCCGGTTCTCGACGGCGGGCAGATCACCATTCTCCTGGTCGAGAGCGTGATGCGGCGCGACATCTCCATGGCCGTCAAGGAGCGCATCGCCCAGGTGGGCCTCGGCCTGGTCGTCCTGCTCATGGTCACGGTGCTCTACTTCGATCTGTCGAAGAATCTGCTCGGAAAGTAGTCCACTCGCTTCTCCACCGCGCCGCCTGACAAGCCTCTGCTCGGGATCCAAAGTGGGCGACCACGCCTCAAATAGGAGCCGACTTTGGATCCCGAGTGCCGGAGTGCCCCACCACCGCGCGGCGCTAGAGCAGTCCGCGCAGGATGCCGAGATCGCGCGCATGGCCGAGCTCGTCGTCGCCGATCGGCGTCTCGAGGATCATCGGCACACCCCGCAAGCGCGGCTCGGCGAGCAAGCGCTGGAACGGCTCGAGTCCCAGGCAGCCTTGGCCGATATTGGCGTGCCGGTCCTTGCGCGACCCCAAGGCACCGACCGAATCGTTGAGATGCACGCAGCCGACGAGGTCGAAGCCGATCTCGGTTTCGAGCTCGGCCAGGAAGTCGTCCCAGCCCGCCGCGCTGTCGATGGCGTAGCCAGCGGCGAAGGCATGACAGGTGTCGAGGCAGACGCCGAGGCGATGCCGGCTTTCGGCCTGCGCCCGGATCGACGCCAGGTGCCGCAACCGGCTTCCCAGCAGGGTTCCCTGGCCGGCGGTGATCTCGAGCAGGATTCTGGTCGCGCAGCTGCCGAGCTCACCATCCACGGCATCGAGCGACCGGGCGATCGCCGTGAGCCCCGCTTCCTCCCCCGCGCCCATGTGCGCGCCGGGATGCACCACCAGCGCCGGGACTCCGAGCGCTGCGCAACGGCGGAGCTCGTCGGCGAGCGCCGCCCGGGACCGCAAGAGGATTTGCGGATCGGGGGCGGCGAGATTGATGAGATACGCCGCGTGCGCGACCAGCGGTCCGATCGCGCTCGCCGCATGTGCCACGCGGAAGGCCTCTGCGTCCTCCGGCAGCAGCGGTTTGCTTTGCCATTGGCTCGGGCTCTTGACGAAGATCTGCAGGGTGTCGCACGCCAACTCGGTGCCGCGACGCACACCTTCGACGAGCCCGCCGGCGACCGAGACGTGCGCGCCGACGAGCGGGGTGGAGCTCTTCGAGTGCGGACTCATCGCGCGACTCTAGCCGTTTCGCCCGCCCGGTTCGCCGGCGCTCGCCTGCTAGACTCGGCTTCGCGTGCCTGGGCGTTTCGTGCGGTTCGTGCAAACTCTGCTCTGGGGAGTCGTGCTGCTGGCGGTGTTTGGCGCCTCGGCCTATCTCTCGTTCAATTTCTATGTGCGCCGCGGAGCCATGACGGTGCCGGAGCTCGCCGGACTCACCTCCGAAGAGGCCTCCCGTCTGCTGTCGGACCTGGGACTGCGCTTCCGCGCCGCCGAACCGGCTGGACGTTGGAACGCCGAGGTCGAAGAGGGTCGGGTCATCGAGACCCGGCCGCGTGCCGGCGGCTTCGTCAAGCGCGGTAGCGCCGTCGAGGTCGTGCTCTCGCTGGGGGTGCGCCAGGCCAGCGTGCCGAACCTCGCCGGCAAGGCGATGAGCGCGGCCCAGGTCACCGTCCAGGCCGAAGGGCTCGGGCTCGGCGACACCCTCTCGATCGCCAGTTCGGCCGGCGAACCCGGGACCATCGTCGGCCAGGACCCCCCGCCCGGCACGAGCGTTCCCGCCGGCACCCGAATCGACCTGCTCGTTGCGCTCGCAGCGCCCGCCGACACTTTCGTCATGCCCGACCTGGTCTATCGGCGCTACGAGCCCGTGCGCCGCTACTTCGAGGGTGGCGGCTTTCGCCTGGGAGCGGTGAAGTTCGAGCCCTACGAGGGGATCTCGGACGGTACGATTCTGCGTCAGAATCCGCTGCCCGGGCATCCGCTCCGGCGGCGGGATGTGATCTCGCTCGTCGTCGCCGCCGCCCAGGGAGCCTTGCCGTGATCGAAATCGCCCCTTCGCTTCTCGCCGCCGACCTCGCGGACCTCGCCGCAGCTGCCCGGATCTGCGAGCAGGGCGCAGCCGATGTCCTGCACGTCGACGTCATGGACGGTCATTTCGTACCCAACCTGACCATCGGCGTCCCGGTGGTCGCGGCGTTGCGCCGGCACACCCGCCTGCCGCTCGACGTGCATCTCATGGTCTCCAATCCGGACCGGCTGCTGGCCGACTTCCTCGCCGCCGGCGCGGATCGGATCAGCATCCATTGGGAGGCCGCGACCCATCTGGACCGGCTCCTGGCCCAGATCCGCGAGGGTGGCGCCCAGGCGGGAATCGCGATCAACCCGGCGACACCCATCGAGCTCCTATCCGATATCCTGCCGTCGACCGACTTCGTGCTCCTCATGTCGGTCAATCCGGGATTCGGCGGCCAGGCGTTCCTGCCCTATGTGCTGGACAAGGCGCGGCGCTTGCATTCGGCCATCGTGGCGCGCCGGCTCGACGTCTTTCTGGAGATCGACGGGGGTATCGGACCCGCCAACATTCGCTCCGTAGTCGAAGCCGGAGTGCGCACGCTGGTGGCTGGATCGGCGGTTTTCGGAGCCGCCGATCCGGTCGCGGCACAACAGCAGCTTCGAAAGCTCGCGGAGGGCAGCGCTTGAACCCAATCCTGATCCGGCGACTCCTGGTGCTGGTCATCGCTGCGGCCCTCGCGAGCCTGGCGACGTCCTGCAAGACGAATATCCAGAACGATCCCATTCTCCGGCTCTCGGCGGCCGAGTCCCTCGCCGAAGGCAAGAGGCTGTTCGGATTGGAGAAGTACGAGCGTGCGCGGCCCTATCTCTCCCACGCCTTCGAGGTAGAACCCAACTCGAGCTCCGGCCGCGAAGCGCTGTTGATGGTCGCGGACTGCTACTCGCTGACGGGAAGCACGGCCGATCTCATCCAGGCGGAAGCCAAGTACCGCGACTTCCAGAACCGCTTTCCGACCAGCGATCGCGCTGCCTATGTGCAGTTTCAGATCGCGGCCTCCCTCGCCCGCCGGATCGAGCGCGCCGACCGCGACCAGGCGGCGACGGTGAAGGCGCGCGAAGCGCTCGAAGAGCTGATCCGCCTCTATCCGACCAGCGAGTACGCCGAGAAGTCCCGCCTGGAGCTCGAGATCGTGGTCGACCGGTTGGCAGAGCACGAATACATCGTCGGCCGCTTCTACCAGCGCTACGGCGTTCCTGGAGCCGCAGCGCTGCGCATAGAAGGCCTGCTCAAGAACTACCCGAAATACTCCGGCAAGGACGCGGCGCTCTATTACCTGGCCCTCGCCTACGGCGACCTCGCGCGGCCGGAAGACGCCCAGGCTGCCTTTGCCAGACTGCGGGAAGAGCATCCCGAGAGTCGATTCACGCGCAAGATCCCCGGCCAGGGCTGAAGATGCGCACCCGTTTCGATTCCGTGCTCACCCTCGCCCCCCTTCTGGCGACCGCCGCGCTGCTCGCGACCGGCGGCTGCGCCAGCAGTGGACCGTATTGGAGCCGCGAGGATCAGGGCGCCGCCGAAACCACCGAGCTCAGGGAGCGCGTCGCCAGCCTGGAGGCACAACTCGCCGCCGTCGGCGACCGCAACGCCGCCCTCCAGGCGAAGGTCGACGGTCTCGAGCGCGACCTCGAGCGGACCCGGAAGCTGCCCGAGCCGCTGTCGACCCTCCCGGTGCAAGGCTTCGAGACCCCGCAAGTCCCGCTCGCACCGGCAACGCGTCAGGAGATCGAGCAGAGCGACCTCGCGGATCTCGCCCTGCCGGGCGAGCCTGCCGACGACGCCACCCGGAGCGCCGAGCCCGGACCCGAGGAGCTCTACGAGCGCAGTCTCGAGTTTCTCGAACAGGGTCGACTCGCCGACGCCGAGGCCGGTTTCGTCCGCTTCCTGGCCGCCAACCCTGACTCCGACCTCGCGGACAACGCGCAGTTCTGGCTTGCCGAGTCGGCCCTGCGACGGACGGACATCGAGGCCGCCCTGGCCGGTTTTCGAGCGGTGGTGGAGAGATACCCGGAAGGCAACAAGGTTCCAGACGCCCTCCTCAAGGTCGGCGCCTGTCTCGCGGCGCTCGGCGACGGCGAGTCGGCCGCAACGGTCTACCGCGAGCTCCTGGCGCGATTCCCCGACTCCGCCGCGGGAGAGACCGCGCGGCAGCGCCTCGGCGCTCCATAGGGGCTTCCGGAGCGCCTTCGGGCACGCTGCTAACCTCAAGCAGATGCGTGGGTTCCGTGGAGAAAGCACTTGACACTGTGCACCCCCGCGAGTACCCTTCGGGTCAAGTCCTAGACGGAATGCGCCAGACAGAAACTGCTTCTGGAGATCGACTCATGGCAAACCGCCATCTAACGGTATTCGCGCTGCTCGGCTCGGTCGCCTTCGCTGGCGTCGTTGTGGAGGCGGCAGACACTCCGCCGACCGATCTCAAGCTCGTCAACGGTCACTGGACGGCGTGGGATCCGCCGCTGCCGCCCGAAGGCGCGAAAGTCCATACCGTCGTGCCGGGGGACACCTTCTGGGACCTCGCGGCGACGAATCTCGGCAACCCCTACCTCTGGCCCCAGCTCTGGGAGAAGAACCAGTACGTTCGTGACGCCCACTGGATCTACCCCGGAGATCCCCTCATTCTCGACCTGCAGGTCTCCGGCGCCACCATGGCCGGCACCTCTGCGTCCGGGGAAGAGACTGTCGACGAGGTCGCCGGAATGGATGCCGGCGATGCCGGGGCGCAAGACACGACAGGTGCCATGACGGCCGACGAGAGCGCTTCCGGCGGGGGCGCTGGGATCCGCGGCGTGGCGGTGGCCGGCAAGGGCGGCGTTCCGGTCCCGCTCGGCACCCAGGACGACATCTACTGCTCCGGCTTCATCGGCGCGCCCGACGAGAATTTCGGTTATTCGGTGATCGGCTCGGAATACGAGGTCCTCTCACCGCAGCTCATGAACCCCGTTTACGGCAACGTGGAAGGGATTTTCGGCACCGTCGACACCGTCAAGTTCAAGATGACGTCCGGCGACATCGTCTACGTCGACGGCGGCCGCGCCGCCGGCCTCTCTCCGGGTATGCAGTTCACCGCCGTCGCCCCGGGCAAAGTCATCCGTCATCCGGTCTCGCAAGACCCCCTCGGGCGGCAGTACAACTACACCGGACGCGTGCGGGTGCTCTCCGTCCAGGACGATTCTGCGATCGCCGAGATCGTTCAGAGCTGCGATGGAATCACGGTTGGAATGCTGCTCAAGGCGTTCGAGCCGGAGCCGATTCCGCTCGCCCGGCGCGGCCTGGTGCGGCCGGTCAGCCAGCCGACGAGCGCCGAGGCGCTGACCGGCGCGCCGGTGATCGTCTCGTCACCCGTCGATCTCGTGAGCCTGGGCCAGGATCACGTGGTCTTCATCGATCGCGGAGAGGAGGACGAGGTTCTTCCCGGCGACATCTTCACGATCTATCGCATGAACCGCGCCACCCAGCCGCCGGTGGTGCTGGGCGAGCTCGCGGTGCTCTCCGTGCGGGCGCACACCGCGGTCGCCAAGATTCTCGAGTCGCGCTACCCGGTCTACGTCGGCGACCGGCTCGAGCGCAAGTGACCCCGACCCCCGACCGCCGCACGGAGGCGGCGCGGGCCGCTGACCCACTTCGGCTTGCTTCGGAGCGCTTTTTGCGCTAAGTTTGGGATTCGAGCAGGGTGAATCACCTGTGAACCGACAAAACTACAACGGCAGACTGCACCAGATCGTCGACGAACTGGTGAGCCAGGGACTGACCCTGGAGCAGGCTCGTCAGGAATTCGAACGGCAGTTCATCACGGCCTCCCTGCGCTCCAACGACTGGAACTACTGTCGCTCGGCGCGAAGCTTGGGAGTCCATCGCAACACCCTGCGCAACAAGGTTTCTCACTTGGGCATCAGCGGCACCGAAGGCAAGGGGAAAGCAGCCACTCCCCGCGTCGGCTTGCGGCGACAGTTCCCCAAGGTCTGACCGAACCACCCGACAAAACCAACCACACACACTGAAACCCGGTCGCTCCCCGCGCGGGAAGCGGCCCTTTCGCGGCCATTTCCGGCCGCGCACGCCCGTTCCACACGGAGGCGACTCATGCCCACCGCTCCTTTCAAACGCTTGACCCGCCGCATGATCTGGAGCGCCAGCGCTTCGATCACGCTGCTCTTCCTGACCTCCACCTCGAGCTTGCCGTCCGTCGCAGTGTCACCGACCGGATTCTCGCTCGGGCTCGACGAGCTCTTCGCCGCTCAAGCAGGCCTCGATCTCGCCGCGCTCAGCATCCCGCGCACCCAGGCCGCAGCTTCCGCGCAGTTCCACCTGACTCCGGCAGGGGATCGCCTTCACCAGACCAGCGACAGCTACCTCGAACGACTGCCCTTCAGTCGTGAGATCCGCGGTGCCGCGAAGCGCTACGGCGTGGATTCGCTCCTGCTCGCCTCGATCATCGAAGCAGAATCCAGCTTCCGTCCGGACGCCGTTTCGACCAAGGGCGCGCTCGGCCTCATGCAGCTCATGCCGCTGCATTTCGTCGCGACCGGCCCGTCGCTCGACCCGGTCGACCCGCTCGACCCGACGGTGAATCTGAATCTCGGCGCGCGCTATCTGCGCGATCTCCGCAAGCGCTACGACGGCGACCTGGAGCTGGCGCTCGCCGCGTATCACGCCGGTCCTGGAACCATCGATCGTTTCGGGGGGTTGCCGCCCTATCGTGAAACCCAGGTTTATGTCAGCAGAGTGCTCAAGCTCTACAGCGCACACCAGCGGGAAGCCGGCATTCAGGCTCCCGGAGGGGCCTCGTCCACATCCTCCGCCAGTGACCTGCCGCTGCGGCGAGCGGAAATCGAACTCGGATCCTAGACCCGCTTCTCCGTCTCGGAGTCGGCTCCAGGCTCATCTCCCTTGAGGCCCTTCTTGAAGTTGCGGATCGCCTCGCCGAGCCCCTTGCCCAGCTGAGGGATCTTCGCGGCGCCGAACAGCAGCACGAGAATGACAAAAATGATCAGCAACTCCGGAACGCCGAGCGATCCCATGGCGGGAACCTCCTCGAGGCCGCGCGCGCGACGAAGCGTTCGTCGCGCGCCGGTCACCTGGAATCACTTTAGCAGATGGCCCCGGAAACGAGCTGCGACATCCACCATCCGCGCAATGGACGGAAGGCACCGCCGGTCTCGGGAAGCACTTCGAGATGGCGCACGGCGCGCGCCAGTGTCGGTGCAATCAACGGCACGTGACGCGGGTTGCCCTGCGCTGCGAATCGCGCGAAGGTTCCGGCAGCTTTGAGCGTCCGTTGCACGACCGCACGTGAATATTGCTCGCATGCCTGGCCGGCTCGCCAACGCTCCGGCACAAGCAGGTCCTCGAGCGCGGGCTCGGGGAAAAAGCTGTCGTTCAGCAGCGAAGCCAGGTCATAGGCGGGAGGACCGAGCCTCAAGTCCTGGAAATCGATCACCGCGACACCCTCCCCGAGCGGAATGAGATTTCGCGACATGAAGTCGCGGTGGCAAGGCACCAGGCGATCCCCCCCGAGCCGGGCACAGAGGTCGTCGAGCGCGAAGCGGAGCCGCTGGCGCTCGCCGACGAGATCCGCGAGCCCCCCGGGATCGAAGAGGAACTCGAAGGTCGGTTCGAGCTCGCGCCGCAGCAGGGCGCTGTCGAGCGGCGGATTTCCAAGCCGCTCGACCTCGTTGACGTCCAATTCGGCGATTCTGCCGGCGCTCTGCGTGGCGGCGAGAAAGCAGGCGGTTCTCTCTGGGAATGACCCGCCGGTGAGGTCGAAGAGCGTCGCGGCCCCCAGATCCTCGACCAGCATCCAACCGCGCTCGAAGCTCGACTGCAGGACCCCGGGCACGCGCACTCCGGCGCCGCCGAGCAGGGACTGCGCCGCGACGAACCGCACCATCGCCGCGCGCAGACTCTCCGGGTAATACGCCGCGAGAAGCGAACCGCCCTGGTCGAGAACGATCCGGAAGTAGCGCCGCTGCGAGAGATCGCCCGCGAGCGGCGAGCACTCATGCGCACCGATCTCCAGCTCTTCGAGCCAGCTCTCGAGATCCGCTGCGGTCACCGGGCGGAAACGTAGCACAAGCATCCGTTTGACAGCGCTTTCTGGCGCGCTCGATAATCCAACCCGCCTTCAGGGAGGACCCGGCTCACCTATGGACGAACGACGCCGCACCTTCATGCGCGATCTGGAGCGCGCCCTGCTCGAGGCGATCTCGGAGTCGGCGGAGGTTCATCGCACGCTGCATCAGATGCATCGGGAGGGCTATACGATGCAACTGTTCGTCGACTGTCAGCCGACCGGAGATGCGGATCCAGCAGTGGTTCTCGAGCTGCCTCGATCGGGCACCCACTCGCCGGAGCCCGCCTTTCGCATCAACAGCGACGACCTCTCGCTCCTGCGAGCGCTTGGGATCGACCCGACGCGCAAGAGCCGCGCCCGCAAGTAGCCATCCCGTCATGACCACTGCCGTACTCACCAGCGCCGACAAACTGATCGGTCTCGACCGCGCCGGGCTCCGAGAGCGTCTGGGCGAGCTCGTCACGCGCGATTTTCAGGTCAACCAGATCTACGACGCGATCTACCTGCGCGGCATCACCGATTTCGCCGCCATGACCAACCTCTCGCTGGCGTTGCGCCGGGAGCTTTCCGAAAGGTTCTCTTTCGGGCTGCCGGCCGTCGCTTCGCAACAGGCTTCCGCCGACGGCACGACGAAGTTCCTGCTCCGCCTCGACGACGGAGCGTCGATCGAGACCGTCGACATTCCCGAGACCACCCGGCGAACCCTTTGCATCTCCAGCCAGGCCGGCTGCGGCCTCGCCTGCGCCTTCTGCGTGACCGGGTACTGGGGGGCGGGAAGAAATCTCTCCGCGGGCGAGATCGTCGGGCAGGTGATGCTCATCCGCCAGATCCAGAATCTCCCCGAGAGCCTGAATCTGGTCTTCATGGGGATGGGCGAGCCGCTGCTGAATCTGAACGGGGTGCACACAGCGCTGCAGCTGCTCTCCGAACGCATCTCCTGGCGGCGCATGACGGTCTCGACCGCCGGTGTGATTCCGGGAATCGACGCGATCGGAACCTGGGACCGGCGCCCCAATCTGGCGGTTTCACTGCACGCTCCCGACGACGCGCGGCGCAGCGAGATCATGCCGATCAACCGCAGCTATCCGCTCAAAGACCTCCTCGACGCTCTGCGCCGCTTCCCGCTCGAGTCCAGGCGCCGGATCACCATCGAGTACATCCTGCTCGCCGGTTTCAACGACGGCCCGGCGGACGCTATCGCTCTGGCGCAGCTCCTGCGCAAGCTTCCGGTCAAGGTCAACCTCATCCCGTTCAACGCCGATCCGGTGCTGGGCGAGCGCTTCGCGCGGCCGGACGACGCGGTGGTCGACCGCTTCCAGGAGACGCTCATCGCGCGCCATCTGACGGCGACGGTGCGCCGCACCCGCGGTGAGGATGTCGGCGCCGCCTGCGGCCAGCTGCGAGCCTTCGCCCGCCCGCCGCGCGCCCAGGCCGTCAAACCCGTCCCTCCCCACACGCCCATCAAACCCATCAAACCCATCAAGCCAGCACCGCCCGGCAGCGTCCGTCAGAGATCCTGACTCGCTCCCCCCGACCGGAGCCAGATCGCGCTCCGGTTGCGGCCCGCGGCCGTTCCTTCGCGGCGATAGCTCTCGAGCGCCGCAGGATGGCAGAAGGTACAGACTCCCAGCCGCCGGATCTCCCCGACGCCACAGCGCGCGAGCTCGATCTCGGCGGCCAAGGGCAGATCGAGATGCGGGCGCCCGCGCGACCCCTGCGAGCGCACCGCGCCCGAGCTCCGCGCGACGACCGGACCTGCGACCTCCTCGCCGACTTCGTAGCAGCACGGGCCGATCGCCGGCCCGATCCAGGCGGTCAGCCGGCCCGGATCATCGAACCTCTGCAACGCAGCCGAGATCACCCCGCCGACCAGACCGCGCCACCCGGCATGGATTGCCGCGACCCGATCGGCGGCGGCGACGAGAATCGGCACGCAGTCGGCGGTGACCACCACCAGCGCCAACCCGGGCAACGCAGTCACCATCGCGTCCCCTTCGCCGCTCGAACCCGGGGTCGCGACGAGTACGGTCGCGCCGTGCACCTGGTGCATGTGCGCCACCGACCGCTCCTCTCCGACCCACGCCGCCGGCAAGGCCGCAGAGCGACCTCGGTCTGCGCTGCGACCGAGAAAGCGGACCTCCGCCGACGCCGACCGGTCCCGCCAGCCGGGGATGCTCGCGAGCGTCTCGAGCGCGATGGCAATCCGTGCGGGGTGCTCTCGTCCGGTGAAGTCCACGATTTCATTCTAATGACCTTGAGACGCTGCGATACACTCGCTTCATGCCTGCGTGGGAGCCGGTCATCGGGCTGGAAGTCCATGTCCATCTGAAGACCCGCAGCAAGATCTTCTGCCGCTGTGAGAACCGTTTCGGCGCCGATCCCAACACTCTGGTCTGTCCGGTCTGCCTCGGGTATCCCGGAACGCTGCCGGTCCTGAACCGTCACGCGGTCGACCTCGCGGCGACGCTGGCTCTCGCCCTCGACTGCGAGCTGCTGGAGGTCTCCGTCTTCTCGCGCAAGAACTACTTTTACGCCGATCTGCCGAAGGGCTACCAGATCAGCCAGTTCGATCGCCCGCTCGCCCAGCGCGGCAGCCTGCCGCTCGTCGATCACCCACGCACGATTCGCATCCATCGCCTCCACCTCGAGGAGGATGCCGGCAAACTTCTGCACGAGTGGCCCGGCGGCGGCCGTCTCGACGACATCAGCCTGGTGGACTTCAATCGCTGCGGCGTGCCACTGGTCGAAATCGTCTCAGAGCCCGAGATCCGAAGCGCGGCCGAAGCCGAGGACTACCTGCGAAGCCTCCATCAGGTGCTGCTGTTCACCGGCGCGAGCGACGGGAACATGGAAGAGGGATCGCTGCGGTGCGACGCCAACGTCTCGCTCAAGCGTCCGGAGGACGCGCGCCTCGGAACCAAGGTCGAGGTCAAGAATCTCAACTCGTTCAAGAACGTGGCGCGCGCGCTCGAGCACGAGATCGTCCGCCAGTCCGCGCGGCTCGACGAGGGCCTGGAGGTGGAGCAGGAGACGCGCGCCTTCGACGCAGATTCCGGCCGCACGCGGTCCCTGCGTGGCAAGGAGGCCGCGCACGACTATCGCTACTTCCCCGAGCCCGACCTGCCGGTCCTGCACCTTTCGCGGCAGCGCGTAGCGGCGCTCAGGGAAGCTCTTCCCGAGATGCCGTGGCGGCGCCGGGAGAGGATCGCCGCAGCGCACGGACTCAGCGCGACCGAGGCCCGCGACCTGGTCGCGGTCCGCGAGCTGGCCGACTATTTCGAGGCCGTCGTCGCCGCTGCGCCAGGGCTGCCGCGAGCGGCCGCGAACTGGGTCCGCAACGACCTCGCGCGGGAGCTCAGGGAAAGACAGGCCGGCCTCGAAGAGGCCATCGCCCCGGCTAGGCTCGCGGAGATCCTGACGCTGGTGGAGAACGGCGAGCTCTCGTCGGGCAGCGCCCGCGAGGTGCTGCGCGCGATCTGGACGACCGCCGAATCCGCCGGCGCTGCGATGCATCGTCTGGGACTCGGGCAGGTCAGCGACGAATCGCAGCTCGGCGGCTGGGTGAACGAAGTGCTGAGCGAGAGTCCGCAGCAGGCGGCGCAGTTGCGCGCGGGCAAGACCCAGGTGCTCGGTTACCTCGTCGGCCAGGTGATGAGGCACTCGGCCGGCAGGGCCGATCCTCGCCGGGTGCAGGAACTGCTGCGCGAGGCGCTGCTCGAGGAGCGGGACCCTGCGAACTGACCACCACGGTTGCGCGGCCGCAAGAGTCAGCTGCGCTGCGTCGGAGCGCCCCAATTGATCCAGTTCTTCGGCGTCACGAAGCGCTTTCCGACCGGGCAGTCGGCGCTCGACGGCATCAGCCTCGAGATCGCCCGGGGAGAGTTCTGCTTCATCACGGGCGCAAGCGGCGCCGGCAAGACGACACTGCTCAAGCTCATCTTCCGCGAAGACGTTCCGAGCTCCGGCCAGATCCTGGTCAACGGCCGCAACGTCTCGCTGATTCCTCGCGGCAAGATCCCGTTTCTCCGCCGAACCATCGGGGTGGTCTTCCAGGACTTCCGGCTCATCGAGCGCAAGACGATATTCGAGAACGTCGCCTTTCTCCCCCGCATCCTCGGACTCGACCATGGCCGGCAGAAGCGCGTCGCGTTCGAGGCGCTGCGCCGCGTCGGACTCTCGCACCGCATGGCGAGCTTCCCCAGCCAGCTCTCGGGCGGAGAGAAACAGCGGGTGGCTATCGCGCGCGCACTGATCAACGAGCCAGAGATCCTGATTGCCGACGAGCCGACCGGGAATCTCGACCATGACCTGTCGCAGGAGATCGTGCGGCTCTTTCTCGACATTCACCTGCGCGGCACCACGGTTCTCTTCGCCACCCATGACCGGGTGCTCATCGAGAGCGTCGGGCACCGGGTTCTCACGCTCGCACACGGCCGGCTCGTCGAGGATCGACCCTCGCGCCGCGGCCCTTCGCCGGCTCTGAACACATCGGAGGCCGGCAGCGGAACCGCCGAAAGCCCGCTGTCCGAGGACCTCGCTTGAACTTCCTGCAGGCGGCGAGCTACTTCCTGCGCGAGGCCGTCGTGGGCCTCGCGCGCAGTCTGCGTGTCAGCCTGCTGGCGATTCTCACCATCGCGGTCAGCCTCTTCCTGTCCGGCATGGTGCTGCTGGTGAGCAAGAACCTCTCGCGGACGGTGCACGAGTGGCGCGCCGAAGCGCGATTCGTCGTCTACCTGGCTCCCGAGCTCGACGCCGCCGGCAGGGCTGCGCTGCGAGCGGAGATCGAGCGCGGCCGGTGGACGGAGGGTCTCGAGGAGATCACGCCCGAGGTGGCTCGGGTGCGTTTCGAGCGCGCTTTTCCGAGCCTCGCCGAGCTCGTCGCCGAACGCGGTAGCGGCGCCCTGCCATCCTCGTTCGAGGCGGTGCTCAAGCCCGTGCCTCCGGCCGACGTCTCCGGCTTCGAGGCGTGGGTGGAGGATCTCCGCGGCCGGCCGGGAGTCGCGATGGTGGATGCCGACCAGGACTGGATCAGCCAGGTGGAGACTCTCCTGGCTCTGATTCGCGGCCTGGGTCTCGCTCTCGCCACGATTCTGCTCGGTGCATCGGTGTTCACGATCGCGAGCGTCGTTCGCCTCACTTCGTTCCTCTATCGCGAAGAGATCGGGGTGATGCGCCTGGTCGGCGCCACCGAGTTCTACATTCGCGGCCCGTTCTACTTCGAGGGCATCCTGCAAGGCCTGCTCGGGGGCCTGATCGCCGCCGGAGCGCTCGGCGCCTCCCACTTCGTGCTCGCGCCCCGGGTCGCGAGCTCGCTGGTTGCCGGTTCCCTGGCAGCGACCTTTCTCAGCCCGGCCGAGCTCGTCGCGCTGGTCCTCTTCGGCGGCATTGCCGGCTGGACTGGCGCCATTGTCTCGCTCTCCCGCGAGAGCCTCGAAGCTCCCGGCGGCTGACTTCCCTGCGCGGCACGCCACACCCCGCGAGGCTACGCCGCGATCGACCGACAAAGAAAAACCCCGCGAAACTGCAGATCCGCGGGGTCTCCCTCTTCGAACTACGGGCGAGGAGTGCCTCGCCCCTGCGGCATCCGCCTTACGGCAGGGTCACCACGATCACGACGCGCCGGTTCTGCTCGCGCCCGGCCTCGGTGTCGTTCGATGCGATCGGCTCGGAGCCGCCACGGCTCTCGACCGCGATGCGATTGCCGTCGATCTGGTGACGGGTCACCAGGAACGTCTTGGCCGCCTCGGCGCGACGCAGGCCCAGGGCCTGGTTGACGGCATCGGATCCCTGACTGTCCGCGTGGCCGATGATGAGCGCGGTCGCCGCGGGGCTCTGCTTCAGGCGCAGCGCGACCTCGTCGAGCTTGGCCTTGGCGATGTTGGACAGGCGTTCGCCCGAGGTCGGGAAGGTGATCTCCTCACGTGCCTCGACGGGCGCAGGCGGCGGGGGTGGCGCGGGAGCAGGAGCAGGAGCGGGCGCGGGAGCGGGCGCGGGCGCCGGTTCCGGAGCGGGCGGTGGCGGCACCGGAGGCGCCTCGACGACCGGAGCGAACCGGGCCGGCATCAGCGTGAGTCCGATGAGGCCGCCGATCGGGCAGTGCTCGTCAGTGTCGGAGAGCTGGTTCAGCTCGAGACGAAGAGCGAAATTCACCGCCCAGGTGTGGTTCTCGCCGAACCAATAGCGTCCGCCGGTGGTGAGGTCGATGGCATCGTCCGGGTTCGAGTCGCCGCCCTGGTAGAAGGTCCCGGCGAGCTCGGTGATCCAGTCGAAGCGATCGTTGATCGCGGCCGCATAGCCGATGCCGGCCAGGATCTCCTCGGAGACGTCGAAATTGTCGGCGTCGCCCGGGTCGCGATAGCCGGCGCTCGCCAGCCAGTTTTTGGCGAAACTCCAGTTGATTCCCACGCCGTAGCCGGTGTCGCCCGTGACGATGCCCTCATCCTCGTCGCCCGTCGGAAGCTCGACGAAGGCGTTCATGGAAAGCGCCTCGCCAGCATCCGGGTCACCGAAGAACTGGAACTTGGCGGCGGCGCGGATGTTGCCGATGCCGCTGCCATTGATGTCGTCGCTGAAGCTCTGGCCGTTGACGAAACCGCGGTGCCGATTGTCGGAGGCCGAGAAGTCTTCGTAGGGAACCATCAACGAAAGCTCGAACCGATCGGTCAAGCCGTAGCCAACGCTCGCGCTCAGCCGGTTCCAGTCGTAGTCCCAGTCGTCGGTGAGCGGCGCCGTAACCCCGCCCGGTACCGGCGCCACGAGACGGTCCCAGTTGTTGTAGTAGAAGCCGAGCGACCACTCGCCCTTCGGCAGCGTCCAACCGTCGAGCAGGGTGAATAGTCCCGTCTCACCCGTCGCGGTGGGCGCCGAAGCCTGCTGCGCGAAGGCCGGCAGGCCGCCGACGCAGAAGGCGACCAAGATGACGATCAACAGTATCTTCTTCATATTTCCTCCGGAAAGTAGCGAAAACCGCTGTTCTGCAAATCTGACCCTTCGAAATCTAGACTCTCGAGTTCATTTAGAGAAGCGCATTTTCTACCTACTCGTCAGCGCACCCGCAAAGGCGAACGCACCCCAGCTGACCTCGAAGCAGCCCAGGGACGGCTCTCCGCTTCAAATTGTAACCCCACCTGCCGGGCTTCGGAGCGCCTTTTTTGGGGGTGAATCCGCAGGTTGCCTACAGCGAGTCCGGAAAGCGCCGAGGGCCGCAGGCGCCCAGCGGCTTCGGGAACGGACGGCGCCGGGTTTTCCCCCTGGCACCGGATCGGCGGGGCCTCTTCCCCGGCCGCAGACGGCAGGGCCGGAGGGTCAGGCGGGTTGCAGGAGAAGTCCGACCCGATCCAGGAAGACCTTCGCCTGGTTCGGGCCGAGTTGCGCGGAAACCACCTTCTCGCTGGCTCGCACCAGATCGAGAACGGCGTCTGCCCCACGTCCGGATTCCATCTCGGCCCGGTAGAGGCGGAGAGCACCGTCGAGCTGCCCGCTGCGCTCCTGGCCGGCCATCAACTGCTGACCGAAGCGGTAGATCTGCTCCGCCACCCGCGCCTGCTCGTCGGCGCCCATCCTCTGCAGACGATCGAGCGGCAAGCGGCGCAGATCCTCGCGCAGCGCCAGCACTCCGGAGGTGAGAAGCCCGTAGATCACCTTGCAGACCTCGAACGCTCCATGGCCCAGGCCGGCGGCGATTTCGTCGATGTTCCGGCGTTCGTCGACCTTGGAGACCACCGCCCACTCCGTGGGCGACAACGACACCGAGCTCTGCCCTTCCTGGACCGAAAAGACCGGCACCATCCGGGTCGATCCGATCTTCTTGGAGAGGATCTTCCACTCGTCGATCTGACGCGCCGCCTCCATCAGGAGGTTGGTGTTCGACTTGTCGATCGACTCGACTTCCGATTCCGTTCCGGGAGTGAAGAGGAACTCGCCCTGCTGCCAGCGCGCCAACTCGTAGACCGCATGCTCACCGACGAGGGTGCTCACCGCGGCATGGACGATCTGACCCTTGCGGAGAAAGATCTTTCCGGCCTCCGCGCCGTTTTTCAGCGTGAAGACGCCGGTCTTCCCCGACACCGCCACCAATTGAATGATGTCGGGCAGCGGCAACTCGCGAAGCGATCCTTGAAAGGCCACGATCCTCCGTCACTACGTCGGCTGGAGCTTCTGTCTGAACTTCGAGATCTCAAGCGTAGCACAGCAAAAAAAAACCGGTCAAGCGCAGAAACAAGAGCCTAAGCGGTTGACCGAAAGCTACTTAGGGCCCGCGGGCGGCTCCGTCAACCGCCGCAGACTCTGACGTTGGGAAGAGCACAAAGCGACCGCGAGCGCATCCGTCGCGTCGACCGGGAAGACACCCGACGCGAGGCCGAGAAGCAGGCCGACCATTCGCGCCACCTGCGCCTTTTCCGCCCGGCCGTTGCCGGAGACGGCACTCTTGACCTCCGCCGGCGAATACTCCTCAACCCGCAGACCGGCTCGCGCCAGAGTGAGAAGCAGGGCGCCGCGCGCTTCGGCGAGGACGATCACGGAGCGCGAGTTGACGCCGTGGAAGGGCTTTTCCATCGCGGCGAAGTCGGGGCGTGCGCTCTGCAGCAGATCGTCGAGACCATCGGCGAGGATGCGCAGTCGGTCGGCGACCGCCATCTTCGCCGGCGCCGACCACCGACCTGCGGCGATCGCGCGCGCCGAGCCGGACCGGCACTCGATGAGTCCGTATCCGGTATGCAGGCTGCCAGGATCGAGTCCGAGGATGAGCATGAAGGCCACGTCCGCCGGAGGATGGCCAGAGCCCCGCCGGAAGCACTTGTAGTTTCGCCTGGATCCTACGCTAAACCCCTCAAAAATCAGTGGATCGCAGCGACGCGCTGATTGACTCGTCGCAGGCAGAGTGTTAGAACTCTCGCAACGTCACTTGAGGGAGTTCCGATGTCGTTGATCCTCGTCGTTGAATCGGAAGGTCGACACGCCGAACGCGTGCGCGACGGCCTCGGGTCGGACGGCTGGCAGGTCGAAGTCGTCTCGAGTTGTGAAGCCGCGGTAGCGGCAGTGGCGGATCGCGCGCCGCAGCTGGTCCTCATCAACGCCGAGCTTCCGGGTGCGCCGGAGATGTTGCGCAGCCTTTCGCGTGCCCAGGGCGGACCGGGATCGATCGCCCTCCTGCCGGAGGTCGTAGGCAGAGAGCTCGGCCCCCTCGAAGCCGATGAATCGATCATCAAGCCGTTCAGCGAGAAGGACTTGAGACAGCTCGCACGCCGCGTCGTCAGCAGTGCCCGCGCGCCGCGCAAGAGCGAGGCGGAAGCCGATCAGAAGCGGCTGACTTCGCAGGAGCTCTTCGGCGACCTCCTGGCCGAAGTGGAGAGTGAGGCCAACGCGGCGGCATCGGCGGCATCGGCGATACCGGCGCCACCCCCACCGGCACCCCCAGCGGCGCCCGCGACCCCACCCCCGGCGGCGGCCCCGAGATCGTCGGAGATGGAGCAGCGTCTCGAGCGCACTCTCTCCGGCCTGACCAGAGACGAACGGGCGGCGGCGGCAGCGACATCGGCGAAGAAGGCATCGACGAAAATCGACGACCTGCTCACGCGCACTCTCTCCGGCCTCGACATGCCGAAGAAGCCGACGAAGCCGCCGGCTGCGGCCGCTCCGATCGCTCCGAGCCTTCCGGCGACTCCGGCCCCCCTGCCGCCGCCGGCGAGTGTCGAGCCGCGGCGCCCGCTGGCGCCCGCTCCGCCCGCTCCGACCGCTCCGGCGCCGGCGCAGCCGGCGAGTCCCGCGGCATCAGCGCCTTCGCTCGCGGCCGCAGCCAGATCACTGCCGCTTTCGGTTTCCGCGCCGATCCCCGCAGCCACTGCAGCCGCCGCAGCCGCGCCAGCCGTCCCTGTCGTCTCCGAGTCGGCACGCAGGCCGGACTCGAGGCCCCCTGTCGTCCCGATTGCGCCCCCGGCGAAAGCGCCCGAGCCGTCCGCGCCGACCCGCCGGCAGAGCCGCGAGATCGACCTGGCGCAACTCGACGAGCTCGCCAAGCCGCGCGCCAAGGAGAGCGCCTCGACGCCGCGGCCCACCGTCAAGGAGAGCTTCGCGACCCAGAAGATCCCCGTTTCGCCCTCCTTCCTGCAGCCGCCCTCGAGCGAGTTCGGACAGTACACGCTGCTCGAGCGCATCGCGGTCGGCGGCATGGCGGAGGTCTGGAAGGCGCGCATGAAAGGCGTCGAGGGTTTCCAGAAGACGGTCGCGATCAAGAAGATCCTGCCGCATCTCACCGACAGCTCCGACTTCGTCACCATGTTCATCGACGAAGCGAAGCTCGCCGCCCAGCTCAACCACAACAACATCATTCACATCTACGACCTCGGCAAGATCGGCGACGACTATTTCATCGCCATGGAGTTCGTCGACGGCAAGGACCTGCGGTCGATCCTGAACAGCGCGCGCGCCGAGAGCCGGCCACTACCGCTCGGGCTCGCGCTCCTGGTGGGCTCGCGGCTCTCCTCGGCGCTCGATCATGCGCACCGGCAGAGGGACTTCGAGGGGCGGCCCCTGGGCCTCGTGCACCGCGACGTCTCGCCCCAGAATGTCCTGATCAGCTACGAAGGCGACATCAAGCTCTGCGACTTCGGCATCGTCAAGGCGGTCACCAAGGCCTCGAAGACGCAGATGGGGGCGCTCAAGGGCAAGCTCCAATACATGTCTCCGGAGCAGGCCTGGGGACGGCCGGTCGATGCGCGATCGGACATCTTCTCGCTTGGCTCGCTGCTGTTCGAGATGCTGACCGGCAGGCGGCTGTTCTCCGGCGAGAGCGAGATGTCGGTCCTCGACGCCGTGCGTGAGGGGCGGATTCAAGCGCCGCGAGACCTCGATCCCCGTCTTCCGCTGGAGGTCAACGCGCTGGTCCTCAAGGCCCTGGCGCGCGATCCCGGGGATCGTTTCCTCACGGCCGGCGAGATGCAGCGCGAGATCGACGGCATTCTCGTCTCGCTCAAACCGGCGCCGACGCAAGCAGATCTCGGGTCCTACCTGCACCAGCTGTTCGCGGCCGAGGCCCGGGCGGGGGCGGCATCGACCTTCGCCGCGCCGACTGCGGCCAGCCCCGCGGTCGCCGCGCGCGCACCGGCTGTCACACCTTCGGCGGCTGTGCCGGGACGCCAGGCGGAAGTCGCCGTCGTCGCTCCGACCGGCGTCTCGAGAATCGAAGAACCGGACGCCGGACGCAGCCGCAACATGCTCTGGCTGGCGATCGGCGGCGTTGCAGCCGCGGGACTTGTCGCCTACCTCGCGCTCGGTCGCGGCGCCACTACTGCCGCGCCGGCAGAGCCCGCGACGACCACAACGACCGGAGCGATCGCAGCCACCGCAACGACCGGCACCGAATCCACTGCGGCGCCGGAAGTCGGCGCCACGGCCGGCGCTACGACCGAGGCTGCGGGAGGGACGCCTGTCGCTCCTGGCGCAACGGCACCTGCCGCTGGGCAGAACGTCGATCAGTTGGTCAGCGACGAAGTCAGGCGCCGCGAGGAAGAGCTCAAGAAGAAGTACGAGGACGAGTTGGCGCGGCGCAAGGCCGAGCTCGACAAGCTGAACACCAAGCCGCAGGCAGGCGCGACCCCAGCCACGACCCCGGCAGCACCCGCACCTGCGGCGACGGATCCTGCACCGCCGCCGGCGCAGGAGGTCCCGGCCGAGGCTGCGCCGTCGCCGATCGTCGCTCCTCCCGTCGAGGAGGCACCTCCCGCCGCGATTCAGCCGGTCGCGGCGGCGGAAGCTCCCCAGGCGCCGACGGTCAAGGAGGGCGACCTCGTCACTCCTGGCGCCGGCGTGAAGCCGCCAGTTCTTGTCAGTCTCACCAAACCAGAGTATCCTGCGATGGCTCGACGCCTGAAAGTGGAGGGGACAGTGGTCGTGTCCCTGCTGGTTGACGAGACTGGCCGAGTCGCCGAGACGCGCCTCGAAAGCGGCGTGTCGCAGAATGTCGGCCTCAACGACGCAGCGCTTGCAGCAGCACGATCTGCGGTGTTCAGTCCCGCCATCAAGTCGGGTGTGCGGGTGAAGATGTGGTACCAACTCAAGATTCCGTTCAAGCTGTAAGGAGAACGCATGAGCCTGAACGACCAACAGCGGAAGTTCTACGAGAACACTCTCTCCGTCACCAAGCAGGAGATTTCGGATCTCGATCGCCAGATCGAGGACGAGCTCGCCAAGGTGAAGGAGAAACTGGCCCAGCTTCAGAATGCGAAGAAGGCCGCGCGTCAGATGTACGACGCCGCCTGTCTCCGCCTCGGAATCCCGAACGATCTCGAGGCGGAGGAAGAGGGCGCAGCCGAAATCTGAGCCCGCCTGTCCGCTTTCGGGTCCGCGCCTTTCGGATCCGCCAGGGGCGCCGATCGAATCCTCGAACGGCGCCCCTGTCGTTTCCTCCGCCCGTTCCAGGGGCGGGCGCTTCCCGGTAGTGGACCCGATCCGATATGGCCTGGTTCAAGAAAGACAAGAAGCCGAAAGCCGTTCGTGAATCCCGCGAACGCAGCACGGTGCCGGAAGGCTTGTGGCTGCGCTGCGACGGTTGCCGGGAGATCGTCTACTCGAAAGAGCTTGAGCGCAATCTCCGCATCTGCCCGAAATGCGGCTTCCACTTCCGCATCGACGCACCGGCGCGAATCGCCCTCCTGCTCGACGAGCCCCAGCCCAAGACGCTCTTCGACGACGTCCTCCCAGCCGATCCGCTCGGCTTCGCCGACACGAAGCGTTACGCAGACCGCCTGAAGGCCTATCAGAAGGCGCTCGGCGTCGCCGATGCCGCGGTCGTCGTCGCGGGAGCGATCGAGAAGATCCCGGTGGTGCTCGCGGTCATGGACTACCGGTTCATGGGCGGCTCGATGGGTTCCGTCGTCGGCGAGAAGCTGACCCGTGCCGCCGAGGCAGCGCGCGACAAAAAACGCCCGCTGGTGATCGTTTCCGCTTCCGGCGGCGCGCGCATGCAGGAGGGAATCCTCTCGCTCATGCAGATGGCGAAGATCTCGGCGGCGCTGATGCGCCTTCGCCAGGCGGGCGTGCCCTACATCTCGGTGCTCACCGATCCGACGACCGGCGGAGTGACGGCGTCCTTCGCCATGCTGGGCGACCTCAATATCGCCGAGCCCGGTGCGCTCATCGGCTTCGCCGGGCCGCGCGTGATCGAGCAGACGATTCGCCAGAGCCTGCCCGAGGGCTTCCAGCGCAGCGAGTTTCTGCTCGAGCACGGCTTCCTGGATCTCGTCGTGCCGCGCCCCGAGCTCAAGTCGACGCTGGCGCGCTGCCTGCGCCACCTCACCTGACGGCCCCCGGGGCAACCGCGCGTGTACGTCGCCTCGGCCCACGAGATTCTCGCCGGACTCGAGCAGTTCGGCATCCGGCTCGGCCTCGACCACCTGCGCGAGCTGGCCGTTGCGCTCGGCCACCCCGAGCGCGCCACTGCGACGCTCATCGTCGCCGGAACCAACGGCAAGGGTTCGGTCGCCGCCCTCCTGGCATCGATCGCGGGGGCTGCGGGCCTCGACGCCGGGCTCTACACCTCTCCCCACCTCGAGAACGCCGAAGAGCGCATTCGCGTCGACGGACGGGAGATCGCCTCCGCCAACCTCGGCGGACTCCTCCTGGAGGTCACCTCCGCTGCCCGACGGATCGGGCACCCGAGCCCCACCTACTTCGAAGCGATGACGCTCAGCGCGCTGCTCCATTTCGCTCGGCGGGAGGTCGACCTCGCTGTGCTCGAGGTCGGGATGGGCGGGCGCCTCGATGCGACGAACCTGGTCGATGCCCGTCTGGCCGTCATCACCGCGATCGCCCTCGATCATCAGGAGTGGCTCGGCCCGACTGTCGATGCCATTGCGCGCGAGAAGGCCGGAGTGCTGCGCTCGGGGTGCCCGGTGGTGCTGTCTCCGCAGATCCCCGAAGCGCTCGACGCGCTCCTCGAGGAGGCTGCCGCGCGCGGCGCTCCGGTGCGCAATGTCACCGCCGAGGTCATCCGGCTCGAAGTGGAGTTCCGTGGCCTCGCCGGGCTCGGGTTGCGGCTCGCCACCCGCGAGCGAAGCTACGAGCTCGAAAGCTCCCTGGCGGGCCGCCATCAAGCGTGGAACATCGCCACCGCGGTCATCGCCGCCGAGCAGCTCGCGGCGGACGGCTTTCCGGCGATCGACCGCGCGGCGATCGTCGCCGGCGTCGCCGAATGCCGTTGGCCGGGTCGCCTCGAATCGCTCGCACCCGCGGGAACCGGGGCTACGGTCCTGCTCGACGCGGCGCACAACCCGGACGGCTGCGCGGCTCTCGTCGCCTTCCTCACCGAGCTCGATCGCCCGTTCACCTTGCTCTTCGGCGCCCTGGCGGACAAGGACCTGCGGCACATGCTGCCGGCGCTGGCGGCGCGGGCGCGCCGCGTGGTGCTCACCCGCCCCGCCTCGCCGCGCGCCGCTGATCCGGCCGCACTGACCGCTTTCCTGCCGGCCGCGCGAAGCGTCACCATCGAACCGGACATCGCCGCGGCGCTCGCGGCCGCGCTCGCTGGGGAGCCCGGCCTCGTCGTCGCGTGCGGTTCGATCTTCCTGATCGGAGAGGTGCGCACCCTCGTGCGCGCACTATGAGGCCGCGTTGGGCTAAGCGGACCTGCGCCCGATGCGGCGGGCGATGCGCATGACCATCTCCAAGGCCTGCTCGCAGTTCAGGCGCGGATCGACCTGGGTGCGGTAGGCAAGTCCCAGCCCCGCTTCGGCCAAACCACGCGCGCCGCCGACGCACTCGGTGACGTTCTCGCCGGTGAGCTCGAGATGAACGCCGCCGAGCACCGAGCCGATCCGCTGGTGGATCTCGAACGCCTGCTCGAGCTCTTCGAGGATGTGCTCGAAGCGGCGGGTTTTCACGCCTTGGGGCGTCGTCTCGGTGTTGCCGTGCATCGGATCGCACGACCACAGGACGCGGCGCCCGGCGCGCTCGACCGCTTCGACGAGCGGCGGCAACCGGCTCTCGATCGCTCGCGCACCGAACCGGTGAATGAGCGCCAGCCTGCCCGGTTCGTTGTCCGGGGAGAGCACGCCGATCAGCTCGAGAAGGCCCTCCACCGAGGTCGCGGGACCGATCTTCACCGCGATCGGATTGGCGATGCCGCGGAAGTACTCGACGTGGGCGCCGCCGAGCTTGGCGGTGCGCATGCCGATCCACGGGAAGTGGGTCGACAGGTTGTACCATCCTTCGCGGTGCGGCACTCTGCGCGTCTGCGCCTGCTCGTACAGCAGGTGCAGGCCTTCGTGGCTGGTGAAGAAATCGACGCGGTTCATCTCCCCCACCTGCCGTCCGGCGAGGGTTTCCATGAAACGCAGAGAATCGGCGATTCCGCCGACGATGCGGCGGTAGTCCTCGGCGAGCGGCGAGTGCTGGACGAAGTCGAGGTCCCAGTACTCGGGGTGATGGAGGTCGGCGAAGCCGCCGTCGACCAGGGCGCGAATGAAGTTGAGCGTCAGGGCGGCGCGCTCGTAGCCGCGCAGAAGGAGCTGCGGATCGGAGGCGCGGTCGGCGGCGGTGAACGGCGTGCGATTGATCAGGTCGCCGCGATAGGCCGGAAGCGCGACTCCAGCTTGCTCCTCGAGGTCCGCGGAACGCGGTTTCGCGTACTGGCCGGCGAAGCGGCCGACGCGGATGACCGGGCGTTGCGAGCCGTGCACCAGCACGAGGCTCATCTGCAGAAGGACCTTGAGCTTGTTGGCGATGACCGCAGAGGTACAGTCGGCGAAACTCTCGGCGCAGTCTCCTCCCTGCAGAAGGAAGGCCTTGCCAGAGGCGGCGTCCGCGAGCTGGCTCTTGAGCGCCTCGACCTCCCAGGAGGTGACGAGCGGAGGCAGCGCCGCGAGCTGGCGATAGACCTCCTCGACCGCGGCCGGATCGGCATAGACCGGCTGCTGCTCGGCCGGAAACCGCCGCCACGAATCGGGAGTCCAACCGCTCAGCTTGCCCTCCGACCCCTCAACCGGCGGAAGAGGCATTCTGCAGCTCGTAGAGCGGGAAGCGGCCGCAGAGCAGGCGCACGCGCTCGCGCACGGCGGCGTGCAGCCCAGCGTTTTCGGGCGCCGCCAGGACCTCACAGATGAGCTCTGCGATGGCGCCCATGTCCGGAACCGCCATGCCGCGCGTCGTGACGGCGGCAGTGCCGATGCGGATTCCCGAAGCGACCATCGGAGAGTTGGTGTCGAACGGGATGGTGTTCTTGTTGACCGTGATCGCCGCGGCGTCGAGCGCCTGCTCCGCGACCTTGCCGGTCAAGCCGCGGCTGGCAACATCCATCAGGAAGAGATGGTTGTCGGTGCCACCCGAAACGATGCGGAATCCTTCGCCTGCGAGCGCCGACGCGAGCGCCGCGGTGTTGGCGACGATCTGAGCCTGGTAGGCGCGAAAACCCTCTCCGAGCGCCTCCGCGAACGCCACCGCCTTGGCGGCGATGATGTGCATGAGCGGTCCGCCCTGAAGGCCGGGAAAGACCGCGCGATCGATCTCCTTGGCAAATTCGGCCTTGCACATCACGACCCCGCCGCGCGGACCGCGCAGCGTCTTGTGGGTCGTCGAGGTCACGAAGTGGCAGTGTGGCACCGGCGACGGATGGAGGCCGGCAGCGACCAGTCCGGCGATGTGGGCGATGTCGGCCATGAGGAGCGAGCCCGCGCGATCGGCGATCTCGCGAAAGCGCGCGAAGTCGATCGTCCGGCTGTAGGCCGAGGCGCCGCAGATGATCATCTTCGGCCGGTGCTCGAGGGCCAGGCGCTCGACTTCGTCGAAGTCGATGTGCTCCGTCGCGCGATCGACGCCGTAGGCGACGACCTTGAAATCGCGCCCTGAATAGGAGAGGCGATGGCCGTGGGTGAGGTGCCCGCCGCAGGAGAGATCCATCCCCATCAGGGTGTCGCCCGGGCGGAGCATCGCGAAGTAAACGGCGGTGTTCGCCGAGGTTCCCGAGTGCGGCTGCACGTTGGCGTGCTCGGCTCCGAAGAGCCGCTTCAACCGGTCGATCGCCAGGATCTCGACCCGGTCGACCACCTCGCAGCCACCGTAGTAGCGGCGACCCGGATAGCCCTCGGCGTACTTGTTGGTGAGCACGCTCCCGGCGGCCTCCATCACGGCGCGGCTGGCAAAGTTCTCCGACGCGATGAGCTCGAGCCCCTCGTTCTGGCGACGCTTCTCCGCCGCCATTGCGGTCGCGATCTCCGGGTCCACTTGGGCCAAGGGGCGAGCGATCATCCAGGTTCTCCGTCCAGTTTGGCGACCCGGCGCACGTGGCGGCCGCCTTCGAAAGGGGTGGCGAGAAAGAGATCGACGATCGCTTCCGCGAGGGGCGGCGCGACGATGCGGCTGCCCAGGGCGAGAACGTTGGCGTCGTTGTGCTGCCGGCAGAGCCGCGCGGAATAGAGCTCCACACAGGCTGCGGCGCGAACGCCGCGGAAACGGTTGGCCGCGATCGCCATGCCGATGCCGGACCCGCAAACGAGAATCCCGCACTCCGCATCGCCGCCGGCCACCGCGCGCGCCACCAGCGCCGCGTAGTCGGGATAGTCCACCGACTCTGCGGAGTGAGCGCCGAAGTCGTGCACTTCGTGGCCGGCTTCGATGAGCCGCGCGCGAAGATGGTCTTTCAGGATCAAGCCGGCGTGATCGGCACCGATCGCAATGCGCATCGAGGTGCCGGGCTCAGCTGCCTTCCGGCTCCGGGGTGGGCTCTTCGGTCTTCTTCGCTGCAGGCTTCTTGGCCGGCGCCTTGCGAGGCTTCTTTTCGGCGGCATCGGGGGTAGCGGAGCCAGCGCCGCCCTCCGCGGCGGGCTTCTTCGCCGCGGGCTTGCGCGCGGGCTTCTTCTCGGCCGCCGCGGCGGCAACCGGATCCGCCTCCTTCTCCCCCGGCTTCAGGGTCCGCTTCGACCCTTCGGTCCGCGCCGTCTTGCGCTTGGCGACCTCTTCCTGATTGCGTTGTCTCAGCCGCTCGAGACGCCGCTGACGGCGGCGCCGGAGATCGCGATCTTTTTCACGCATAACAGCTTCTCCTCAACTCCGATTGTGGACCAACAAGCCCATGCAGCTTGCCGCAGGGGGGGCCAACTGTCAAGCGAACGCGGCGTCAGAGCGGCAGATTGCCGTGCTTCTTGGCCGGCAGGGACTGGCGCTTGCTGCGCAGTTGCCGCAGGGCGCGGACGAGCGCCGGCCGGGTTTTGCGCGGCTCGATGACCGCATCGATGAATCCCCGCTCGGCGGCGATATACGGATTGGAGAACTTCTGGCGGTAGAGAGCGACCTTCTCCGCGCGCGCCTCGGCCGCCGCCGGTCCCGCCTTCTCGAGATCGCGCTTGAACAGGACGTTGACCGCGCCCTCGGGTCCCATGACCGCGATCTCGGCCGAGGGGTAGGCAAGATTGACGTCCGTCCGGAGGTGTTTCGAAGCCATGACGCAATAGGCGCCGCCGTAGGCCTTGCGGGTGATCACGGTGAGCTTGGGCACGGTCGCCTCGGCGTAGGCGTAGAGGAGCTTGGCGCCGTGCTTGATGATTCCGCCGTACTCCTGCTGGGTGCCCGGCAGGAAGCCCGGGACGTCCTCGAACGTGATCAGGGGGATGTTGAACGCGTCGCAGAAGCGCACGAACCGGGCGCCCTTCAGGGAGGCGTCGATGTCGAGCACCCCGGCCAGATAGTTCGGCTGGTTGGCGACGATGCCGACGCTCTGGTTGGCGAGGCGCGCGAAGCCCACAACGAGGTTGCGCGCATAGGCGGCGTGCACCTCGAGGAACTTGCCGTCGTCGACCACCTCGCAGATCAACCGATGCACGTCGTACGGTTTGTTCGGGTCGTCCGGAATCAGCTTGTCGAGGAGCTCCGACTCGCGATCCGGGTCGTCGTCGCTCCTGCCGGGAGGGGGGTCGTCAATGTTGTTGGAGGGCAGGAACAAAAGCAGCTCGCGGATCCCCATGAGGCAGGCGGCGTCGTTGCCGTAGGTGAAATGCGCGACGCCACTCTTGCCGGCGTGGGTCGCCGCGCCCCCCAGATCCTCCTTCGTCACCTCTTCGTGGGTGACGGTGCGGATCACGTCCGGTCCGGTGACGAACATGTAGCTCGTCCCCTCGACCATCAGGATGAAATCGGTGATCGCCGGCGAGTAGACCGCTCCGCCGGCGCACGGTCCCATGATCGCCGAGATCTGGGGAACGACGCCCGAGGCGAGCGTGTTGCGCAGGAAGATGTCGGCATAGCCGCCGAGGGAGACGACCCCTTCCTGGATGCGGGCGCCGCCCGAGTCGTTGAGCCCGATGACCGGTGCACCGTTCTCGACCGCGAGATCCATGACCTTGCAGATCTTGGCGGCGTTGGTCTCTGACAGCGACCCGCCGAAGACCGTGAAGTCCTGGGCGAAGAGGTAGACCAGCCGGCCGTCGATCGTGCCGTAGCCGCAGACCACGCCGTCGCCGGGAATCAACTGGTCCTCCATCCCGAAGTCACGGCAGCGGTGGGTGACCAGGGCGTCGATCTCGACAAAAGAGCCGGTATCGAGGAGCAGGTCGACGCGCTCGCGAGCGGTGAGCTTGCCGTCCCGGTGCTGGCGCGCCACCCGCTCCGCCCCGCCTCCGGCAACCGAAGCCGCGAGACGTCGTTCGAGATCGGTCAGAATCTCTTCGCGCAAGAATCGTCCCCTGTCTGCCCGCAGCGGGCCTGCCTGAGCGGCAAGCCTATCGCCAAGGGGCAACCTTGTGCTGCAGAATCGCTTCCAGACCGGCACACAGCGCCGGCTCCCGCAAGTTACCGGAGGCCCCGATGACCCAGGACGAAGAACAGCTTCATCTGCTTTCGGTCTTTCACTACGTGCTGGCCGGAATCTGCTCGCTGTTCTCGCTCTTTCCGCTGATCTACTTCGGCATGGGCCTCGCGATGATGGCCGGGATGGGCGTCGAAAAGCCCGGCCAGTTCGGTCCGCTCCTCGCCGGCTGCTTTGTGGCCGGAATGGGCGGGCTCTTCCTGGTCTTCGCGGTCGGCTACGCGCTCGCCCTTTTTCTCGCCGCCCGCTTCCTCGCCGAGCGTCGCCGCCATACCTTCTGTGTCGTCGTGGCGGCGATCTCCTGCAGCTTCACGCCTCTGGGAACGGTCCTCGGGGTCTTCACCCTGATTGTGCTCTTCCGCCCTTCGGTCAAGACGCTTTTCGGGCTGGACGCCGCTTCCTCCACCGTCTGAGAGGCACCTGCGGCGGAGCCGCCCCCCGGCGCCTTGCCCCGGGCCGCAGCCGTTTGTTAGACTTTGCTGCGTCGCGGCAGATGTGCGCGATCGCAGCTCACCGAGTCGGACCCCAGCAACCAGGCGCTTGCCCTCGGGCTCAACGAATCGGGGCTCATGGTCGAAGAACGCAACGACCCGCGCCGTCTCAAGGATCCGCAGGACCGGCAGCCCCGGCAGCCATGGATCCGGCTCGCCAGCATCGGGGTCGAACTTGCCGCCGCCGTAGGCGGGTTCGCGCTCCTGGGTTACTGGATCGACCGGCACTACGGTTCGAGTCCCTGGGGACTCCTGATCGGGGCGCTGTTGGGTCTCATCGGTGGGTTCTACAACCTGATCAAGGCGTCCCTCTCGGCCTCCCGAGAAGCCCGCAAACTCGATCAGGAGGCGGAACAGGAACGGAAGCGGCCGTGACGGGAGCCCGGAAGGCGGAAATCTGGTTGGGCTTCGCCGGAGTCGGTGCAGTCGCCACCCTCGCTCTCGGGGTTCTGGGTCAGGTGGTGGCGGCGAAATGGGGAGTGCCGGAGGCCGGCAGCAGCATCTGGGCGGGCTGCCTCGCGAGCTTCGCGGGGAGCCTGGCCGGCGCGCTGCCGCTGGCGCAGGAGATCGCCGGCAGGGCCGGAGCCGCGGGATCGCCCATCGCCGCCATCGGCAAGGCGAGCCTCTTCCGGCTGTTGGTCGCCTTGACGGCAGGCCTGGGAACGGTCCTCACCGGCGGCTGGGATCGGCGGGCGCTGCTCTTGACGCTGGCGGCGAGCTACGTCGCGCTGCTGGCGGTGGAAACCTGGTGGTTGCTGGGCCGCCTGCGCGCGAAGCGGGCGTAGCGTTCACGAAGGAAGATCGGAGACCAGCCGGATGGCGCCTGAAAATCCACTCAGCCATGTGATCCAGCACCCCCTGAAGGAGATTCCGGCCGACCTCGGAATGCTCACCCCCAGGGGCGTGATCACCGTGCTCTCCGATCAGATCGTGATGATGATCGTGGCCGGGCTGCTGCTGATGTTCGTGATGCCGCTCCTGCTTCGCCGGCGCGCCGGCACCGACCCGATCGGCCGCCTGGTGCCCACCGGCTTCGGGAACTTCGTCGAGACCGTCTGCCAGTACCTGCGCAAGGAGATCGCCGAGCCGGTCCTGGGCGTGCATACCGACCGCTTCATCCAGTACGTCTGGAGCGCCTTCTTCTTCGTCCTCACGATCAATCTTCTCGGTCTGTTGCCGATTCAGCCGATTTCGGCACTCTTCGGCACACACATCGGCGGCGCCGCGACCGGCAACATCTGGGTGACGGCGACCCTCGCCGTCCTCACCCTGGTGCTGATGGTCGTGAACGGCCTGCGCTTCGGCGGCATGGCCTACATCAAGCACTTCTGCCCCGGCCCGCTCTGGCTCGCGCCCCTGCTGATTCCGGTCGAGATCATCGGCCTCGGCGCCAAGACCTTCGCGCTCGCCGTGCGACTCTTCGCCAACATGATCGCCGGCCACATCCTGCTCGGCGTCCTGCTCGGGCTGATCTTTTCCGCCGTCCAGGCGCTCGGCACCGGCGCCGGTCTTGCGGTGACCTCGGTCATCGTCGCCGGTAGTGTGGCGATCACACTCCTCGAGGTCTTCGTCGCCTTCCTGCAAGCCTTCATCTTCACCTTCCTCACCGCCCTCTTCATCGGCATGTCGGTGAACGTCCATCACGACGATCACGATGCGCACTCCGCCGACGCTCCAGAGGCGGCGGCCCACTGATCTCACGTCAGCCAGCAACTCTCGACCACCCTCCGACCACGAAAGGAAGCTCAAAATGAACCGCAAAAACTCCGCCCGGCTCGTCCTGATGCTCGTCGCCGTTGGTTTCGTCCTGATCTTCGCCCCCGCCGCGTTCGCCGCGGAGGGAGATGCCGGCGCGGCGGCCGCGTCGTCCTCCGGCCTCGGCAAGATGGGCGGCGCGATCGGCGCCGGCCTCGCCGTGATCGGTTGCGGCCTCGGCATCGGCCGGGTCGGCGGCAGCGCCACCGAAGCGATGGCCCGGCAGCCGGAAGCGTCCGGCCAGATCAACACCGCGATGATCGTCACCGCCGCGATGATCGAAGGCGCGACCCTGTTCGCCGTCGTCGTCGGGTTGCTGGCGGCGCTCTGACGCGCCGGTCGAAAATCGCATGAAGACCGAACGCACGCTCACGCTGGCCACCACTCTCGCTCTCTTCTCGGCGCCGATTCTGGCGTCGGAAGGCGGCGGGCAGGGCGGTCCCTTCGAAGGCAACATCGGCAACGCCCTGTGGACGCTGGTCATCTTCGGGTTGGTCATCCTGGTGCTCGGGAAGTTCGCCTGGAAGCCGATTCTGGGCGGACTCCAGCAGCGCGAGGAGTTCATCCGCACTTCGCTCACCCAGGCGAAGGCCGACCGGGAGGCCGCCGAAGCCCGACTCAAGGAGTACTCGGACAAGCTGGTCTCGGCCCGCTCCGAGGCTTCGGCGATCGTCGACGAGGCACGACGCGACGCCGAGGCGGTCAAGCGGAAGTTCCATGAAGAGACCCAGGCCGAAGCCAATCTCACCATCGAGCGCGCCAGGCGAGAGATCAAGATCGCCCAGGAGACGGCGGTCAAGGAGCTCTACGTCCTGACGGCGCAGCTCACTACCGCGGTCGCGGGCAAGATTCTCGAACGCGAGATCCAACCTGCCGACCACGATCGCCTGATTCGCGACTCGATTCGCGCGCTCGCGGACGGAAAGAGGAACTGAGATGGCAGGCAGCCAGGCCGAGGAACAATCGCTCGCCCGCGTCTGGAGCGACGCGGTTTTCGGCCTCGCCGCGAGTCGCGGGGTCGAGGATGCCATGCTCGAGGAGTGGCGCGGCCTGGTCGAATTGCTCGACCGCGACAAGGACCTCAAGGCCGTGATGGCGAGTCCCCTCGTCAACAACGAAGAGAAACGCCAGCTGATCGAGAAGAGCTTTCGCGGCAAGGCGAGCGACCTGTTCGTCGATACGCTTCAGGTGATGCGCAGCAAGGGACGCCTCGGGTTGGTGCGCTTCGTCGCGGTCGCCTTTCACGACACCTGGATGGAAAGCAAGAACCAGGTGGAGGTGCGGGTCACGAGCGCCGTGCCGCTCTCGGTGGAGCTTCGCCAGAGCCTCGTCGCCGCTGCGAGCCGTTTCGCCGGCAAAGAGGCGCTGCTCGTCGAGAGGGTCGATCCCGCCCTGCTCGGCGGCCTGGTCGTGCGCGTCGGCGACGACAAGTTCGACGACAGCGTCGCCCGGGAGCTCGAACTTCTGCTCGCCGCCTTCGCGGCGCGCGGCTCGCGCGAGCTGCCCAGGCTTCAGGACTACATACACAACAGCGAAGAGTCTTCGCGAGGAGTTTGAAGGATGCGATTCAGGGTCGACGAGATCTCTTCGGTCATCAGTGAGGAGATTCAACAGTACCGGCAGAGTGTCGATCTCACCGAGACCGGCAAGGTCCTCGAGGTCGGAGACGGCATCGCCCAGGTCTACGGGCTTTCGAACGCCATGTCGGGCGAGCTGATCGCCTTTTCGAACGGCTCCATGGGCCAGGTCTTCAACCTCGAAGAGAGCTCAGTCGGCATCGTCATCCTCGGCGAGTACCTCGGGATCAAGGAGGGCGACGAAGTTCGCCGCACCGGCGAGCTCGTCTCCGTTCCCTGCGGCGAGGCCATGATCGGCCGCATCGTCGATCCTCTGGGCCGTCCGCTCGACGGCCTCGGAGTGATCGAGACCCCGCATCGCCGCCCGCTCGAGTTCAAGGCGCCCGGCATCGCCCAGCGCCAGCCGGTCACCGAGCCGCTGCAGACCGGCTTGAAGGCCATCGACTCGATGATTCCGATCGGCCGCGGCCAGCGCGAGTTGATCATCGGTGACCGCAAGACCGGCAAGACCGCGATCGCGATCGACACCATCATCAACCAGAAGGGCACCGGCGTCATCTGCGTCTACGTCGCCATGGGTCAGAAGGAATCGACGGTCGTCGGACTGGTCGAAAAGCTTCGCGAGCACGGCGCCATGGACTACACCATCGTGGTCTCCGCCTCTTCCGCCGACCCGGCGCCGCTGCAGTACATCGCCCCGTACGCCGGCGCCGCGATGGCCGAGTACTTCATGTACAAGGAAGGACGCGCCACGCTCGTCGTCTACGACGACCTGTCGAAGCAGGCGGCGTCGTACCGTCAGCTGTCGCTGCTGCTGCGGCGTCCGCCGGGCCGCGAGGCCTACCCTGGTGACGTCTTCTATCTCCATTCCCGCCTGCTCGAGCGCTCGGTGAAGCTGCGCGATGAGTTCGCCGTGGTGGCGAAGGATGCGCCGGCGGATCTCACCGATCGCTCCAAGGTGGTCCAGCACCCGCAGGGCCTCGCCGCCCCGGTCGAGGTGCGGCCCGACGACGAGATCGGCCTCTACCATCGCCCGCACGGCAAACACGTCGCCGAGGCCTTCCTCGCGACGCTGCCGGACAAGGAAAAGTACCGGGTGCACCGCTTCCCCGACTCGGGCGGCTCGATGACGGCGCTGCCGATCATCGAGACCCTCGAGGGCGAGGTCTCGGCCTACATCCCGACCAACGTGATCTCGATCACCGACGGCCAGATCTACCTCGAGCCCGACCTCTTCTTCGCCGGCGTCCGGCCGGCGGTGAACGTCGGCATCTCGGTGTCGCGCGTCGGCGGCAACGCGCAGCGCAAGGCGATGAAGAAGTTCGCGGGCTCCTTGCGTCTCGACCTCGCCTCCTTCCGCGCCCTCGAGGCGTTCTCGCAGCTCGGCACCGACGTCGACACCGCCACCCAGAAGCAGCTCGACCGCGGCAAGCGCATGGTGGAGCTCCTGAAGCAGCCGCAGTTCCGTCCGCTGCCGACTTTCGAGCAGGTGATCTCGATCTTTGCCGGCACCCAGGGCGTGCTCGACGACATCGCGGTCTCGGGTGTGCTGGCTTTCGAAGCGGCGATGCTCGCGCACGTGCGCCACGAGTTCCCGGAGATCCTCCAGGAGATGGAGAAGTCCGGCGACCTGCCGGAGGCGCTCGGCAAGAAGCTCCTCGACGTGCTGAAGAACTTCAAGGCCCAGTATTTGGCAACAAACCTGGCGACCACCGCCAAGAGGCCGGCCTAGGGTCATGGCGAACCGCCGCGTCCTCGTCAAGCGACGCAAGTCGATCCGCAACATCCGCAAGATCACGCGGACGATGCAGCTGATCGCCACCGCCCGCTTCCAGGCGTCCTTCAATCGCGCCGTGGCCGCGCGCCCGTTCACGGAGAAGCTCGCCGAGCTGGTCGCCGATCTGGCGCGCGCCGGCGCCGGCGATGGCCTCGACCACCCACTGCTCAAAACCAGGAACCCTGCCGCCCCGGCAGCGGTAGTCGTGATCAGCTCGAGCCGAGGCCTCTGCGGCGGCTACAACTCGGGCATCCTGCGCACCGCGCTGGGCTTCCTCGAAGAGCGCCAAACGAGCGGCGCGGCATCCGAGGTTTCGGTCTTCGGCAAGAAGGGCATCGCCTACTTCCGGTTCATCAAGCAGCCGTTCGTCGAGCCGACCGCCCAGATCAGCGACGCGCCGCGCTTCGACCAGGTCGAATCGGTCGCCAACTCGCTCATCCAGCGCTTTCTGGACGGCGAAATCTCGGCGGTCCACGTCACCTACATGCGCTTCCACTCCGCCGGCAAGCAGCGGCCCGAGACGATCCAGCTCCTGCCTCTGGCTCCGGCCACGCCGACGACTCCGACGAAGACTTCGGAAGGCGCCAGGCCCAGAGTGGTCGACTACGAGTTCCTTCCGGAACCCGGGGCGCTGCTCGACGACCTGCTGCCCGCCGTGGCGCGCGTCCGGCTCTTCCAGGCCTTCCTCGACGCCACGGTCTCCGAGCACATCGCCCGGATGGTGGCGATGAAGGCGGCGACCGAAGCTTCCGAAGAGATGATCAAGACCTTGAGCCGTCAGTACAACCGGGCGCGGCAAACGCAAATCACCATGGAACTGCTCGACATCGTCGGCGGCGCGAATGCGCTCGCCTGACGCTGTCCGGAACTAGAACCCCAGAAATCGCGACGGTAATCGCAACGTTCGCAACGATTCGCAGCGAAAGGTTGAACGACATGTCCAGCCCCAACGTCGGACGCATCACCCAGGTCATCGGCTCCACTCTCGACGCTCAGTTCAGCGAAGACAGCATGCCGGCGCTCTACAACGCCCTCTCCGTGCAGGTGGAGCGCACGGTGCTCGGCGAGAAGACGCGCGAGACGCTGTGGTGCGAGGTCGCCCAGCATCTGGGCGGCGGACAGGTGCGCGCGGTCTCCCTCGGCTCGACCGACGGCCTGCAGCGCGGCCAGGAGATCACCGACAGCGGCTCCGCCGTGACCGTGCCGGTCGGACTCGAAACCCTCGGGCGGGTCTTCAACCTCGTGGGCGAGCCGATCGACGACCGCGGTCCGGTCACGACCACCGCCCGCCGTGCCATTCATCAGCTGCCGCCAGAGATGCACGAGCTGTCCTCGAAAACCGAGATCTTCGAGACCGGCATCAAGGTCATGGACCTGCTCTGCCCGCTGGTGCGCGGCGGCAAAGCCGGCCTCTTCGGCGGCGCCGGCGTCGGCAAGACGGTGATCATCCAGGAGCTCATCGCCCGCCTGGCGCGCTTCCACTCGGGCTACAGCTGCTTCGCCGGCGTCGGCGAGCGCACCCGCGAGGGCAACGACCTCTGGCTCGAAATGCAGGAGGCCAAGATCGGCGACACCGGCAAGAGGGTCATCGACCAGACCGTCATGGTCTTCGGCCAGATGAACGAGCCGCCCGGCGCGCGTCTGCGCGTCGCCCTCTCGGCGCTCACCATGGCCGAGTACTTCCGCGACCAGACCGGCGCCGACACGCTCCTCTTCATCGACAACATCTTCCGCTTCACCCAGGCCGGCTCCGAAGTCTCGGCGCTCCTCGGGCGCATGCCCTCCGCCGTCGGCTACCAGCCGACGCTCGCCACCGAGATGGGCGAGCTGCAGGAGCGCATCACCTCGACCAAGCGCGGCGCAGTGACCTCGATTCAGGCGATTTACGTGCCGGCCGACGACTACACCGACCCGGCGCCTGCCAACGCCTTCACCCACCTCGACTCGACGGTGAACCTCGAGCGCTCGATCGCCGAGAAGGGCATTTACCCCGCCGTCGATCCGCTCGCCTCCTCGAGCCGCATCGTGACCGCCGAGATCCTCGGCGAACGCCACTACCAGGTCTCGCGGCGGGTGCAGCAGATCCTGCAGCGCTTCAAGGACCTGCAGGACATCATTGCGATTCTGGGCATCGACGAGCTGTCCGAGGACGACAAGGTCATCGTCCGCCGGGCGCGCAAGATCGAGCGCTTCTTCTCGCAGCCGTTCTTCGTCGCCGAGCAGTTCACCGGCTTCCCGGGCATCTACGTCAAGCGCGAGGACACCATCCGCTCGTTCGAGGAGCTCTGCGACGGCAAGTGGGATCACCTGCCGGATCAGGCCTTCATGTACGTCGGCACCGTCGAGGAAGCGGCGGCGAAGGCCGAGAAGATGGCGGCGGCCTGACCATGGCCGGCTCCTTCCGGCTCTCGGTCGTGACGCCCGAGCGCGAGGTCCTGGCGGTCGAGGCGAAGTTCGTCGCCCTCCCGCTCTACGATGGTGAAATGGGCATCCTTGCGCAGCGCGCCCCGCTCCTCGCCAAGCTCGGCGCGGGGATGCTGCGCGTCGACGAGGCCGCAGGCGGCAAGCGGAAGCTCTTTGTCGCCGGCGGTTTCGTGCAGATGGTCGACGACAAGCTGACAATCCTCACCCAGGAGGCGCTCGAGCCCGAGAAGGTCACCGCCGAGCTCGCGAAGAGCGCCCTCACCGCGGCCGCCAAGCTCCCCAACCGCACCGAAGCCGAGAACCAGCGCCGCGACCAGGCCACCGCCCGCGCGCGCGCCCTCGGCCGCCTGGCCCCATAGATCCTTCAGAGGCCAGCTGCCACTGCTAGGCTGACCGCTTGAGCAAGGCCAGCGACAGTCCGCCCTCGGAGTACGACGAGGTCTTCGGCGACCCGGGCGATGAGCAGCGCAACGCCGCGGAGAATGCAGCTGTCCGCCTGGCCTTTCGCAATGCCGCCGGTCCCTATCTGTCGGCCGCGCTGCCGTGGTTAGCCTGGGGCCTCATCCTGCCCGCGGCGGCACTGCTCACTCCGCTCGCGCTGACCACGGCGCGTGAGGCCGGAGTGACGGTCCTCTGGTCGGTCGCCATCCTCGTCGGCGGGGCGATCGAAGGAATCACGATCCTGCGCCAGCACCGGCGCCGTGGGCGTTCCGGCCTCGGCGGCTGGGCGATGCGGGCGCAGGGTAATCTGTCGCTCGTCGCCGTCGTGCTTTCCGGACTGCTGCTCTGGATCGACGGCGCGAGGTTCCTGCCGGGCCTTTGGCTGCTCCTCCTGGGCCACAACTTCTTCGCGCTCGGTGGCCTCGCCTTCGCGCCGATGCGCCTGGCCGGAGTCGTCTATCAGATTGGAGGCCTCGCAGCTCTCGTTCCGGGCTCACGCCCGCTCTGGGCGATGGCGGTTGCGACCGCACTCGGCAACTTCTGGATCGGCTGGGGAATCCGTCGCGAGAGAGTGCGCGAACGCGAAGCTCAGGCGGCAGGCGAACCGGACAGCGGCAACTCGTAGGTGCACGAGCCGCTCAACCGGTCGGCAAGCGAGCGACCCGAGAGAGCGAGCAGGCCGGGCAGCCCGAGGAGCAGCCAGGTCAACCAGTGTCCGAGCCAGCGCAGCGCCGTCTGACCGAAAGAGAGCGGCTCGGTCTCCTCGCTGCGCGCGATCAGACCGCACCACGCCATCCCCGGAGTCTGCCCCCAAAAGGCCAGCGAGACCACGCAGTACAGGAAGGAGAACGAGAGGAGAAAAACCCACAAGGCGGGCAGCGATGCGACGCTCAGCTGCGCACCGAGAAGCGTCGCACCGACCGCAGCGACAGCGCCGACAGAGACGAGGATCGCCAGGTCGCCGCAAGCCGCGCGCAGTCGCCTGGCGATCGCCGCGGTCGGCGCGCCAGCAGCCCCCGTCGCATATGCGTGCTCCTTCTCGGCGCTCGCGAGCGGGCGCGGCACCGACACCGGTCCACGGGCTGCCGCCACCGGCATCGCTGCCAGGAACTCCGGACGTACGGCCTCCGGCCTGGCCGCAGCGAGCTCTTCTTCGCCGAAGAGAGGCAGGGAGTCCGGCCGCGCGCCGCGCCGCGCGCTGCGGCGGGAGGCGGCATCGGCCCGCGAGATTTCCGCAGCCCCCGAAGCCCCCGGAATGATCGGAGCCAGCGGAGCCAGCGGTGGCGGGCCGGAGAGCGGCAGGTCGAAGAGGAACGGCTCCTCGGGTTCGCGGGTCATCGCGCGGGGAGGTTCCGGACGTAGATCTCGAACAGCAAGTCCTCGTTGCGCTGGGTGTAGACGTGCGCGAAAGCCTGGAGGCGCTCGATCTCCGCATCCGCCGGATCGAGCGCCAGGGCTTCGCGGAACTTGTCCGCTGCCGCCGCGGGATCTCCGCGCTGAAGGTCGAGGATTCCCAGGTTGTAGTAGGCGTCGACGATCAACTTGCGGACGTCCCGGTTCGCCGGCTCCTCTTCACGCCGGCGCCAGAGCCGATTCAACAGAAAATCGAAGTCACCGTCGCGGTAGAGCTTGAGCTCCTCGGCCAACGGAGCCAGCCCTGCTTGTGCCTCCGCCTGAAGCTGCACGAGAGCGGGCGCGAGCGGCGCGATAGCCGCCGCCTCCGTGAGCCAACGATCGCAGCGCACGAACTCCTGCTCGCGGCAGGCGCGCTCGGCTCCCGCGACGAGCTGCTCCCGATTCTGTTGGCGATCCGCGGGCAATGCCGGCGGCACCGGCTCGGCAGGCTTGATCAGCGCCTCCCATTGCGCGATGAGCGACTGTGCCTCGGCGTACTGCGGCTCCTGCGGTGGCAAGCGGCGCAATTGCGCGATGGCGACCGCCGTCTTGCCTTCGGCGTGCAGACTCTTGGCGCGGGCAATCGAATCGACCGCGGCCGGTACCGCCGTCTGCAACGGCTCCCGGGAATTCGGAAAAAGGCTCGCGCGGTTGCGCAGCAGCAGCCAACCGCCGGCCAGAAGAAGCACGAGCACGGCGCCGCCGATCCAGAGGAAACCGCGCGCCGGAGCTCTGTTCCGCTTCGCCGAAACCGCAAAGTTCGCGCGCTCCTCGGCGGAGCGGGAACGGCCCTCGCCCGGCTCCGGAGGAACGAGAATCTCGCCACTGACGCTCTCCCACGAGCCACGCGCGCTCGCGCGCGTCCCCCCAGCGGGCGCGGCCGGGATCTCGCCGCCGCGCAGTGCAACAGAGGGAGCACTGGTCGCCAGCACCGCCGGTGCGCCCACCCGGCGCTCGCGAATCCGCTCCAGGTGCTCCAAGGCGACGAGATGGCCGGGAGAGCGCTCGAGAACCTGGTTGAAGGCCGCCTCGGCCTCATCGAAGGCGCCGTTGTCGAAGCGCGCCACCCCCTCGTGAAAAATCTCCTCCACTTCCCTCTCGCGCTCCGCCTTGAGCTGACGTGCTTTCTCGATGCGTCTCGCAGCTTCCTGGTGATCGATATCGATCAGGAAGATGCGCGACCAGGCATCGATGGCGGCCTGGTAGTCTCCGCGGTCGCAAGCGGCCTGACCGCTCTCGAGCAGTTCCGCGATGCGCACCGAGTGCTCGCCTGAAGCGGCGGGGGCACCTTCGCCACTCCCCGCATCGGGCCCGGAAAGGGAATAGTCGTCCTGCGCCAGGCCGGCGAACGAGAAGTCGACCTCCGGCAGGTCGGGGTCCTGCGGCGCTTGCGAAACCGTGGACGCAGGCTCTTCGTCCATCTCGATGCCGCGGCGTCTCGCCCCCATCGAGCGCTGCGGGTCGGAGTAGAACTTCTGCGCCTCGTCGAGTGCCGCGAGCTCCGGATGGTCGGGATCGAGAACCCGCGCCTTGCGCATCAACCGCTCCGCCTCTTCGGTCTCGCCGCTCTGCAGAGCCTGGCGGGCGGAGTCGACGAAGGTCTTGACATACGGGGCGGCCTCGAGCCGCGCGTGCGCCTGCTCCACGACCTGGCGAAGATGGGCGTCCGAAGCCACCACGCGCTTGTTCAGGTCGGCTGCCGTCACGATGTCGCCGAATTTTCTCTCGGCGAGAAGCCTGGTAAATCGCTCGGCAAGCGACTCGGCGGGCGCGGCGACCGGGAAGGAGAGGTCGTCCTCCAGGTCGAGACGAAGCCCTTGGGCCTCGGAGGGGGGCGCCGGCGTCACTTCGGCGCCGCCGAACAACGACGCGAGCTGTGGGCCGCTGCGTCCTGCCTGGACGAGCTGCTGCAACGTGCGCGCTGGACCGAACTGTGGATCGAGGCGAAGGATGAAGTCGCAACCCAGGAGAGCCTCCTGGCGGCTCCCCTTGCTGGCCAGTTCCAGCGTCTGCTGGAAGGTGGTCAGGATGCGCTGCTTCACATCGGAAGCGAGGGCCGGATCTCCGGAATAGCTCATTGGGCGCGAAAGCTCACGGGGATGCTAGCAAAGCCGGCGCCGCGCGACAACGCGGCGGGCAGCGGACCCGAATCCTTCGCATCATTCGGATCATTCGGATCTTTCGGATCTTCCGGACGATCCGTTGGCGAGGACCGCGGCGGCGAGACGGCGGGGCAGACCGCCGAAGGAGCCGGACGACATCGTCAGCACGATATCTCCAGCCTTCGCTTCGTCGAGCACCCGGGCGAAAAGCGCCTCGAGGTCCTCCGCCAGCACGCAAGGCGTACCGGCGCCGGACAGACCCTCCGCGAGCGTCGCGAGATCGAGCCTATCCTCGGGGGCAATCCGGTCGCGATGAAAAATTGGCGCGAAGAAAACGAGGTCGGCGAGAGCGCAGGCGCGGGCATATCCTTCAAGCAGGAAAGCGCGGCCGGCGGTGAGGCTGCGGGGCTCGAAACAGGCGAGCAGCCGGCGACCCGGGAAGCGCATCCGCATGCTGGCCAGAGTCTTCTCCACCGCCGTCGGGTGATGCGCGAAGTCGTCGATCACCACGATGCCGCGATGGTCCGCGAGCAGCTCCTGGCGACGCTGGACGCCGCGGAATCGCGCCAGCGCGCCAGCGAGCTCGCCGGCCCCGATCCCTCCGCGCCGTCCCGCCGCCCAGACCGCCAGAGCGTTGACCACGTTGTGGACACCCCACACCGGCATCGTGACCGCGAGCTCGTCGCCACCTTCTTCGCGCAGGCGAAACCGGACCCCCGCGCTGTCGGCCTCTGGAGCCCCCAGCAGCCGCACCGCGTTTGCCTCGTGCTCGCCATAGAAAACGACCGGCGCGCGGGCGGCTCCGGCGAGCTGGCGAATCTCGGCGCTGTCGCCACAGGCGACGATCAGCCCGGACTCGGGCACGAGCGCGATCAGCCGGGAATAGGCGGCGAGAAGCGACTCGGGAGTCGGATAGAGATCGGCGTGGTCGTACTCGACGGAGGTCAGGATGAGGGTCTCGGGACGGTAGTGCAGAAACTTCGCGCCGCGGTCGAAGTAGGCGGCGTTGTACTCGTCGCCCTCGATCACGAAACGGGGCCCGCTGCCGCGCCGAAAACTGACCCCGAGGTCGATCGGTACGCCCCCGATGAGGAAGCCCGGATCCCGGCCGCACTCCGACCAGACCTGGGCCGCCATCGCGCTGGTGGTGGTCTTGCCGTGCGTCCCGGCGACGACCAGCGGCTGGCGATCGGCGAGAAAGAACCGCGCCAGGGCCTCGGGCATCGAGAGCCTGGGAAGTCCCAGTCGTTCGGTCTCGACCGCCTCCGGATTGTCGCGGCGCACGGCGTTGCCGACAATGACGACATCGGGCTCCGGCTGAAGATGGGCCGCCGAGTAGCCGACCAGCGGCCGGATCCCCGCCGCTTCGAGCAGTTGGCTCATCGGCGGATAGAGCGGAGCATCGGAGCCGGTGACCAGGTGGCCCTGCGCTTGCAGCAGACACGCGAGCGGCGCCATTCCGGTACCACCGATGGCGACCAGATGAAGGTGCAGCGGGCGAGGGGTCAACGGGCTCCGAGCGGGTGGTTGCGGGGCATTCTGCCCCTGGAAGCGGGCGCAGTATAACATCCGGTCCCGGGCCGAACTGTCGCACCTGAGGCCGTCGCACGAGGGGAGTTGGGCATGACGAAGCGAGTCGCAACAGGAACGTTTTCGGGGTTGCTTCTGGGCTCTTTCGCGAGCCTCCTCATGGCCCAACAGCCGACCCCATCTGCCGCCGGCAAGCCCGCGGCCGCCACAGCAACCGCACCGGCCAGCTCCCCGGCGGCAGGCACCCCCGCCACGCCGGCCCCCCGGCTCGTGCCGGTCGCAGCGATCCAGGACGTGGGCAAGGTGGCCAAGGGCGAGAAGGTGAAGGTCGACTTCGAGCTGCGCAACGACGGCCCGGTCGAGCTCGTCATCAGCGATGTCCATCCGACTTGCGGCTGCACGGTGGCGAGCTTCGACACCCGGATCGCTCCCGGGGGCGTGGGCAAGATCCACGCCGAGATCGACACCGTCGACTTCTCCGGCCCGATCGCCAAGACCCTCACCGTGCTTTCGAACGATCCGGTTCAGCCACGAGTGACGTTGACCATCAAGGCGCGGGTCGAGCCCCAGATCCACACTCAGCCGGCCTATGCGCGCTTCGTTTACGTGCAGAACCAGGAGCCGGTGACCGTCAAGCAATGGCTGTGGAGCGACAACTTCACCGGCTTCAAGATTCTCGCCGTGAAGTCGCCCTACAAGTTCGTCCAGGCGAAGTTCCGTCCGGCGAGCGCGGAAGAGCGGCGAGCCGAAGCTCCGAGTCTCGAGCAGTGGATCGTCGAGACGACCATCCAGCCCGACGCGGAAGTCGGAGCGCTACGCGACTTCCTGGTCGTCGAGTCCAATCACCCCAAGCAGAAGGAGCTCCGCCTCGCGATCACCGGCTTCGTGCGCCCGCTCCTCTCGGTGACGCCGTTCGTGGCCGACTTCGGAGCTCTCGATCTCTCTGCGGCTTCGCAGGCGCTGAGCCTGGTCCTGGTCAACTTCGGCAGCGCGGCGATCGAGATCAAGAGCGTTGCGGCATCGGTGCCCGGGGTGGAGTCGACGGTGAAGCCGATCGAGGCCGGTCGACGTTGGGAGGTGAAGCTGACCCTGACCGGCAAGATGCCCAAGGGGCGCATCGACGCCGAGATCCGCATTGACACCACCAGCCCCCAGCAACCCGCGTTGCTAGTGCCGCTGCGCGGCACCGTGTCCTGATCAGACCGCCGCTCCGCGGCACGGTGTCCTAGAGCGCTAGTAGAGTCCGCGCTCGCTGCGCGCGGGAGCGTTGCCGCGTTTCTTGCCGCGCAGTTCCTCGACCATCTTCAGCTGGTCGCCGAGAGCGAGCACCTGCAGCCCCGCGAGCTCGGCGATCCCCGCCTGCGCGAGATCCAGGAGCCGGTCGAGCTCGGCACGCTCGAAACTGCGCTGCTCGCCGGTCCCCTGAACCTCCACCAGCCGGCCGTCGGCGGTGGCGACGACGTTCATGTCGACCTCGGCGCGCTGATCCTCGCGAAAATCGAGGTCGAGCATCGGCGCGCCACCGAGGAGACCCACCGAAACCGCCGCCACCTGCGAGACCACCGGCCAGGCAGCCAGGTCTCCCGCGACGTAGATCCGCGCCAGGGCGCCGACCGCCGCCACCCAGGCGCCGGTGATCGCCGCCGTGCGGGTACCGGCGTCGGCCTGCAGGACATCGCAGTCGATGATCAGCGTGCGCTCGCCGAGGAGCGTCAGATCGACGGCGGCCCGGAGGCTGCGCCCGATCAGCCGCTGAATCTCGGCCGTCCGCCCCGAAGGCCGCCCCTGAGAGACCTCGCGCGCGCTGCGCGTCATCGTGGCGCGCGGCAACATGGCGTACTCGGCGGTCAGCCAACCCTTGCCACTGCCGGCGAGAAAGCCCGGCACCCGCTTCTCCACCGTGGCCGCGATCAGCACCCGGGTGTCGCCGGCGGAGATGAGCACCGAGCCTTCGGCGAACTTCAACGGATCGATCTCGATCGCGACCGGCCGCAGCGCATTCGCCGCCCGTCCATCGACCCGCAGCGGGGCCTCCCGCGGCTTCTCGGTGCTCAAGGTTCAGCTCCTTTCCGGAGCGTTGCGCCCGGAGTCTGTAGCAGCATTGCCGATGTCGACCAGCTCGAGCGCGATCCCGCGGCCGAGGAAATCGCCCGCGATGCGCTCGAAGCGCTGCGACGCATCGGTCACGCAGTAGTGATCCCGGACGGCGGAAGGGTCCGCGGCGTCGGAAGGGGCGGCCAGCATGCCGCGATGGGCGAGCTCGGTCGCGACCTGGTGCGAAACCGCGGCCGCCGAATCGACCAGGACGACCCGCTCGCCGGCGATCCGCGACAGCAGCGGGGCGATGAGGGGGTAATGGGTACAGCCCAAAACCAGCGTGTCGATGTCGTGCGCCAGGAGCGGCTCGAGGTAGCGTCGCGCGACCTCCGCGGTCACCGGATCGTCGAGCCAACCCTCCTCGATGAGCGGTACGAGCAGCGGGCAAGCCTGCGACCAGACCTCGAGCCCGGGGACGATTCTGCGCAGAGCGATGCCGTAGGCATCCGAGCTCACCGTCGAGTCCGTGGCGATGACTCCGACGCGGCCGTTGCGGGTCGCGGCCGCGGCGCGATCGGCGCCCGGTTCGATCACCCCCCAGACCGGCAGCGCGGCTTCCCTGCGATCGTGGCCATCGCCGCCCTCGAGCGCCAGCGCCGAAGCGGTGTTGCAGGCGACCACGACCGCCTTGACGCCGCGGCGCTCGAGAAACTCGAGATTGACCTGCGTGTAGCGGCGCACCGTGGCCGCGGACTTCGTGCCGTACGGCAACCGGGCAGTATCGCCGAGGTAGAGCAGGCGCTCGCGCGGCAGGCGCCGCCGTAGTGCCGCGGCGACGGTCAGCCCGCCGACACCCGAATCGAAGACTCCGATCGGCCTGGCGTCGCTCATGAAGCCTCGAGGTCGGCGCGCAGTCGCAGGGGTCGCCCGGTATCGACATGTCCGGCGAGCGAGGGTCGCTGCACGCCATTCCACAGCAGCACGACCCGCTTCGCCTCCTCGACATTGCGCAGCACCGAGTTGACGACGGCGTAGATGCGCAGCTGCTCGACGGTCGACCCCGACGGCGGCGGCTCGGCGATCGGATCGGTGCGCAGGTCGACGATCACCGTCCCGTCCTCGAGCAGCAGAAGCTTGCCGAGCCTCACTCCAGCCGGAAAGACTGCGACGCGCGGCTCGGCGGGCGGCACGGAGAGGAGCGCCGCCACGACCCCGGTCGCCCGGGCGCGGGCGCCGCTCGCGCTCGTCACCGGCGCCTCCTGCGCCAGCAGCCGGTCGTTCGCCGCTGGAAAGTAGAGGCGCGCCGTCCAGGTCTCTTCCGGCGCCGCCGGCTGGGCAGGCTCAGGCGAAGGAGCAGGACCGGTGCCATCGGCGGGGGCGGCGGGGGCGGCGGAGAGATCGGCGCCGTCCGAGGCGGAGATCCCTTCTGCGCCCGCGGTCGGCTTGCGGGCCGAGAACAGCCAGAGACCGGCAGCCAGCGTGATCGCGACCGCGAGCCCGACCGCCCAGGCGGCCCAGCTGCGCTTCAAGGCGCGCCCGCCGCGACACTGGTGCCGGTTTCGTATTCGACCTTGAACCGACCCACCGCCCGCACCAGCGTCTCCACCAGCTGGGTGCGAAACTCGGGGCTACGCAGGCGCTGCTCTTCCTCGCGCGTGCTGATGAATCCGAGCTCCACCAGCACCGCCGGCATAGCTGCGCCCATCAGCACGCGGAAAGGCGCCTGCTTGACGCCACGGTCCCGCAGGTCGAGCTCGCGGTTGAGCTCCTCTTGAATCAAGGTGGCGAGGCGCTGCGAGGCCGCGAGGTGTTGGCTCTGCGCGAGATCCCAGAGCAGCAGCTGGAGCTCGAAGTCGTCGCTGCCGGCAGGAGCGACCGCGGCGCCGACGTAGTTCTCCACCGCCGCGGCGTCCGCGGCCCGCTGATCGCTCGCCTGCAGCGAAAGAAAATAGGTCTCGGCGCCCAGAGCCCCGCGGCCGACACTCGAGTTCAGGTGGATCGACAGGAAGAGGTCGGCTTTGTTCTGGTTCGCGAGGGCCGAACGATCGTCGAGTCCCAGGTCGACATCGTCGCTGCGGGTGAGCACGGTGCGCACGCCAAGCGCTAGCTCGAGCCGGGTCGCCAGCGTCTTCGCGATCAGCAGCGCGAGCTCCTTTTCGGCGCTGCCGGCCGGCCCGATCGCCCCGGTCTCCTTGCCGCCATGCCCCGGATCGATGACCACCGTGCGAATGCCGCGCCGGCCGGAGTCCCGCGGCAAGGCCGGTGTCGCGGGCGCCGCCGCCGCCGTCTCCTTGAAAACGTCGAACACCAGGCGGAAGGGCGTCCTCAGGGTGTAGGACTCCGCCGCGCAGTCCGGCGCGAGCTCGAGGCGGATGCGTTCCGGCGTGACCTCGATGCCGCGCACCCATGGATCCTCCACCTTTGGACCCGCGGGCGGCGGCACGAGACGGTCGCCGATCAGCACGACCTCGTAGACCCCCGGGCTGCGAACGATGCGATAGCGCGGCGCCTCGGGGAGCTGCAACACCACCGTCGTCACACCCTGCAGGTGCACGAGACCGACTTCGAGCGGCAGTTCACGCTGCGGCGGCCGCACCACGAGGAGGACGGCGCGCGCGTCGTCCCAGGTGAAGTTCAATCCCAGTTGGGCGCCGTAGCTGTGCTCGAGAAGCTCGAGCGGCACGAGCAGCCGGCCATCGACGTTGGCAGGCGGCTGCGAGAGCGCCTGAATCTCGGTTCCCGAGGTGATCGCGGGGCTCCCGGGCACCAGGACGAGCAGCGTCTCGCCGATCGCCAGGCTGTAGCTCTGGCGCAGCGGCCCGACTTCGAGCCGCCCACCGAGCCGGCTGACGATCGGCTCGAGCTCGACCAGGAGTCCGGAGGTCGTCGTGGCGAAGGGCAGGGGCGTCGCGGTACCGCTCACGACCAGGCTGCCGGTTCCGGATCCGGTCAGGGCGACCGCAGCCTCAGGGTCGGCCGCGGTGGGATCTTCCTGGGCGCGGATCAGGCCGGAGACGAGCAGCAGGAGGCCGGCAAAGAGGCGGAGATAAAGGCGTCGTTTCACCGGCCGCGACAATAACACTGGCGCTCGACGGCCCGCGGGAGTTTGTGGAATGCTTCGAATGGAATGCTTGGAATCGAATGCGCCGAGCCGCATTCGATTGCCGGGTGATCGCCGGGCTTCGCCGCTGGGAGACATGAGATGGAAATCCGCCAATTCCGCGTCGTGCTCAAGGCACGCGACTTCGACCGCACCTGCAGCTTCTACGGCGAGACGCTGGCGCTGCCACGCCTCCAGAGCTGGGATCGCGAAGGCGGGCGCGGCGCCCTCTATCAGGCCGGCACCGGCGTGATCGAGATCCAGGGCCGCGGCCACGGTGCCGGCGACGGGCGCGACGAGGCGTTCGACTACCAGGGACCGCAGCACAAGATGACCGTCGTTCTCCACACCCCCTCGGCGGAGAAGGCCTACGAGGAGCTGATCTTCCGCAATCGCAACATCCCGGGCGGCCTCGCCGCAGACACCGACGGCGCAATGACCTTCGGCACCCACGACCCCGACGGGGTGAAGATCGTCTTCCGCCAGACCGACTGACCCGCTGCGCGACGGAGCGACCGGGCGCCGGCCGCCCGGCGCGATCCGGAAGTCGGATTTGCCGCCTCGGAAGCCGATTTGATAGTCTTCCCTTCCCCATTTGGCGCGTTCGTCTAGGGGTCTAGGACACTGGCCTCTCACGCCGGTAACACGGGTTCGAATCCCGTACGCGCTACCAAATATAACTCCCTTACTATCAGCCACATAGACTCTCGACCTTCGGCTGCTCGGCCGATGTACCCGGCCGTAACTCCCGTAAATCTAGGGAGTTGGTCCGGGTTCGAAAGAAGGAGACTCCAGCCTCCTAACGAGCAGCGTGCGACGAATCGTCGCCGAACGACTGCGGTGCTAGTCTTTGATCATGGTCAGTCTCCAACTCGACCTTCCCGACAGCGTGTTGCTGGCAACCGGCCAGTCGCGCGACGAGTTCTCTCGTGAAGCCAAGTTCCTCTTGGCGCTCAAGCTCTTCGAGGTAGGTCGTCTCTCGTCGGGACGCGCCGCCGAGCTGTGCGCACTGCCGCGGGTCGAGTTCTTGTTCCGCGCCGGCAGCATGAAGGTGCCTGTCGCGGATCTCGACCCCGAGGAACTGGAGCGAGAGTTCCTGGATGCCTGAAGGTCTCGTTGTCTGCGATACCGGTCCCCTCATCGCGCTTTCCCTGGTCGATCAGCTCCAGATCCTAAAGCGACTGTTCCGGCGTGTCGCCGTCCCGCGGGTAGTACTCGACGAAGTGTCGGCCGGCGGCAGCGAGCGCCCAGGCTGTCAGACGATCCTGTCCGCCGACTGGTTCGAGGCTGTCGCCGACGTGGCGCCCGATCCATTGTTGGCTGCCGAGCTCGGCGCTGGCGAAGCTGCGGCGATCGCCAGCGCCTACGGGGTCGGCGCGCGGCTGGTGCTGCTCGACGATCGAAAGGCCCGCCGCATCGCGACGGGCGCCTACAATCTCCGTGTCATGGGCACTGCTGGCGTTCTGGTGTTCGCCAAGCGGGCAGGGTTGATACCTGCGGTGCGCCCGCTGCTCGAGGTGATGATCGCTCGCGGCTACTACCTGTCGCAACGTCTGGTGGACCAGACAACGAGCGCGGCCGGCGAGGCGCCCGAATCACTAGGCTGACACCTTTCCGCGCGCCCAATATCCATCGGCAGCCATCGCCAGTCGAAGTTGTAGGCCGACGCACCCCTTGCGTCGGCGCACCTCGGCCCGGAGAAAGACCAGGTGAGATCGACTGCACGCGAGCAGCTCGCCAGGCTGCTGGGCGGTGTCGGCGCTGGCTCGTTCGCCTCCCGGCTGACGGCGCCAGCCCACGACCTCGTGCTCGAGGTCAAGGGTGTGGGGCCGCTGCGCTTCCCGATTCCGCGGAAGCAGGCGCGGCTGCTGCTCGCCAAAGCCCGGCCGGCTCGCTACGGGCGGCGCGAGCAAACCCTACTCGACCGCCGCGTGCGCAACACCGGAGAAATCCCCGCGAGCCAGGTCAAGCTCGACCGCCGGCGCTGGCGGCGAACGCTCAAGCCGATGCTCGCCGCGCTCGGCACAGGCCTAGTAGAGAAGGACGTTGCGGACATAGCCAAGGAAGCGCTTCTTGAAGTGGAGCGGGTTGGCGTAGCCGCAGCCGAACGGCACCATCAGCAAATGCCAGGGGATCGTGACTGGCCGCCGGAGCCGGAAGAACCGCCAGGTTAGCCAGACGCAGATGTCGACCTCGAACGGCGACCGGAGGGCGTGCAGGGCCCGCAGGTCGAGCGGGACCGGCGCTTCGGTCGCCTCCCGGAAGAATCGGTTCGTGAGCAGGACGTGCGAGCCCCAGGCTGCCTCACCCTTCCCGGGACGCGGGTCCCACCAGAGCGCTCGCTTCTCGTCAACCCAAAATCTCGCGTTGCGTAGAAGCACCTCTCTCTCCTCTAGTGCGCCGCAAACCACTGTAGATACTGGTGCAATCCGAGAACGGCGAACCGTGCATGGCCGCCATTTCGATCTGTGATACTCGACCATCAAAGGAGATCGACCATGTCACCAGGAGTTCGCAAACTGCAGAATGTTGCGCTGGCCCTGCTCCTCGGTTCGATCTCTCAAGCGGCCCTGCCGCTTCCGATGGTTCGGACGACCGGATTCCTCGTAGGCGACGCAGGCAGTCTTCGCCCTGCAGCGCCCGAGGGCGCCGACTTCACGATGGCCGCCGATGGCATCACGATCATCACGATTGCCTGGCAGGACTGCTTCAACTTCTATGGCCCAGGAAACTTCCGCCTCGACATGTTGATCGCGCCGATCATCGAGGACGGTGGTGTTTCGACGACACCCGACGGCATCAGAATGAACCAAGTCACAATCCCCGCAACGTTCGTCGACGGCTGCTGGTACGCCGAGGGCTTCTATCGCGTACCCGACGAATTCAATCGCGGCGCCGACGCGAACGTGCCGGTGCGCGGAGTCGACATCGAGGCGCGCTTCATCCCCCAGAGCGGAGGTCCGGCGATCCTCACCGTTTTCGTCGACCTCGTTCGCCCGCCAGTGGTCTTCGTACACGGCCTCTGGTCTGCGCCAGATACCTGGGCGTTTCCGCTCGTCAGCAACGCAGTCTTCCAAACCAAGCAGTTCTCGAACTACGCGGGAACTGCGGCGAGCCTGTTCGCGACCAACAAACGCGTCGTCTACGACTCGATCGAAAGAGCGCTCGAAGCCAGCCGCGATGCAGGCATTCGCTGCACTCGCGTCGATGTCGTGGGCCATAGCATGGGCGGCCTACTTGCCCGCATTCACAGCAACTCTCCGCTGTACGCGACAGCTCTGAATCGGTACCACGGCAACGTCAGGAAGCTCATTTCACTCGACACCCCGCACGAGGGCTCACCCTTGGCAAATCTCCTCTCTGTTCTAGCGGTCGATCCGACCTCGCAGGGCGCTAGGATGAGGGCGATGTTCGAGCTCCTGGGAATGCCGATTGATCAAGGCGCAATCTTCGACCTCGCAACGAACAGCGCTCCAATCACAACGCTCCAGGCGTGCCCGGTACCAGCGCACGCGCTGGTCGGGACTGGTGGCCCAGATCTGCTCAGTACCGTCTTCGCCCCTCTGGGTGCCTTCTACCGGGGCTTGTTCCTGGCAAGCGTCGTGTCCGGTACCGATATCTTCGGTCCTGAGCAGCACGACGTCGTCGTTTGGCGCCCGAGCCAGGAAGGCGGCTTGCCGGCTGCGGCTACGACGCTCTTCGGGTTTCCAGACGGAATCCACATCGGGATACCGCATGTGACTGCAGGGAACACGGGAAGCACGGCTTACAGCAATCGGGTACGCGACCTTCTCGACACACGAACCTCCGAGACCGACTGGGCCTTTCTTCCGGGCGCGTCCCCACTCCAAGTACTTTCCGCTCGACCGCCACAAGACAAGGAAGCACTGGCAACCGCCCAAGTTCTCGTAGCGAAGGTGGATCGAGAGCTCGAGGGGACGTTCGACTTGACGATCACCTCGCCCACGCCAGGAACCGTCGTCACGCCCGGATCGACGATCAGCGTCACCGTGACGGTCGACCCTGGGGTTACGGTCGACCAGATCGTCGTCGCCGGAAGGAATCAGGCGGTTAACGACACCACCTCTCCGTTCCTGGTGTCCTTCGAGATTCCGCTAGCGGCATTTCGAGGCTACGAGATCCAGGCATTCGGCAGAAACGACACGACGAACGAGTACTACGCATCCGCACCGGTCGCACTCATTGCACAACCCGCGGCAGCCCTTCAATCCCTTCAGATTGATCCAGGCCAGGCATTCATCGTCGGGCCAGGAGGGACGCTTTCGCTGTCGGTGAGAGGCCTGTTCGCGGACAGCGTTCCTCGTCCGATTCCCGCGTCGGAGGTTACCTGGACGTCGCTCAATCCCGGAATCGTCTCGGTAGCGACCGATGGCACTGCGACTGGCCTGGCCGTCGGGACGGGGACCGTGCGCGCGAATTCGCAAAGCCTGCAGGCAAATCGTGTCGTCGAAGTGCTTCCCCGGCCTCCGCTCATCTTCGTAGACAACTTCGAGTCCAGTGACACTTCAGAATGGTTTTCGACGACACCCTGAGGGGCTCGCCCCGAGCCAGGAGGGCGATCGGCGCAATCGCCCTCTTATGTCTCTTCTGGATCGGATGTGGACCGTCAGCTGACCGCTCTGCGTCTGGGGGTCCCGTCCCAGTCCTCGACGATCAGGCCTGGGGACTAACCGACTTGTCCCTCTCTCCGGACGGTAGGACAGCGGCAGTATCGGCGGCCTCCTCGACCGAGCGACCTGGATTCCGCCTGTTCCTGTTGAACCTGGACACTCTAGTCGCGGTCGAGGCACAGCCTTCCGTCGACGCGACAGCGCAGCTGATCGCCGAGCCTCGGCCCGGCATGATCGCCGGCAATTGGGATTCCGAGGGCACCCATCTCCGCTTCCCCGCCGGCAACGTTGAGCCGAGCAGTCTGCTGGCGGCCTATCAAGACGGAATGCCGAAGTATCAGCAGTCGGTAACGATCGGCTCCAAGGCATGGTTCGAAGTGACTATGGCCGGACGAGACACTTGGGTGATTGACATCGACGACTCGCCCGAGACGGTAGCGAGGCCGAGGCCCCGCCCGGATTCGATTGATCCTCGTTTGAGTGTTCGCTGGCACGACCGCGGGAGCTTCGACCTGATCGACACCGAGCGTGCAGGTCGGACGATCACGAGCTTTCGAAGCAGGCTTGTCTGGTACCACCCAGTTAGCGCGGCCGTTTCCCCGGACGGGGAGTGGATCGGTCTGACAATCGGACGCGAGTCATTCTTCAGCCATGGACGTCGCGGGCTGTTGGTCGAGCGAGCTACAGGACGTCGGATCCTTCTGGGGGATGAGATTCGTGGACCTTTGAATTTCCGTCCGTTCCACCGCGAGGTCTACGGAGTGTCCGGGCCCAGTCCTGGTCGAGCCGTGCTTCTGCGATGGCGCTATTGAAGCCGGCACGCTGTTCCGGCAGCGAGAGCTGGGCTTAGCGGCGCGGCCGTTCGGCACCACCTCAACAACCACGACACCGTCAAGTCCAGTCGGACGGGCACGCCGGCTCAGCGCTGGCTGCCTGGCAGTCGGCCGGCTACGGTCCAAACAAATTCTCACAGCATGCATTCGAGGCGTTCTGTGGAAGATTGACCAGGGCCACCACTCGATTGCGTCGACGGATTCAACAGCGACGAGCTTCGGTTTCGCGTGAGTCTCCGGCTGCCACCAGATCGAAGGCCAGGGGCCGGCGCCGAGCCGCCGACTTCATCGCTTGCCCGCCCTATGCGCGATGTGCGTCGGAGAGGGCTTGAGCCTCAGGTCTGTTGCCGAGGTATCGAGCCTCACGTCCGGGTAGTAGTCGATGACGCTCCGCAGGTAGCCCAGGAAGCGCTTCTTGAAGTGCCGTGGGTTCGTGTATCTCGATCCGAACTGGAGCGCCAGCGAGGCCCAGGGGATCGTGACCGGCCGGCGGAGCCGGAAGAAGCGCCAGGTCAGCCAGACGTAGATGTCGATCTCGAACGGCGACCGGAGGGCGCGCAGGACCCGCAGGTCGAGGGGGGCCGGTGCCTCGGTCGCCTCCCGGAAGAAGCGGTCCGAGAGCACGACGTGCGAGCCCCAGGCCGCCTCACCCTTCCCAGGACGTGGGTCCCACCAAAGCTCGCGCTTCTCTGCGATCAGGAATCCGTCGCCGGAGTGCCGGCCCCGGCTCTCGTCGTGGAAGATGCACTGGAAGGTTGACGCGAAGAGCCGCTGGAGCTGCTCCCGGAGCATCGGCAGCGACCCGCGAGGTCCCGTGGTCGGCGGGATGCCGAGCGCGGCGCAGAAGTGGGAGAAGTGACTGCCGAGCTCGATGTCGGGGCTCTTGCGCCGCACCGCTTCCGTCGTCAGGTAGGCCAGGACCAGACGAGGGTAACGGCCAAACGGGAGCCCCACGTCCGTTGGCGCGAGGATCGAGAGCGTGAAGTGCCCGTTGCGCCGGACGAACTCATTGGTCTTGAGGTCGCTGTGCGGAAGGGTCGCCTGTACCAGTGCCCGCGCCAGGAAGCCGACCTCGCCGGCCGCGTAGGCGTCCTCCTGGTCGAGATAGAGGGCCTGCCGGATCAGGCTTCCAGAGCGGCGCGCCGGGCGCGCCGGCTTCTCAACAGCTGTTGGATGAAACTGTGACGCCGAACCTGCGGGAAGGACCAACTCGAGCTGCGGGGTTGCGGGCTTCCAGGCCATGCGGCCCCTCCACTCCGCCACGATTTGGCGGTCGCCGGAGAGGGACAGCCCCTCCCGCGCAGAAAACAGACTCGGCGCAGTGAAGCGTGCGACGCCTGAAGCGAATGGCTTGAAGTGACTGATTCTCAAGCCGCTTGCCTCAACGCCGCGACTTCATGGAGCCAAGCGTAAATGCGGTTCGAATCCCATACTGGGTTCGAACTCGCCACCGTATGGGCTACCAGGTTCTAACCCCTTTCTAATCAATTATTTGGCCTGTCTCGACGAAGCGGCGCGGGCGTCGACCGCACGTACCGGCGCTTGATGTTGTTCGGATTCGGCTCCTCGTTCGTTCTTACATATGAAGGGCCCTTCATGCGAGGGGCCCCCACCATGGGGCCAGCCGGAAACCATGTGCCGGTCCTTGCGTTGCGCATCTCGAGCGCGATGGACCTCATTGACCGTCGCCAGCGCGGGTGCTACTGAGTAGATGGAAGTCCGCTGCGGCGGAGTCCGCAGGCGACTCAAGACCTCGATTGGAGGGCGAGCGGAATGACCTCGCACCAAAAACCGCCGACCTGCGAGCCATCTGGGCTCGAATCGAACGGAATCTCCACAGTGATCACTCGGCTGCGGTTGCGCCGGGCCCTTGCACGGTGACCCTCCGATCGCTTCTTCCCAGGTTCGCTGGGGCACCGCCTATTGTGGCTCTTCCTGCTCGCTCTCCTCGGCCAGACTTCGCCTTCGACAGCGAACGCGGCTGTCACGGACCTCCTCGTCGTCGAATCCGGGCAGGATGCGCTTCTTACTTGGTCGACCGGCACACCACCGTTCCGCGTGTTCCGCAGCGACTCTCCGAACTTCTACTTCGGCAATCACCTGGTCGCTCAAGGGCTGGGAACCGGTACCGTCACCGATGTCGGCGCTCTGGAGCCAGGGGATCCTTCCTATTTCTATCTGGTCCTCGAAGGTGGCGACGCCAACCCGCCGGGCTGGGAGGTAAACCCTCCCCGCCCGGTCCCCTTCTTGACCAGTCTCACTCCGGGCTTCGGTTCGCCCGGCGACGTCGTCACCATCGACGGCGGCAACTTCGAGCCGGAGGGTGCAGCGATGACCGTCGAGTTCCAGAATGCCATCGACTCGGCGGAGATACTCACCGCAAGCGACACGCAGTTGACAGTCGTGGTTCCCGACGATGCGCTTACGGGGGATGTCTTCGTCTGCTGGGCGGGGCAGTGCTCGAATAGCCTTCCCTTCAAGGTGGTGTTCGCCTCGGGATTTCAGGACATCTCGTCAATCGCGTTCGAGGCAGGAACGGGAAGCCTGTGGGTCGCCGATCGAGGCTCAGCGGAAGCGATTCTCGAGATCGATGCCACAGGAGCGATACTAGATCGAGGCGGAACCTTGCAGGAGCCGATTCTGAGCGCCCCTTCGCCGTCCTCGGGTACCGGAAGGGTCTACTACTCAAACTCCTCCGAGGTCACGTCCAATCGCGGCCCAATAAGAGTCATCGACTCGGAGTCGAACGCCGAGTTCGGCTTCGACTTCGCAGCGGATTCAGGAGACATGGCCTCGTGTCAAGGTCTGGCGGCGCGCGACGATCAGGGAAACTACGTCTACTTTCTCGACGGATTCGACAACACTGTTCGGCGAATCATCCAGAACGCGGTCGCTCAAGATCTCAACTTCGGCAACACGAATCTATTGGTCTTCAACCACCCGGCCGGCGCAAGATTCGATTCCGCGAACAACCTCTACGTCTCGAGCACGACGCAGATCTACAAGATCGACCCCAATCAGGTTACAACGCTTGTCGCCGACGGCTTCACGGCCGCCGCGGGGATCGATCTCTCCGAAAGGTCCGGAATAGCAATGCTACTTGTGGCGGACGAGGCGACAGGTAACATCTGGTTGGTCAACGCCGAGACTGGCGACAAGGAGATCGTCGAAGGCGGTTTCGCCGGGCCCGTCGGCGTCGCTTTCAGCGGGGACGCCACGACGGGTGACCTGTTCTACGACGTCGCCGAGCCAACTAGAATCCTGAGGCTCCCCGACCCGGTCGCCGAGTTCGAGGAGAAGAACAACACGCGCGTACTGATCTCCCGGAAAGGCTCGGAGCAGAGCTGGCCGAGCTCGAATCAGATCGGCGACGGGATGATCCGCGTGCGCGTGAAGGTCACGGACAAGGTCGATCCGGTCGGAACCACCGTCTACTTCCGCCTCGTCGACCCGAAGGACTCGTCGCGCTACCTCAGTGGCCAAGTGGGGGACAACCTCCCGGTCAGCCCAGCAGGAACAGTAACGCCTTCGGCCATCGTCGATTCCACGGGACATGCCGAGGCCATTCTCGAAGTTGGGCCTCAATACGTCGGGAACAACTACAAGATCGAAGCCAGTTTCACTCCGTCGCCGAACTTCAAGAAAGCGGCCATCAGCAAAGAGTACAGCGCGTGGCGGCGGCTCTACATCGAGCACGACAAGATGTTCAATCAAGGCGAGTTTCTCACGCAGACGTCCGGTGTTCAGCCGAACCCGGCGCGCGTCTTCGTCGCAAACCCCGGGGCCTTCGCCAACGGTGACAGCGTTCACATCCTTTCCGGCGAGAGCAACGAGCACGCGGCCGGCGAGCCGGGCATCGTCGACACCGTCGAGCAACCGCCGGGTTGCAGCTGCGTGAACCTGCAGGCACCTCTTGCCCGGAGCTACGCCGAGCCACTCGATCCTCAGAACAATCAGTTCTATCCGCACAGTTTCCTTGCGAAGGTGTCCGCGGGATCTCTCAATGTTGCGCCGACCGTAACGAGCCTTACCACAGCATTCGATGACGGATTCACGGAGTGGTATCTCTTGGCAGGCGGATTCGTGCCGCGCTGGGACCCGAGCAGCATTCCAGAGCCGGACCGAACGGACTACATCGACGAGAGAAGCTTCTGGTTCTTCGCACGCTTTGATCGCTCGCTCGCTAAGCCGTCCGCGAACCACGTACAGCTCGTCTCCGCCGGCCGCTACGAGCCAGCCCAGCCGCCTCCTTCGTCAGCCAAGCTCGGCCTGACTTTCGCCGACAACACGAATCAGATCGCGAACAACTGGTCCTGGATCTTCGACGAGAGGATCGCCGACGACGCAGCCACGGGCAATGTCCAGAACGTTCGAGACCATGTCACGGCTCACGAGCTCGGCCACCAGCTCAACGTGAACGCTGGTGGTCCGGGTGGGCATGACACGCAGCAAGGTTGGGCTCCGCCCGGACAACCGGCGCAATCCTGTTTGATGTGGGAAGGGACGGCACCGAACACCACTGCAGATCACCGCTTTCACGCAGACCCAGGCGCGTCGACCCGGGATCTTCTCTGCATTCGTACTCATGTCGACGATCTCAACCAGGATGCATGTCCGTGAGGAGCTCGACCATGAGCAAGGTGTTGATTGTCGGCGCGCTCCTGCTGGCCTCGGCGACGAGCCCCGGTGTTGCCGCCATTCAGGTCAGGATTCTCGACACGCCAACTGAGGTGTTCAACTATGAACCGATCTTCGTGACTTTCGAGCTACTGAACACTGGACGTGAGGCGGTCCTGGTCCCTGAGTACGGCTGCTGGGGGCAAGGGACGGTGCTCGAAGTGGGACTCCAAGGAGGGTCGGTAGCCGACCGCTGTGCCATCAGTGACTTGCTGGTGACGCAGTACGCTTGGATAGCGCCCGGGAAGCGACGCTTGTACCTGAAGCACCTCGCACTAGGTGCCGAGGGTCTCTTCGAGGTGCAAGCTGTTGTGCGGAACTCTGGGCCATGCCGAGGATCGCTCGTAGGAAGCGACAGGCGACCACTCTCCATAGTCCGAGATGTCGACGGGCACGAGAGCGGGTTCGAGTGCTGGGAGGGTGAGGCGAAGTCGCAACCGATTCTCGTCCAAGTTCGCGTACCGAGTGACGCGATCGACGTTGCGGCGGCGGAGTTCCTGAAGATCGAACGAGCGGGGAACTGGAAAGCCGCGTTGATGTTGGCAGCCGCAGATCTTCGCGAACGCTTCCCAGGAAGCCACTACACGTACGCGGCGTACTATGCAGGCGGGGGGGCGCATGGAGCACTCGCTGGTGTTCAAGGCCAGCCAGGTAACGCGCTGAATCGATGGGCCGTTGCGGCCGCTGCAGCGGCTGTGGCAGGCCGAACCCGCAAGTGTGCGGCGAAGGGGCCAGATCCATTCTTCAGTGCCGACGACGCAGCTCGCCAAATCCAGGAGGCTCTTGCTGCGTTCCCGCCTTCGAGGGCCGCGAGTGAGTATCTCCAGCAACTGGCCGCGGACCATGCCGCAGAGGACTGCGCCCAGAGCGACGGCGGCTCGACCGGAAGTGGCGGCCAAAGTGGCGGTACGAAGCCGACCTCCGAGTCCGGCGCCTCCTCGCGCCGATCAAGACAACAGGCTTCCAATCAAGCCTGGGAAGGGACGTTCTCCGGTGCGACTGCTAGATCGGTCGAAGGCGCGTTCCCGTCGACCATGGGCTTCAAGAAGCGTCTGATCCTCAGTGCGACTTCGGGTCCGAGCATCCACTGGCTCTCGCTGCCGTACAGGTACGAGCCTGAGGACGTGGGGACTATCGGAGTCGTCGACGCAGAAGATCTCTGCCAGGACGTCGGCGACGGGGGTGGGGTCACCGCCATACTCCGCTGGAACGAGGCGACTTCGACGATCATCGAGTACGCATGCGGAGACCCGAGTCCATTTGCGCTCGAAGCTAGTCAAGCCTACGGGATTCGCCGCACGCCCAACTGGAGTCTGAGCGCCAACCTCGCCGGAGGTCACAACGACACGCTCGCATTCTCGATCGCGGCTTCCGGCGCGAGCCAGCTCAGCTGGGTGTCGGTTCCGTACCACCTTCGCAACCCCTCGAACCACGATCCTGTGACGGCAGAAGGCCTGTGCCAGCAGATCGGTGCCTCCGAGCTCTTGGCGATCGTCCGCTACGACTCCGCCGCGGGTGCCTACCGCGCTTACGGCTGCGGCAGCGCCTTCGAGTCTCCTTTCCAAGTCGACACTGTCGAAGGCCTCGGGCTCGTGAACCGTGGCAGCCAGTCGATCTCGTGGCAACCACTTCACTACTGATGACGAGGTGTGCGATGACCGTGGCCACGGCGGTACGACTTGCGCTGCCCTTCGCGATCCTCCAACTCGTTCTGCCCGGCGCGGCTCAGGCCGCCCAATGCGGCTCAGCGCTGCTTATCGAGATCGCATCCCCGGCTGTCTTCGACGGTTTCGATCCCAGGCGCCAGATGGCCGGGCACTACTGGGAGGTCGGCGCCGGGGCGGCCAACAGGAACGAACTTGGCTGCCAGAGCGGTTGCACCTTCGCCTCCGGGGCGGCCTGCGCTGGATCGGGTGACTGCGTGGCGCTCACGGGTGTCCTCTGGCTGAATGCCACTTGCGGTGTCGCTGGCCATCGGCCCCAGAGAACCGCGTTTATTGCCGAGCAGACCTCCGTGGATTCCGGCGGACTCTGGGCCGCGATCAATCTTGACCGCAATGCCACGGATGCGAACACCGACCTCGACGTCAAAGCCGCGACAGCCTGCGGGAGCTGCGCGTCGGTGGCCTCTCCGATCCTGGGTGGCACCGGATACCCGCAGGTCTCGATCCCGACGATCTCCGGCGCGCACCTAACAGCTACGCTGTCTTGGTCGGTGCCTGCGACCGCTGCTCAAGCGCTTTCGAACGGCGCGAACCTGCTAAAGAGCTACACGCTGCTCTACAAGGTCCACGCCGGGGCACCACCTGCGATGACCGGGGATCGGGCTGGCTGGATCCAGACTTCCGACATCGAGCCGGACGGCGCGGCAAACGGTGGCCACTCGACGAATGCAACCGCTTCTGTGGACGTCAACTTACCCGTGGGAAGCTGGTTCGTCACTTTCGCCGTCGGTTTGAACTTCGACGGAACCGGCAACCCGACCGCGGATTCGAACACGCGGCCATCCAAGTTCTTGAGCGACCAGAGCGACCCCATTCAAGCAACGGTCAACAGCTCCATCTTCTCGGATGGCTTCGAGACGGGGAACACGTCGCAGTGGTCGAGTGCAACGCCGTAGCCTTGGTCCCACAGTCGATTCCATCGTCGAGGTAGGCCTCGGTTCGAGACTCGCCAGATTCCCATGTTGGGCACTGTCGTCGCCTTTGCTGCCCGGCGAAAGACCAAACGGATCCGAGAGTGCCTTGAGCAAGTCGTTGCCCGCTCCCGACCTTTGAGCGATATGCGTTGGCGAGGGCCTGAGCACCAGGCCCGCTCCTGAGCTCTCGAGCCGCGCCTCCGGGTAGTAGTCGATGACGCTCCGCAGGTAGCCGAGAAACCGCTTCTTGAAGTGCCGCGGATTCGTGTACCTGCAACCAAACTGCAGAGCCAGCGACGGCCAGGGGATGGTCACCGGCCGGCGGAGCCGAAAGAAGCGCCAGGTCAGCCAGACGTAGATGTCGATCTCGAACGGTGACCGCAGAGCGCGCAGTACCCGGAGGTCGAGCGGCACGGGCGCTGCGGTCGCTTCCCGGAAGAACCGGTCGGACAGGACGACGTGCGACCCCCGGGTCGCCTCGCCCTTTCCCGGCCGAGGATCCCACCAGAGCTCCCGCTTCTCGGCGATCAGGAAGCCGTCGCCGGCGTGGTGGCCTTGGCTCTCGTCGTGGAAGATGCACTGAAAGGTCGAGGCGAAAAGCCGCTGGAGCTGTTCCCGGAGCATCGGCAGCGAGCCGCGCGGCCCCGTGGTCGGCGGGATGCCGAGGGCGGCGCAGAAGTGGGAGAAGTGGCGGCCGAGCTCGATGTCGGGGCTCTTGCGCCGCACCGCCTCCGTCGTCAGGTAGGCCAGGACCAGGCGAGGGTAACGACCAAACGGGAGCCCCACGTCCGTCGGCGCGAGGATCGAGAGCGTGAAGTGCCCGTTCCGCCGGACGAACTCATTGGTCTTCGGGTCGCTGTGCGGAAGGGTCGCCTGGACCAGCGCCCGGGCCAGGAAGCCGACCTCTCCGGCCGCGTAGGCGTCCTCCTGGTCGAGATAGAGGGCCTGCCGGATCAGGCTGCCGGAGCGTCGCGTCGGGCGGGTCGGCTTCTCAACAACTGTTGGATGAAACTGTGACGCCGAACCTGCGGGAAGGACCAACTCGAGCTGCGGGTTTGCGGGCTTCCAGGCCATGCTGCCCCTCCACTCCGCCGGGACTTGGCGGTCGTCGGAGAGAGACAACCCCTTTCACGCCGAAAAACTGTCTCGGCGCGGTGGAGCGTGCAACGACTGAAGCGAAGGACTCGAAGTTACTGATTCTCAAGCCGCTTGCCTCAACGCCGCGACTTCATGGAGCCAGGCGTAAATGCGGTTCGAATCCCATACTGGGTTCGAACTCGCCACCGAATGGGCTACCAGACTCTAACCGATTCTGCCTAAATGACTTAGGGCACTTCGTCACGCGGCGGCGAGCTCCCAACCTTCTGCGTTTTCGAACCGCGAATTCCAGGTTCGATCTTCTGGCGGTTTCCGCGGAGGTGCCGGGCGCCAAAGTTCCGCCTTCTGCACGTGACCTTCACCATAGAGAGCCCGAGCGAAAGAGCGCACCCTCGAACGAGGACGATCGAGGAGAGCCCCCAAGAGAGTTCGACCATTTCACGAGAGGTTCGGAAATTGCGGTCCTACTCTGCGGCTCGCCCTTTCGATCGGATCCCGTCTTCGAAGGAGCGGATCACCGGTTTGCTTGTTGCAATCGCGCGGGGGAGCAGCGACGCCCGCACTCCTCCCGAACGAGACGAAAATGGGCAGGCACCGCGCCAACCGCGGCGAAAGATGAGAGGCAGAAGCGTCATAGGTGTATCCATTTCCGCCTGTGCTTCTGTCCCCGCCCGGCTGCGCTATCAAACGTGCGTGGAGAGTCGATCCCTCGTGGAACGCACCTCAGGCGAGCAAGGAAGCGAAGGATGTCCCAGTGAATTGGCAAGAAAGCCAGGCTGTTGGCGAGCTGACGAGAGCGGACTGCCAAGGCTCTGGCGGTCACGAGCGACCGTGCGGGAACGTCGTCGAGACTGTGCTATACGTCCATCTGCCGGCGCCCGAGGGAACGGAAGCGCTGGACTTGAACCTCGGAGCAGGAGCCAGTGTCCCACCTAGGGCTCTCGATATCGGCGATCGGAGAATCAGAACAATGGTCGATTCCGTGCCGCGCCCGCTGAAGACCTCATCAGAGCAGATAGGCAGACGGTCGCCTCTTGCCCTGAGCTGGCTGACGCTCGCGCTCGCCTCTACGGTGTTGACCACAATTCCAGCAGTCTCTCAGGTGACCGACTTGGAGGTCACTGAAAATGGGAGCGACATCGTCCTTTCCTGGGCGACTGGAATTGGTCCCTTCAGAGTGCTTCGAAGCGCAACGCCGGACTTCTACTTCGACAATCAAGTCGTTGAACCTCAGCCGGCTGTGTCTCCGGTCACTTACTCCGAAGCAGCCGACACCTCCAACCAGTCTTACTTCATGAACGTGATGGTAGTGGCCGAGGCTGACCCTCCCGGGTTCATCGCAAATCCCCCTTCAATACAGCCTCCAGTTCTCACCTCTCTCACGCCAAACAGCGGCCCTCCGGGAACGGAAATTGTTATCGCCGGAACTGGCTTCATCCAAGATGGCAGTCGAATGACGGTGTCTTTTCAGAATGCCCCAGCGGAAATCGAGAGTTTCAACGCTACTAGTCTTCACGTGCTCGTGCCGGAGAATGCAGTAACGGGTGGGGTGCGGGTTTGCATCGCGACCGATAGATGCTCAGACCCACTTCCGTTTTACGTTACCTTCGGTCCGCAGTTTCAGGACCTCACATCTATCTCATATGAATCCGGAACCGGGAGCCTTTGGGTGGCCGATCGCGGAACCGCGAATCATGTCTACGAGATTGATACCTCTGGCACCATGACGACGCGAGGAACGGTGGTCGGGGCGATCCTTTCTCATCCGACGCTCCCGAATAACAACGGGCGGATCTTCTTCTCTCAAAGCGCTGATGGGACTGGCGGCATTGTCCACTATGTCGACTCAGCGTCAAACACGGACGTAAACTTTGAGGCGGGCGGACCAACTCCAGTGCGATGCGAAGGCATCGCGGCGCGATCGAGTCAACCTGGCGTTGCGTACCTCTTGAATAGTGCCAACAATCTGATTCGGCAAGTAATCGATGGGCCTGGGAATAACGTCGACAATTTCGGAAACTTCACCTTCAACTTCAATCGACCGGCGGGAGCTCGGTTCGATAGTCAGAACAATCTGTATGTCACAAGCACGACGAAGATCTATCGAATCACCCCTGCGCCCACTGTCACCACAACTGAGGTTGCTTCAGGATTTACGGCGGCTGCCGGCCTCGATCTGTTCGAGATAGGCGGAGTGGCGTATCTCGTCGTAGCGGACGAGAGCGAAGGAAACATCTACCTTGTGAAGCCTCTTGGCGAAAAGACGATCGTTCACTCCGGCCTCCAGGGCCCCGTTGGTGTCGCTCTTGCTGCAGGGAATTGGCCCGCTGGGCCGGCGATGTATGTAGCAGAGCCGCAGCGAATACTGCGTCTTCCAGATCCGCGATTAAGGTTTGTTGATCAAGAGGATGAGAAGATCCTCCTCTCAATTGAGCACAAGGATCTGTATACAACCGGGATGCAAACACCGGTTGGCGATGGGAAGATCCGGCTGCGTGTGCTGCTCAATCCCAAAATAGCCAGCTCTGGTCTCACTGCATACTTCCGTATCGTCGATCCCCCAGACCCGTCTCCGTACATTACGGGTGCCACCGAGGGCGACAACCTCCCAGACACGGATTTATCGGGAAGCGTTACGGAGTCCGCGTCGTTCGACGCCCACGGTGTTGCAAAGGCGGATCTCACCGTAAATCAAGACTACGGTGGAAACAACTTCCGCGTTGAGGCGAGCCTCACCCCAGAGCCGAACTTCGTTCCTCTTGCCATCAGCCCCACGTACACCACCTGGCGCAGGATCTACATCGAGCACGACACCATGTGGAACGACGGCGTTTGGATTCGCGAGGCTACGACGGCGGGTTCTCTTACCGCAACCGAGATCAAGGTTTCGTCTACTGCAGGGTTCAATGTGGACGATCAGGTATTCGTTCTGTCGACAAACTCGTACCAGGCCGCGATGGGTGAGTCGGGGTATGTGCATCAAGTTGCATCGAGCCCCGATCGCATTTACGTTGACACTGTATTTGGGCCGGGAGGTCCCGGTCTAAAGCACTCCTACGCTGGTGGCCTAATTAGTGACGCAGCGCCTTTTGGGTTCGTTGCTCGGGTTTCTCAGGGCGAGCGAGGTCAAAATGTGAACGTCGAGGACCTCCCCGTGGCCTTCGATGATGCATTCACCGAATGGCGTGTCCTGCCGACGCGAGGATATGTCCCACATTGGGAGCTAACTGGGACACTTCAGGATATGGCTGCGCAAATGCAGGAACGTGGCCCCAAATTCTTTAATGCAAGGATAGATCCTGGGAACCCAGAGCCTGACAATCCACTCAATACGATCCATCTCGTTTCGGCCTTTTTGGCCGGGAATGCTGGCGGATTGACCCAATGGGACTCGACGCTCCTGCACTCCTGGATTTTCCACAAGATAATTCAGGATACGTACGGGTTGCAGGAGCAAGCAGCGACGGAGAACATCACCGCCCACGAGCTCACCCACTTGTTCCGCGTAAACCAAGGAGATCCGGATGAGGAAGGGCACGACCTCCAGAATACTTGGCTGGGCGACGGCGAATGTCTCATGCACGAAGGGCGAACTCGCACACTCGGAGTCGTGAAGCTTCATGAGCCCCAGAGCACTCCGGGCAACAACGACCTGATGTGTATTCGGACCCACCTGAACTACTTGAGCTTTTTTGAGACTTGCCATGTCCCGTAGTGCATTCTTCCAGGGAGTCCCTATGCGCCTAACCAGATCTCTGGCTCTGCTCTCGCTTCTCGGTTGTTCGACCGCTGCGCAATCAGAAGTCCGCGTCGATGTCGTCAGCATGCCGGAGGAGATCTACAGCTTTGAGCCTCTCTACGTTCTGTATTCGCTGACCAATCGCGGTTCGGAACCGGTCTATCTGCCTGCCGAAGGGTGGCGAGGGAGGGGTGCTGAAATTCAAGTGGGGCTGAACGGGGAGGCGCCAACTTGGGAGACAGGTCTGGCAGTTGATTTCATTTTCCCGCATGCGATGCAAACAATGTGGCTCGCGCCTGGTGAGCGATGGCTCTTTCTCGAGGACGTCGGTCCCCGGATTCGAATTCTTGAAGGCGATGCCACCATACAGGTCGTGCTCTCGAGCAAGGGGCTTTGCGGCGACGAGCAGGTGGGAGGTCGCGAAGTGTTTCCTCTCGCACCGCTACACACTGAGCGGCGCACCGTTGGCAGAGTCCAGTTCGACAGCTATCGGTGTTGGGAGGGAGAGGTTCGTTCAGAGGCAAGGACGGTGCGTATTCTCAAAGCGGATTCAGCCTCGGACCTTGAGGCAGAATCTACTCTCCGAAGTCGGCGTAAGCTGACTGTGAAGGCCGACGGCGCTACGTGGACCTTCGATCCGCCAGCGAACCTCGTCGAGCAATTTCCGCAAAGTCATTTTGCCTATGCGGCGCTTGCTCGCCGGGCGTCGAGCGTCGCCGAGAAGCTACGTGCGGTGCAACTGCAACCGGCCAACCGGCTGAACCGATGGCTGAACGGTGCCATTGGTCGAGATGTCCTGAACTACCGGAGTAGCTGTTGGGATGGCCAGCATCTTACGTTTGAGTTCTCCATAAGTGACCTAGACCTCGCGCCGGGGCTTCGTGACTACCTGGACCAGTACCAATGGACGCTTGAGAACAGGACATGCCCCTTGCAGCGCGCCAAGAAGAATGCCGAAGCCCGAGGAGCAAAATAATGCGCATTGGCACAGCTCTTCGAGCACCAGCGGTGCCAACTCGACTGATGCTAGTCCTTGGCGTATTAGCTGCCAGCGACGGACTTTGTGCTCAAAGCACCATGGGTTTCTCGCGTCAATTTGCCTTCGAGAGTACGGCTCCCACGAACAACCATTGGATCTCAATTCCGTGGAACTATCATCCAACCGATGTGGGGACCGTAGGCGTTCTTGATGCCGAGGATCTCTGTCTCGATCTCGGAGGGTTCGAAACCGTAGGAGCAGTCATTCGCTGGAACGAGTCGACGTCAACTCTATCTGAACACCTCTGTGGGACCCCATCGCCCTTCGCGCTTTCCAAGGGTGTTGGATATGGCGTAAGGAACGCTCCCGGACGGGACATTCAAGGGGCTGTTGTAGGAGCGCACGACAACTCCTATTCGTATTCCATCGCTGCGTCAGGGACGAGTCAGCTGTCGTGGCTTTCAATTCCTTACCATATTCGAATTCCAGAAAACCTCGGGGTTCTTCTGGTAACAGCTGAGGATCTCTGCCGCCAAGTGGGCGCGTCTGAGATCCTGGCGATTGTTCGATGGAACAATGCTGCGTCCGTCTTCGAGGCGTACGGCTGCGGAAGTGATCTGGCAGTGCCCTTCGAGATCGAGCGTGGCGAGGCGTATGGCCTAATAAATCGAGGCACGCAGGCAATCAGCTGGCAACCGACTCACTACTAGGTCCGCGAAAGGCAGCTTATGCGCATTGGGAGGGCGTTCTCGGTGGTAGCTACGCTGCTGGCGCTCAGCCAAGGCGATCGGCTCGCAGCTGCGACCTGTGGCTCAGCGCTACTTCTCGAAACTGAGGCACCGGCCGTTTTCGATGGCGTCGACGATTCTCAGTCCGTCGTGGCGCGCTTCTGGGCCGCGGGCGCCGGTGGTACGAATGGAACATCTGCAGGCTGTGCGGCGGGCTGCGAGCTTGCTTCGGGAATCTCGTGCGCGGGTGCTGGCGACTGCTTGGCGGTGACAGGTGCGAACTGGCTGAATGCGACGTGCGGTACGGCGGGGCACCTTCCCAACCGGACCATCTTTCTCATCGAGCAGGAAACGACGTCAAGCGGCGGGAGATGGGCGGCTTTCAACCTCGCGAAGAACTCGACCGACGCGAATACAGACCTCGATGCAGCCGCAACGAGCGCCTGCGGTGGTTGCTCCTCGGTCGTTTCACCCCTGCTCGGCAGCAGCGGCGTACCGATAGTTTCAAGCCCAACTCTAGTGGGCTCCCATCTCACAGCCAATATCACCTGGACCGCGCCAGTCGCGGTTGCGCAAGCGCTTTCCGATGGGAGCAACGTCGTAACGAGCTACCGAGTCTTCTCGAAGGTTGTCGCGGGGACACCACCTCCCATGACGGGCTCCATGGCGGGCTGGGTTTTTGAAGCCGATCTCGAGGCGGATGGTTCTTCGAATGGCGGGTACTCGACAACCACCTCGGCGGCGGTGGATGTCACACTCACCGTCGGCGTATGGAATGTGGTGTTCGCGATAGGGCTCAACTTCGATGGCACCGGGAACGCCTCCGATCCAAACGTCCAGGAGTCCTCGCTTCTCAGCAATCAGAGCGCTTCGATTCCCGTCACCGTTGACTCCCTCATCTTCGAAGACGGGTTCGAGTCCGGGAACACGTCAGAGTGGAGTTCCGTCCTACCCTGAGCGGCTGCTCCCGCCAGAGTCAACTCGAAGAGCCGGAGAGTGGCGCTCGGGAAGGCACCCAACGCCGGTGGGCGAGCGAGTCTGAGGTGACTCGCTCGAGGGGCTGTGGAGCCAATGGACTTCACGACTCCCAGAAGAGCGCTGCTCGTGCTTGGTCTCTGGCCACAAGCCCTCCGTCCGGTATCGCCTCTCGCTTGCGCGTCGAGAGGAAGCTCTCGGCCGGAGCGTTGTCCCAGCCGTTGCCCTTGCGGAGTCTGCTGAAGACGGTGTTGGTGGGGCTAAGTCAGGCCTAGCTTGAGGAACCCCCACGTCGCTGGCGTTCGGCGATCCTAGAGTCCAGCCGCCGGGTTCCGTCTCCTACATCCAATGCCGCGAGAGGAGCAACTAGCTCAGAAAGTGCAAGCAAGGACTTGCCTTGCGCGCCCGCACGGCGCGCGATGTGCGTCGGTGAGGGCTTGAGCCTCAGGCCTGTTGCAGAGCTCTCGAGTCTCACATCCGGGTAGTAGTTGATGACGCTCCGCAGGTAGCCAAGGAACCGCTTCTTGAAGTGCCGGGGATTGGAGTACCGCGACCCGAACTGGAGCGCCAGCGATGCCCAGGGGATCGTGACCGGCCGCCGGAGCCGGAAGAACCGCCAGGTCAGCCAGACGTAGATGTCGATCTCGAACGGCGACCGCAGGGCGCGGAGCACCCGGAGGTCGAGCGGGACGGGCGCCTCGGTCGCCTCCCGGAAGAAGCGGTCCGAGAGGAGGACGTGCGACCCCCAGGCTGCCTCGCCCTTCCCGGGCCGGGGATCCCACCAGAGCTCGCGCTTCTCGGCGATAAGGAAGCCGTCGCCGGCATGCCGGCCCTGGCTCTCGTCGTGGAAGATGCACTGGAAGGTCGAGGCGAAGAGTCGCTGGAGCTGCTCCCGGAGCATAGGCATTGACCCGCGAGGCCCCGTGGTCGGCGGGATGCCGAGGGCGGCGCAGAAGTGGGTGAAGTGGCTGCCGAGCTCGATGTCGGGGCTCTTGCGCCGCACCGCCTCCGTTGTCAGGTAGGCCAGGACCAGACGAGGGTACCGGCCAAACGGGAGCCCGACGTCCGTCGGCGCGAGGATCGAGAGGGTGAAGTGCCCGTTGCGCCGGACGAACTCGTTGGCCTTCGGGTCGCTGTGCGGAAGGGTCGCCTGGACGAGCGCCCGGGCCAGGAAACCGACCTCGCCGGCGGCGTAGGCGTCCTCCTGGTCGAGGTAGAGCGCCTGCCGGATCAGGCTGCCGGAGCGGCGCGCCGGGCGGGTCGGCTTCTCAACAGCTGTTGGATGAAACTGTGACGCCTCGGTGGACACCCAAAACCGGCCATTAATGGACACCTCAAAACCGGCCATTCTTTGAGGCCGTAGGGACCGAGACGTTGACGGCGAGGAGGGGCTTGTGGCTCCCTCCGTCGCATGGGGAACGTCTTGGATCCAGGCA
>JANNGS010000010.1:0-13096 GCA_031403995.1 Thermoanaerobaculia bacterium
GCCTGCGCGCATCCGGACTTCGGTAACTTCTGGGTCTTCGCCTCGGGGTTGACCGACGTCCAGGTCCATCTCGAAGTCGTCGACACCTGGACCGGAGCGACTTGGGAGCGCGACACCGCCCTGGGCGAGCCGTTTCCGCCCGCCCTCGACACCGCCGCCTTCGACACCTGCGCCGCGACGCCGGCCCTCGTCGAGAACTGAACGGACGGGCGGAGTCTCACCCACGGGGGCTGCAGCTATGCTTTCGACGTGATCTCGAAACTCGCGACTTCGCTGCGGGAGGACGCCAGGCGTGACGAGGCCGCGATGACTCCGCTCGAGCGCTTGCGGCTGGCGCAGCGACTCGGCGACGAAGCGGTCGCGATGTATGCGCGGGCACACGGAGTGACCGAGGCCGAGGCCGCCAGGGAGTTCGCCCGCCGTCATCAATCGGGGCGCCGCCCGTCGCGGTGCACCACCATCGAATGAGCCTGCTGGGCATCCATGCCGGCGGCGGGCAGGATGCCTGGGACGTCGCACAGCTCCTCGCGGGAGACGGCCAGCTGTCGCTGGTGGCCGAGGTCGATATGCGGCTCGACGAGCTTCCACCGAAGGCTCGGGTACTCTGGAAGAGAACTCTCTCGAGTTGATCCTGGCCCGGGCAGCACGGAGTCCCAGAGTCCTCGGTGCCGCGCAGACGCTGACCCGTCGACCAGAAATCTGGTCTATACTCTGGTCGTCATGACGACGCTGTCGCTATCGGATGCGAAGACCCAGTTGGCGCGTCTCCTGCGCGAGACGGAAGAGCTCGGCGAGCGCTTCGTGATCACGCGCTCCGGCCGGCCGGCAGCCGTTCTGATCTCCAACGAGGAGTACGAGGGCCTGCTCGAAACCCTCGAGATCCTTGCAGATCCGAAGCTCACGGCGAGCGTTCGCAAGGGACTCCTCGACGCCGAGGCCGGCCGCCTGCTCGGCCACGACAAGGTCTGGGGTGGCTTGGACCGTCCTCTACGCCGCTAGCGCGGCGCGCCAGATCGGCAAGCTCGATCGCCAGGTCCAGCAGCGCGTGCGGCGCGCCTGCCTGGAACTGGCGGCGAATCCCGAACGCGGCAAGCCGCTCCAGATGTCCCTGCGCGGTCTGCGCTCCTGGCGCACCGGAGATTTCCGCATCATCTATCGCATCGTGGCCGAACGCGTCGAGGTGATCGTCGTCGCCGCCGGTCACCGGCGCGAGATCTACGCCGTCGTCGAGCGCCTCCTGGGCCCGGCGCGGCGCTGAGTCTCGAGCTCGCGTTCGGAACCCGTCTGAGGCCTGAACCTGCGCCGCGCGCGGCCCTTACTTCGAGATCCGGCAGGTAGCGCCGTCGAGCTTGAACTTCTGGGTCATGGTGCCGGTGCTGGTGCCGTTCTCGTCCTTGTGCTCCTGCTTCACGGTCAGCGTGCCGTCGGCGCCGTCGACGACCAGGAGGCCGCCGGCCTCGATGTCTTTCGTGAACTCGGCCGCCGAAACCGACATCTCCTTCATCATCCCGGTCAGCATCTCGCGGTCCTCGGCCGGCATGGCGTTCCACTCCGCCTGCATCTCCGGCGTGCCGAGCTTCACCGCCTCGGCCATCTTGCCGGAGTTCACCAGACCCATCTGCTGCACCGACGCCTTGCCGCAGGCGTGCTTCAGGATGGCCGCCCCCTGGACCTCCGTCGCCGCTGCCGAGGCGCGGGATGCGCCACCGAGAACCGCCGCCATCGCCACGATTCCTGCCACAGTCCAGTTTCGTCCTTGCATGCTCTTCTCCTTGAAGTTCAGGTGCACCATGGAACGCGCAGCAGGTTTACCGCGCTCCCAAGCTACTACGCGAATCGGCCGCGAAAAGGGCCAACCCGGCTCCAGTGGATCCGCTCGCAGCGCGGGTCATCTGCGCTTCAGCAGTGACCTCAGGTGTCGCAGGTGTCGCAGATGCCCCAGGCCCCCCAGGCCGAAAGGACCGCCGGGACGGGGCGGCGGAATCGAGGTGGGCGGGTAGCGGTGCTTGTGCGGGTCGCAGCGCGGGGCGTCGAGGAACTCCGCCAGCGGCGCGAGGACCCGGTCCCAGCTCTGGCCGGCCGCCCATTTCAAGCCGCGTTCGGCGAAGTCGCTGCGCAGTTGCGCCGATTCGAGGAGCGCCGCGAGCGCTTCCGTGAGCGCCGCTTCGTCGCCCTCGGGCACCACCCAGCCCATCTTCTCCTCGGCGAGCCGCCGGCTCATCGCGCCGCCGGCGGTCGCCACCACCGGGAGCCCGGCGCCGAGGAAGTCGAGGACGCGCGTCCGCATCGAGATCTCGGCTTCGAAGCGTGGCCGGTGGAGGACCGTGGCGACCGTCGCCTCGCGGTAGAGCCGGAAGCGTTCCGCCGCCGGCACCCAGGGCACGAAGAAAACGTGGCGGTCGATCCATCCGCTGGCACGGCAGGCGGCGAGGACCTCGGCGTAGGTTTCCTGCGGCGTCGACCCGGTGTTGGGATTCGCCGAGAAGACGACGCGCAGCGCCGGAAAGCGGGCGATCAGGGCCGGAAGAGCGTGGATGAGGAGCATCGGGTCGTACCAGTCGTAGATGCCGCCGAAGAAGAGGACCGGATCGTCGGGGCCGATGCCGGGCACTCGGCCGCGCAAGAGCGGCGCAGGAGCCGCGTCTGAGCCTGCGGCTGGGGGAGGCTCCAGCGCCGCGATGCCGAACGGAACTTCCCGCACGAGATTGGCGAGCGTGAAGTCGGCGAAGTAGGTCTCGGGGTTCAGGCGGCCGAGGGCATAAAGCATGCCGAGATAGAACAGGCGCTGCTCCAGCGAGGAGCAGAGGAAGAGATCGCCCTCGCGGAGCTGGCGCTCGAAGGTCATGCGGTCGTGGCGGTAGGGGCCGTCACCCAGGGTCCTGAAGTAGGTGAGGTTCTCGATCGGGAACGGATCGTAGAGATCGACGATCAGCGGCCGCGACTCGCGGTGACCTGAGGTGTCGAAGTAGAGATTCGAGACATGGGCATGGAGGACCACGGCTTCGGACCAGCGGCAGATCTCGGCGAGATTCGCGCGGTCGTAGCCCACGACCTCGGCTTCGGCGAGCGCCGGGCAGAGGCCGAGCTCGCTCCCTTCGTTCGGGAAGCCGAGTCGCACCTCGTGCTTGCGGCCGAGGTGGCGGGCCATCTCCCAGAAACGGATGCCCACCCCGGCCATGGCCGGGCGCCCGGGCTCGGGACAAAGGAGGAGTACGCGGGTCACGGTCGGGGGCTCACGCGGCGGTCTCGGAAAGCCGTTCGAGCTGGCCCAGATAGTAGCCGCAGATCAGCACTCGGTGGAGAACCCGCTTGCTGAGCGGAACCCCGGCACCGTCGAGCGCCGAGAGCAGCGGCACCAGCAACGGAATCAGGCGCTGGCCGGCGCCGAACCAGCGCGGCGGCTGGTTGGGCGAGAGCAGCGGCGATCCGGCCAGTTCCGGATGGAGCTTGAAGAGCGCGGCCAATCCCCGGCCGACCAGTCGCTGACGGGCGAAGAGATCGGCGAGGGTCATCGGGTGGAGGTGCTCCGCCACCGCCGCCGGGTGGTAGACGAGCTTCACGCCTTCGCGGCTCAGGCGGTAGCCGAGCTCGATGTCCTCCCAGCCGTAGGCGGCAAACTCCGGATCGAAGGGCGTGTCCCCCAGGAGATTCCGCGGCAGCGAGAGGTTGGAGGTGTAGAAGCAGGTGAACGGGACCTCCGCCCCCGGCCGCATGTGGGCGAAGCCGAACTGGTGCCCCTCGACGTTGGCCATCTCGAGCGCCGGCGTGACCCGCATCTCGCTCCGCCGCCAGTCGGTGAAGCCGACGACGGCCCGCGGCGGGACGGCGCCGCGGTGCGCCGCGAGATGCTCGGCGACGAAATCGCCGCGCGGGATGACATCGTCGCCGAGAAAGAGCACCAGGTCCTCGGCGACCTGCCGCACACCGAGGTTGCGCGCCTGTCCCTGTCCCTGGTTCTCCTGGCGGAGGACGGAAAGCTGCGGCTGCCGGGCGGTCCGCGCCCGGTTCTCGAGCCACGCGAACGTGCCATCAGTCGAGCCGTCGTCGACCACCACGACGCGGAAATCGCTCTGCGACTGGTTGCCCAGCGCCTCGAGCGTACGCTCGAGAATCGCTCGCCGGTTGTAGGTCGGAATGACGACCGCAAGCGAAGGCTGAAGGGCGAGCATGACCGTCGGCGACGATATCGCAGCCGCATCCCAACGCCCGGCGCACCCCTCCGGCAGAGGCCAGCCCTCGTTCCAGATGACCGGCAAGTCTGTTCGTCGGTCCGGAGATATCTGCTAGGTTGGATCGGGTGAGCGAGCCGGTCAACTACTGGGATTCGATCGCGGCGCATTCGCGCGTCGAGGAGATCTGGGGCAGTCATCCACTGGTGCGCGCCCGGATCAACCGGCGCATCTCCGGCGACCCCCACACCTGGACGACGGGCTGGCTCCGCAAGCGCCTCGAAGGGGTGCCCCGCCTCCGCGAAGCGGTGAGCATCGGCTGCGGCATGGGGCACTTCGAGCGCGATCTCGTGCGACTCGACCTCGTCGACCGGATCACCGGCATCGAGATCTCGCCGGTCTGTGTCGCCGAGGCTCGAGAAGCGGCGCAAGGGGCCGGCGTGCAGGAGCGCATCGCCTACCGCTGCGCCGACGCCTGGGAGGAGCTCGCTCGCCTGCGCGACCTCGATGCCATCTTCTTCCACGCCTCCCTGCACCATTTCGACCGGCTCGACGAGATGGCCGTCCTCCTGCGGCGCGCGTTGAAGCCCGCCGGATGGCTCTATTTCGACGAATACGTCGGTCCTTCGCGCGAAGAATGGACGCTCGTCGACCAGTTGCGCTGGAACTGGCACTACTACCACCTGCCGAGAAGCGTACGGCGGGTGGGCCGCATCCGGCCGCCGATCAACTTCGAGGACCCGACCGAGGCCGTCGCCTCCTCCGACATCCTGCCGGCGATCGCCCGCGAGTTCGACATTCTCGAGCAGCGCGACTACGGCGGCAACCTCCTGTCGGTGATCTACGCCAACCTGCATCGCCCCGACGGCAACCCACCCTCGCCGCAAGCCGATTTCGACGCCGCCGTCGCGCGGCTCCTCGACGCCGAGGACGCCCTCCTCGCCGCCGGCCAGCTCTCCTTCCATACCGTCGTCCTGGCGCGGCCGAAGCCGGGTCTGTGAGGGTTTCGAACCTGTTCACCCGGATGTCATGCCTGCAGGCGAGACTTTCTGGATCGATTGCGCCGCAGCCAAGTTGCGGATTCCAGAAAGGGCCGCCCGGGGCGGTCCTGGAGCCATCCGGAGCGAGCCCATGAAGCGTCCGAGCCTCTCGCGAATTTTCGTCTTCCTCGCCGGGCTCTTCCTGGCGATCCAGTTGGTGCCCTACGGCTGGAATCACACCAACCCGGCGGTCGTCGCCGAGCCGAAATGGGATACGCCGCGCACCCGCGAGCTCTTCTTCCGCGCCTGCGCCGACTGCCACAGCAACGAGTCGAAGTGGCCCTGGTACTCGCGCCTCGCGCCGGTCTCCTGGCTGGTCTACAACGACGTCCAGGAGGGACGCGAGCACTTGAACGTCTCGGAGTGGAACCGCCCGCAAAAGGACGCCGACGAGGCGTCCGAAAAGCTGCAGGAGGGCGAGATGCCGCTGCCGATCTACCTGCCCTTCCATCCGAAAGCGCGCCTTGCACCCGCCGACAAGGCCGACCTCGTCTCCGGCCTCGCAGCGACTCTCGGCACCGAGGACGGCGGCAAGGACTCCAGGAGAGGCAACGGAGAGAAAGCAGAGGACGACGACTGAGGTCGGCGCCCCCTCCGGTCAGGGAACCGTGTTGGACCAGCGCGAGGTATTGCCGGTCTCGAAGCCGTCGAGGAAGAGCTGATCGACGGAATCGTTGTCCGAAATCGTCAGGATCGCGGTCGTGCGCGCACCCAGGGTACCGCCGCCCTGCGGGCTGAAGACCCGTAGCTCCACCGTTTCGGTGGGTTCGTCGGTGGTGTCCTCGAGGATGGGGACCGAAAAGAACTTGCGTGTTTCACCGAATCCGAAAGTCAGGATGCCGGTAGTCGCGGTGTAGTCCTCGCCGGCGACCGCGGTGCCGTCGTTGGTGTCGTAGAGAAGGGTGACACCCGAGGCATCGCCACCCGACCGGGTCACGCTCACCGATCGACTCCCGGCGCCTTCTCCGATCGGGTAGGTCGCGAACTCCAACTGCAGACTTCCGGCGACATCGTTGTCGAGGATCGAGACGACCACGCGCCGCGGCGTTCCGAGCCCGAGCGCGGTCGAGGGATCGACGAGATCGATGATGACCGTCTGCGTCGGCTCGTCCAGCGTGTCGTCCACCGGATTGAGGAAGAAGAACTCGGCGCCTTCGTCGAGTGCATCCCAGGACAGCGTGCCGGGCGTGTAGGCGAAGTCCTCGCCGGGTGTCGCGCTGCCGCCGACCCGCAGGTGATCGACGCTGCCCGCGATGAGCGCGTTGCTTCGAGCTGCGACGATGACGGCGAAGCGGTCCTCGTCGACGCTCACCGTCGAGTCTTCGAACTGGACGGTGCCGAAAGTGCCGGTCTGGCGATCGAGGCCGTAGAGCACGGTGACCATCCCGGCCGCGCCTGCGGCCCCGAGATCTTCACCTGGCACGCCGATGGCCAGGTCATCCGTGCCGCTGCCGTCAAAATCCCCGGCGGCGAGCGCGGCGCCGAAGAGGTCGAATGGGTTCGGCGAATCGGGCATGCCGGGCGGCAGGTCGGAGTGGAAGGCCGCCGGGACGATCGCCTCGAGTCCGCTCGCGGAGCCGTAGAAGACCGCGATCTCGCCGGCGTCCGAGTTGCCGGAGATGTCGTCGAAGGGTACGCCGACGGCGAGGTCGTCGAAGCCGTCGCCGTCGAAGTTGCCGGAAGCCACGGCAAAGCCGAAGTGGTCCGACGACTCCGCCTGGTTGGGATCGGCGTCGTTCTGGGTGTATTGGGCGCCAGCCTCGAAGCCGGAGTCCGCGACCCCGAAGATCACTTCCACGGCGCCCCCCTGGGAGGCCGTACCGAAGCTCTCGCCGTCGGAACCGATGCAGAGGTCGGCGACGCCGTCGCCGTCGAAGTCGCCGGCGGCGAAGGCGCCTCCGAAGCGGTCGTTCTGCTCATCGGGTTCCGAGAACAGTCCGTTGTCCGTGTTGAAGCAGGTGGCCGCCGACAGCGTCAAGCCCGAGGCGCTCGAGGTGAAGATATGGACCCGGCCGACGTCGGGAGTCGAGTTGTTTCCGCCGCAGAGACCGACCAGGCTGTTGCAGTCCTCGAAAGGGCTTCCCACGGCGACGTCGGCGAATCCGTCATCGTCGAAGTCCGCGACCGCGAGGGCAGAACCGAATCGGTCGCCATTCTCGTTGTCCTCGAAAATAGCCCCGCAATCCACCCCGGCCTGGGTCCACTCCTGTTCGAGCGCCAGCGTCGCTGCGCCATTGTTGTAGAGCACGTGAACCTTGCCCGAGTCGTTCTCCAGGCCCGGGATGCCATCCTCACCCGGGACGCCGATCACCAGGTCGGCGCGATTGCCGGAGTTGATCCGGCCGGCCGCCAGCGAGAACCCGAACCGATCGCCGGTCTCGAAGCTCTCGCTGTCGCTGATCGTCTCCTGTCCGAAAGCGAGGCTGCCGGTAGCGGTGAGGCCGCTCGCCGATCCGAAGAGCACCCAGACCGCGCCGGCATCGTCGGCGGTGAGAAGGTCTTCATCCGGCGCCGAAATCGCCAGATCGTCGAAGCCGTCAGCGTTGAAATCGGCCGCGGCGACTGCGAACCCGAAATGATCTCCGGGCTCCGCCGTGTCGTCGATGCCGGCCGTACCCTGGTGGAAGATCTGGTCGCCGGTGAGCAGGAGGCCCGCCGCCGAGCCGTAGAGGATGTGGACCGCGCCGGTATCCGCGTCTCCGCCGACCGTTTCCCCCGGGACGCCTACCGCGAGGTCCTCGAAGCTGTCGCCGTTGAAGTTCCCCGACGCCACCGAAGCGCCGAAGTTGTCGTCTGTGTCACAACTCCCGGCGGCGGCGCATTCCTCGAGTAGCCGGGCGCCGAGGGGGGTGAGCTGGGAGCTCGCGGGCCTCGCAAAGGGCATCAGCGCGAGCAGACTCATCTGGGCGAGGACTCTCTTGTGGCGGGCATCGAATCTCATGGTGGCTCTCCGATCGGAACTTGTCTTGATAGTGAACGCGACAAACGGGTGCGCTCGCGATCAGGTGGATCAACGATTGCGGAGGTAGAGCCTGTTTGACAGGGTCACGCGAGGGTTCTAGCCTGAGCGCAAACGCAGCCGTCGCGAGGGACTGGGCATGGAGGCCGGCAGGGCGGATTCCGGGCAGAGCGCGGTAACCGCGGCGCTCGTCGCCTGGGGGCGGGGCGAGTCCGGCGCCGGGGACAGGCTCCTCGAGTTGGTCTATCCGGAGCTCCACCGCATTGCCGAGCGCCAGATGCGGCGCGAGCGTGAGGGGCATACGCTGCAGCCGACCGCGCTGGTGCACGAGGCCTACCTGAAACTGGTCGACCAGTCGCGTGTCGACTGGCGCAACCGGGCGCACTTCCTCGGCGTCGCGGCGCAGGCGATGCGCCGGCTGCTGGTCGATCATGCGCGCGGTCGGGATCGCGACAAGCGCGGCGGCGGCGCGACGCTCGTCGAGCTCGACTCCGCCGCCGGGGAGGCCGGGCTCGCGGTTCCGCCGAGGAGCGTCGACCTGCTGGCGCTCGACCAGGCGCTCGAGCGGCTGAGCGCGCTCGATGCGGCCCAGGCGCGGCTCGTCGAGCTGCGCTTCTTCGGCGGTCTCTCCGTCGAAGAGGCCGCCGAAACACTCGGCGTCTCCACCGCGACCGCCGGGCGCGACTTCCGCTCGGCGCGCGCCTTTCTCGCCCGCGAGCTCGGCGCGGCGTGACCCCCGAGCGCTGGCGCGAGATCCGCGCCGCCTTCGATCGTCTCGCACCGCTCTCCCGGGTCGAGCGCGAGGCCGAGCTCGGGGCTCTGGCGGAGGGTGACGCGGAGCTCGCCCGGGAAGCGCGATCGCTGCTTTCCGCCGAAGACCGCGACACGGGTTTCCTCGGCCTGTCGGGCGCCGCTGCCCTGGGTGGCGTCGCGCCGCACCGCCAGGGCGAGCAGGTCGGACCGTGGGAGCTCCTGGCCCCGCTCGGCGAGGGCGGGATGGGGACGGTCTTTCTGGCGCGGCGCGCCGATGCGAGCTTCGACAAGCTGGTCGCGGTGAAGTTCGTTCATGCCGAGCTGCTGTCGCCGCTCCTGCGCGAGCGCTTCGCCGCCGAGCGGCAGGCGCTGGCCGCGCTCGAGCACCCCGGCATCGCGCGCCTCCTCGACGGCGGCGAGAGCGCGAGCGGCGAGCCGTATCTGGTGCTCGAGTACGTCGAGGGGCTCTCGCTGCTCGCTTTCGCGACCGCAAAGAAGCTCTCGCGACGGGAGCGGCTCGGCCTCTTTCTGCAGATCCTCGCCGCGGTCGCCCACGCCCACCGCCACCTCATCGTTCATCGCGATATCAAGCCGGCGAACATACTCGTCACCGCCGAGGGCGAAGCCAAGCTGCTCGACTTCGGCGTCGCCAAGATCCTGACCCCGATCGCCGAAGCTGAAGGTGCGACCCGGACCCTGCTGCGCGCGCTGACGCCGGAATACGCGAGTCCCGAGCAGGTCCTGGGAGGCGCCACCACGACGGCGACCGACATCTACTCCCTCGGGGTCGTGCTCTTCGAGCTGCTGACCGGCCGCCGTCCGTATCGCGTGCCGACCGGAGCCCCGGAAGAGTGGGCGGAGGCGGCGCTGCACCAGGAGGTCGCGCGGGCGCCGGAACTCAAGGGCGATGTCGAGGCGATTGTGGCGAAGGCGCTGCGCAAGTCGCCGCAGGAGCGCTACGCCACCGTCGATGCGCTCGCCGACGACCTGCGGCGTCACCTCGACGGCCGGCCGGTCGCCGCGCGGCGCGGCAGCCTCGCCTATCGCGCGGCGAAGTTCGCCGGGCGCCATCGCGGGGCGCTCGTCGTCACCGCGCTCGCCATTGCGATGCTCGCCGCGACCCTTGCCGTCGCCGGGACCCGCCTGCGGCGCGAGCGCGACCGCGCGACGCTCGAGGCCGCGACGGCGCAGAGCGTCGCGACGTTTTTGGCGGAGCTCTTCCAGAGAGCCGATCCGGCACGCACCCGCGGCGCCAAACTCACGGCACGCGAGGTTCTCGATGTTGGCGCTCAGCGAATCGAGAGTGACCTCGCCTCGCAGCCGGTCGTTCAGGCAAGGCTGATGATGACTCTCGGCGCGGTGTACCGCGACCTCGGACTCTTCGACCGCGCCCAGCCGCTGCTCGAGCGCGCCCTGGCGCTCGAGGAGCGACGGGCGCCGCAAGACGAGCTCGCGGTCGCGGCTGTGCTCAACGAGCTCGGACTTCTCGACCGGATGCAGGGCGAGCTCGAGCGCGCTCGTCCCCGGCTCGAGCGTGCCCTCGCGATCCGGGAGCGCCGGCTCGGCGCCGAGCACCTAGACGTCGGGCGCACGCTCTCGACCCTCGGAACGGTCTTCCGCCTCACTGGAGAGGCAGCACAGGCGCGGGCACTGCTCGAGCGTGCGGTCGGGATCGCCGAGCGCCACGCCCCCAAGAGCTCCGAGTCCGGCAAGTGGCGGAGTAACCTTGGCCTGATCTACCAGGATGCCGGCGAGCTCGAGCCGGCGCGGCGGGCGTTCGCAAGCGCGACGGAGGTTCTCGAGCTCTCCGAGGGCCCGGAGAGTCCGTTGGTGGCGATGACCCTGGATAACCTCGGCTCGGTCCTGCGTACGCTGGGGCGCCCCGCGGAGGCCCTGCCGGTGCTCGAGCGCGCCCGTGGCATTGTCGAGCGCACCTGGGGGCCCTCCCACCCGCAGTTCGGCAACGCTCTCAACTCGCTCGGCGACGCGCTTTCGGATCTCGGCCGGAACGCAGAGGCGTTGCCGCTCTTTCGCCAGGCGACGGCGGTTTACAGCGCAGCTCTCGGACCCGAACACACCTATGTCGCCTGGCCGCTGCGCAACGAGGCCGAGGCGCTGCTCGCGCTGGGCAGGCCCTCGGAGGCACTGCCACTTTTCGAGCGCGCCCTGGCAATCCGTCGGGTGGCTTACGGCGAAGCGCATCCGGAGACCGCCCAGAGCCTGACCGACCTCGGTCTCGGCTACGCGGCGCTCGGCGACCTCCAGGCGGCCGAGCGCTGGCTGCGCGAGGGGCTGAAGCAGAGCCGCCTCGCGCTCGAGCCGACCGCCCCGGCGCTCGCCGAAGCGCAGGTCGCCCTCGCCGATCTCCTCGTCCGGTTGCAGCTGCCGGCGGAGGCCGGCGAGCTCTATGTCGAGGCCCTGCCGATCCTCCGTGCCGCCTACCCCGCGGGCGATGCTCGGATCCGAACGCTCGAAGGGCACCTCGCGGAGCTCGGCGTGGCACCGCCGCCCCCCTAGGCCGGATCCCACCCCGGCGGGTGTGCCCAACCCGCCGCTGGGGAGCTACTTTCGGAGGCGCAGTCCGGCAGGGAGGAAACGTGTTCGAGCCGCCGCCGCCCGAGTTGCCGCAGGAAATCCTTCGGCACTACGCAGGAGTGTTGATCTCGGCCGAGCCCGCGTGCTTCACCGAGGTACGGTGGGCGCTGGACGCGACCCCGGGTGTCGAGGTCCATCATCTCGACGCGGGGACCGGGCGCTGCGTCGCGGTGCTCGAGACCACCGACCGCATCGAGGGCGAACGCCTCTTCGAGGCGGTCGGCCGTCTCCCGCATGTCCGCAGCGTCGATCTCGTCTACCACCTCGTCGACCGCGCCGACGCGGACACCTCCGACGACGCTGACAGCGAGGTCGCCTTTCCGGAGCCCAAGCCATGAGACAACCGCTTTCCCGCCGCGAGTTCCTGAGCACCAGCGTTGCCGCAGCTACCGCGGCGGCGGTCGGCTTTCCCGGCTTCAGCCTGGCGGGTGTCGGCGAGCTGGCCGATCCGATGCGCAACTGGAAGTGGGACAAGGGCGTCTGCCGCTTCTGCGGCGTCGGCTGCGGCATCGAGATCGCCACCCACGACAAGCGCGTCGTCGCGGTGCGCGGCGACACTGCGAGCCCGGTGAACCGCGGGCTCCTCTGCGTCAAGGGCTACGCCTGCTCCGAGATTCCTTACGGCTCCGATCGATTGAAGAAACCGCTACTGCGGATGAAGAACGGTGCGTTCGCGAAGGACGGCGACTTCGTGCCGGTGACCTGGGAGCGCGCGTTCGAGGAGATGACCAGGCAGTTCAAACGCCACTACCAGGCACTCGGTCCAACCGGCGTGGCCATCATGGGCTCGGGGCAGTACACGATTCAGGAAGGCTACGCCGCCACGAAACTCGTGAAGGCCGGTTGGCGCTCCAACAACCTCGATCCCAACGCCCGGCACTGCATGGCCTCGGCGGTCGCTGCGTTCATGCAGGTCTTCGGCATCGATGAGCCGAGCGGGTGCTACGACGACATCGAGCTCACCGACTCGACGATCCTCTGGGGCTCGAACATGGCCGAGATGCATCCGATACTCTGGGCCAGGATCGTCTCGAAGCGGCTCGCCACACCGTCGTTCCGCGTCGTGAATCTGACGACCTACTCGAACCGGTCGTCGGAGATCGCCGATCTCGAGATCGTAATGAAGCCGAATGCCGATCTGGCGATCATGAACTTCCTCGCCCGCGAGATCCTCGCTCGCGACGCATGGGACCGTGACTTCGTCGAGAAGCACTGCGTCTTCGCCGCGGGCCCGACGGCGATCGGCTACGGCCTGCGCGGCGATGACAAGGTTGCGTTCGAGGCGGAGAAGGACACGCTCGCCCGTCAGCGACAGGTCGTTCTCACGCGCGACGAGGCGATCGCGCTCGGGCTCGATCCCTCGGAGCCTCACAAGGTCCCGCAGGAGCACGCCGGCAAGCCCGACGCGCACTGGATGATCGAGCTCGACGACTTCAGGAAGGGAGTCGAGCCGTACACGCTCGACTTCGTCGCTCCGCTCGCGCAGGGAGATCCGGACGAGGATCCCGCGGCGTTCCGGAAGAAGCTCGCCGCGCTCGCCGATCTCTACTGCGAGAAGGGCCGCCGGATCGTCTCGTTCT
>JANNGS010000011.1:0-50270 GCA_031403995.1 Thermoanaerobaculia bacterium
GCTTCGGCTTGCCAGTCGAAGCGGCGAAGCGCTACACCGCGGAAGGCGCCGCTGGCGCCGACGAGCTCGTCTTCCTCGATATCGCCGCCTCGCACGAGCGTCGCGGGCCGGAGCTCGAATGGATCGAGCGTGTCGCCGAGAGCGTCTTCATTCCGCTCACCGTCGGCGGCGGCGTGCGCACCCTGGACGACGCGCGCGACCTGCTCGCGGCCGGGGCCGACAAGGTGGCGCTCAACTCGGCGGCGGTGGCTCGACCTCACCTGCTCACCGAGCTCGCGGAGCGCTACGGCCGGCAGTGTGTCGTGCTCTCGGTCGACGTCCGCCGGCGGCTGCCGGCCGAAGGCGATGGGAGCTGGGAAGTCGTGACGCAGGGCGGCCGCCAGAAGACCGGGCTCGACGCCCTTGCCTGGATCGCCGAAGGAGTCGAGCGCGGCGCCGGCGAGCTCCTGCTCACCAGCATCGACCGCGACGGCACTGGCGAGGGTTTCGATTGCGCGCTCATCGCAGCGGTGGCAGCGCGGGTCAACGTGCCGATCATCGCGTCCGGCGGCGCCGGCGCAGCGAGCGATTTCGCCGCGGCGCTCGCCGCGGGCGCTGCTGCCGTGCTGGCGGCCGGACTTTTTCATCGCCAGGAGCTCTCGGTGTCTGAACTGAAACGCTACCTTGCGGCGCAAGGACTTTCGGTAAGGGGAGTGTCGTGAGCTTCGAGTCATTGAACGCAGGCTTTGACACTTCGCGAGCGCGGTACGACGCGGCAGGCCTCGTGCCGGTGATAGCGCAGGACGCCTTCACCGGCAGAGTGCTGATGCTCGCCTGGGCCAACGCCGAGGCGGTGGCGCAGACGCTCGCGACCGGCGAAGCACATTTCTGGAGTCGCAGCCGGCAGGCCCTCTGGCGCAAGGGCGAGTCTTCGGGAAACGTCCTGCGTGTTCTCTCGGTCGAGCAGGACTGCGATGGCGACAGCCTGCTCCTGCGAGTGATTGCAGCCGGTCCGGCCTGCCACACCGGCGCCACCAGCTGCTTCGATGGCGAGGTGGACACCGCCGGCGGGCTCGATCTCGGCGCCCTCGAGCGCATCGTCGCGGCGCGCGCAGGAGCGGACCCGGAGAAGAGCTACACTGCGCGCCTCGTCGCCGAGGGAATCGAGCGCATGGCCCAGAAAGTCGGCGAAGAGGCGACCGAAGTCCTGATCGCCGCGCTCGCGCCGCAGGCGCATGGCCAGGGGCAGAAGCAGAGGCTGGTCGAAGAGGCGAGCGATCTCCTTTTTCACTTGACCGTGCTGCTCCATGCGAGCGGCGTGACCGCCGGCGATCTGGCGAAGGAGCTGTCGGCGCGGCACCAACCGAGCGGAAAGCCGAGTGCATGAAGAGAGTCACTCCACATCTGCGCGAGCTCCTGGCCGAGACGGTGACGCCGCTCGCGGTCTATCAGCGCCTCAAGGCGCTCTCTCCCGTGCGCTTTCTCTTCGAGAGCGTCACCGGCGGAGAACAGGTGGCGCGCTTCAGCTTTCTCGGCGCCGCGCCGCGCGAGATCTATCGTCTCTATCCCGATCGTCTGGAGGTGGAGCGCGACGGCCGCCGCAGCGACCTCCCCGGGGCGCCGCTCGTGGCCTTGCGCGCGCTGGTCGAGGGCTACTCGACGCCCGAGCTGCCGGTCCCCTTCGCCGGTGGCTTCGTCGGCACCTTCGGCTTCGACCTGGTGCGGCTGGTCGAACGGATCCCATCGCGTCCGCCGGATCCCTGGGGGCTGCCGGTCGCGATCCTCGGGCGCTTCGACGACATCATCGCCTTCGACCACGCCCAGCAGCGTCTGCTGCTCGTCGCCAACGAGATCGAGGGCGAGACGACCGCGGCCGAGGCCGAGCGCGCCCTCGACCGCCTCGAAGGGGCGCTGGCGCGCGATGTCCGGGTGCGCGCGATCCGCCTGCCGGAGGAGCGGCCGGTCCTCGACCGGACTCCGGAGGCAAGCCTCTCGGGGCCCGACTTCCAGCGCGCGGTGGTGAAGGCGAAGGAGCACATCCTCGACGGCGACATCTTCCAGGTGGTGCTGGCGCGGCATTTCCGTCTCGCCTCGGAGGCGACGCCCGAGGCGCTCTACCGGGCGTTGCGCCGGGTGAACCCGAGCCCGTACATGGTGCTGCTCGAGCTCCCGGAGGTCGCGCTCGTCGGCGCTTCGCCCGAGATGCTGGTGAAGAAGACCGGCGACCGGCTGGTGACCCGCCCGATCGCCGGTACCCGGCGCCGCGGAATCGATCCCGATGCCGATCGGGCCCTGGCGGCCGAGCTCCTCGCCGACCCGAAAGAGCGCGCCGAGCACGTCATGCTGGTCGACCTCGGGAGGAACGACCTCGGCCGGGTGGCGACGCCGGGAACCGTGTCGGTCGAGAGCTTCCTCGAGGTCGAGCGCTACTCGCACGTCCTCCACCTGGTGTCGAGCGTCGAGGCGCAGCTCGCCCCGGGCAAGTCCGCGCTCGACGCCTTGCTGGCGGCCTTTCCCGCCGGGACGGTCTCGGGCGCGCCGAAGATCCGCGCCATCGAGATCCTCGACCGGCTCGAGCCGGAGTCGCGCGGCCTCTACGCCGGGGCGACCGGCTACCTCTCCTTCTCCGGCGATCTCGACACCTGCATTACGATCCGCACGCTCGTCGCCAGAGAGTCGAACGGGCGGTCGGAGGTCTCGGTGACCGCCGGCGCCGGCATCGTCGCCGATTCGGACCCGGGGCGCGAAGAGCAGGAGACCGAGAACAAGGCCGCGGCCCTCCTCGCCGCGGTCGCCCTCGCCGAGGAGCTCGAACGATGATCCTGGTGATCGACAACTACGATTCGTTCACCTACAACCTGGTGCAGCTGCTTGCTGTCGCCGGAGCCGATCCGGTCGTTGTGCGCAACGACGCGGCGACCGTCGACGAGCTTCTGGCGATGCGTCCGGCCGGAATCCTGCTCTCGCCCGGGCCTGGCCGACCCGTCGAGTCCGGGGTCTGCGTCCCGCTGCTCGCGCGGCGCCCCGACCTGCCGATCTTCGGCGTCTGCCTCGGACATCAGGCGATGGGGGAGTCGTTCGGCGCCACGGTCGGCCGTGCACCCGTGCTGATGCATGGCAAGACCTCGGCGGTGCGGCATTCGGGCGAGGGGATCTTCGCCGGCGTGCCGAACCCGTTCGAGGCGACGCGCTACCACTCGCTCGAAGTGCGTGAGGCGACCCTGCCCGCCGAGCTCGAGGCGATCGCCTGGAGCGACGACGGGATCGTCATGGCTCTGCGCCACCGCGAGCTGCCTTACTGGGGCGTTCAGTTCCACCCCGAGTCGGTGCTGACCGTCGCCGGACCGCAGATCGTGGCGAACTTCCTGGCCCAGTGCGCGCTGCCGCGGGCGACCGCCGGATGAGCGAGCCGGCGCACCTCCTGCAGCGCCTGCTCGACCGTGAAGACCTCCGGCGAGAAGAGGTGGCGGCGCTTTTCGGACGGATCATGGACGGCGAGCTCGCCGAGAGCCAGGTCGCGGCGCTGCTCGTCGCCTTCGCCATGAAGGGCGAGACGACGGAAGAGATCGCGGGCGCGGTGGAGGCGATGCGCGCGCGGGTGCGCGCCGTGCCGCACTCCCTCCCCAAGGTCCTCGACACCTGCGGCACCGGCGGCGACGGCCGCGGGACTTTCAACATTTCAACCGCGGCGGCGTTCGTCGCCGCCGCGGCCGGCGCGACCGTCGCCAAGCACGGCAATCGGGCGGTCTCGTCACGCTCCGGCAGCTCGGACCTCCTCGTTGCTCTCGGCCTGCCGATCGAGGTCGCGCCGGAGACCGCCGGGCGGCAGCTGGAAACCATCGGCATCGCTTTTCTCTTCGCCCCCGCGCACCACCCGGCGACGCGGGCGGTCGTGCCGGTGCGGCGAGCGCTCGGCGTGCGCACTTTGTTCAACCTCCTCGGCCCGCTCACCAATCCGGCGGCCGCGCGCCGGCAGCTCGTCGGCGTCTACGCCCGCGACCGCGTCGAGCCGGTGGCGCGCGTCCTCGCCGCTCTCGGTTGCGAGCACGCCCTGGTCGTGCACGGCGACGACGGCCTGGACGAGATCACCACCACGACGACCACACACGTCGCCGAGGTTCGGGATGGAGAGGTGAGTAGCTACCCGTTCACTCCGGAATCGGCCGGAGTCCGGCGCGCGGCGCCGGAGTCTCTCGCCGGCGGCGCACCGGAGGAAAACGCCGAAAGGCTGTTGGCCTTGCTCGGTGGTGAGGTCGGTCCGCTTGCCGACATCGTCGCGCTCAACGCTGGCGCGGCGCTCTACGTCGCGGGCCAGGCTCCTTCGATCGCCGAAGGAGTCGTCCAGGCGAGAGCCGTGCTTGCCTCCGGCGCGGCGCATGCGAAACTCCAGGCGCTGAAAAGCTTCCAGTAAAGGAAAAAGAGCCCAGTGCCGCCCGCCGACATCCTGCAGCGCATCGTCGTCACCCGCCGCGAGCGGTTGGGAGTCTCACTTGCGCAACAGGCGCCACCCTCATTTACTGGAAGCTTTTCGCTTTCCGTAGGTCGCGCGAATCCCTTTGTGGCCGCGCTCGGCGCGCGGCGGGGGAGGGCGGTCATCGCCGAGGTGAAGATGGGCTCGCCGCGGCTGGGCTCGCTCGCCGGCCGTTTCGATCCGGAATCCCAGGCCGCGGCTTACGCCGCGGCGGGGGCTGCGGCCCTGTCGGTGGTGGTCGAGCCCGACTTCTTCTTCGGCAGCTACGAGCTCCTCGCCGCCTGCAAGGCGGCCTGCGGCCTGCCGGCGATCGCCAAGGAGTTTGTGGTCGATCTCCGCCAGCTGGACTGGGCGGTCGCGGCCGGGGCCGACGCGATCCTGCTTGTTGCCGCGCTCTATTCGGCGTCCGAGCTCGCCGGTTGGGCGGCGGCGGCGCGCGAGCGCGGACTCGCGCCGCTCGTCGAGACCCACGATGCCTCCGACCTCGAGCTCCTGGCAGAGAGCCAGTGGGAGATGGTCGGGGTGAACAATCGCGATCTCCGTACTTTCGAAGTCGATCTCGGGCATTCGATCGCGATGCGGCCGAAGCTGCCGCCGGGGGCCCTCGCTGTCGCCGAGAGCGGCATCGCGACCCGCGCCGACGTCGCGCGGCTCCGGGCCGCCGGCTTCGATGCCTTTCTGGTCGGGGAGAGCCTCCTGCTCAGCGAGAATCCGGCAGAGAAGCTCGAGGAGCTCTTCGGATGAGGCCGCTGGTCAAGATCTGCGGCATCACGCGCGTCCAGGACGCGATGCTGGCGGCGGCGCTCGGCGCCGACTTCATCGGGCTCAACCTCTTTCCGCGCAGTCCGCGCAGCCTGTCGCTCGGCAAGGCGCGCGAGATCGCCGACGTGGTGCGCGGGCAGGTGCGCACGGTCGGCGTCTTTGTCGACACTCCGTCCCGCGAGCTGATGGCGATCATGGATACGATCGGCCTCGACTTCGCGCAGCTGCACGGCGACGAGTGGCCGGACGAGGTCGCAGTGCTCGGCAAGCGCGCGATCAAGGTCTTCCGCAGCCTCCCGGTGACGCCGGTGCACATCGCGCGTCACCCCCTGGTCTGGGGTTTCCTGGTCGATACGCCGAGCGCCAAGCTCTACGGCGGCACCGGCATTACCTGGGACTGGCGGGGGCTGCGCGACGTGCGCTCACCGAAGCCGATGATCATCGCGGGCGGCATCTCGCCCGAGAATGTGCGGCGGGCGCTCATCGAGAGCGCCGCCGATGGCGTCGACGTCAACTCGGGGGTGGAGGTGAGCCCCGGAGTCAAGGATCCCCGGAGACTCAAGATGCTGTTCGAGGAGTTGCGACGTGGTCGGAGCTAGAAAGAAGCTGTCGACGGGTCCTGACGAACGCGGCCATTTCGGTCCATTCGGCGGACGCTTCGCACCTGAGACCCTGATGGCTCCGCTCGAGGAGCTGGCGCGCGCCTACGACAGGCTGTCGCGCGACCGGCGCTTTCGCGAGGAACTGGACGAGCTGCTGCGCAACTACGTCGGCCGCCCGACGCCGCTCACCTTCGCCGACCGCCTGTCTCGGGAGCTGGGCGGGGCGCGCATCTTCCTCAAGCGCGAGGACCTCCTGCACACCGGCGCGCACAAGATCAACAACGCGCTCGGACAGGCCCTCCTCGCGCGGGCGATGAAGAAGAAGCGGGTCATCGCCGAGACCGGCGCCGGTCAGCACGGCGTCGCGACGGCCACCGCCGCGGCGCTCCTCGGGCTCGACTGCGTCGTCTACATGGGCGAAGAGGACATGCGACGCCAGCACCCGAACGTCGAGCGGATGCGGCTCCTCGGCACCGAAGTCGTCCCGGTCAGCTCGGGCTCGAAGACGCTCAAGGACGCCATCAACGAGGCGATGCGCGACTGGGTGACGAACGTGCGCACGACGCACTACATCCTCGGCTCGGTCCTCGGGCCGGATCCCTTTCCGCGCATGGTGCGCGACTTCCATCGCGTCATCGGCGAGGAGGCGAAGCGCCAGATCCGGCTGCGCACCGGGCGCAAGGGCCCCGACGCCGCTATCGCCTGCGTCGGCGGCGGCTCGAACGCCATCGGTCTCTTCTCCGCCTTCCTCGAGGATTCCACGGTCCGCCTCATCGGTGTCGAAGCGGGAGGACGCGGCACGGGGCTGGGGGAGCATGCTGCCCGATTCGCCCGCGACGGCGGGTCGCTCGGCGTGCTGCACGGTACCCGCACGATGGTCCTTCAGGATGCGGACGGTCAGGTGGCGGCGACGCACTCGGTCTCGGCGGGCCTCGACTATCCGGCGGTCGGGCCCGAGCATGCGCTGCTGCGCCAGCTCGGCAGGATCGAGTACACGACGGCAACCGACGCGGAGGCGATCGCCGCCTTCCATCGGCTGGCCAGGACCGAAGGGATCCTGCCGGCGCTCGAGAGCGCGCACGCGGTCGCGGAGGCGATCCAGCGGGCACCGGCGCTCTCCCGGCGGCATGTGCTGCTGGTGAATCTCTCCGGACGCGGCGACAAGGATCTCGAGTCGGTGATCGCCTGGGACGCCGCGCATCCGCCGCCGTCTGCGGCAGCGACCGGCCGGAGGAAAGCATGAGAGCCCTGAGCCTGCTCGGAGCCCGCCGCGCCGCTGCTGCCGCGCGCCCATTGACTCAGGCCTTCGCCCGCGCCAAGGCCGAGCGCCGGGCGGCCTTCATCCCCTACATCACCGCCGGCGATCCCGATCTCGCGGCGACCGAGCGCCTGGCCATCGCCCTCGCGGCGGCGGGTGCCGACATCCTCGAGCTCGGAGTCCCGTTCAGCGACCCGATCGCCGACGGTCCGGTGAACCAGGCGGCGGCGGCGCGCTCCCTGGCCTCGGGCACGACCCTGGTCGGCATCCTCGCCCTGGTGGCTCGCCTGCAGCCGCGTCTCGGAATTCCGGTCGTCCTGTTCACGTATTTCAACCCGATTCACGCCTACGGTGTCGAGCGCTTCGCCGAACATGCCGCGGCATCTGGAGTCGACGGCGTTCTTTGTGTCGACCTGCCGCCCGAGGAGGCCGAAGGTGAATATCTCGATGCCCTGCGGGCGCACGGCGTCGACGCCATCTTCCTCCTCGCACCGACGTCGACCCGCGGGCGGGTGCGCGCGGTGGCGCGGTTGGGGAGCGGATTCGTCTACTACGTCTCGCGCACCGGCGTGACCGGTGAGCAGAGCGAGTTGCCGGCAGCTTTGGCCAGTGAAGCCAAAGCGCTCGGCAAGACCCTCAAGCTGCCGCTCGCGGTCGGTTTCGGCATCTCGACGCGCAAGCAGGTCGCCGCCGTGGCGAAGCTCGCCGATGGTGTCGTCGTCGGCAGCGCTCTCGTTCGCCTGATTGGTGAAGCCGGGAATCGCCCAGGTCTCGAGGACCTAGTGTACGAGCGCGCCGCCGACCTCGCCTCCGGCACGAAACGCCGCTGATGGCGACTCCGCCAGGTGGCGAAACGCAGCTCAGGACGATCGCGACACCGACCCATGGGCGCTTCCTGCTCGAGCGCCCAGCGGGAGCGCCGAGCCTCCTGCTGGTCGGCTTTCACGGCTACCGCGAGAACGCGACCCGGCACCTGGCCGAGCTCGAACGCATCCCTGGCGCCGAGCGCTGGGCACTGCTGGCGGTCGACGCGCTGCACGCCTTTTACGCCGGCTCGACCGGGGAGGTCCTGCGCGGCTGGATGACCCGCGAGCTCCGCGAAGAGGCGATCGAAGACAATGTCGCCTATGTGCGGCGGATCCTCGACGTGGTCCGCCCGGAGATCGGTTGGACGGTGCCGCTCGCATTCCTCGGCTTCTCCCAGGGCGCCTCGATGGCCTGGCGGTCGGCGCTCCTCTCCGGCCATGGCGGCGCGCCGCCGCCCAAGGTCGTCGCCCTGGCCGGCGATATCCCGCCGGAGCTCGCCAGGCATCAAGGTCCGTTCCCGGAGAAGGTCCTCCTTGCCCACGGCGACCAGGACGAGTGGTACACCAGAGAAAAGCTGGCCAGCGACATCCAACTGCTGCAAATAAAAGGTATTCACCCCCAGGCTTTGACCTTCGAAGGCGGCCACGCCTGGACCGACGAGTTCCGCCAGGCCGCAGGAGCGTTCCTCCAATCCACGATCGCCTGAGCCGGCACCCCCCGACCAGCAGGCCTTTCTCGCCAGAAGGTTTTTTCTTCTTTTCCGATCTTTTTGTCACATTTCGATGGGGGTCAAGCAACTACATAGTTAGAGGGGGAACTTTGCGATGGCCTATCGGCGCGCCTGGCAGAGGGATTTCGACCGTTCGATCCGCGAGCACCCGGATTGGCCGGTGGTGGTGAGCCATGGCGACTCCTGGTTTTCCTATCCGCACGAGAAGAACGTCATCGATTTTCTCGACGAACCGGTACCCGGTCGCGGCGAAGCGCACGACAAGGGAAAGACCCCTTCGCAGCGCGACTGGTCGCTCTTGCGTCTGGAGCGCACGCAGGATGAAGTCCTGACGGTGATGGGAGGCGGCGAGCGTGCGTTCCTGAACGAGCTCCTGCACCGCTACGAAGTCGACGCCCTGCTCTTTTCGGCCGGCGGCAACGACCTCCTGGGTCCCGATCTGGGCGCGCTCCTGCAGCCCCACCGGCACGGAATGTCGGCTGCCGATGCCCTGGTGGAAAAGCGCGTTGTCCGTCGCCTACGCCAGATCGAAGACTGCTACCGCGAGCTCATCGACATGGTGCTCGACGATGGCGCCGACCTCAAGGTGCTGGTGAACTCGTACGATCTGCCTGTGCCATCTTGCGATGAGGCGCGTCTCCTCGGCGGGCGCAGCCCCGGCCCGTGGCTCCGGCCGGCGTTCGCGGCCAGGGGCTATCCGGCCGGGGGCCCGTTCGAGCGCGAGATTCCGCGCCTCCTGCTCGAGCGGTTCTGCGGTCTGCTCGACCGCCTGGCGAGCGAGGTCCCGACCCGCTTCCACCGCATCGAGACCCGCGGCGCCGTCGGCAACGAATGGGCCGACGAGATCCACCCCAACGCCCGCGGTGCGAAGGCGGTCGCCGAGCGCTTCGAGCGCCAACTCCAGCGCCTCGGGCTCGTCCAGGCCGTCGCGCCTCAACTCGCTCCCCTGCGCGCGTCGCGAAGAGCGAGCTGAGGTGTCCGGCCCGGGAGCGCCGGCAGTCAGCGACGACAGCCGCCGGCCGGACCGTTCCGCTTGACAGTTAGGGTGCGCGCTAGCTATCGTCTCGACGTCCTAACCAAGTGAACCAGAGGAGATTGACCATGAAGCGTCTACTCGTCGCAGTTTCTTGTCTGCTTTTGGCGGCTCCGACTTTTGCGGAGAAAATCCTGCGGGTTCCTCCCGGCGCAGCGACCCTCGGCGCGCCGGCGACAGTGACAATCAGCGGCACCCCGCTGACGGTCGTCATCGGTGACGACACTTCCGCACAGGTCTACAACAGCAACGTGCCCGGTACGGGCCAGTTCTTTCCTCCGGACTGCTTGGCCGGCGAGACCGCCGACAACGGGGTGTTCGTCTCTCTCGGCGGCCTCGTCTACGGTCCCGATTTCGACAATCACCCCTGCGGCTCGGCCTCCGACAGCTACACGCCATGGACGGCGGTCTCGATGTCGGCCGTCACCGGGACGGGAACGGCCGGCGATCCCTTCACCGTCGTGATCGTCGCGGACGCTGGAGCGACCGGCCTGCGGCTGACCGAGACGATCACCTACGTCAACGGCGCGGCCCAATACGACATGGCGCTGGCCTTCTCGAACATCGGCCAGGCGGCGTTGACGTGGGACACGTTCACGGGTGCGGATATCTATCTCGCCGACAACGACAGTGGGTTTGGTCTCCTGCAGGGGACCTCGGCCGGCGGTCGCGCCGCCGACAGCAGCTGCGTCCCGCTGCAATACACGATCATCCTCCTGACCCCGACCCCGGCCGATCGCTGGTCCGCCGAGGGCTACAGCACGGTGTGGAGCGAGATCTCGGCAGGCAACCTCTCGAACGTGATCGACGCCACCTGCCTCGACAACGGGGCCGCAGTCCAGTGGACGGGCCGTACGCTCGATCCGGGCGCCGGACTCACGATCGACTCGGGGGTCTCCTTCGCGGGCTCCGCCGTTCCTCTGGGAGCGGAGATCCCGACAGTGTCGACGGTCGGCCTGGTTTCCCTGATCGTTCTCCTGGCCGCGGTGGGCTTCCTCCGGCTGCGGAAGGTCTCGCCGGCGGCATAACCAAGCGCCGCGGACCGCGAGGTCCTCAGCGACTCAAAGGGCGGCCTCTTGGCCGCCCTTTTTGTTGGGTGCGCCCACCACGGGCGCGACCTCGCCCGCTGCGGCTTTTCGCTGACGAGGCATCAGCCGCCGTAGGCTTCGACGGCCAGCATGATCCAAGCGGAGTTGAGGATGGCTGCCGCGAGCAGAACGCCGATGACGAGCTCACGTTGTCGATCGGTCCGGACTTCGCAGAGATCGCTCGCCAGAAGGGCGAGCCAGGGCGCCCAACCCCAGGCGTACCAACCCCCGACGCCCCCCCAGATGCCGAAGATCTGGCGCTGGCCGAGCGCGAAAGTGACGAAGCCCGCAAGCGCGAGCGCTCCGCCGGCGAGATGCGCGGCACAGTTCGCCATGGGCCTGCGAAAGCGGAAACAACGAAAGACCAAGAGCAGTCCGAGCAGAGGTATCGCGATCAGCACCCAGCTGGGCGGGCGGAAGAAAGTCCAGCCACCGAGCCAGACCGCCGTCTTGAGGAAAGTCGCCACGCTGTGCAGGAGACCTGCGAGGATCTCCCGAACCGAACCGAGCTCTCCGAGCACGGTGTTGGCTTCGAGCGTCCCGCCCCAGGCCCAGCCGCGCACCCACTGCACGGGGAAGACGACGAGTCCGGAGGTGGCGATGAGGAGCCCAGAACGCCATCCTCGAGCCCTCCATCCCAGAACCGCCGCGACGGCGACGATCGGCAACGCCGTCAGTTTCAGCAGCGGGCCCAGTGCGGCCATCAGGGCCACGGATCCCGTGCGGAAGACCTCTCGCCGGCGAAGGACAGCGATCAGCAGAACCGCCCAGGCGAAGACAGCGACATCGTTGCTGACCCGGATCAGCGACTCCGCGGCTCCAGGCAGAAGTAACGCCAGCAGCACCAGCGCCTCGAGGAGCGCATTCCCTTTGCCGAGCTTTCTGAGCGGAAAGCAGAGGGCGTATCCGACGAGCAGCACCGCGACCAGGCGCAGGAGCAGCAGCTGCGCTTCGGGCGTCGTCCCCGTCAGGGGTGAGAGAAGCTCCAGTAAAGGTCCGGCAGCGAGATAGAAGAGGGGCGGCTGGTGCGCCTGGTAGTTCCGCTCTGGAGTGGCCTCGCCTGCGAGCCGGGCGGGGCGGAGGATGTTGAAGGTCGCTGCTTCGGCGCCGTAGGGCGGACAGTCGAACGCTGCCTGCATCGCCGGGCCACAGGGCCAGGCCCGCATCGAGCGCACCAGATTCGCGTCCACGACTTCGCCGGCGAGCGCCTCCGCCAGCGGACCCTGGGTGAACAGGCGCGCCCGCGCCAGGTGAAACGGCTCGTCGGGGCCTTCGTAAACAGGGCTGAAGAAGGCGTGCAGGGAGAGGTGCAGCAGGACCAGGATCCGAAGTCCGACAATCAGTCTTCCGGACAGGCCGGTGAAGGAGTCTCCGCTGGAGCCGATCCCTGCGGGCACTAGGCCGACGTCACGGTGGGCAGGGCGCCGCCGATGCGGCCGGGGTGAAAGGCCAGATTCCCCGTCCGTACCGCCGCCGGCAGGTCTTTCGAGGTCCTTCGGCAGAGCGACAGATCGGGCTCCAGTACGCAGCTACCCGAGGTCTCAGCAGGAAGGGTCTCGACGACGAGCCTAGCCTCGGCGATGAGCGTGTGCCAGGAGCGGGAAAGCTCGCCGGCATCCGGATGCGGTCCGGAAAAATCGAGCTCGGCGACCTCGGTCGCAGAAAAGCGACCCTGGCGCGCCGCCTGCTCGACGAGTCCTGCAGGGCTGAAACCGGGGTCTTTGCCGCAGGCTGCCCAGGCGAGATAGCCGAAAGGCTGCAGGCGACGGTCGCACTCGATCACATCTACCCAGTCCCGAACCTCCAGCCGCCCGACAAGCGCCAGGACCTTGTTCGTGGCGAGATCGAAAGGATGGAGAACCAGGCCAAGCTCCGGGTGCTCCAGCAGGGGGAAGAACCTGAAGCTGCTGTCGCGCGCCCATTCCGCCATTGCCTTGGCTTCCCGTCTACGGATCTCGGCTTCGATGAACCCCTTGCGCTCCCGAAGGACGATGACCTCGAAGCCGGCGGCCCGGAGGACTCTGCTATCGAATTCGAAGGACGCCGCTACCGCCTCGTCGGCGTCGTGAAAGAGATCAAGATCACGCGAGAGACGGTCGGCGCCGAGGAGCTCGTTGAGGGCTGAGCCCCCGGCGAGGTAGCTCTCGCCCGCGGCGATCCGGCGCCCGGCTAGGAGCCGGCAGATATCGCGCTGGAGGTCGGTGAGTGCCATTGGCGGAGCCTGCGGGCGCGTCGGAAGGTGGTCTGGTCACCGCTGCGCTCGATCGCGCGCAGCGTCCTCTCGATCTCTTCGGCACTCTCGGGGTAGTAGTCCGGACGCAGGAACCAGAGGCAGCGTGAGCGCATCTCGTCGACGAGCCGTGCCACCTCGGCTCGATAGTCGGCGGGGCTCTTCAGCTCAGCGAGCGTCACCCCGGTATTGTACGCGAGGCCGATTCAGCCTGCCTTGCGCAGGCGGATCTTTTTCAGGACGGTGGCGACGACGGGGATGATGAGGACGTGCGCCATGAGGGCGCCGAGGATGATCTTCTCGAGGTGCTTCTGGACGAACGGGATCTGGCCGAAGAAGTAGCCGACCAGAGTCATCGAGACGATCCAGAGGATTCCGCCGACGATGTTGAAGATCACGAAGCGGCGGTAGTTCATGCCGGCGATGCCGGCGACCATCGGCGCAAAGGTGCGCACCACCGGCACGAAGCGCGCCAGCACGATGGTGATTCCCCCCCAGTGCTCGTAAAACGCCTTGGCGCGCTGCAGGTGCGCCTGCTTGAAGAAGCGCGAGTCCGCGCGCTTGTAGAGCGCCGGGCCGGCCTTCCTGCCGATGAGATATCCGGTCGAGTCGCCGACGATCGCCGCGATCGAGAGCACGACGAGCATCATGCCGAGGTCGGGCTTGCCGGTGGCGGCCGAGAGGAGCCCCGCGGTCAGCAGCAGCGTGTCGCCGGGCAGAAAGAAGCCGATCAGAAGCCCGGTCTCGGCGAAGATGATCGCGGTCAGGCCGGCGAGCCCGCCCCACTGGATGAGCTGAGTCAGTCCTTCGACCGAAAAGAGAAGATGCAGGAAGTCGCGAATCGCTTGCAAGGGAGTCTCCGGGAAGGGCGACGGTAATTTGAGCCAGGTCGAGCCGGGGAACTCTATCAAGGCCGATCGGGCGTCGCCCTGGAGTCTCGCTTCCCTGCTGTTCCCTTTCCTGCTGGTTGGGTGGTCATTGCATCGAGAAGCTGCTGGTAAAGGGCAGACGCTTCTTTGGCTCCCGCAAGCCCGGGCAGCCGACTTGGCCCGGCCCACAGGCTGGTCGGCGGCCGCTCGTCAGTCGGCGTCGAGCGGCGAGATGCCGTTGGCGCCGGCCGGTGTGCTGCCGCTGGCGCTCGCCAGCTGGATCTGCGGACGGAGCCAGGGGAGGAGGAGGAGGGCGGGGATCGCCAGGAGGGCAGTGAAGGCGAAGAAGCGGGCGTAGCCCATGGGCTCGGCGCAGAAGCCGGAGGCGGCGCCGGCGATCTCCCTCGAGAAGGCGAAGAGTGCCGAGAGGAGGGCGTACTCGGTCGCCGCGTTTTCCTTGCGGCAGCAGGCGGTGAGGAAGGAGAGCAGCGCCGCGGTGCCCAGACCCTGGCTGAAATTCTCGAACGCCGAGGCGAAGTAGAGGCTCGAGCGCGGCAGGTCGAACCCCGCGACGGCGGCGTAGACGAGGTTCGAGGCGAGCTGCGCGATGCCGATCCAGATGAGGCCCTGGAAGAGCCCGACCCGCGACAGGAACCAGCCGCCGAGGAGCGCACCGGTGATCGTCAGCGTCAGGCCGAGGGTGTTGGCGACCAGGGCGATCTCGGTGAGCGCCATGCCGCGGTCGACCCAGAAGGTCTCGGTCATCCTCGAGATCGCCTGGTCGCCGAGTTTGAAGAGCAGCGCGAAGAGGACGACCGGCAGCATCTCCTTGCGCAGCAGCCAGTCGAGGAACGAGCGCACCAGCTGGCGTGTGGTGCGCTTCACCCCTGAGCTCGAGAGCGCCCGCTCGCCGTCCTTGAGAAAGAGCGCGCCGACAGCGAGCACCGCGAAGAGTCCGCCCACCACCGCCCAGGCGGCCGGCCAGCCGCTGCGATCGGCGACCAGCAGCGCCAGGCCGCCGGTGGCGATCACCGCGACGCGAAAGGCCGAAGCGCGCAGGCCGTTCATCAGTCCGAGGTCGCGGTCGGTGGCGGCATCGACCGCCCAGGCGTCGATGGCGATGTCCTGCGTCGCCGAGGCGAGAGTGAAGGTGAGCAGGAAGGCGATCATCAACGGTCCGACCTTCTCCGGCGGCAGCAGCGGCATGACGAAGGCGATCGCCGCGAGCGCGCCGAGGCAGGGGACGATCCACGCCCGGCGCGGCCCGAAGCGGTCGATGAGCGGCGCCCAGAGCGGCTTCCACGACCAGGGGAGAGCGAGCAGGCTCATCAGCCCGATCTCCTTCAGTGACACTCCGTGAGCCCGGAAGTAGACCGGCCAGATCTTGTGCACCACGCCGTACGGTAGCCCCTGGGCGGCGTAGAGCATCGCGATCCAGGCGAGCTTGCGAGTGCTCGGGTTCATCCAAGCATCCTAGCCCGGCACGAGGTTTCTTACTCCGCTGTATCGACGAGGGGTGGCTGGACCGAGGGCTCCCATGGGCGCGGAGCGCGCTTCTTCAGCGCGAGCACCCATGGGAAGCGGGCCAGACAGGACCCCGAGCCCACCCCCGCGACAGCCATCCGGCCTTAGTATTCACGCACGATGAAGAAAAAGCGCAGTAAAGGTTGGGCTCTCGCGCTTCTTGTCTTCGGTGGGTCGCTCGCGCTGCAGGAGAGCAGTCTCGCTGATACAGGCACAGCCGCAGGCTCCAATGGGGCGGTTGGCGAGCGCAGCCAGTTCACCGCCGGGGAGGAGATCGCGCGCACGGTGACGCTCACCACCGGCGTGCCGATCTCGCCGATGCTCGGAGTCTCGGCGCTCGGCGCCTGGCGGTGGTGGCGCACGCCGGCGGCGGCGCGAGCGGAGCTGCCGTGGTACGCGCGCCCGTGGTTCTGGGGACCGGGACTCTTCCTCGTCTTCCTGTTCGCCGCCAACACCACGATCGGGGCCGCGGTACCGGGGCTCAAGAAACCGATGGACTTCGTCGAGGAGCACGAGAACAAGCTCTCGGCGGTCGTCGCGAGTCCGATCGTGCTGCTCGAGGTGAAGCGCCTGCTCGGTCTCGGCTTTCCGTCCCTCGCCGGGACGGCGGACGCGCTGGCCTCGCCGCTCGCCGGTTCGGGTCTGGCGGCGGCCGCCGCGTCGCTGCCGCTGGAGGGGGCGGGGAGGTTCTTCGTCGACCTCGGCCTCGGTGTCCTCTACCTCGCCTGCTTCTTCGTCGTCTTCATCGCTTTTCACGCCATCCAGGTGATGATCGCGCTGTCGCCCTCGGCTCTCCTCGACATGCTGCTGCGCGGCTTTCGCCTCTCGCTGCTCGGCCTGCTCGGATTCTCGTCCTGGATTCACCCCTACCTCGGCGCGGCGCTCGGCTTCGGCGTCCTGTTCATTGCCTGGCTCATCGCCGGCTGGTCGTTCCGCCTGACGGTCTACGGCAGCGTCCTGTCGTGGGACTTTCTTAACGGCCGGGACGGCAGCGCCGACCCGGCCTCGGCTGCGCTCCGGGCGTTCTCGCAGCGCGGTCTCAAGGGTGTGAAGCCCAGGAGCTACGGCCGCCTGGTCTGGCAAGGCACCGAACCGTGGATCTTCCGCTATCGCCCCTGGCTCGTCTTTCCCGCGCGCTCGGTGCCGCTGCCGCCGGGGGAGATGGCGGTGCTCAAGGGGGCGGTCTCGCCGCTCCTCGTCCGCCAGGGGGCGCTGCGCGCCCAGACCCTGATGCGCTTCCCGCCGCGTTTCCGCAGCCGTGAATTGGAGCTCGCCGCGAGGCTCGGGGTCAGCGAGGTCCTCGACGGGCGCATCGTCCGCGGCTTCAGGGCCGCCTGGCAGTGGCTGAAGGAGATCGTGCTGGGAACGCCGGAGAGCGCCCTGCGCGGCGCGCCGTGAGTCTCTCCTTGGCGCGGATCGCTACCAGGTAGAAGGCCGGCACCACGAGAAGCGAGAGGGCGGTCGAGACGATCAGACCGCCGATCACCGCCACCGCCATCGGCGCCCGGGTCTCGGAGCCGGCGCCGAGACCGAGGGCCGCGGGGATCGCCGCCATCATCGTCGCCGTCGAGGTCATGAGGATCGGACGCAGCCGCACCGGTCCGGCGCGCAGGATCGCTCCGGCGGCGCTTCGCCCCTTCTCGCGCAACTGGTTGGCGTAGTCGACGAGGATGATCGAGTTCTTCTTGACGATGCCCATGAGGAGCAGCAAGCCGATCATCGAGAAGATGTTGAGGCTTCTGCCCGTCCCCCAGAGCGCGAAAGCGGCGCCGGCGATCGACAACGGCAGGATGGTCAAAACGGTCACCGGGTGGAGGAACGAGTTGAACTGCGAGGCGAGGATCATGTAGGCCACGATGATCCCGAGCACCAGCGCGAAGAGCAACGACGACATGGAGTCGCGGAAGGCGACGCTGGCTCCTCCGAGCACGACTCGCACGCTCAGCGGCGAGGCTTTGGCGAGCTCCTCGACCTTGGCGAGCGCCTTGTCCTGCGAGGCGCCCGGCGCGACGTTGGCGAACACCGTGATGGCGCGCTCGCGGTCACGGCGGGTGATCGCCTGCAGCGCCGGGCGCTCCTCGGTCGTCACCAGCGCGGATAGCGGCACGAGCTCGCCCGTCGACGCCCTCACACGCAGGTGGGCGAGGTCTTCCGGTCGCGACCGTTGGTCGGCGAGCAGGCGCAGACGGACGTCGTAGCGCCGGCCGCCGGCGCTGTACTTGCCGATCCGCACGCCACCGACGAGGGCGTTGAGCGAGGTCGCGATGTCGTCCATGCCGACGCCGAGGTCGGCGGCGCGGGCGCGGTCGGGGAGAACCGCGAGCTCGGGCATTCCGAGCTGGTAGTCGCTATTGAGGTCGACGACTAGAGCCGACTGTTTGAGCTCGCTCATCAGCTCCTGGCTGGTCTCGATCAGGTGATTCCAGTCCGAGCCGCGCACCGAGAACTCGACCGGGAAGCCGCGCTGCGCGGTGAAGCCCTGCTGCGACAGATCCTGCACGACGGCGCGCTGTCCGGGGTAGGAGTTGAGCTCCTTGCGGACTTCGGCGCTCCACTGGGCCTGGCTGATGGCGCGCTCGCCGGGCGGCACGAGGGTCACGAAATAGATGCCGCTGTTCACGCCGCCGCCGCCGAAGCCGCCGGCGACAGAGAAGACCCGCAGAACGTCCGGACGCGCGAGCAGAAAGTCCTCGCCGCGGCGGACCAGGCGGTCGGTCTCGGCGAGGTCGGAGCCGACGGCGCCGGTGAGTCGGATCATGACGCGCGACTGGTCCTGCGATGGAACCATCTCCTTCGGAATGGCGCGGAAGACGACGATCGCGAGGCCGAAGAGCAGAAAGCTGCCGGCGATCACGCGCACCGGGCGCCGCAGCGCCCAGGGCAGCACCCTGGAGTAGAGCCGGGCGAGGCGGGTGAAAGCGTCGTCTACGCTGCGTCCCACTCGACTCCGGCGCTCTCGCGAGACGTCGAGAATCTGCGAGCATCGCGCGGGAGCAAGGGTCACCGCTTCGAGATAGGAGAGCAGCACCGCGACGCACAGAGTGACGCCGAACTGCAGGAAGAACTTGCCGACGATCCCCTTCATGAAGACGACGGGAATGAAGATGGCGCAGACCGCGAGGGTCGCAGCCAGGGCTGCGAAGGCGATCTCGCGGGTGCCCTCGCGCGCCGCGGTGACCCGGTCCTCCCCCGATTCGGCGTGGCGGAAGATGTTCTCGAGCACCATGATGGCGTCGTCGACCACGATGCCGACCGAGAGCCCGAGGGCGAGAAGCGTGAAGGTGTTGAGCGTGAAGCCGAGGAAGTAGATCACCGCCACGGTGCCCAGGAGCGACATCGGAATGGCGAGGACGACGTTCAAGGTCGAGGAGAGCGAGCCGAGGAAGAGCCAGCAGACCAGGGCGGTGAGGAGCACCGCGAGGAAGAGCTCGAACTCGATTTCGTTCACCGACTCTTCGATGTAGAGGGTCGAGTCGAAGTTGGTCTCGAGACTCATCCCGGCCGGCAGCGTCTTGCCGATCTCGACCATTTCGGCGCGGATGGCCCGCGCCACGGCGACGGCATTGGCGCCGCGCTGCTTGCGGATCCCTAGGCCTTGCGCCGGCTGACCGTTGAAGCGCGAGACCCGCCGGATGTCTTCGAAGCCGTCCTCGACCAGCGCCACGTCCTTGAGGTAGACAGGAGTGCCTCCCGACACGGCCCGCCCGGCGATCGCTGGAGCGCCGCCCTCGGCTACCACGATATTGCGCAGCGTCTCGAGGTCCATGGCCTCGCCGAGGACGCGGACGTTGACTTCGCGCCCCGGAACCTCGATCCGGCCCGCCGGGAGTTCGACATGCTCGCGCACCAGGGCGCGAGTGACATCGCCGACCGTGAGATTCCGGGAGTCGAGCGCCGAAGCGTCGACCCAGATGCGCACGTTGCGCTCGATCGAGCCGCCTTCGGTGATCTCGCCGATGCCCGGAACGGTCTGCAGTCGCTCCTTGACGCGATACCGGGCGTAGTCGGCGATGACCTGGCGCGGGTAGGGACCGGTGAGTCCGATCCACATGATCGGCTGATCCTCCGGGTTGGTCTTGGAGATCACCGGCGGATCGATGTCGCGCGGCAGGCGGCGAGCGGCCTGTTGCACCTTGGCAGTGACGTCCTGCAGGGCGAGGTCGACGTCGCGGGAGAGGTTGAGCTCGACAGTGACCGATCCGCCTCCCTGGCGCGCGGTCGAGGTCAGTCCGGCGACGCCCTCGACCTGGACGAGCGCCTCTTCGAGCGGCTGCAGGACGTCGTTCTCGATCACCTCCGGGGCGGCGCCCTCCCAGTTGACGGAGACGTTGATGGTCGGGAAGTCGACGTCTGGCATCTGGCTGATGCCGATGCGCGAGGCCGCCACGATGCCGAAGAGCACCGTGCCTGCCATGAGCATCCAGGCGAAAACTGGCTTGTTGATGCAGGCTTCGGTGAGTTTCATGGTCCTATTTCATTCCTTCGGGCGGTTGCATCTCATGCCCTCGGGCGCCCAGAAGGGCTTGCGGCCTACGACCGGGAGGACTCCGAGAATCGCCATCACTCGCATCTCACTTCTTGTTGCCGGTTCCGCTGGGGCCGGTGACGCCGGTATCGATCGGCGCGCGCTCGAGGTCGACCTTGGCGCCGTCGCGGAGCGCCTCGGCGCCGCGCACGACGAGGAGCTCGCCGGCGGCGAGGCCCTTGCGCACCTCGACCTCCCCAGCCGCGGTGCGCAGGCCGAGCTCGAGCACCCGCTCGTGCGCCACGTCGCCCTCGATGACGAACGCCAGGAAGCCGTGCTCGCTCGGACGGATCGCCGTCTGCGGGATGACCGCGGCGGCGGCGACGCCGCCCACCGGAACTTCCACCTCCACGAAGGTGCCGGGACGGAGCTCCTCGCGTGCCGGGTCGTCGACCTCGGCGGTCACCGCCACCATCCGGTCGCGCGAGTCGGCGGCCGCTCCGACGAGTCGAATGCGCGCCGAATAGCGCCTCTCGGACCCCGCCCGGAGGGTGAAGCGCGCCAGCATGCCGGCCGCGAGCGGCGTCGCTTCGTTCTGGGGAACGCGGAAGCGCAGCAACAGCGGATCGCGCCGCACCAGAGTCGCGATCTCGGTACCAGGCGAGACGAACTGTCCGGTCTCGATGCTGCGGGTCTGGATCACGCCGGCGAGCGGGGAGCGCACGATGGCGTCCCGCTGGTTGAGCTCGGCCAGGGCCAGTGCAGCTCTCGCCTGCTGGATCTCGGCCGCGGCCGCGGCGACCCGCGTCCGCCAGGCGTCGACCTCTTCGGCGCGCACCAGATCGGGGTTCTTCACGTTCACCGCCTGCCGACGCTCGAGGCCGTTGCGCGCTTCGTCGGCGGTGGCCTGGGATTTGGCGAGTGCCGCCTGGGCGGCCTGGGTCGCCAGCGAATAGCGCTCGGGCTCGATCTCGGCGAGCGGTGTCGCGGCGGTCACAATGTCGCCCTCGCGGAATCGCACCCGCTCGACGACTCCGGCGACGCGCGCCGTGACCGCCACCTCCTCGAACGCCTCGATCGATCCGACGGCGCGGACGCTGTACTCGACGCTGCGCGCCGCAACCGGAGCCGTCTCTACCGGGAAGCGAACCTCCGGGCGTGCCGGGCGCTTGGCGTCCGATGCCTGCCCGTCGCAGCCGGCGAGCGCCAGAGTCCAGGGCAGAACGAGAGTGGCGAGCGCCGCGAGACCGGGCCTGCGGAATCGATTCGAAGTCACGGAGCCTCCGGAGACCCTGGGGACCGAGAGTCCAGGGGCAGGGACGAAGTGGGCTGGCCCAGCGAGGGTCCAGACAGAGAGGTGGACGAGGCAAACCGTTCGCTGCCGGCGGGCCAGCCGCCGAGCGCGCGTTGCAGGGCGAGGTCGGCGACGTCGCGCGCGAAGCCTTGCCGGGCGACCTCGACTTCGGACTCGAAGGCCGAGACCTGGGCGTCGGTCTGCTCGAGCGCGGTCGCGAGGCCGTTGTGGAATCGTTCCCGGACCTCCTCGGCGTTCTGGATGGCGAAGGCGAGCTGGGTGCGGGCCTGGGAGAGCGCCGCTTCGGCGGTCGCGAGGTCTGCGGACGCCTGATCGACCTCCAGCGCCACCTGGCGCCGGCGCTGGACGAGGTCGAGCCCGACCTCTCTCGCCTCGGCGTCGCGCTGCGCGGCGAGCGCGATCCGGTCACCGCCGTCGAAGAGCTCCCAGGTGAAATTTGCCCCGAGGTTCCAGTCTTCCGAGTTCCCGGATAGACCGGCCTCGTTGGTCCAGCGATAGATGCCGCGCAGATCGAGGCGCGGCACCCAGCCGAGGCGCGGAGCGAGCGCCAACTGCCGCGCCGCCTGCCAGCGCTGGTCGAGGGCGACGAGCTCCTGCCGACCGGCAAGCGCCTCCTCGATGAGCGTTTCGCGGTCGGCGGCCAGCGGTGCCGTGCGCTCCGGCACCGCGAGCTCGCCCACGATCCGATCGGCCGGCGCGTTGATGAGATAGAAGAGCGACAGGCGGGCCGTCGTCACGGTATTCCCGGCACGCGTCGCGACGAGCTCGGCGGTGGCGAGCTCGAGCTCGGTGCGCGTCAGGTCGTTGCGGTTGGCGAGTCCGGCGTCGAGGCGGATGCGCGACTCGTCGACAGTCTGCCGTCCGACCACGACCCGCTGCCGCGCCGCGTCGAGGAGGCGCTCCAGCGAGAGTGCGGCGTAAAAGCTGTCGGCGACGTCGAAGGCGAGGGCGCGGCGAAGCTCCTGCGATTCGATCGCCTGCGCCTCGAGGCCGACGGTCGCCGCCCGGATCAGCGGCAGGGCGCGCAGGTCGAAGAGCGGCGTTTCGAGCGCCCCCTGGCTCGAATAGGCGTCGATCGCCTGCACCGTGACCTCGTCGCCGTTGATGAGCCGTGTCACCTCGCGCGCGCGTCGCGTGGCATTGGCGGTGATCGTCACCGCCGGCAGGAACTGCGCGATCGCCTGGCGTCGCAGCGCTGCGGCGCCCTCGAGCCGGGCGGCCGCGATACCGGAGATCTCGTTTCCGGCGAGGGCGAGCTCGATCGCCTGCTCGAGAGTGAGCCGTGGACCCGCTGGAATCGGTGCGGGCGGCTCCCGGGACGGCAGGGGAGCGCCGGCACCGACAGCGGCAGCGAGGGCGAGAGACGCGGCGAGCGCGCGGAGTCGAGGAGGGTTCATAGCGAGATTCGAACTCCAAACCCGGCCGGAGTGCGAACGCGGCGGGCTCGGTCCCGTCGAGGATAGCGAGTTCTTCCGCAGAGTAGAAGCGGCGACATCACGTCCATGCGTGTGCGTACGTGATGGACCGATGGATGGATGCTTCCTGCCATAGAATTGCCGCCGAAAGGTGGAGAAGACCCTCATGCTCATGACGTCCAGCAGCACTCTGAATCGCCGCACAGCCGCGATCGGCGCCGGATGCACACTCCTGCTCTGCGGCGCCGTCGCCGTCCGGGCAGAAGCGCCGGCGGCCCCGAAGTTCGCGGTGCTGCACGATCCGCGTGAGGTGCACCTCGACGAGATTCGCCAACTCACGTCCGGCGGCGAGAACGCCGAAGCTTATTGGGCCGAAGACGGGCTGAAACTCTCCTTCCAGACCACGAGGCCGCCCTACCGTTGCGACCAGATCTTCTCGCTACCGGCCGACGGCACGGCTCCGACGCTGCTGTCCACCGGCACGGGCAAGACGACCTGCGCCTATTTCTATCCCGACAGCCAGCGCTTCCTCTACGCCTCGACCCACCTCGCGTCGCCCGACTGCCCGGCGCCGCCGGATCGGTCGCGCGGCTACGTCTGGGCGATCGACGGCACTTACGAGCTCTTCGCCGGCAGCCGGGAGGGCGGGGATCTCTCGCAGCTCACGAAGAACGAGGCCTACGACGCCGAGGCGACGATCTGCCCGCTCGACGGCTCGGTCGTCTTCACTTCGACTCGCGACGGCGACCTCGAGCTCTACCGGATGGATGGCGACGGCCAGAACGTCGTGCGCTTGACCCACACTCCCGGCTACGACGGCGGGGCCTTCTTCTCCCGTGACTGCAAGCAGATCGTCTATCGCGCCTCGCGTCCGACCGGGGCCGACCTCGAGGACTACCGGAAGCTGCTGTCCGAGTACCTCGTGCGCCCCAGCAAGCTGGAGATCTGGGTCGCCGACATGACCCCGGAGGGTGCCCGGGACGCGCGTCAGGTGACCAACCTGGACGCCGCCTCCTTCGCGCCCTTCTTCTACCCGGACGGCAAGCGAATCCTCTTTTCGACGAACTACGGTGACCCCAAGGGCCGGGAGTTCGACATCTGGGCGGTCGATGCCGACGGCAGCGATCTCGAAAGGATCACCTGGTTCGCCGGTTTCGACGGCTTCCCGATGTTCTCGCCGGACGGCAAACAGCTCGTCTTCGCATCGAACCGCAACCAGGGAAAGCCGGGAGAGACCGACGTCTACATCGCGCGCTGGATCGACGCCCCGCCGGTCGCTGCGGAGCTCCGCGCCGAGGATCGCTACGCCGCCGATGTCGCCTGGCTGGCCGACGACGCGCGCGACGGCCGCGGCGTCGGCACCGCCGGCAACGAAGCGGCGGCGGCCTACATCGAGGATCGCTTCCGCACCCTCGGCCTTGAGCCCGCTGGCGTCAACGGAACCTACCGCCAGGAGTTCGACGTCACGGTTTCGCTCACCTCCGGCCCGACCACGGCATTGTCCATCGACGCCAAGCCGGTCGCCGCCGAGGCCTTCGCTCCGCTCGCCTTCTCGAAGAGCGCGAAGGCCTCAGGCGAGGTTGTCTTCGCGGGCTACGGCATCGTCGCCAAGGACAAGAACCGCGACGATTACGCCGGTATCGACGCCAAGGGCAAGATCGTTCTCGTCCGCCGTTTCGTCCCGCCCGGCGATCTGTTCAAGGACGCCGAAGAGCGCCGCTACTCGGACCTGCGCTACAAGGCGTTCACCGCCCGTGAGCACGGCGCGACCGCGATGCTCGTGGTCGACCTCCCCGAGCTCGCCCCTGGCGCGACGATGCCCGACGAAGCCCCTTTGCCGAAGCTTTCCGCCGAACAGGCCGGAGATGCCGGGTTGGTCGTCGCCGCGGTCAAGCGCGAAACCGCACAGGGACTCCTGACCGGAGAGCACGAGGCGAATCTGCTCGTCGAGCTGCTCGCCGAGCACAAGCCGAGCACGAACGTGGTCGGGCGCCTGAAGAGTACGAATCCGCAGGTTCGTCCCGGTGTCGTCGTGCTTGGGGCGCACTTCGACCACCTCGGGCACGGCGGCGCGAACTCGATGGCGCCGGGTTCCGAAGAGATCCACAACGGCGCCGACGACAACGCATCGGGCACGGCGGCGCTGCTCGAGAGCGTGCGCCTGCTCTCCGGCCGCAGGGCCGAGTTCCTGCAGGACGTCCTCTTCGTCGGCTTTTCGGGCGAAGAGCGCGGAGTCCTGGGCTCGACCGCCTTCACCCGCAATCCGCCCGGCGGACTCGACCTGAAATCGGTGCGCGCCATGATCAACATGGACATGGTCGGGCGCCTGCGCGACAACAAACTGACAATCCTCGGTGGCGGTTCGGCGGAGGAGTGGCCGGCCATCGCCGATCCGCTCTGCGCGGCGCACGGCCTGCTCTGCACGACTTCGGGGGACGGCTACGGTCCGTCCGACCAGACACCGTTCTACGCCGCCGGGATTCCGGTCCTGCATCTTTTCACCGGCACGCACGACGACTATCACCGTCCGAGCGACGACAGCGGCAGGATCAACGCCACCGGCGGTGCGACGGTTGCCGCGCTCGCTGCCGATCTCGCGCTGCAGGCGGCCGCGGCGGAGAAGCTCACGCTGCGTGCCGTGCCGGAGCCGGCGCCGCGCGGCGACGTGCGCTCCTTCGGCGCATCGCTGGGGACGATTCCCGACTACGCCGGCCCGGGCGAAGGCAAGAGCGGCGTGCTGCTCGCCGGCGTGCGGCCCGGCAGCGCAGCCGAGAAGGCGGGGATGCAGCGCGGCGACATCCTGATCGGCCTGCTCGGGCGCGACATCGGCGACATCAACGACTTCATGTTCCTGCTCCGCCAGGCGAAGCCCGGGGACCAGGCGAAGGCGGTCGTCTTGCGCGCCGGCAAGCGCCTCGAGTTCGAGGTCGTCTTCGGCGAATCCCGGCGCATGTAATCGTTTGCCCAAGGGGACGAGATTCTCGGGCAAGTTCTGGACCGTCGCGCCGGCGGCGCTGTCGTACTTCCGGCCGCCCGCCGCTCCGCCGCACGAGCCGTTCCGTCTGGCCGTCCAGGATCCGACGGTGGGGCGGCTTGTCCTTTCCGGGGCGCTGCACGCGCCGCCCGCCGCGCGCGCGATTCTCGTGGCCCTGCACGGTCTCGGCGGCAGTGCCGACAGCTCCTATATGCGGCAGTTCGCGACCGCTGCGATCGGCGCGGGCTATGCCTGCCTGCGCCTCAACCACCGCGGTGCCGAGCTCGCGGCGCAGGACTACTACCACGCCGGCCTGACGATCGACCTCGAGTCGGTGCTCGCCGCCGAGGAGTTGGCACGGTTCGACCGGCTGGCGATCGTCGGCTTCTCGCTCGGCGGCCATGCCGCGCTGCGCTACGCAGCAGAGAGGCCGGGAGCGACCGATCCGCGTCTTTCTTGCGTCGCCGCCATCTGCGCGCCGCTCGATCTCGACCTCGGTGCGACGGCGCTCGACTCTCCTGCCGCCTGGCTCTATCGCCGGTACATTCTGCCGGGACTGCGGCAGCACCTCGACGCCGTGGAGACGCTGCGGCCGGTACCGGCCGATCGCGCGCGGCGGGCGCGGGTGCGGGGAATCCGCGAGTGGGACGACCTCGTCGTCGCGCCACGCTGGGGTTTCGCTTCGGCCGAGGACTACTACGCCCGCGCCAGCGTTGCGCCGATCCTCGAGCAGATCGTGCTGCCGACCTGGATCGTCGAGTCGGAGAACGATCCGATGGTGCCGGTGTGGACGCTCACGAACGCCCTCGCGCGCGTCTCCGCGTCCACCGAAGTCACCTGGACGCTGCGCGGCGGCCACGTGGGCATGCCCGCGGATCTCGACCTCGGGCGGCCGGGTCCGAAAGGCCTCCATGCCCAACTCGTCACGTGGATCGCCACGACCCTGTCCTCCCCGGGCGACGCATGCGTCGCCCCTACAAAGTTGCTGGAGGGGCGGCGCCGGCAACCGTGACGGCATTCTGCAGGGGAGATTCGAGCATCGAACGACAATCCCCGTAGGGGCGACGCATGCGTCGCCCGCGCGATGCCGGGGATTCCAGGGCGCCGGAGACGTCACCCGGGATCAGCGCAGCGGAATCGAACGGGATGCCGTGAAATTCGTAGGGGCGACGAATGCGTCGCCCGCAACTGGTGGATCTGGCACCGTGCGCGGGCCGGTGCGGGATTCGGCTACAGTAGGAGGCGTCCGCCACCATCCACTGGGAGGGCGACATGCGAAAGACAGTCCGAGCCTGGGTCGTCCTGGCCGCCGGCGGATTTCCTGCCGCCCTTCTGGGTGTCTCCGAACCTCGCCTCGTCGCCGATCTGGCGACCGTCCCCTCGCCGTACGAAGGATCGAAGCCCCACGGCCTGACGACGATCGGCGCTCAGGTCGTCTTCGCTGCGCAGCCGGACGACCATTCCGACAGGCTCTTTCGCTCGGACGGCACGCCAACCGGCACGAGCGAGCTCGCCGCACCCTGTGCCGTGCGCGAGCGGGGGACGATTGCGCTGATGTACGCCGGCTCGGCGCGGGCGTTCTATGCGGTCAGCTGCGGCGATCGCGCCGCCGCGCTCTGGGCGACGGACGGCACGGTCGCAGGCACGACCCCCTTGCTCGGAGCCACGGAGTTCCAGCGCGCCTGGCCTTTCTATTCGGCACCCGGATGGGTCGAGGATGGCGCCCGGACGCTCTTTCTGCAGGGCGGGAACTATGCCTCGCCGCTCGAGCTCTGGAGCACCGACGGCACCTCCTCCGGCACGATTCGTCTCGCGATTCTGTCGGCCCAATATGGCGCGACGGGGGCGCTCGCCAGCCGGGCCAACGGTGCCCTCCAGCTCCTCGTTTGGGAGCACTTCGCGAGCCTCGCAGTATGGGAGAGCGACGGTACGGTTGCTGGAACAGCCCTGGCGACCGCGGTCGATCTGGGCACGACCTCGTTCGGCGTGCGGTCGTTCGCGTCGACGGAGAGCGGCATCTTCTTCGTGCTTGAGCTCGGAAACCCGGGGGCGAAGGAGCTCTGGCTCTCCGACGGCACGGGCGCAGGAACGCTGCGGCTCGCCACCTTCGATACCGGAGTCTGGGATGACCTCGTCGTCCACGCCGGTGCGATCTACTTCTCGGCCTCCGCCGGAGGCGCAGCGGGGATCTGGCGCAGCGACGGGACGATTGCGACGACGCGCCGGATCGCGGCGCTCGAGAATCTCGCCATCAGCCCCGCCTCGTTCACCTTCCTGAACGAGAGGATCTACTGTCTGGGCTTCGCCCAGGACTGGTCGTCGGGCTCGATCTACAGTGCGCCGGTCAGCGGCGGAAGTCCGGAGGAGCTCCTCCAGCAGTGTGTCGGTGACTACTGCTATCCGCTCTACGAGAACCTCTGGCTCGAGACGGTTGGGGATCGACTGGTCTTCTCCCGCCGGGAGCCGGGCGTCTCCGCGGTCTGGAGCAGCGACGGCGTGTTCGGTGGGACGCCGTTGGAGATCGCTCCGCTCTGCAGCGACACGGAGTGCGGATGGACAGGCTTCCCACCTGTGGTGCAGGGGGACGAGCTCCTCTTTGTTCGCCAGCGCTCCGGGCTGGAAGCGCTGGAGCTCTGGAGATCCGGCGGTACTGCGGACTCGACGTTCCGCATCGCCGGTCCGTTTCCCGCCCTGACGTGGACCCCGTCCGGCGGTGAATCTCCAATCGGATCGCTGCCCGGCGACGACGGGTGGCTCTTCGCCGCGGGCGACGAGGTCCACGGTCACGAGCTCTGGCGGGCCCGGAGGCAGGAGGATTCCGGAGTCTTGGTTGCCGACTTGCGCCTCGACCGACCGCGCCTCGAGGGGCTGGAAGCAATCGGCTTGGTGGAGCCGGATCTCGTGTTCGCTCTGCAGAACCCGGACTCGACGCGCACGCTTTACCGTCACCAGAGTGGCGGAGACGCCGTCGAACCGTTCCTCACCCTGCCGGTGATCCGGGGGCGATACGGCAGCCGCAATCCGGCGCCAACCTGGCGTATTGCCGGCGACGCCTGGTACTTCTTCGAGAGCGACTTCGACGGCGACCAGAGCTCGGAGGATTTCGCGCAGCAAGTCTGGCGCTACGACCCGGTGTCGCGAGATGTCCGGGCGCTCTTTGCGGAGATCGGGATCACGGGCATTGGCGCGCTGGCGCACGACCTCTGGCCTTCGCAGGGCGATTTTCTGCTCCTGGGAGGGCGCGACGCCCTGCTGCAGCCGGCCATCTATCGGCTGCGCCCTGCGTCCGGGACGATTTCGAAGCTCATGGAGCTTCCTGCTGCCCATGCGGCCACGCTGGGCAGGAGCGGCAATTCCTGGTTCCTGATCGAAGACCGGTCCCGGCTCGTGGTGTTCGATCTGGCGCGGCGCACCCGCGAAGTCCTCGTCGACTTCACCGGCGGCTCGCTGGGCGACGCGATCGTACTGCCTGGCGGAGCTCTGATCGAGATCGGCTGGTCGCCCTACTCCGGCGATGGACGGGTCGAACTCTGGCAAAGCGACGGCAGTGCGGAAGGGACCCGGGAACTGGGACAGTGGACGAGCCAGGTCGAGTGTTCCTCCTGGATACAGATGCCGCCGAGCGCGGACCGGAGTGTCGTTCTCTTCGCCGTCGAAGCAGCGTGCGGCTCGAGCCACGAGCTCTGGATCAGCGATGGCAGCGCGGAACGCACCGGTCGCCTGCGGACGTTCCCCGACGGCGAGGCACTGGTCGAGGATGGCGGGACACGATTTCGCGGCGAGATCTACTTCCTCGGCTCCGCCCGAGAGCCGGTTTCCGACGTCTCGACCCACTCGATCTGGAAAACGGACGGAACTCCAGGCGGCACGGTCCCGATCGTCGAGCTCCCGTCAGGGTACGCCGGCTCCCCCAACGCGCTGCTGGGCATGGCGGGAGCGGCAGGCATCTATTTTCCCTGGGGTGACTTGAGTCACGGAATGGAGTTCTGGCGAACCGACGGCACCGCGTCGGGGACGGGTCTCCTGGCCGATCTGGAGCCGGGCGCGCACGGTTCCTCCCCATTCCCTCTGTGGGCGGTCGGGGACCAGGTGCTCTTCGCTGGCTGGACGTCGGCCAACGGAACCGAGCTCTGGCAGGTGGACGGCGGGCTCGACACTCCGCAACGGGTCGCGGATCTCTATCCCGGTCCGGAGAACGCGGACCCGCTCATTTTCGCCGCCTCCGACGAGAGGCTCTATTTCCTCGCCGATGACGGCATCGTGGGGCGCGAGATCTGGGAGGTCGACGAGCCGTCGGTGGCGTCCTGCGTGGCCTCGCCGACGACCCTCTGCCTATCCAGCGGCCGCTTCCGCGCCCGTGCGGTGCGGCGCGACTTCGCGGGGGAGCTGGGCGCAGCGGGAGTTGTCCCGCTCACCGCCGACAGCGGCTACTTCTGGTTCTTCGACGAGGGGAATCCGGAAGTGATGCTGAAGATCGTCGACGCCTGCGGTCTGCCCGGCTTCGAGAATTTCTGGTCCTATTCGACCGGGCTGACCAACGTCGAGGTGGAGCTCGAGGTCGTCGACACGGTGACCGGCGAACGCAAGAACGTCCGGACGGCGCTCGGCACGCCTTTCAGTCCGGACTTCGACAGTGGTGCCTTCCAGGTCTGCGATGGTGCCGCGGTGTTCTCAGCGAACCGGTCGACGGAAGCCCTGCCGCGGACGGCCGAGCCCCAAGTCCTGCCGCTCCTCGACGGGCGCTTCGAGGCCACCGCGACCTGGGCGACGCTGGACGGCAAGTCGGGCGCCGGCCGGGCGGTCGCGATCTCCGGCGACAGCGGTTACTTCTGGTTCTTCGCGCCGTCGATCGTCGAGGTGCTGGTCAAGATGGTGGACGCCTGCGGCTACCCGGGCTTCGACAACTTCTGGGTCTTCGCCGGCGGCCTGACCGACGTCGAGGTGCATCTCACTGTCACCGACACCTGGAGTGGAGAGGTGGTCCGCCACGACAACCTCCAGGGGCAGCCGTTCCCGACCCTGCTGGAGGCGGGGAGACTGCGGGTCTGCGCGGCCTCGAATTCCGTGCCCGCGGCGAGAGGGCAGCGCTGATGGCTGCGATGGCTGCGCGATGCGTGCCGCCGCCGTCGAGTTGGCTCGTCGCGGGGTGGATCACCCTCTCCGGACTGTCCCCGGCAGGGGCGGTCTCGCCGCCGCTTCTCGTCGCGGACCTCGGAAACACGGCGCGACCTGATGAGGGTTCGATTCCGCACGGCTTCGCTCCTCTTCATGACGTCGTCGTCTTCGCGGCTCAGCCGGACGATTACGCCGACCGACTCTTCGTCACCGATGGATCGGCCGCAGGGACTCACGAGCTCACGGCGCCATGCGCGGCGCGAGTTGGCGGAGAGATCCGTCTGCTCTTCGCTGGCCGGGAGCGCGCCTACTACCTGTCCTCCTGTCAGAGCGGCTCCAGCGCGATCTGGGGAACGGATGGACTGTCGCCTGCGACCCGGCTGCTGAACCTTGTTCCGCAGGGGGGCGCCGACGACGAGCCGGACCTGGGCGTGACGCCGAGCGGTCTCGACCGCTGGGTGGAAGTCAACGGTGTCTCGTACTTTCTCCTCGGCGGGCGTCTGGGACCGCTCGAGCTCTGGAAGACGGACGGTACCCCGGCTGGCACTCGCCTCGTGCGCGCTCTCGACGAGAACTCAGGCGCGGCTGCCGGCGGACTCGCCGCGACCGCCGATGGACGGCTGGTCCTTGCAGCCTATGCGTCGCTCAGCTGGGACGAGCACGAAATCCAGTTCTGGCGGTCGGATGGGACGGCGGCAGGCACGCATCTGGGAAGGACCCTCTCGACCTTCTCCACCGGATTCTCCTTCCCGATGTTCGGACATTCCGATGCCGGCGTCCTGCTGTGGATGGAGGGCGAGACCTACAGCTCTTCCGAGCTCTGGTTCTCCGACGGCTCGGAGTCGGGCACGGCCCGGCTCGCGGAGTTCCACGCCCTAAACTCCTGGACCGATTCCTCCGGCGGATTCAAGGTCGATGGGCGTTCGGTCTACTTCATCGCCACGTCCAACGGCCAGCGCTCGATCTGGCGCAGCGACTTGACGCCAGAGACGACCCGGCCGATCGTCAATGTCACCGGCTGGTACGCCGCCACGCGGACTCTCGTCGTCCTGGACGACCGACTGCTCGTCCTCCGCTGCTCCGATTGGGGCGGGACCGGCTGCGAGCTCTGGCGGACGCCGAAGACGGAAGGCGCCGGGGAGCCGTTTTCCGGCGGCTGCGGGTCCGAGCTCTGCGACCCAATCGATGCCTATGGCTCGATGTCGAAGATCGGCGGCCGTTTTCTCTTTCTGACTTCCACGGCGCAGCAGGCGTCGCTGTGGGCCTCCGACGGCTCGGATGCACCTGCCACCGAACTGGCGCGCCTCTGTGAGGGTGAAGACTGCGCGAGTCAGTGCTTTCAGCGTCTCGAGTCCGCGGACGACTACATCTTCACGACCTCGCGAGACTGCGAGCCGCCCTTCGATCTCTGGGTGTCGGATGGCAGCCCAGAGGGGTCCTTTCGCGTCGCGCGTTCCCTGGAGGCGCTGGCTCCATGGCTTGCGGTTCCGGGTCCAGTCCTGGCGCCCGTGGGCGCGTCCGGTTGGGTCTTTCGCGCCGCGGGCGGCGGCGTCGGCCTCGAGCTCTGGCGCGCGGATCGCCAGCCCGACTCGGCCGCCCTGCTCGTGGATCTGCGCCGGGACAGGCCCGGACTCTCGGCCGCGAGTCTGCTCGGCGAGGTCGACGGGGCGCAAGTCTTCGCGCTCCTTGGAGATCATGGAAGGACGGCCGTCGTGCGTCGGAGCGCGGATGGAGGCGTCGTCGAGCAGCTCTTCTCGCTTCCCGCGCTCTACGAGGAGAGCCCCGAGATGCAGAAGCTCCGGTTCTACGCGACCGGGGAGGACTGGCTGTTCTTCGCCGGCAACCCTTACGCCGATCCGGCGAACTACGGGGCGGCCTACCAGCTCTATCGTTTTCAGCCGGCGACACACGAGCTCACCCCGCTGTTCGAGGAGCCCGGCGAGGACGGCGTCGGCGCCAATCTTTCGGACGGGCTTTTCGCCACGAACGACGGGTATGTCTTCCTGGGCATGACGAACGAGGACTCCTCACCGTCGATCTACCGCTGGCGGCCGGGGTCGTCGAACGTCGAGGTGGTCACGAGCCTCCCGGCGAGTCGAGCTGCCTCTGCAGCTAGCAATCTCGGCAAGTGGTTCGTGGTGGAGGAGGGGCATCGCCTCGTGGCCATCGACCTCGGAACGCTCGGTCGAGAGGTCCTGATCGAGGCGCCGGACGACTGCGAGATGAATCTGTTTGCACTCGAGTTCGGAACCATCGCCCTGGTTCAGACCTGGACCGAGGAGGCGGGCTCCGTGCTCCAGCTCTGGCTCACCGACGGCAAGAGCTCGGGGACGGTCCTGCTCAGGCAGATTCCGTGGACCGAGCACTTCTGGTGCTCCTCGGGTTATGCGGTCTCGCCCGGTTTCGCCCAGGGCGCGGCGCTCTTCGAGCTCGACGAGAACTGCGGCGGTACGCAGCACCTGTGGACGAGCGACGGCAGCCGCGAGCGGACGCGACTGCTCCTGGCCAGCGACCGTTGGTACCCGGATGTCTCGACGTCGGCCATATTCCGCGGCGAGCACTTCTTCCCCGTGCTGGAGCTCGATCCGCTCGCGAACCGCTACCGCACCGCCCTCTGGCAGTCCGACGGAACGGCTGATGGGAGCCGACGATCGACTTGGCTCCCGGATCTGCCGCCGGAGTCCGAGTACTTCCGCTTCGAGCTTGCCGCTGGCGACTCGGCGCTCTACTTTCCCTGGGAGGACGTGGAGCGCGGTTTGGAGTTCTGGCGCTCGGATGGCACCGCCGAGGGAACGTGGCTCGTCGCCGATCTCGCACCTGGCGTCACCGGCTCGGCTCCTGCGGGATTGACGGCGGTCGGCGATCAGGTGCTCTTCACCGCGACGACGGCCGCCACCGGCAGCGAGCTCTGGCAGGTGGACGGGGATTCCAGCTTGCCGGAGCTTGTCGCGGACCTCTATCCGGGACCGGAGAGCTCAGCGCCGCTGCGGGTCGCGGGGGCGAAGGAGGCTGCCTTCTTCCTGGCCGACGACGGCGTGGTCGGGCGGGAGCTCTGGGAGGTCGGTCAGCCGTCAGTTGCACCCTGCGTGGCCGACTCGACGACGCTCTGCCTCGCGGACGGCCGCTTCCGCGCCCGTGCGGTGCGGCGCGACTTCGCGGGGGAGCTGGGCGCAGCGGGAGTTGTCCCGCTCACCGCCGACAGCGGTTACTTCTGGTTCTTCGACGAGGGGAATCCGGAAGTGATGCTGAAGATCGTCGACGCCTGCGGCCTTCCCGGCTTCGAGAATTTCTGGTCCTATTCGACCGGGCTGACCAACGTCGAGGTCGAGCTCGAGGTCGTCGACACGGTGACCGGCGAACGCAAGAACGTCCGGACGGCGCTCGGCAGGTCTTTCAGTCCGGACTTCGACAGTGATGCCTTCCAGGTCTGCGATGGTGCCGCGGCGTTCTCAGCGAACCGGCCGACGGAAGCCCTAACGCGGACGGGCGAGCCCCAAGTCCTGCCGCTCCTCGACGGGCGCTTCGAGGCCACCGCGACCTGGGCGACGCTGGACGGCAAGTCGGGCGCCGGCCAGGCGGTCGCGATCTCCGCCGACAGCGGCTACTTCTGGTTCTTCGCGCCGTCGATCGTCGAGGTGCTGGTCAAGATGGTGGACGCCTGCGGCTACCCGGGCTTCGACAACTTCTGGGTCTTCGCCGGCGGCCTGACCGACGTCGAGGTTCACCTCGTCCTCCGCGACACCTGGAGCGGCCTCATCGTGAGCCACCATAACTCGCAGGGGGCACCCTTCACGCCGCTCCTCGAAACCGGCGCTCTGCGGGTCTGCGATTCGGCACCCTGAGCGCGACGCAGCCGTCGCCCTACAAGGTTGGTACAGAGTCGGCGCAGGGCGACCGTGACGGCATTCCGCAGGCGAGTTTCGAGGACGGCACGACGAATCCCCGTAGGGGCGACGCATGCGTCGCCCGGCTGGGGTTGGAACGTCGACAGGCGATGCCGGCAGTTACCGGGCGGTGCGCAGGGTGACGTCGCCGCTGCCGGTGGAGATGGCGGCGGTGCCGGTGGCGGCGCCGATGTCGGCCTGGAGATCACCGCGTCCGCTGTGGGTCACGCGGCTCGACGGCAGGTCGAGGGAGATCTCTCCCGAGCCGGTGCTCACGGCCAGGTGCACCTGCGGCGCCGCTGTGGCCGGGCTCGCCTCGACGGTGACGTCGCCGCTGCCGGTGTCGATCGCGATCCGCGAGACGGCGGAGAAGTCCCCCGACAGGGTGACGTCGCCCGAGCCGGTATCGGCGTTGAGGCTGCTGCCGAGTTTCAACGCTCGGCCGACGATGTCGCCCGAACCGGTGTCGCAGCTGAAGGTGCCGGCGACGTCCTGGAGGTGGATGTCGCCGCTGCCGGTGTCGATGTCCACTTTGCCGGCGGCGACCTGTTCGAGCCGGACGTCGCCGGATCCGGTATCGACCTGGACGTCACCCTTCTGCCGGGTGATACGGACATCGCCCGAGCCGGTATCGGCGGAGAGGCTGCCCTCGCCATCCTGGACAGTGATCTCGCCGGTCGCGATGTCGAGGTTCTGGGCACCGCGGACGCCGGTCGAGTCGACCACGCCGATGCCGTCCTCGACCTTGACGCCGACGCCCGCCGGGACTTCGATGCGGAAGTCGGCGTAGAGGGTCAGGGCGCCGCCACTGGGCTGGCTCACGACGCTCACCTGGCGGTCGTCGTACTTGAAGTTCGCGCTGCCGACGTCGAGCCACTGCAGGAACCAGGGGAGAGAATCCTCCTGCGCGCTGCGCGGATAGCAGTATTTGCGGCTCTCCTCGAGCGGGTAGACCGCCTTCACCACCCAGCGGTCTCCGACCTGCTCGTAGGTGACGTTCAGGAGCCCCGCGATGCGCTCTGCCTCGGCGGCGCTCGTCGCCGCGGCGTGAACCGTCGCCGCGACGCGGACCTCGGAGCCGGTCGCAGCCGCCACTGTGACGTTGCCGGCCAAATTGTGCAGCTCGACCATGAGGTTCGGGCGGGCCGCCAGAGTGCGGTCGATCTGGCGCTGGGCATCGGCCGCAAGGGCCGGAGCGAAGCTCGCGAGCGTGAGACCGGCGCCCAGGGCGAGGGCGCGGACGCAGGTCAGGGTCGGGGCCTTCGAAGCACTGGATTCGGACATTGGGTCTCCTCGTTGGGTTCAAGGGCTGCCCTAAGGACTACGGAACCGGGGTTCGGAAGTTACGGGCGATTCGGTTAAGCTTGCCGGCCGTGAGAAGGTCACGCCTGCCGTTGCGCAAGATCGTGCCGAGCCTGGTGACCGGAGCCGGTCTCGTCGTCGGCTTCTGTTCGATGCTCGCGGCTTCCCAGGGTGACTTCGACATCGCCGTCTACCTGCTGTTGGCCGCGATCTACTGCGACATGTTCGACGGCCTGCTGGCGCGCAAGCTCAACGCGACGAGCCGATTCGGTCAGCAGCTCGACAGCCTCTCGGACGCCCTGTCCTTCGGTGCTGCGCCGGCGTTCCTGGTCTATCAGGCGTCGATGCGTCCGCTCGGACCCTGGGGGGTCGCCGCGGCGCTGGTTTTCGTGATGGCGGGGGTCCTCCGCCTGGCGCGCTTCAACGTCACGGCAGACGCCCACGGCAAGGACCGTCGCACCCTCGGCCTGCCGATTCCGCTCGGTGCGGGATACGCGATGGTCGTGGCGCTGATGCGCGACCACCTCACGCCGCTCGCCGCTGCAGCGACTCTGGTGGTCGTGGCGCTGCTGATGGTTTCGCGGGTCCGACTGCCGCAGTTGAAGAGGAACTCGGTGATCACGACCTTGCTGCTCGCCGGGATCTGCAACTACATGGCGGTCATCGCCTGGCCCAACTGGAAGACGGTCGTCTGGTGGAACGTCTGGAACGTAGTCATCCTGACGACCGCCTGGATCGAGGAACGCCGCCACCGCGACGAGCGCGACGAGCACGGCGAGCCCGACGACTCGCCCGAGCCGACGACGACCTAGCTTTCAGGTCGTTCCGGAGCGCCCGGACCAGCCGCCGAAAAAAGCCGGAACAGCTGTTCGATGCCGTCGACGAGACGGGGTCCAGGGCGACTGAAGCAGCCGTTGGCATCGACCGCCGCGACCCGTCCCTCGCGGACCGCGCGCAACTCCTCCCATGCCTGAACTCCCGCGAGCTTCGCCATTTCGCGCGCCGCGCCCGCGGCATCGAAGCCGCACGGCATGGCGACGATCCAGTCTGGGTCGGCGACGGAGATCTCCGGCCACGTGGCGCGGCGGGAGCGTTCGCCCGGCGCGACGCCAAACGGGTCGCGACCGCCGGCGATCGAGATCATCTGCGGCACCCAATGGCCGCCGAGGAACGGCGGGTCGAGCCACTCGAGGGCGACGACCGTCGGACGCGGCCGGCCGCGCGTGGCGCGCTCGACACGGTCGAGCCGGGCGCGCAGCGAGTCGACCAGCACGCCTGCAGCCGCGCTCCGGCCGAGACGCTCGCCGACGTGCAAGATGTCGGCGAGGACGTCTTCGAGGCGCGTCGGGTCGAGCGACAAGACTTCAGGGCACCTCGTCATCGGCGCAACCGCCTCGCCGACCTGCGCCGTCGAGACGGCGCAGACGGGGCAGAGCTCCTGGGTGAAGAGGAGGTCGGGGTCGAGCTCGGCGAGGCGCTGCTCGTCGAGCGTGTAGAGGCTCGACCCCGAGGCGAGCTGCGCCGAGACCGCAGCATCGACCTCCTTCGGCGTCATACCCTGAAGCAGCGCGCTGCCGGTCAGGATCGGCCTCGTCTTGGCCTCTGGCGGGTAGTCGCATTCGTGCGACACGCCGACGACATTGTCTCCCGCGCCCAGGGCGAAGAGGATCTCGGTCGCGTTCGGGACCAGGGAGACGATGCGCATCGTTCGAGCATCCTACCTTCGGCACCGGCTAGGATTGGCTCTTCATGAGCGACAACGCCCAGCGCACCAACCGTCTCGCCGCCGAGAGCTCGCCGTACCTGCTGCTCCACGCTCACAACCCGGTCGACTGGTACCCCTGGGGACCCGAAGCGCTGACCAAGGCGAAGGCCGAGGACAAGCCGATCTTCCTCTCGGTCGGCTACTCGACCTGCTTCTGGTGTCATGTGATGGAGCGCGAGTCGTTCTCGGATCCGGCCGTAGCGGCGCTGATGAACGAGGAGTTCGTCAACATCAAGGTCGACCGCGAGGAGCGTCTCGACCTCGACGAAATCTACATGCTGGCGACCCAGGTGTTGCACGGCCAGGGCGGCTGGCCGAACTCGGTCTTCCTGACCCCCGATCTGCTGCCGTTTTTCGCCGGCACCTACTTCCCGCCGCTCGACAGCCGCGGCATGCCCGGCTTTCCGACCGTCCTGCGGTCGATGATCCACGCCTGGAAGGAGCGTCGCGCCGACGTCGAGCAGCAGGGCGCCGAGCTCGGCGAGGCGATCCGCCGGCATCTGGCGGAGATCGAGCCGTACACCGGGGAGCTTCCGGGCGCAGAACCCTTGGAGCGCGCTCTCGGCTCGCTGCGCGAGAAGTTCGATCCGACCTGGGGAGGATTCGGCGGGGCGCCGAAGTTTCCGTCGCCGGCGAATCTCTTCCATCTGCTGGCCATGGCCGAGCCCGACTCGGCGCACTCCGGGCCGGCCGCGATGATGCTCTCCGCGACCCTCGACGCCATGGCGCGCGGCGGCATCTACGATCAGCTGGCGGGCGGCTTCCACCGCTACGCCACAGACCGCGAGTGGAAGGTGCCGCACTTCGAGAAGATGCTCTACGACAACGGGCTTCTGCTCGAGGTCTATGCCCGCGAATTCGGCCGCTCCGCAAACCCGGAAGCGGCGCGAATCGTGCGCGAAACCGCCGGATTCCTCGCCCGGGAGATGACGCTGCCGGATCCTGAGGGGAAGCCAGGAACGGGCGGTGCCTTCTGGAGCGCCATCGATGCCGAGACGGGCGGTCGCGAGGGTGCCTACTACGTCTGGACGCGCGACGAGCTCGACCTCGGGCTCGGAGCCGAGGGCGCAACCTTCCTGGCGCCGATCTTCGGTTTCCATGCCGAGCCGTTTTTCGAGGAGAGCCGCTACGTGCTTCACCTGCCGCGGGCCCTCGACGTCCAGGCCAAGGAGCGCCGCCTGACCCGCGACGAGCTCCTGGCGGAGATCGCACCACTGCGCGCCAGGCTCCTCGAAGTGCGCTCGCGGCGACGGCGGCCGGCCACCGACGACAAGATCCTCGCCGACTGGAACGGCACCGCGATCGCCGGCCTCGCCGTCGCCGGCCGGACGCTTGCGGAGCCTGCGTTGGTCGAGCAGGCGCGGCGGGCGGCCGACTTCGTGCTTGTCCATCTGCGGAGCGCCAGCGGAACGCTGCTCCACTCGTGGCGGCGCGGGTCCGGCCGGATCGAGGCCGGCCTCACCGACTACGTCTACTTCGTGCGCGGTCTGCTGCGCCTGCACGAGGCCACGGGTGAGACGCGATGGCTCGACGAGGCCGCGCGGCTCACCGACGAGCAGGAGCGTCGCCTCGGCTCGCCGCGCGGCGGATTCTTCAACAGCGCCGACGCCCCCGACCTCCTGGTGCGCGGCAAGGAGGTCTTCGACGGCGCGATGCCGGGGGCGAACGGCGTAGCGGCGCACAATCTTCTCGACCTTCTCGCCGCGACCGGCGAAGAGCGTTTTGCGGCCCTTGCGGAGCGCACCCTGCGATCCTTTGCGCCGCTCGTGGTGCGTCACCCCGAGGGGGCGAAGACCATGGCCCTCGCTATGGCGCGCTTCGCGCGCGTCGAGCCGAAAGGCTCGTTTCCAACAGCCGGCTCGCTGCGCTCGGGTGAAGGTATCGCCAGCGCTGCGTTTTTTTCGGTAAAGGGGGGTAGTGGTTCGCCCGGCGATCTCGAGTCACTCGCACAGGAGGTGGTGGAGCTCTCGTTGCGCAGCGATGTGGCGGACAGCGCGGGCCGTAGGCCGTTTGTTCTCACAGCGGTCGTCGCGGAGGGGTGGCACCTGGACGCCGACCTGCGCGTCGAAGGAGTGAATCTCGAACTGGATGCCGCCTCGATGGTCTTCCCGCAACCTGAAGTCACCGGTGAGCCGGGGTCGTCCCTTTACCAGCAGGCTTTTCGTGGCAAGGTCATCATCGCCGGCCGCGCGCGGAGCGCGCCGGGTGCCGACGCCGAGCCGGCGTTGAGAGTTGCCTACCAGGCCTGCGACGACCGTCGCTGTCTCCCGCCGGCCGAAAAGACGATCTCCTTTCCGCTGATCGAAACCTGAGTCACGTGCGGCGCATCGAACCGGGTGAGAGGAGAGCCACCTTCCGATGAGCTGGATCGAGATCGCCCCCTGGCTGGTGCGAGCGCTCGGCGCCTACGCCGCGCTCGGAGTCCTGTTCGCCGCCGTCTTTCTGTCGCGCGGAATTCAGCGCGTCGACCCCGGCGCCCAGGGTTCAGGCTGGGGATTCCGTCTGACCGTCCTGCCCGGGGTGGTCGCTTTCTGGCCGCTGCTCCTGCAGCGCTGGAGGGCAGGGGACGCCCTGCCGGTCGAAGCCAACAATCATCGGCGGCGGGCGCGGCCGGGAAGCGGAGAGGCGGGATGATCGGCGGCCTCCGCACGACGCATCGCTGGATCTGGCTGCTGCTCGCCCTCCTGTTGCCGGGGCTTCTCGTGCTGGCGGTTCGCGCCCGCGGGGAGCATCCGCTGCAGGAGCTGCCGGCGGCGCTGGCGCCGCACGCTCTGCCCTCGGACGGTGGACGATGAGTGGCGCCGGCTCCGGCTACGTCGCCATCGGCTGGTCGCCGGGCAAACGGCGCTATGACGCCGTCGTTCTCGGCGCCGCCGCTCTTTACCTTTCGACCTTCATCGGCGTCGGCCTCTGGGTGCGTCCCGAGATCACCGCCGAGACGCTGCTGATCCGCGCCTTCGGCACGCTGGCGCTCGCTCTGCTGCACGTCGTCCTCGCCATCGGCCCGCTGGCGCGGCTCGACCGGCGATACCTGCCGCTGCTCTGGAACCGACGGCATTTGGGTGTCACGACGTTCGTCTTCGCCCTGGCGCACGGCGGCTTCGCGCTCTTCCAGTTCCATGCGCTCGGGGACCGCCATCCGCTGGTGAGTCTCCTGGTCAGCAACACGCAGTGGACGAGCCTGGCGCAGTTCCCGTTCCAGCAGCTGGGCGCCGCGGCCCTGCTCATCCTCTTCCTGATGGCGGCGACCAGCCATGACTTCTGGCTGACGAATCTCACCGCGCCGGTCTGGAAGACGCTGCACATGGGGGTGTATCTCGCCTACGCTCTGCTCGTCGCGCACGTCGCGCTCGGCGTGCTCCAAGACGCCGCGAGCCCGCTGCCGGCGCTTCTTCTCGGCGTGGGTCTCGTCACCCTCGTCGCCCTGCACCTCGCCGCGGCGTGGAAGGGGAGGGCGCTCGACCGGGAGATCGCCGGCGCAAGTGACGACGGTTTCGTCGAGGCCTGTCGCGCCGGCGAGATCCGCGACGGCCGGGCGCGCATCGTCACGGTCGGGGGCGAACGGGTAGCGATCTTCCGCTACGACGGCAAGCTCTCGGCGGTCTCGAACGTCTGCCAGCATCAGAACGGCCCGCTGGGGGAGGGGCGCATCCTCGACGGCTGCATCACCTGCCCCTGGCACGGCTTCCAGTATCGCCCCGAAGACGGCGCCTCGCCGGCGCCGTTCACCGAGCGCGTGCCGACGTTCCGCCTGCGGCTGGTGGACGGGGATCGCGTTTTCCTCGACCCCCGGCCGCTCGCGGCCGGAACGTTCGTGGCACCGGTTCAGCTCGAAGAGCCGGCCGCAGCGAGAGGCAAAGGCTCGGTAAAGGAGGGTATTGACGAGTTCTTCGTAGGCTACTTGCCCGTGCCGGTGGGGGTGGCGCGCTTCGCGCGCGGGGTCGCGGTTGTGGCGCTGGTGGGTCTCGCGGCGGTCGCCGGCGCGCTCGCGAGCGCCCAGCGACCGCTTGGACAGGGCCAATTCGCCTGGGACTCTGAAATGGAGTTCTGCGGCCGCCTGCAGACGTCGCCGGTGCCGGGCCTGTGGACCGTAGCCACCGCCGGTTCGGCCGGCACCCCCTTTACTGGAGCTTTTTCGCCTCTCGTCGGGGCGGGCAAGCACGGTCCGGACGCGCAACTGGTGGCCGCGGGAGACCGCGATCTCACGCTGCGTGGCCACCGCATTGCGCGCTACGGCAAGCAGGTCATCGAGGTGACTGGCGAGGTTCCGGCTGCCGGCGCGGCGTTGGCGGCCGCGGGCCTGGCGCCTCCGGCGCAGGTCGCGCTCGGCCGCCACAAGTTGCGCGGCGAGATCGTCGACTCGAAGTGCTGGTTCGGCGTGATGAAACCGGCGCAGGGAAAAGCGCACAAGGATTGCGCCGTGCGCTGCATCTCCGGCGGGGCGCCGCCGGCGTTCGTCGTGCGGGCGGCCGGCATGGGCGGCGGCGAGCGCACCCTGATCCTGTTGCTGGTCGCGTCCGACGGCGGCTCGATTGCGGGCCGGATTCTCGACCTGGTGGCGGAGCCGGTGGAGATCGAAGGCGAGGTCTCGCGGCTCGGCGACCAGTTGGTCTTTTCGACGGATCCCGCGAGCATCCGTAGAATCGACGGGTGAAGCGCCTCGTCAGGGTTCTCAGGGCCGGCTACCGGGTCGTCGCTGTCGCCGTCGTCACGCTGTTCGCCTACCTCGTGGCGCTCCTCGCTCGCGGCTGCGCCCTCTTCTCGCGCCGCTTCGCGGCACGCGGCCAGGGCTGGGCCTACCAGGTCTGGTCGAAGGCGCTCTGCCGGATCTTCGGGGTGCGAGTGACGGTGCACGGACCGGCGCCGAGGCCGCCCTTCTTTCTGGTCTCCAATCACCTCTCCTACATCGACATCTTCGTCCTCGGCACGCAGCTGCCCTGCGTCTTCGTGGCCAAGGCGGAGATCGACGGTTGGCCGATCTTCGGCGCCATCTGCCGGTCGGTCAACACGATCTTCATCGACCGCAGGTCGAAGCGGAAGTTGCCGCAGATCCTCGCCCGCATCGAGGAGTCGCTCGATGCCGGGCAGGGGGTCGTGATCTTCCCCGAGGGAACCTCGGGGGCCGGCGACTGCGTGATGCCGTTCCGCTCGCCACTGCTCGAGTTCGCCATGAGCTCCGCGGAGGGCGTGCATCACGCGACGATCGGCTATCGCGCTCCGGAGGGCGAAACGCCGACCCATCTGGCGGTTTCCTGGTGGGGAGAGATGCCGCTCGGCGCGCACCTCAGGGAGTTTCTCTGGCTGCCGTTCGTCGAGGCGTCGATCCACTTCGGGGACGGTGCGCTGCGCGGCACCGACCGCAAGCTGCTCGCGGCGGAACTGCACCGGGCGGTCACGGCGCACTTCGAACCGTTCGTCGAGCGCGCCGAGGTCGAGCGGCTGATGCGCCTCAAAGCGGAAGACCCGCAGGCGCTGCCGCGGGTCCTCCGGACGCCGATGGATCGCTTCAAGTAGCTGCCGGCAGGATCAGTCTTCGTCCAGCCGCGGGTTGCGCTCGCGCTCGTCGTCATCGTCGGGGCGGTGCCGATCGTCTCTGTCGCCAGTGACTCCGGCGATCCTCGCCGCGCGGTCGATGGCGTTGGCGAGGTCGGCGGCGGAGCGGTTCCGACGCAGCTCGCCCGCGAGCCGGGAGGCCTCCCGCCGCAGCGACCGCCAGCCGAAGTCGTCGGCCGCCGGGGTCTCCTTCAACTTCTCGGCGAAGGCGCCGGCGAGCGCCGCCTGGTGGAAGTTCGCCGATGCCTCTTCCCAGACCCGTTCGATGTCGCGCGCGCGGAGCTCCGTCGCCTCCTCGATCACCTCTTTCGCCGCGACGCTCTTCCACCGCAGACGGAGGGTCGCGATGCGCTCGCCACCGCCGACGCCGTCGCGCAGCCGCACCTCGTAGAGGGCCGTCGCCTGGTGTCCGGCGCCGAGCTCGCCGGCGTCGATGCGGTCGTTGCGGAAGTCGCGGTCGGCGACGTCGCGGTTCTCGTAACCGAGCAGGCGCCAGCGCACGACCGCCTCGGGGTTGAACTCGACCTGCGCCTTGGCCTCCTTGGCTACCGTCTCGAGCGTCCCGGTCAGATTCTCGACGAAGACCTTGCGCGCCTCGGCGAGGGCGTCGACGTAGTGGTAGGTCCCGTCGCCCTGGTCGGCGAGCTGCTCCATCAGGGCGTCGTTGTAGTTGCCCATTCCGAAGCCGATGGTGGTGAGGGCGATGCCGCGCTGCGCCTCCTTGCCGATCCGCGCCAGGATCGACTCCGGGCCCGTGGCCCCGACGTTGGCGACGCCGTCGGAGCAGAGGAGGATCCGGTTGCTCGCCCCCTGCCGCCAGCCCTCGTCGGCGAGGTCGTAGCCGAGGCGCAGCCCCTCTTCGACGTTGGTCGAGCCTTCGGGATGGAGCTCGGTGATGGCGCGGCGAATCTCCTCGAGATCGCGGGTGTGGCGCAGCACCACGCGGCCGTTGGTGCCGTAGACCACCAGCCCGACCCGGTCGTCAGGGCCGAGCTCGTCCAGCAGGAGGCCCAGGGCGCGCTTCACCAGTTCAAGGCGGTTCTCCTGGTTCATCGAGCCCGAGACGTCGACGACGAAGGTGAGGACGGCGGGCTTCCTGTCCCGAACGTCGATCTCGCGCGCCTTGACCGCGAAGCGCAGCAGGCGGGTGCGCTCGCCGGGGTAGAACGCCGCCGGCGCCCCCTCGGCGTGAAGGGCGAAGTCCCCTCGCCCACCTCGAGCCGCGGGTGCCGAGTCTTCATAGGACTGCGCATTGATGAACTCCTCGACACGGATCGCCTCGGGCGGCGGCAGCAGGCCGCGATCGAGGTAGCCGCGGGTCAGCGTGTAGGAGCCGGTGTCGACGTCGAGCGCGAAGGTCGAGAGACGGTCCTCCGCGCTGTCGACGAAGCGGTGCGCCGGCGTCTCGCGGAAGATCATCATGTCGGGCGTCGCACGGCGCTCGGTTTCGTCCTCTCGCGTCGGCTGGCGCCGTTCGGCGTCGTACTCACGCCCCTTGGGAAGGCGGGCGGCCTGGTCACCCGAGATCGCCGCGGCGCTGGAGTAGCTCTTGGCGTCGACCTTGGCGGCTTTCCCGAGAACGGTGATCGTCTCGGCGACCGCACCGCCCTCGACGTGCCCCTGCGCATTCGGCTTCGGCGAGACGGGTGCCGCCGGGCGCGCGGGAGCGGAGGAGGCGACGCCGCCAACGATGCCGCCGTAGGTGCCACCGGAAACTCCTCCGGCGACTCCTCCAGCGGCGCCCCCTTCGACGCCTCCCTGGACACCCGCCTCGTTGCCGACCCGCTTCGCGGTGGCGGCTTCGAAGGCAGTCTCCGGAATCGCCTCGGGGACCGCGACCGGTTGAACGACTTGCGTAGGTGCCGATTGGTCCTTTACTGAAAAGCTTTCAGTAAAGGTGGTCGAGGTCGCTCGGGCGCCGCTGGGGTAGGGCTCCGCCTTGCCCACCACCGCTTTGGGTGCTGCCGGCGGCGGGGGAGGTGGCGGGGGCGGTAGCAGGGCAGAAGAGCGCTGGTGAACGCCGTCCAAGGAGTTCGGCGACTTGAACTCTTGTGCCTGGCGCTCGAACTCTCTTCCCTGACGGTTCTTCACGACCTGCCAGGCGACGGTGGCGCCGACGGCGGCGAGGGCGAGGGTGGCGGCGAGGCGAAGGGGCCAACGGCGCGGGCCGGATTCGGTCATGGTGGCTTTGCCGGCCAGCGTGGCGGCGTCGGGGATTTCGGCGTGGATCTTTTCGAGCAGCCCAGCCGGGGGCGGGGGGACGGGAAAATCGCGCAGGTCGCGATCGAGCATCTTCCGATCGTTGTCGTTGGGGTTCATCACTTTCCCTCCAGGGCGGCTTGGATGGCGGCGAAGGCGCGGGCGAGACGCTTGCGGACGCCGGGCGGCGTCAGCCCTTCGAGCCGGGCGATCTCGGCGACCGGCAGGTCGCCCCAGTAGTGCGCGGTGACGGCGAAGCGGAGCTCCTCGGGCAGGGCGAGGACGGCCCTGCGGAGGCGGGCGTTGCTCTCGCTGCGGGCAGCGGTCTCGTCGGGCGGCGGGTCGGGATCGACCGCGGTCGCCTCGATCACCGGCTCCATCGGGACGATCCGGTGCGGCCGCCGTCGCGAGTTGAGAAAGGTGTTGTAGGCGATGCGATAGAGCCAGGTCGAAACCTGCGAGGCCTCGCGGAAGCCGGAGAGCGACTGCCAGGCCTTCCTGTAGGTTTCCTGGGTCAGATCGGCCGCCTGGTCGGGATCGCCGCACATCCGGCAGAGCGAGCCGTAGACCTTGCCGTAGGTCGCCTCGACGAGCCTCTCGGCCGCCTCGCGGCTGCCGCGCTTCAACTCCTCGAGCAATCGCCTTTCGGCTGCCGCTTCCGGATTCTCCGGTCCCTCTGCAGGCTCGGCATCGGCTTCGTACATCGCTGTCTCCCTCCAGGCGAGCGCCGGTTTCATGTTACTTGGACCCTGTAGCGGGGCAGAAGGAAACTCGGGGAAAGGACCTTGGGCGGGAGTAAAATTGATCCATCGTCCAAGGAGCCACAGCATGAGCAGCCGAGCGTTCCCCCGCGTCGCCGCTACCTTCCTCGCTCTCGTCGCCCTGGCGCACGCCTATCGCGCAGTCCAGGAGCTCCCCGTTCAGTTCGGCTCGACGGCGATCCCCGTCTGGATCTCGTGGGTGGCGGTCGTGGTGACCGGCTCTCTCAGCCTCTGGGGCTTCCGCACGCGCAGCTGACGCAACCCTGCGAACGGACGACTGCTTGCGGGGCAGCGCCACAGAGCTAGGATCCGCACAATTCGTTCCAGACGACAGGGAGGAACTCCGATCATGCCGACGAACACCGTTCGACTGCACCGTGTGTTGCGTGCAACTCCCGAGAAGGTCTATCGCGCCTTCCTCGATGCCGACGCCATGGCCAAATGGTTGCCGCCGCACGGCTTCACCTGCAGAGTGCACCATCTGGATGCCAGGGTGGGTGGCAGCTACAAGATGTCGTTCACGAACTACGGCACCGGAAACAGCCATTCTTTCGGCGGCGAGTACCTGGAGCTGGTTGCCAACGAACGGATCCGGCACACCGACAAGTTCGACGACCCGAACCTGCCGGGCGAGATGCAGGTGACGATCACCCTGAGGCAGGTCTCCTGCGGCACCGAACTGAACATCGTGCAGGAGGGGATCCCCGAGGTCATTCCAACCGAGGCCTGCTATCTCGGCTGGCAGGAGTCGCTCACGCTGCTGGCGCAGCTCGTCGAAGCCGAGATTCCCGAGGGTTAGACATGGCCGAGAACAAGACGAAGATGACGGAGGCGAGTGTCGAGAGCTATCTCGCCGCGATCGCGGACGAGACCCGGCGTGCGGACTGCCGGGCCCTGGCCAGGATGATGACCAAGGTGACGAAAGAGAAGCCGAAGATGTGGGGCACCAGTATCGTCGGCTTCGGCAGCTATCACTACAAGTACGAGAGCGGTCATGAGGGCGACTCTTGCCTGGTCGGATTCTCCTCGCGCAAGGGCGACCTCAGCGTCTACCTCGTGGCGACGTTCCCGGGCAGCGACGAGCTCTTTGCCAGGCTCGGCCGGCACAAGCGCGGCAAGGCCTGTCTCTATCTGCGCAAGTTGGCCGACGTGGACTTGAAGGTTCTCGAGCAGCTCATCGCCGGCTCCTTCGCCGAGTGCCAGAGCAACCACGCCTGTAGCTGAGGCCGTCGCTTGGGCGGCTGCCTACCCTCCCACGCGCCCGAGTGGGCTGCGGTGGGCGAGCGCGCCGCGTTCCCAGGGTCGATGGACATTCCCGACGCGATCGGCAAAACCTCGTTGGTTCAGCTGCGCGATGTAGTACCGCCCGGCTGCGACGGGATCCGGTGGGTCGCCACGGACGAGGCGCAGGCGATGACCCGGCGCCTGGCGCGCGCGGAAGGACTCTTCGCCAAGTTCCTGAAGACGGATGTCTATCGGAAGTCGTAGCGCCCTCGACGCAGTCGTCTTCGCCAGCCACCAGCGGTTCGCGTCCGAGACGGTACGGCAGTGCACCGGCCGCGGCGCGCGGCAGATCTGGTTCCACAAGGTACACTCGACCTCGTGCTTGCCACCCTCCTGCGGGCCGTCCGGCGCAAAGTCCGGCTCGCGCGATTCCTGGGAGCGGATGCGTTCGACGTGGTCGCCGGGCGACGACCGCCGCTCACTCCGCCACGGGCGCTCGTCGATGCGGTCGGTGGTTACGACTTTCACGTCGTCGGCCAGCATCTGTCCGGCATTGCAACCACCTTGGGAGCTCTCAAGCCACACGAGCGGCTCCTCGACATCGGCTGTGGTGTCGGCCGGCTGGCTGTTCCACTGACCCGCCACTTCACCACAGGCGAGTACACAGGCTTTGACATCTCCCGGCGCGCCATACGCTGGTGCCAGAAGTCCGTCGCGCGAAGTCACCCGAACTTCTGGTTCGTGCATGCCGACATTTCGAACTCGCACTACAACCCGCATGGTGCTCTGCGGCCAGAGTCGTTTCGATTTCCTTGCGCCGACCAATCTGTGGATATCGCTTTCGCGGCCTCCGTCTTTACCCATCTCGCGCCGACGTCGGCGGACCGCTATCTTGCCGAGACGGCGCGCGTCCTGAAGCCCGGTGGTCGGGCGGTCTTGTCGTTCTTCCTGTTCGACCCTCAGTTGATGCCGCGTTTGGGTGGGTTCTATCCGCGGTTTGCGCACTTTCCCCAGCCCTACTACGCGGTCGCAGATCCGAGGGATCCTGAGGCGGCGGTCGCTTACGATGAAGCGGCCGTGGCCGAGGCGCTGCGCGCAAAAGGGCTGGAGATCGTTCGAATTGCGCGCGGTCACTGGGCGCGGCATCCCGATCCACTCAGCTATCAGGACTTCCTGCTTGCGGAACGCTCCGTCACCTGATCCGTTGTTGCAGAAGACCCTCCCGAATGACAGGCGGGTAGACTTCGATCCCAGGGAGGCAGGATGAGCGACGCCAAGTGGGTGGATCTGGGACCGGTGGCAGCGTTGAAGGATCGGCCGGTGCGGGGGTTGACGGTCGAGCGGACGCGCATCTCGCTGACCTTCAAGGACGGAAACTTCGGCGCCATCTCCGGCATCTGCAACCATGTCGGCGGGCCGCTGGGAGAGGGGACGCTCGCCGGCGACTACGTCGTCTGCCCCTGGCACGGCTGGAAGTTCCACTGCACGACCGGCCAGGGCGAGCCGGGCTTCGAGGCCGACCAGGTGCCGTCCTATGAAGTCGAGGAGCGCGACGGGCACCTGTTCGTCAACCTCGAGGCGGTCTCGAAGCGCGGCCGCCTGCCGCACGAGCCGCATCCGCTCTCCCGCAAGCCGGAGCGGACGCCGGGACCGATCCGCTTCGTCGGCATCTCGACGACGGTGATGAACAAGGAGCTGCCGCGCTTCTCGACCTCCGACGAGCTCCTCGCCTCGGCGCTCGGCCATGCCGGGGACAAGCTCGACTGCGAGCACCGAATGATCAAGCTCAACGATCTCTCGTTCCGCGCCTGCGAGGGCTACTACTCGAAGAGCGCCCGGGCCTGCACCTGGCCGTGCTCGATCACCCAGATGGACCCGGACGACCAGCTCGACCGGGTCTACGAGGCGATCGTGCACTGGGCCGACGTGATCCTCGTCGCGACGCCGATTCGCTGGGGAGCGGCCTCGGCGCTCTACTACAAGATGGTCGAGCGCATGAACTGCATCCAGAACCAGATCACCCTGCACAACCGCGTGCTGCTCAAGAACAAGGTCGCCGCCTTCATCATCACCGGCGGACAGGACAACGTGCAGGCGGTTGCCGGCCAGATGCTGGGGTTCTTCGCCGAGATCGGCTGCGTCTTTCCGCAGTACCCCTACATTGCGCATTCCCGCGGCTGGGACGCCGAAGACATGGAGAGGAACGTCGCCGCGGTGCGCGACTCGCCCGACCTGCACGCCGCGGCGCGCGAGCTCGCCGCGCGCGCGGTCGACATGTCGCGCATCCTGACCGCCTCGGCAATCGAAGATCGCACCCTGCTGCGCGGCGGCCGCAAGGCCTACGGCCCGACGCGCATGCGAGAAGACTGACGGGACTCGAAAAGGGGGAGGACATGCCGCAAACCGATCCGAGAGTCGACGCTTGCATCGTTACCGCCGCGAAACCGGGTCGTGCCGCCGCCGTCACCGGCGGCCCTCCGGCGCTGCAGTAGAATCACTGCGCTGCTGTCGGTTCGATCTCTCTGCCCTCCGGAGGCGCCGTGACCCTGCCCAGTGAACTGCCGCTCGCTAATCTGGCTGAAGAGCAGCCCGAGCTCGCTGGGTATCCGTCGTCGCGCGAGTCGTTGCCGCCGGGGGAGATCGCGGAAGGAGCCTATGCCGTCCGCTACGCCTCCTCGGTCGAGGAACTCGACGCCATCCTGCGTCTGCGTTTTGACGTCTTCAACGTCGAGCTGCGGGAAGGACTCGAGGAGTCGTTCGCGACCGGCCGCGACCAGGACGAGTTCGACGCTCAGTGTCATCACCTGCTGGTGGAGCACCGCCCCTCCGGCCGGGTGATCGGCACCTACCGCATCCAGACGGCGGCGATGGCCCTCGCCGCGCGCGGCTTCTACACCGGCACCGAGTTCGACCTGTCGCGCCTGCCCGGGGAGATCGTCGCCCAG
>JANNGS010000012.1:0-81125 GCA_031403995.1 Thermoanaerobaculia bacterium
GCGACGGCGAGGTCGGCGATCGTCGTGTCCTCGGTCTCGCCGGAGCGGTGGCTGATGATGTTGGCGTAGCCGCGCGATTTCGCGAGATCGACCGCCGTCAGAGTCTCCGAAAGTGTCCCGATCTGGTTCACCTTGACCAGCAACGCGTTGGCGACTCCTTCAGCGATGCCGCGGGCGAGGATCTCCGGGTTGGTGACGAAGACGTCGTCGCCGACCAGCTGGACCTTGGAGCCGAGCGTGCGCGTCAGGCTCTTCCAGCCCTCCCAGTCCCCCTCGGCGAGACCGTCCTCGATCGACACCAGCGGGTAGGCGCCGACCCAGTCGCGATAGATCGCGATGAGATCCTGCGCCGTCAGGCCTTTCTTGCCTTCGCCGGCGAGAGCGTACCGGCCCGGTGCGCCCTCTTCCACGAGCTCCGAGGCGGCGACGTCGAGCGCCAGGGCGATGTCGATCCCCGGCCGGTAACCGGCTTTCTCGATGGCGAGCATCAGCAGGTCGAGCGCTTCGCGGTTGCTCGCGAGGTTGGGCGCGAAACCGCCCTCGTCGCCGACCGCGGTGGCGAGACCCTTCTCTTTCAAGACCTTCTTGAGCGTGTGGTAGACCTCGACCCCGGCGCGCAGGGCCTCGCTGTAGCGCGTGAAGCCGACCGGCACGATCATGAACTCCTGGATGTCGATCGAGTTGTCGGCGTGCGCTCCGCCGTTCAGAACGTTCAGCATCGGCACCGGCAGCACCGTCGCACCGGGTCCGCCGAGATAGCTGTAGAGCGGCAGTCCAGCCTCCGCCGCGGCGGCCTTGGCCACCGCCAGCGAGACGCCGAGAATGGCGTTGGCGCCGAGGCGCCCTTTGTTCGGCGTGCCGTCGAGGTCGATCATCGTGCGATCGACGAGCGCCTGGTCGCGGGCGTCCATCTCTTCGAGCTCGGGGGCGATCTCGTCGTAGATGAAGTCGACCGCGGTAGCGACACCCTTGCCGTGGTAGCGCGTGCCGCCGTCGCGCAGCTCGAGCGCTTCACGGCTGCCGGTCGAGGCGCCGGAGGGCACCTGCGCCGTCCCGACCGCGCCCCCTTCGAGAGCGCAGTCGACCTCGACGGTCGGATTGCCTCGCGAGTCGAGCACCTCGCGTGCGACGATTTCTTGGATGAGAAACATGGGTGACTCCCCCAGGGGATGCGAACGTGCAAACCGGGACTTCTCGAGCTGCGGTCTTGACTGCCGTCTGCCTGTGCAGCTTCAAGGGTAACCCGAAGGCCCCCAACGATCAAGCTGGCGAAGGCGGCGGCGAGCCTCAGCCGGCGGTTAGCCGTGCGGCTGCCAGCCGAGAGTGAAGAGCAGGAGAAAGAAGCCGGCGATGTAGGCGACAGTGACGTGCCAGCCGTTCTTGAGCCAGGAACCGACGGAGCGTGCCTCCGGGTACATGGTCGTGATCGCGACTCCGGCCGAAGAGCCGAACCAGATCATCGAGCCGCCGAAGCCAACCGCGTAGGCGACCATCCCCCAATCGTAGCCGCCCTGAGCCAAGGCCAGCGCGGTGAGCGGGATGTTGTCGAAGACCGCCGAGAGGAAGCCGAGCCCGAACGCCGTCTGCCAGGCCGCCGCCGGCAGCTTCTCGACCGGCATCATGGTGGCGGCCAGCACCAGCGAGAGCAGGAAGATCGCCCCCTTGAAGGCGCCCGGGAGGAGTGACCACTCCGGCTTGCGAATTGGCGCCGCCACGAGGATCGCCAGGCAGACCGCCGCACCGATGAACGGGAAGCTGTCGGAGAGCTCGGTGAACTTGACGTTGATGAGGACGTTCGCCGCAACCGCCGAAGCGAGGATGAAGGCGACGATGCCGACCCGCGTCCAGTCGACCCGTGCGCCGGGAGAGGCGTCCCTGAGGATCGGCGAATGCTTGTGCTGCTGCATCGAGGCCGGGATGCCGCAGACCACCAGCGCCAGGCCGGCCGCGACGTAGGCATGGAAGACCGCGCTCGGTGGCACGCCGTGGATCCACATCATCGTCGTGGTGGTGTCGCCGACGACGCTCCCCGAGCCGCCGGCGTTCGACGCCGCGACGATCGCCGCGATGTAGCCGATGTGCACCTTCTTCTGGAAGAGGGTGTGGGCCATGGCGCCGCCGATCAACGCCGCCGCGATGTTGTCGAGAAACGACGACAGCACGAAGACCAGCACCAGCAGGACGAACGCCCCCTGCCAGTTGTCGGGGAGATAGCGCGGCAGGACCTTCGGGATCTCGCTGTCCTCGAAGTGGCGCGCGAGGAGGGCGAAGCCGAGCAGCAGGCCAAGGAGGTTGGCGATCACCACCCATTCGTGCCCGAGGTGGCTGACGAAGCCGGCGAGGCCAGCGCCCTCCTTGAAGCCGGCGAAGACGATCTTGTAGAGCGTGATCACCGAGAGACCGGTGAGCGCCACTTCGAGCGTCTTGTTGTGGAACAGCGCGACGCCCAGGAGCGTCAGCGCGAAGAGAATGAACTCGAGCGGGATCCCGGCGACTTCGATCGGTTCGGGTGCGGCTCCAGCCCAGGCAAGACCTGGCAACACCAGCGCCAAACCGAGCATCCACAACAACGACCTTCCCCAACGCATCCCTGTCGGCATGGCGACCCCCTCGTTCCCGCAGGTCGCGATTCCGGACTCGAGAGCGACCCGCGACGGCTGCTTCGCCTACGCCAGGCATCCTACGAGAGGGCCGGGCGCGATCCAACCACCCAAAGGGGTCGTTCGAACGACACCGGGAGAATGGGGGGCACAATGCGCGGGCGAGCTGGTTGGTGCTTGCCTCCAAAGTGCCGCCCGCGCTTTGTGTCCCCCAGGCTGCCGGGATTGCTCAGCGTTGGAAAGCGTACGAGAGCTTGAAGAAGGCCTGGCGGCCGAGGGCTTGCAGGACGCCGTTCGGATCCTGGGTGCGTTCGTCGCCGACGCCGAGGAAGAACACGGTCTGCCAGTTGAGCTTGTAGGCGAAGACGGCCGAGCCGGCGAAGTCGCCGCTCGTCGCCGGAACCTCGGAGAGGTAGAGCGCCGGATCGCGGTCGATCTGTTGCCACTCGCCGATCAGGCGCAGCCAGCTCCTGGCGTTGAAGGTGTAGACCGCGCGCAGGCGCGCGAGGTCGGCGGTGAAGAGGGTGCCCGAGAGATCCTCCACGTCGACGTCGAGCGTCCGCCGCGCCGCCGAGAGGCCGAGCGCCAGGTGATCCGTCGGCTGCAGGTCGGCGGTGAGGGTGGCCCGCCAACCGTCGGCCGGGCGGTTGTTGGCGAAGTCGACGTCGTCGCCGTAGACCACCTGGAGCGTCACCTGTTGCACGACCTTGCCGGGGCGGACCTCGAGCCGCGGGCGGAACTGGAAGCGGTCGAAGCTCACCCCCTGGTTCACCACCTCGTCGAAGGCAAACTCGAAACGGACGAACGAGTTCCAGGTCGCGTCGAGGCCGATACCGGGCACGAACTCCTGCGACAGGAGCTCTCCACCCTGGGTCTCGGCGCGGTCGGCGATGGCGAAGAGCCGCAGCCGCGAGACCTTCTTCTCGACCGGCCGCCAGGTGCGCCCCGATTCGACGTAGAGCATCCGGTAGCCGACCTGGGGCACGAAGCCGTTGTCGGCGCGGAACTCGTCGGAGAAGTCCTCGTACTGGCCGAAGAGGTCCCAGGTCTCGGTGGCGTGCTGCCCCCAGAGCTTCGCCGCATGGCCGGAAAGCTTCCGCCCGTCCCACTCCTCCGCCAGATCGGGGCGATTCGGGGTGTCGGACCACGAGAAGAGAAGCTGCCCGGTGACCGTGTCCTGCGGCGTCGGTCGCCATTCGAAGTCGGGACCCGCGACGTGGTTCGAGCCGCCGCCGTCGCCGCTCGCGTTCTCCCTGCCGGTGTAGAGGAAGCTCATGAACGCCTGCTTGAAGTCGCGGCGCGCGCGGGTGACCGCGACGTAGGAGGAGAAGTCCTGGTCGGCGAACCCGGAGCCTTCGGGACCGGGGAGGATCACCGAACCGCCGCCACGGTCCTGGCCGACCAGGGCGGTGTACTTCGTCGACTCGCTGCCGCCGGTCGCCCGCAGGCCGAACTGCGGCGAGGTGAAGGTGCGGGTGTAGACCGCCTGGATCGGCGTCCGGAGGAGATTCACCCCTTCGAGAAAGAACGGCCGCTTTTCGGGATAGAAGAGCGCGAAGCGCTCGTTGGCGGTGATCTGGCCGGCGTCCGATTCGATCTGCGAGAAGTCGGGGTTCACCGTCGCGTCGATCGCGGTCGACGGATTCGGGATCCACTTGGCATCGACGCCGCCGTCGAATTCGGCGTCGTCGGTCGCGAGCGGGCTGCCGAGGCTGTCGCGCGGCGCGGACGATTGGTTCGCCGCGAGGTAAGGCGCCACGACGTAGTGCGAGCCGACGGAGAGTCCGGCGAGACCGACGAGCGGCCGCGAGTTGCAGATGAAGCAGCTCGAGTCGCGCGGCAGGCGCGAGGTGAACATCTGGTAGCGGAAGTCGCGCGGCCGATTGCGGTAGAGCAGGATCCCCCACTGCGCCGGATCGGGATCGGTGTAGCGCAGGGAGGAGAAGGGGATGCGGATCTCGAGCATCCAGCCGGTGGCGGTGATCCTCGCCGCGCTTTCCCAGAAGTAGTCGGGGGAGTCGTCCTCGCCCGAGGCGTCGTTGGAGAGCGCGTCGTATTGGATGCCGCGGGCGTTGGCGAGAAACAGCTGTGCCGTGTGGCCGTCGTTCTGCGAGTCGATGATCACGCCGCCGTAGTCGGTATAGGAACGCACGTTGTCGCGATCGCCGAGCGGCGCCCGAATCGTCTTCGGATCGGGCTCGTCGAACTCGAAGGCGGCATAGAGGAAGTCGTTGTCGTAGGCGAGCCAGGCGACGCTCGCCACCTTGGGCGGGATGTTGTCGCCCGGATTGGTCTCCAGCCAGTCGGTGATCGGCTCGGCCGTCTTCCAGGCCGGATCGGAGAGATCGCCGTCGACGACGATCGGCGTCGCGACGCGGGCGATGCGGATCTCCAGCCCCATCGCGGCTTCGAGTGCGGCACCGGGAGTGAGTGCGAAGAGCAGGGCCAGAACCGCGAGTCGACGCCTTGGTCGCAGGAGATCCATGTCGAAGTGATACGCACGAAAGCCCGGGGGGTTACCCAGGGCCAGGTCAGCATGCAGGGCATGCGCAGCTGCACGAGCTAGCTGCGGGAGCTCCAACCGACGGCAAGCACGGCGACCAGGAAAAGAAGCGGGAACTGAACGCGGAACGCGTAGTCGTGAGAACCGCCCCCTGGGCACCCCGCCGGGCGGCCGGCTCGCGCTCCGCGAGGCCCCGGCCCGCCGCCGGTTTGACCTCGATGCCGCCGCTGTGGCATCCTTGTCGACCCCGGCAGCCTGCTGCCGGGCTATGACGCGGGGTGGAGCAGCCAGGTAGCTCGTTGGGCTCATAACCCAAAGGTCGCAGGTTCAAATCCTGCCCCCGCAACCATCGAACTCTCCGTCGAAGGCCGGGTGTCACCACCCGGCCTTCGTTTTTTTCCCCGCCCAGGCCCTCAGCGCGGCTCGCGCAAGGCGAGACCGACCGCGTGCTGAAGATAGAGGCGATCGAGCGACTGCGACGATTTGGCGATATGGGCATTGGAGCTCATGTCGATGAGGTCGTCGATCTGGCGCAAGACGCCCACGTCGAGGATCAATTTGCGCAGCTTCCCGTTCGTCGACTCTTCGAGCTTGAGCACCTGGGCGAGAAACCGCGCCGCGGCACCCGGTCCGGTTTCGCCGAAAACGCTGTGGGCGACCTCCGCCCGGCAGCGCTCGAGGACCGCGAAGACCTCGTCGTCGAGCGGCGGCTCGATCGCGGCGAGCTCGCGCGCCTCTTCGATCGCTTCGAGGGCGGCGTCCCGGCCGGTCATCGGCGCCGAGCGGGCGAGCTCCCCCGCTCCTTCCGTCAGCTTGCCGAGGACCTCGAGGTGGCGACCGAGCTCGACCTCGCGGTCGCTGAGCTCCCGGTCGAGGCGCGTCAGCCCCTCGCGCACCCCTTTCGCAACCTGGCTGAAGTTCAGCTCTTCCTGCGCGACGAGAGGGCCGGATGGGGCAAGCAGGAGGAAGGAGAGGCCGGCAGCGAGAACGAGCGCATTGCGGTTCATGCGGATAGTTCTACACCAACATCGCGTCGGTTCCTGCACGGCAGCCAACAGACGAAAAAGGGGGCGCCCATCGCGGGCGCCCCTGCACTTCCGCCATCCTGCTGCGGGTTCAGATCGGCAGCAGGACGCTGTCGACGACGTGGATCACCCCATTCGACTGGTTGACGTCGGCGATCGTCACGGTCGACGTCAAACCCTTCTCGTCCTTGAGCACGACCTTGCCATCCCGGATCATGGCCTGAACCGTGCCGCCGGAGACCGTCTTGAAACTCGTCGTGCCTTTGCCGTCGCCGATCATCTTGATGAGATCGGCGCTCGTCACCTTCCCGGCCACGACATGGTAGGTCAGGATCTTCGCCAGAGCCGCCTTGTTCTCGGGCTTGAGGAGCGAATCCACCGTACCGGCCGGAAGCTTGGCGAAGCCGCCGTTGGTCGGCGCGAAGAGAGTGAACGGCCCTGCTCCCTTCAGGGTGGTGACCAGGTCGGCGGCCTTCACCGCAGCGACCAGCGTCGTGTGATCGGCCGAGTTCACGGCGTTGTCGATGATGTCCTTGTTGGGCAACATCTCCTTGCCACCGACCATGGGGTTGCTGCCGGCGAAGGCAACTGCTGCGAAAGCCACCAAGCCGAACGCTGCGACGAACTGCTTTCCGTTGCGCATCTCAAGTTTCCTTTCGAGTAGGTGAACCCGGCCGCGCAAGCGGCCGTTCGAAAGGACCTACGCCGCCCAGGGACGGCCGGATGGATCACTCCCGCGATCCATCCGGATCGGCGCGCAGCGCGTATGCCCTCGAACGCCGCAGCTCGAGCCCGACTCTGGCGGAATTCAGCTGCGGCGATTCGGCGCTGCGGCTTCGGGCTCCAGCGTCGCCGTTGCAGGTCCTGCCGGATTCGCCGGCGCGTCGGCGTGCAGTCCACCGGCGAAAACGAGCGTCGCGATCGCCAGGCCGCACGAGATCCAGAACGGGGCGCCGGGACCGAATCTCTCGAACGTGAATCCGGCCCACATCGGACCGACCAGCCGCGCGACTCCGCCGTAGGCCTGCTGCACGCCCATCGTCGCTCCGAGCTCGTGGCGCTGGGCGAAGCGCGAGACCAGCGATGACGAGGCCGGGAAGAGCAGCGCCGTGCCGACCGGAATGAACAGGATCGCCGCGAAAAAGACGAGCAGACTGGGCGCGACGGCCTGGGCTGCAAAGCCCGCGGCGAGCGCCACGAGTCCGATCCGCATGACCCCGCTCTCGCCGAGCCGGCGCACCGCGGGCCCCAGCAGGAGGCTCCGCATGACCAGCGAAATCGCGCCGACGAAGGTATAGATGAGACCGAAGGACTTTTCCGTGATCCCGAAGCGCTTCTGGAGGAAGAGCGCCAGCACGGCGTTCATGGCCATGAACGCCATCATGCCGACCGCATAGATCCAGATCAGCCGCGCCACCGGCCGTTGGGGATGCACGAAGACGTCGAGCATGCGCCGGCGGAGCGACCCTCGCCCCTCGACCTTCGCCTGCGCACGCGCCTCCGCGCTCGACGACTCCGGCAGCCAGCGCTTGACGAACAGGAGGTTCAGCAGGCAGAGCGCGGTCGCCACGAGCCCTGGAGTCGCCGGGCCGCCGAACGCAGCCAGCGATCCCAGCGCCGGCCCGAGCATGACCCCCGCCGAGGTCGCGGCGGAGATCCAGCCGAGCGCCTTGGCGCGCTCCTCCGGAACGATGGCGTCCCCGACGTAGGCCTGCACGACTCCGGTCGTGGCGCCTCCGGCACCCGCCACGAAGCGCGACACGAAGATCAGCGCGATCAGCCAGGCGGGCGAAATGCGCGCCATCGCCCACTCCGAGCAGGCGAGCGCGAGGAGGAGAAAGGCGACGGTGGCGATTCCGATGCCGAGCATCAGCGTCGGCCGACGCCCCCGGCGGTCCGAGAGCTTCCCCCAGTAGGGCGCCACCAGCAGCTGCGCCAGCGCAAACGCGGAGACCATCAGGCCGATGACGAACGGCGAGGCGCCCAGACGGTCCGCGTAGAACGGCAGCACCGGCATGACCATCAGGAAACCCATCATGTCGACGAAGACCGTCGCCATGAGCGCCCAGAGCCGCGCCAGCGAGACCCGATCGGGCGCCATCAACGCACCTCTTTCTCGCGGCCCCAGAGCAGGAAGGCGGCGGCCGAGAGCGCGGTCAAGAGGACTCCATAGACCGCGGCGACGCCGGTCTCCTGCAGCCGGAGGTTGGAGAGGATCTCGATCGAGATCGGGCGGGTTTCATAGGTGTAGAGGACGATCGAGACCACGAAATCGCCGAACGCGGCGAGAAAGGCCAGGCTCGCTCCGGCGGCGAGAGCCGGCCGCACTCTGGGAAGAGTTACGCGGGCGAGCGTGCGAAGTTTACCGGCTCCCAGCGAAGCCGAGGCTTCCTCGAGCTGCGGGTCCATCTGCTCGAGCGCCGCGATCGCCGCCTGCCCGGTGGCGGGAAGGGCACGCGCAAGGTAGGCGAGCGGCAGGATCGCCGCCGTGCCGACGAGCAGAAAGCGGCCAGAGGCCGGCGAGTTCACACTCATCGTGGTGGCGAGAGCCACGGCGAAAGCGGTCGCCGGCACCGCCCAGGGGATGGCGACCAGGAGGCCGATCGCGCGCGCCCAGAACACCCCGCCGGGCCGCCGGTCGACCGCCCGCCGCGCCGCGACGAAGCCGAGAACGAGCGCCCCCGCCGTGGCGACGAGCGCCATCCAGAGCGAGTTCGCCACCGGACGCAGCGCCTCCGCCGCCGCCCCGGTCGCTCCCAATGCCCGGTAGTTGGCGAGCGAGAGCACCGGCGGGAAGAGCTCGGTCGTCCAGCTGGCCCGTGGCACGAACGAGATCAGGATCAGCGTCAGGTGCGGCAAGAGCAGCAGCAGCGCCAACGACCACCCGGCGAGGGCGAGCGCCAGCCGCGCCGCCGGCGAGCGCACCTGCCGGCGCTCCGGCGGCGTCCCGCGCTGTGTCGCCGCGCGCCTTCCGAGGTGCCGGCGCTGGAGCCCGCGAGCGATCAGCAGGCCGCCGATCGCCACCGCGATGAGAAAAAAGGTCTCGACCTCGGCGATGTCGACGTCGCCGTTCTGGCGCGAGGCGAGGATCTGGGTGGTCATCACCCGGAACGAGCCGCCGAAGATGTACGGCGCCGAGAACGAGCCGAGCGCGGTGAGGAAGGTGAGGATCGCCGCCGCCGCGAGCGCCGGCGCGAGGCCCGGCAGGACGACGCGGGTGAGCGTCCGCCAACGTGAGGCGCCGAGGGACGCCGCCGCCTCGAGCTGGGCGCCGTCGAAGCGCGCCAGCGCGGCGCGCGTGAAGAGGTAGAAGTAGACGTACATCGAGTAGGTGTGAACGAGGAGGATCGCCCCGGGACCGGTCAGCCGCCACGGCGCACCGGACGACTGCACCAGGCTCCCGACCAGACGGGTCGCCATGCCGCTCTCGCCGTAGAGATAGAGAAAGGCGATGACGCCGACGAGCGGCGGCAGCGCCACCGGCAGTGCCAGAAGCTCGCCCAGGACACGCCGCCCCGGGAACTCGGCGCGGGCAAAGAGAAAGCCGAGCGGTACGCCGACGAGCCCGGCGAGTCCGACCGACGCGAGCGAGATCCACAGGCTGCGAAAGAGCGCCGTCCACTCGTCCGGCCGGTTCACGAACTCGGTGAAGGGTGCGCTCGCGCCGGCACCGGCGCCGGGAACGCCACCGGCCTCGGGAACGAACGCGGCGAAGGTGGTCACGACGAGCGGATAGCCCACCAGCCAAACGAGCAGGAGGAAGACCCCAGCCCCGATCCACCATCGCCGGGCAGCAGCGCTCAAGCCGAAGGCCCCTCCACCAACGCAGAAGCAAACAGCTTGGGACAAGCGTCGGCGCGCAGGCGCAGACCGACCTCGACTCCAGGCGCGGGAATCTCCCCCGTGACCATCACTTCGATCTCGACGCCGGAATCCAGACGCACCGTCAGGTAGCTCACCGGCCCACTGAAGCGAGCGGAAAGAAAGGCTCCAGTAAAGGGAGTGCCGGGCGCGGCGCCGTCGCAGATCTCCAGCATCTCCGGACGCAGCCACAGATCTGCTTCTTTCCCTTTACCGAAACCACGCGACGCCAGCGACAACGTCGCCCCCGGCGCGAGCGCCGGGCCGCTGACGGCCGTGGGAGAAAAACCGTTCTCTGCTTGCGGCCCCACCTCCTGGATGGTGACCGGCAAGAAACTTCCGCGGCCGATGAAGCCGGCGACGAAACGCGTCGCCGGCGCGCGATAGAGCTCGTGCGGCGTGCCAAGCTGCGCCAGCCGCCCGCCGTGGAGGAGGGCCACGCGGTCGCCGAGATCGAACGCCTCCTCCTGCTCGTGGGTCACCAGGAGCGTCGTGATGCCGATCCGCCGCAGCGTCGCCGCGAGCTCGCGACGGGTCCGTTCGCGCAGCGTCGGATCGAGGTTCGACAGCGGCTCGTCGAGGAGGAGCACCCGGGGCTCCGGCGCGAGGGCGCGCGCGAGAGCCACGCGCTGCTGCTGGCCGCCCGAGATCTCGGAGATCCGGCGGCGCTCGAAGCCGGCGAGATCCACGCTCGCGAGCGCCGCGGCGACGCGCTCCTGGACCTGGGCTCTCGGGAGCTTTCGGGCCTCGAGACCGAAGGCCACGTTCTCGCCCACCGAGAGATGGGGAAAGAGCGCGTAGTGCTGGAAGACCATGCCGAAGTCCCGCCGCGCCGGGGGGAGGCGCTCGACTCGCTGCTCGCCGACCCGCAGCGTGCCGCGGTCGGCGGTCTCGAAACCGGCGACGATGCGCAGCAGTGTCGTCTTGCCGCTCCCCGAGGGCCCGAGGAGCGCCAGCACCTCGCCGCGCGGCACGGTGAGGGAGATGCCGTCGAGCACTCTCTTCTCCCCGAACTGCTTGCCGATGTCGTGCAGGACGAGATCGGTCGCGGCTGCCGTCGCGGCGGGGTCCGGAGGCGTGGTCATGGTGCCGGCGAGGCTGGCGCGGGCGCTTCGAGCGCCGCGCCTTTGCCGCGCACCGTGCGATCCCAGGTTGCCATCCACTCCTGCCCCTTCGCCGCGGCGAGCGCCTCGTCGTAGACCGCCGGCTGCATCGCGGTGAGGACCTCCTGCGCCCAGGGCGGCAGCTTCTCGAGCGGAATGTCGGTGCGCGCCGGAATGCGGAAGGCGCGCTCAGCGGCGAGCGCCTGCGCTTCGACCGAGCCCACGAACTCGAGGAGCTCGAGCGCCGCCGTGCGGTGCGGCGCGCCGGTCGCGAGGGCCACCGCGTCGTCGATGACCGGCGTGCCGCTGGCAGCGAAGCGGTAGCCGAACGGCACCCCCTTCTGGCGCTCGAGCAGGATGTCGGTGAGCTCCCACATCGTCACCTCGCCTTCGCCGCGCATCACCTTCTCGTGCAGAAGGGCCGGATTGGCGACGTACTCCTTGGTCTGGGCATCGAGCCGCGCGAGCCAGTCGAAGCCGCGCGCGGTCGACCCGGTCTCCGCCGCCGACTTCGCGAGCACCATGCTGAAGATCGTGCGCATCACGCCGGAGGCGATCGGATCGCGGATCAGCACGCGGTTGGCGAAGCGCGGCTGTAGGAGGTCCTCCCAGTCGCGCGGGGCATCTGCCTCAGGCACCAGTTTCTGGTTGTAGACGATGACCGGCAGGGTGCGGAAGGCTCCGAAGTAGAGGTCGCCCGCGCCGCGCGAGCTCGCCGGCACGGCGTCGGCCCACGACGGCCGATAGGGCGCGAGGAGCCCCTCGCCGGCGGCGCGGGCGAAGATCGCATCCGGGCCGCCGAACCAGACGTCGCACTGCGGATTGGCCTTCTCCGAGCGGATCCGGTCGTAGACCTCCTGCGACCCCATGTCGAGCCAGCGCACGTCGATCTGCGGATGCTTCGCTTCGAACGCCTGCTCGAAGAGCAGCAGCAGATCCCGCCCGTGCGGCGAATAGACCATCACCGGCGTCCGGCCGTCCGAGCAGCCGCCAAGGCCGGCCAGACTCGCGGTCGCCAGGCCCGCAATCACGTGAAAAGCCCATTTCTTCATCCGGGGAACTCTAGCCCAAGCGATCCCTCGTCGACCTCGCCGAGCGCTTGAAGCCTCGGGCGGCAGCTTCAGGGCGTCGAGGCGCTCCAGCGATCGAGCGAGCCGCCCTCGAAGCCGTCCACGAAGAGCTCGTTGCACGCCTGCGAGGTCCCCGCCACCCAGGACGGACAGAGCGCCCAGAGCTCGGAGCCGCGCTCGTCGGTGGCGCGCAGGAAGACGCGATGCTGCGTCGCGGTCAACTCCTCGGGCCACGACGACAGCGGTCCGGGCCGGATCTCGGTCAGCGGGCCGGTCGACTCCGGAGTTCCGGCGGTGACCCAGAGCTCGCGACCGGCAGAGAGTGTCTCTGCCGCAAACACGAATGCGCCGCCGATCGGCTCGAAGCCGGCGGGCTGCGAAGACATCGGACCGGGCGCGAGATCGGCCACCATCGCCGTGCCTGCCGCCGTTCCGTTCGAGAACCAGAGCTCACGTCCGTGCTGGCCGTCGTTCGCGGAGAAGATCACTCCGCCTGCGACTGCGGTGAACTCAGCGGGCGCAGAGCTGCCGGCCGGCGAGAGGTTCGCCAGAACCTCCGTGCCTGCCACTGTTCCATCCGTCCGCCAGAGCTCCCGGTCTCCTCCGGAATCTGTCGCCGCAAAGAGACTCCACCCGCCGACCGCGACGAAGCCGTCCGGATCGGCGTCGTCGGATCCGGCCGCGATGTCGGCCAGCAGGATCGCCGATTCCCCTTGGCGACAGAAGTACGCTTCCAGCCCCTCCGCGGTCGTGCGTGCCTTGAAGGTAACACCGGTACCGAGCTCGCCGATCCAGCTCTCTGGCGGAAAGCCTTGATAGTCCTGATAGTCCGGGGCCTCGCAAAAGGACTGCGTTCCCCCCGCGGTACCGTCCGTCGCCCACAACTCGTGCGGCTCTCCCGCGAGAAGGTTGCGGAAGTAGACCCGCTCCGCCCCCGCGGCAAGAAACGGGAAGATCTCGAATCCGCTGCCCGTCTCGCTCAGCGAGCCCAGCGACGGCGGATCGCCCTCGAAGGCAAAGAGCGCCGTTCCGCTCGAGATCAAGGAACGGCCGTCGAACGACAGCGACGAGAAGCCCCAAAAAGATTCGAGGCCGAGCGAACCCAGGCTGCCGGGGGCTCCGGTGGTGTAGAAGAGGCGCTGCGACGATCCCGTGCCCTCCGGATCGGCCCGGATCGGCCAAACGCCGTCGGCCGGCTGAAAGGGCACCGGCCAGCTTCCTCCGGGTCCCGGTCTGACATCGACCACCATTCGTGTATTGCCACCATTACCCCCGCTGACCCAGGGCTCCGCGCCGTGCACGGACTCCGCCGCCGCGAAGAGGACGCGATCTCCGTTCGCCGAGAAGCGTTCCGGCTGCGACTGGTCGATCGCCGTCGAGAGGTTGACGATCATGTGCGTCCCGCTCGGGGTTCCGTCGGTAGTCCAGGGTTCGACGCCGGCTCCGGCGCCTTGGGCAGCGAAAACCAGCCGATTTCCCGGCAGGGCGACTGTCCCGGCGCGGTCGATCGCACCCGGCGCTAGGACCTCGAAAGTGCCGGCCGCGACCCCGTTCGTCACCCAGAGTGCCGGGGAACCAACCAGCGAACCCTTCAGAAAATACAGTCTTGCTTCCGAGACACCGAAGGATTGGATCTCACAGCCGCTGGAGCAGTCGAAGGCTTCGATCTCGAGGGTGCCTGGCGCGGTGCCGTCCGTTTTCCGGAGCGACGTCCCGGAACTGTCGGAGACCACGAAGTAGGCGTCGCCGCCCATCGTGCCGAGACCCCTTATCCCGCATGAGCCCGCGGCGTCGCATCCGACCGCGACGTCGATCGTGCCGATCGCGGTACCGTCCGAAAGGAACAGGTGATCGCGCGTGTCGCTCGGCGGTGCCGGAAGGGTAGCCACGAAGAGCGCCCGGCCGCCGATCGGCTGCGCCACCAGCGGTTGGATAGAGATGGCGTCAACCAGCGCTGTGAGGGCATCGGGTTCGAGCTCCGTCGGGATCGCGGCCCAAAGCTGAGTGGAGCCGGCCGAAGTCGCCGCCAGAACGAGACGGTCAGAGAGAGCGACCGGCTCGTATCCATCCTCCGCCGACCCCACTAGCGGCAGCAGGTCTGCGAAGACGCGCGTCCCGGTTGCGGTCCCGTCGGTTACGGCAAGAGGTGGCGCGCCGCCCATATTGGACCCGACAAAGAACGCCCAATCACCGACGCGGGCGAATCCTCGCGCATCCAGAATGTCGGTCCCTGGAAGCTCCGAAAGGAAGGGCTCCGTTCCGGCCTCGGTTCCGTCCGTTCGCCAGAGCTCGAATCCGTTCGGAACGGTCTGCAGCGAGAACAAGATCCTGCCTCCCAGGCGGATGAAGTCGGGCACCCCCGCCCAGATCACCGGATCCTGTCCGAGCTCAGCCACACGATGGGTTCCGCCGGAGGTTCCGTCGGTATCCCAGAGCTCGTAGGTCGGGCCTTCGAGCGCATGCAGAATCGCAATCCAGAATAGGAAGCGATCGCCCAGTTGACGCTCCTCGCACGACTCCGGCCCGGGGTAGATCAGGCCGGGTATCGAATTGGGCGGGAGTGACGCAAGCAGTGCGGTCCCGATATTGGTGCCGTCCGTGGACCAGAAGGACCCGATTCCACCGGGCGAGCCCGGCGCCCAGAAGATCCACCGTTGCGCATCGACGCACATCATCCTGGTGGTGAGCGAGCTCGTGGCCTCGTAGGCAAACAGGTCGGAGATCGGGGCTGTGCCGGCTGCAGTGCCGTCGGTGCTCCACATCGTCCAACGGCTGCCGGCGGAAGCGGAAGCGGCCCAGAAGTTGGCGCGACCGTTCACCGCCGCTTCGAAGCTCAGGTACGAGCTCAGCTGAGCGTCCGAGGGGTCGTCCGCGATGTCGCGAACGAGGTAAGGCACATCCATCGGCTGCGCGGCCGCGGGCGCGTTCATCGCAAGCGAATACACAGCGACGAACGCTGCGACCGCTCCGGCCACGCGATTCACCCTCGCGCGTCCACAGGGAAAGAGGATTGCAGATCGAGAGCACTCATCGACTCCAGTGTACCTCGGACCGCATCGACCTCCAGCGCGGTTCGCGACCGCCTCTCAGGGCTTCCCGCTCATCGCCTTCGCGACGCGCTCGGCCTCGCGCCAGACGCGCAGGAGGTTGCCGCCGGCGATCTTTTCGATGTCGGCTTCGCTGTAGCCACGTTCGAGAAGGCGCGCGAAGAGGTTGGGGTACATCGAAACGTCGCGCAGCCCGAAGGGCAGGCTGTCGCCGACGCCGTCGAAGTCGGAGCCCAGGCCGACGTGGTCGATGCCGGCGATCTCGACGACGTGGTCGATGTGCGCCACGACGTCGTCGAGGGTGGCGCGCGGCAGCGGGTTCTCCTGCTCCCACTTCTCTTCGAACGCCTTGGCCTCCGGAGAGTTCTCGGCGACCCCCTTCTCCTTGAGGAAGGCGGCCTGGGCGAGGAAGCCGTCGAGCGCGTTCTTGTTTGCCGCGGCGGTCAGGAACGACGATCCGAAGTTGATCTGCAGCACGCCGCCTTTCGCCGCCAGGCCGCGGATGCGCGCATCGTCGAGGTTGCGCTCGAAGCCGGGGGTGAAATGCCGGCAGGAGGAGTGCGAGGCGAGAGGCGGCGCCTGCGAGAGGGCGAGCGCCTGGTCGAACGCCTCGTCCGAGACGTGCGAGAGATCGACCATGATCCCCAACCGGTTCATCTCGGCGACGACCTCGCGGCCGAACGGAGAAAGCCCGTGCCACAAGCGACTCTCCGGCGTCTCATAAGACGAGTCGCAGATCAGGTTGTTCTTGCCGTGCGTCAGGGTGACGTAGCGCACGCCCCGCGAGTGGAAATGGGCGAGATTCGCCAGTCGGTCTTCGATCGCCGCGCCGTTCTCGATGCCGAGCGCGAACGAGAGCTTGCCCGCGGCGCGATTCGCCAGCGCCTGATCCGGCGTCGCCGCCATCGCCCACTTCGCCGGCGCCGCCGCGACGATCCCCTCGACCATATCGATGAGCCCGTCGGCGAGCGCCTTGGCGCCGCCGGTCTCCTGCAGCTTCGCGGGTACATAGATCGACATGAACGTCGTGTCGAGGCCGCCGGCGACCGCTCGCGGATGGTCGAAGTCCCCCTTTGCCGTGCGCAGGGAGATGTCCTCCATCTCGTCCTTCAGACGATAGGGAACGTCGATGTGGGTGTCGACGACCAGGAAGCGGTCGGCGAGCGCTTGCCCGCGCGCCGCGAACGCCGCCTGGCGCTCCGCGCCGCTCCTGCCGAGCGCCAGGAGGTTGGCGAACAGTCGGTAGGCGCCCGGCACGCCGGCCGGCAGCTGGCGAAAGAAGGCGAGGCCGGTGTAGACGTAGGTCCCCTGGCCGAGCCCCGCCACCAGCAGCCCGCCGCGCTGCGCCGGCTGGTCGGGGTCCTGGAGCTCGAGGAGCGGCGTAAAGGCCGCCTCCCACCCGGACGGCATGTAGAGAGAGCGCTCCTGCACCCAGCCCTCCCAGTCGGCCGGACCGATCCGATTGGGGGTGGTGAACGCGGGGTGATCCGCGACGAGGAGCTTCACCGGCGCCGTCTCGTCCGTGATCCGGCCGTGCGGGCGCGACATCTCGAGCAGGTAGGGCGCGAACTTGCCGTCGGTGAACGGATACTGCTGGTACTGGACGATCGCGAGACCCCCGGCCCGCACATAGTCGAGGAGACGCCCGTTCGCCTTCTGCAGGGCGCGGTCGGTCTCGTAGGCGCGGCTCCCGACCACGATGGCGTCGAAGCGTGCCAGATCGCCGTTCTCGAGGTCGGCGGCGCTGAGGATCTGGATCGGCACGCCGATCTCGGCCAGGAGCCCCGGCACCTTGTCCGAGGCGCCGAGGACGTAGCCGACGCGGGCGAGCTGCGGCAGCCGGATGTCGGCGCGCACCAGCTCGAAGCGGTCGCTGCCGCGCAGCGGCGACGGCGGGACGTGCGGGTAGTCGAGGAGCGGCGCCGCGGCGCGCGAGCGTTCGTCGCCGGAGGTCGCGGTGACTGTGAGCGCGAGGCGGGCCGTGCCGTTCGCAGGACAGTCCGGCACCGGGACGCGGAGGCTCGTGCTGCCGCGCGCCTCCCCGATGCGGAAGGGGATCGCCGTCCGCGGCCGACCACCACAATTTCCGGTATCGCCGGCGAAGGTGAGCTCTCCTTCGAGCGCTGCGGAGAGATGCGACGCAAGGTCGACGGCGACCTCCGGCGCCGGTCCGCCGTTCGGCCAGACCGCAACGTCAGGAGAGACACGCAGCTCGAGACGCGGCACGACGGCGACCGGACGGCGGATCTCGCCGCGCGCCTGGTCGGCGTAGCGATAGACCGCCTCGCGATCGAATTTCACCGCCCGGCCGCCGAGCTCGAGCGTCACCCGGCCGGCGAGCACCGGTGCGCCGAACGGCTCGCCGCGATCTTCCTCAGCCGCGGCGCTCCAGTCGTAGAGACCGTCCCGCCGCGGCAGCTCGAGGAAGTAGGGCCGTGTGGTGCGGGCGTCGCGGTGCACGTTGAGCGTGCGCTCGAAGCGCACCAACTCGCCGGGGGCGATCTGCGCGTGCTTGCCGAGCTGTTCCTGCAGGCTCTCTTCGGTCGGCGACCGCGCCACGTCCTCGAGGCGCGCGCCGGACCAGCCGATTCCGACCGGCTTCACCGCCTGCGCGCCGGCGTTCCACAGGGCGATGGAGAGCCTCACCGCCTCGCCGGGGACGAGCTCCTCCCGGTCCACGAAGACGTCGACGGCGACTCCGCTCGCGATGAGCAGCGCCTGCTCGCCGACCGCGATCTTCTCGGCGATGAGCTCGGCGACCGGACGGGCCTCGGCGAGCGTGCTCTTGTCGCAGGCCCCGCGGGCGCGGTCGAGCGCGGCGAGCGCCCGGATCAGTGGCGCCGCCACGTCGGCCAGCCGGTCGGGGCGCAGGGCGCCGCGCGCCGCCGCGATCTCGGACTGGGCGCTCGCCAGCTCCCGCCGCACTCCGGCGGCGAGCGGACCGTCGCCGAGCGTCGCCGCGAGGCCGGCGAGAGAGGTGTCGATCCTGGCGAAGAGATCGTTCGCCGCCGCCCCTCCCGGCCCTTCGACGAAGGTGTACTTGCCGTCGCGCGGACCGAGCTCGATGAGCCGCCCCATGTCCTGCGAGCGGTGTTGGCTGCGCGACTTCATGGCGAGCTGCATCGTCGAGAGGCCGCTCCACGGGTCGATGCCGCCGAGCGGCCGCGAGACCGTCGCGCTCTCGGGCGCAAACCAGGCGGCGCGGAAGAGCGCCTGGGCCTTCCAGGGCGCGCCCGCCTCGGCGCCCTCCCCGAGCGCCGGCAGCGGCTCCGCCGAGCGCGCGAAGGCTAGATAGGCGGTGTGCCCGGCCGCCTGATGCTGGCCGTGCCCGCCCGTCCCGTCGTTGCCGAAGACCGAGAGGACGACCTGCGGCTTGAAGCGTCGCACGACGCGCACGGCGTCGGCGAGCAGCACCTCCTCGGGCCACTTGCCGAGCGTCTCGGGAAGCGACCGCGTGTAGCCGAAGTCGAAGGCGCGGGTGAAGTACTGCCGGGCGCCGTCGACACCGCGCGCCGCCAGGAGCTCCTGGGTGCGCAGGACGCCGAGCGCCTCGCCGAGGTCGGGTCCGATCAGATTCTGTCCGCCCTCGCCGCGCGACAGCGAGAGGTAAGCCGCTTCTCCGCCGAGCTCGCGCGAGACTAGCGCCAGCGCCGAAGTGTCCTCGTCGTCAGGGTGGGCGCCGATGACCAGGAGCCGCCGGTGCGTCTGGAGCTTGGCGAGCGCCCGGTCGAGCGCCGCGTAGCCGCCGGTCCCGGCCGGCTCGTAGACCGACGGCAGGACGTTCGCCGCCGTCGCCTGAAGCGGCGGCAGCGCAAGCAAAGCGAATGCGAGCAGGGAGGCCAGGCCGATCATCCCGGTCATCCCGGTCATTCCGGCCATGCCGGCGCGGGCGATGACGGAGAGCGAGGTCGAACGAGCGGCGGAGCGAACGGAGGCGGTCGAGAACGGAAGCGGCATGCCCGATTCTAGCCACGTCTCCTACACGTGCACCGCCCACCCGCGGGAGGGTAGGATCGCGGCCGCAACTTCTCTGCTGTCTGCAACCCTCCTCGAGGAGAGTCCCGATGCCCTTCGCTGCACTTGCTCTGCTCCTGTCACTCATCGCCGCGCCGGCCGCGCAAGCCGCCACCGCCGGGAGCTTCGGCCGTGTCGACTTCGCGAACTCGGGCGCCGCCGCGGCGCAGGCCGACTTCGCCGCCGGCCTCGCCCTCCTCCACGACTTCGAATACAACGCCGCTGCCGAGGCGTTCGTGCGCGCGCAGACCGCCGATCCCGGTTTCGCCATGGCCTACTGGGGCGAGGCGATGACCTACAACCATCCCATCTGGATGCAGCAGGACGCCGCTGCCGCGCGCGCTGCGCTCGCCCGCCTCGCGCCGACCGCGGCGGAGCGCCGCGCCAAGGCGCCGACCGAGCGCGAGAAGGCCTGGCTCGACGCCATCGAAATCCTCTACGCGGCGGACGCTCCCGGAGCGCCGGGGCCGGGAGATGCCGAGCCCGGAAAACGGGCGCGCGACTTCCTCTATGCGGCGGCGATGGCGAAGCTCCGGGCGAGCTACCCAGCCGATGTCGACGCCGTGGCCTTCCATGCGCTCGCGATTCTCGGCACCGCCCACTCCGGGCGCGATGTGACGTCCTACATGCGCGCCGCGGGCCTGCTCGAGGAGGCCTGGATGAGCCACCGCGAGCATCCCGGCGTGCTGCACTACCTGATCCACAGCTACGATGATCCGACCCACGCCCCGCTCGGCCGGCGCGCCGCGGAGCTCTACGCCAAGGTCGCCCCCGACGCCGGGCATGCCATTCACATGACCTCGCACATCTTTCTCGCGCTCGGCATGTGGCAGGAGACGGTCGACACCAACATCGCCGCGCTCGCCGCCGTCAACCGGATGCGCGCCGCAACGGGCAAGGCTCCGGCACGCTGCGGGCACTATCCGAACTGGTTGGGTTACGCCCACCGGCAGATCGGACAGATGGACCGGGCGAAGGAGGTGCTCGTCGCCTGCCGCGCGGCGGCAGAAGAGGAGAAGTCCTCGGCGGAGCCCAGCCATTCGATGGACCCCGACGACAGCCTGGGTGGAGCGTTCGCCAGCATGCGCCTCGGTTACCTTCTCGAGAGCAGCGACTGGCAGGGCGAGATCGCCGCCTGGCCGCTGCCGCCGGTCGCCGGACCGGGGGCGCGGCTCGACTTCGCCTTCGCGCGCGCCCTGCGCGCCATCGCCCAGGCCGATGCCGGGGAGCCCGTCGAGACCCGGCTGGCGATGGCCGACCTCGAGACCGTCGGCCGCGAAGCGGTGGCCATCGAGATCGCCAAGAACGATCCCGATCCGACCTATCGCGTGCGCCCCGAGATCTTCCGGCTCGAGGCAGAGGGTCTGCTCGCCGAGAAGAGGGGTGACTTCGCCGGCGCCGAGAAGCACCTGCGGCAGGCGGTCGCGCTCGAGGACGGCTTGCCGGTCGCTTTCGGTCCGCCGACAATCGACCTGCCGACCCACGAGCTCTTGGGCGAGTTCCTCCTCCGGCGCGGCCGCAAGGACGAGGCGCGCGCCGAGTTCGAACGCGCGCTCGCCTTGGCCCCCGGCCGGCGTGCCGCCCTGCAGGGGCTCGCGGCGGCGAAGAAAGACGCCTAAGAGACCGCCGGATAGACCGGGCAATTTCTCCCCATGCGCGCGCTCGAGCTGAAGGTCCCGCCGGTGGTGCTGTCCGCGCTCTGCGCAGCGGCGAGCTACGGCCTCGCACGCGGCGGTCCGGGGCTGGCGTTCGCGCTGCCGGGGACGACCGTCGCCGCCTGCCTGCTCGCCGTCTTCGGCGCGGTCATCGCCGTCGCCGGCGTGGCCGTCTTCGTGCGCAGCAAGACCACGGTGAATCCGCACCGGCCGGACAAGACCTCGTCGGTCGTCGCGAGTGGCGTCTATCGCATGACGAGGAATCCGATGTACTTTGGCCTCCTCCTGATCCTCGCCGCCTGGGCCCTGTACCTCTCGAATGCGGCGGCGGCGCTCCCGCTGCCGGCGTTCGTCGCCTACATGAACCGGTTCCAGATTGAGCCCGAGGAACGTGCCCTGAAGGCCAAGTTCGGCTCGCCGTTCTCAGACTACATGGCCGCCGTCGGCAGGTGGCTGTGACCGAGGAGGATCGCGCCATGAGTGACACGAGTTTCGAAAATCCCAAACCGGATGCCCGGCCGGACGCGCTGGGCACGCCAAGCGCCGGGGCCTCCCCGACGCCCCTCGCCGCCTGGCACGAGCTGGTCCGCACGCGCAGCACGGCAGGCTTGAGCGATCTGCTCGCCGAGGAGATCGTCTTCCACTCCCCCGTCGTGCACACACCCCAGCGTGGCAAGGCGCTCGCGCTGCAGTATCTTCACGCCGCTTTCCAGGTCTTCGGCAACGAGACCTTCCGCTATGTGCGGGAGCTCGTCGGCGAGCGTGACGCGGTGCTCGAGTTCGAGGCCGAGATCGACGGCGTGCATGTCAACGGCGTCGACATGATCCGTTGGGACGATGCCGGCCGGATCGTCGATTTCAAAGTCCTCGTCCGTCCGCTCAAGGCGGTGCTGAGCATCCAGCAGAAGATGGCCGCGCTGCTCCAGGCGCGGGCCTGATCTCCAAGCGGCAGCCGGAAGCCGCGATCGCTCGACGACGACGGTCGTGCGGGGAGAGCTTTCGTCCCGCTTGCCCGCAGGATTCCGGAAATGGGCGTATTCTCCGCCGCGGCCAAGACATTCCAGGTGTGCCAGCGCTGTCGACCTTCCACCGGAGTCTGCAGGGAATGTCGAACGGAACGACGGAGGATCGTCCATGACTGCGACGCCGATGCCGAATCGCCGACCTGCCGACCGCCACCTCTACCTCTGGGGCGGCATCGCCGCGGCCGCGATCGTCTTCGCCGGGTTCGCGCGCACCTTCTATCTCAAGGGACTCTTCGCCGCCCCCGCGCTCTCTGGGCTGCTGGTGCTCCACGGCACAGTCATGACCGTCTGGCTGGCGCTCTTCATCGTGCAAGTCCGGCTCGTCGGCACCGGCCGGACCGGCCTGCATCGGCGCCTGGGAGTCTTTGGCGCCGTGGTCTTCGCCCTCGTGCTGGGCGTGGGCTTCGCCACCGCGATCGCCGGGGCGAGACGCGGTGCATCCCCCGCGCCAGAGGTGCCGCCGCTCGCGTTCATGGCTATTCCGATGGTCGACCTCGTGGTCTTCGCACTGCTCGTCGGCACGGCCCTGTGGAATCGGCGCAAGCCCGCCACCCACAAGCGGCTGATGTTGCTCGGCACCCTCGCCATCCTGGCTCCGGGCATCGCGCGCATTCCCCTCGGCTTCATCCAGCAGGGCGGCTTGCCGGTCGTCTTTGGCCTGACCGTCCTCTCCGTCCTCATCACCGTTGTCGTGGACACCGTGCGGCAGCGGCGACTCCACCCGGCCTGCGGCTGGGGCGGCGCGCTCGTCGTCGTTTCGGTCCCCTTGCGCGTGCTGCTCGCCGGGTCGCCCGTCTGGATCCGCTTCGCGACCTGGCTCGTCGGGTAACCGCCCGCCCGCCGCCACGCCGCAAAGAACCGCAGGCGCGCGAGAGGCTAGAATCGCCGCCACATTTCCGCACTTCGCGCTTCCGGCCGCCGTGCCGGCGAGAGAGGCCTGCCGATGATCGGGACGGAGCTCGCGCACTATCGGATCACCGCCAAGCTGGGCGAGGGCGGCATGGGCGAGGTCTGGCGCGCCACCGACTCGAAGCTCGGGCGCGACGTCGCGATCAAGGTCTTGCCGGAGTCGTTCTCCAGCGATCCCGAGCGTCTGGCGCGTTTCGAGCGCGAGGCCAAGGTCCTGGCGAGCCTCAACCACCCGCACATTGCCGCGATCTACGGCCTCGAGGAGGCCGGCGGCGGGCGCGCCCTCGTCCTCGAGTTGGTCGAAGGACCGACCCTCGCCGAGCGCCTGGCGCAAGGCCCGTTGCCGTTCGACGAAGCGCTCACGATCGCCCGCCAGATCGCCGAGGCGCTCGAGGAAGCGCACGACAAGGGGATCGTCCACCGCGACTTGAAGCCCGCCAACGTCAAGCTCACCGCCGGCGGCAAGGTCAAGGTGCTCGACTTCGGCCTCGCCAAGGCGCTCGATCCGATGACGAGCTCGGGCTCCTCGGCGTCGCAGCTCGCGCATTCGCCGACCCTGTCGCTCGGAGCGACGATGCAGGGCGTCATCCTCGGTACCGCCGCCTACATGAGCCCGGAACAGGCGCGCGGCGCCAACGCCGACCGCCGCGCCGACGTCTGGGCGTTCGGGGTGGTGCTGTTCGAGATGCTCTCCGGCCGGACGCTGTTTGCCGGTCCGACGGTCTCCGACACCCTGGCGTCGGTGCTCAAAGTCGAGCCCGACCTCGCGCAGCTTCCGCCGTCCACGCCGCCGCGCATCCGGCGGCTGCTCGAGCGTTGCCTGCGCAAGGACGCGCAGCAGCGGCTGCACTCGATCGCCGACGCCCGGATGATGATCGAGGAGGTGCAGCGCGGTGAGGTCGACGAGCCCGGAGCGGGCTCGGGACTCGCCGCCGCGGCGCCACGCCCGCGTTGGCAGGTGGCGGCGGCGCTGGCGGCAGCGGCGCTCGCCGGCGGCGCCCTGTTCGCGCTCGTCGCCCGCATCAGCGCACCCGCGCCGGCGGCGCCACGCGTTGTGCGCTTCGATCTGCCACAGCCCGCCGATCTGATGGTCGTCGGAGCGCCGAAGGTCTCGCCCGATGGCCGGCATATCGCGTTCGATGGGCGCGACAAGACCGGCAAGGTGCAGATCTGGTTGCGCTCGCTCGACGAGGGCGTCGCCCGCCCGCTCGCCGGGACGGAGAACGTCAAGACGGCCGGCCGGCCGTTCTGGTCGCCGGACAGCCGCTACCTCGCCTTCTTCACCGTCGACAAGCTGATCAAGATCCCGATCGAGGGCGGGCCGGCGCAGAAGATCTGCGACGCCGACGGCGCCGACGGCAGCTGGAGCGATCGGGGTCTCATCCTCTTCGACGGCACGGCCACCGCGCCGCTCATGGGCGTGCCGGCGTCGGGTGGGGTGCCGAAGCCGATCATCGCCGTCGGCGAGGGCGAGAACGGGATGACCTTCGGCTGGCCGCAGTTCCTGCCCGGAGGAGAGCGCTTCCTCTACGTCGTCGGGGACGGCAGCGACGAGGTCAAGGGCATCTGGATGGCGCGCGCCGATGGCAGCGACCGCCGGCGCGTGGTGCCGGGACTGTCGCGCGCCGAGTACGTGCCGCCCGGCTGGCTCCTCTTCGTGCGCGATTCGACGCTGGTCGCGCAGCGTTTCGACGCCAGGAGCGGCAAGGTCTCCGGGGAGCCGATCCCGGTGGCGGACGGACTGACGGTGAGCACCGTCGGACTCGCCGAGTTCTCGGCCTCGCGCGACGGCGTGCTCGCCTTCCGCACCTCCGGCGGCGCCGCCGAGCAGCTGGCCTACCTCGACCGCCGGGGCAACCGCGACGCCGCGGCCGTCGAGAGCGGCCTCGTCGGTCACCCCGCCTTCTCGCCCGACGGGCGCTGGCTCGCCTTCGACAAGCGCAGTGAGGGCGGCAAGCCCGACATCTGGCTGCGCGACCTGCGGCGCGGCGTGAGCTCGCGCTTCACGACCGCGCCGGAGGGCGACTACGCCCCGCTCTTCTCGCCCGACGGCGAACGCCTCTACTTCGCGCGCGACGCGGAGGGTGGAAAGTCCACGCTCTTCGTCCGGCCGCTCGCGGTCGGAAGCGAGGCGGAGCTGCACACCGCCGAGGGCGTGATGGCCGCGCTCGCGATCTCTCCCGACGAGAAGCGGCTCGTCATCGCCAAACTGGTGAGCGGCGCCTACGACCTCTTCGTCCTCGACCTCACCGCCGGCAATCGCGTCACGCCGATCACCGAGACGCCGGGCTTCGCCGAGTTCCGCGCCGACCTCTCGCCCGACGGCCGCTGGCTCGCCCTGCAGTCAGACGAGTCCGGCGTCGGCGAGATCTACGTCCAGCCGTTCCCGGGCCCCGGCCGCCGCTGGCAGCTCTCGACCGGCGGCGGCTTCTTCCCGGTCTGGAGCCGGGACGGCAGCGAGATCTTCTTTCGCGACGGCGCGGGACAACTGTCGCACGTGGCCGTCACCGCGGGCGCGGACTTCGACGCCGGCGTCCCCGAGGCGCTCTTTCCGCTCGCGGTCGGGACCGGTAACTCCGTGCGAAAATTCGTCGTGACTCCCGACGGCCAGCGCTTCCTGGCGCAGGTCCCCACCTCCGAGGCGGGCAAGCCGACCAGCGTCATCGTCGGCTGGGATGCCAACCTCCCACACTGAACCTGCGGTCGACGTCCAACCACTCCGGAGCTCCGCCATGAACGACAAGGTCAACCTCGCAGTCAACCTCGCAGGTGCCCTCGCCACCTTCAGCGGGCACTGGCAGCCGCGCGTCGTCGCGCAGTACAACGGCAACGACATCATGGTGGCGAAGCTCCAGGGCGAATTCGTCTGGCACAAGCACGACGACACTGACGACTGCTTCCTCGTCCTGAAGGGGAGGTTGACCATCCAGTTGCGCGACCGCGACGTCCATCTCGGTCCGGGGGAGCTCTTCGTGGTGCCGCGGGGGGTCGAGCACCGGCCGGTGGCGAAGGAGGAGGTGCACCTCCTGCTCATCGAGCCGACCGGCACGCCCAACACCGGCGATCCGGCGACCGCAGCGCCGCGGCGGGTGATCTAGCGCCCGCGGCGGATGATCGCCTGCGGCGCCGAGGCGAAGCGGGACCGATCGGAATGCGGTCGGCACTTCAGGGCACCATGATCGTCCAACCCGAGGCGTTCCCCGCCTCGAAACCGTTGGCAAACAGGACCGCCGTGTTGCGGTAGACCGACACCGTGTCGGAGGACTGGTTCGCGCACCCGAGGTCGAGCCCGCCGTCGAGATCGAGGTCGGCAACTGCGAGCGCCTGCGGATTGGCTCCCGACGCGAGCGGAATCGCCGTGGCGAAACTGCCGCCGCCGAGATTGCGCAGCACAGTCAGGGTGGCGGAGTCCTGATTGGCCAGCACGAGGTCGCGGCCACCGTCGCGGTCGAGGTCGGCGGCCACGACCGTGCCGGGGTTGACTCCGCCGGCGGCAAAGCCGGTGGCGGGACCGAAGGTCGCCCCTCCCAGGTTGAGAAAGACCGTGGCAAAGTTCAAGGCGTTGCCCGAGGTCGCCGTCACCACGTCGCGGTCGCCGTCGCCATCGAGATCCTGGATGTCCACGCCGTCGGGCCGCAGCTCGGCGCCGACGGAGAGGCTCGGTCCGGTGGCGAAGATGCCGGGCGAGGACGGGATGTTCAGGAAGACCGCGAGGGCGCGAGCGTCGCCACTGGCCGCCACGATATCGGGCAGCAGGTCGCCATCGACATCGCCGATGGCGACGCCCCGCGTGTCGCCGCCGACGGCGTAGAGCGCCGGCGCGCCGAGGACGCCGCCCGAATTGAGCAGCACCGCGATGTTGCCGGAGTCCCGGTTCGCCGTCACGACGTCGGCGAAGCCGTTGCCGTCCAGGTCCGCGACCGCGAGAAAGCGCGGCTCAGTGCCCCCGACGCCCGTGCTGGCGCCGGCAGCGAGCACGCCCGCAGTGTTGATCAACAGGCGGACCTGATTCGTGTTCTTGAGCGTGACGACGAGGTCGAGATCGGCGTCGTTGTCGATGTTGACCACAGCGAGCGAATGCGGCCCGCTGCCGGCACCAACGAGGACGGAGACCGGCGCGCCGAAGCTCCCGCTGCCACCGTTGGTCCGGATCTCGACCCGGTCCGGTCCTCCCATCGTCGCCGCGAGGTCAGGTCGCCCGTCGCCGCCGAAGTCGCCGAAGGCGACGCCGTCGGGCTGCGCGACCGCGGAGTAAGTCACTTGAGGATCGAAGCTGATCTGCGCCTCGGCGCTGGCGGCCCAGGGAGCAACGGCGAGCGCGGCGGTGATGGTGGCTAGGGTGGCGATGGTAGCGATGGCGGTAGGGTGTGGCATCACGAATCTCCTTTAGGAGCCGATCGCGGTGTCGCCTGGGGGCGAGGTGAGCGGCTCACGTACGGTTGGACAGACGCGCCGGCCGAGCGGAACAGTTTTCGGGAGGCGATATAGTTCTGCGTCCATGACGACGGGGACTTCGCAGGGCGCACAGGGGTCGCGGATCCTCGAATCTTTTCGCCGCTGGGGGTATCTGGCGGCCGACCTCGACCCGCTCGGCAGGCTCCCGCCGGCGGGGCCGCCCGAGCTCGCGATCGGCGGCGAGGAGGCGGAGGCGGCGCGCCAGGTGTACTGCGGCACGCTCGCCGTCGAGTTCATGCACCTCCCCGAGCCCGACCGGAGAAACTGGATCGCCGAGCGCATGGAGGCGCCGGTGCCGCCGGTCGATCAGGAGGGTCGCCGGCGGATCCTCGATCAACTGGTGCGTTCCGAGGTCTTCGAAGAGACCATCCAGACGCGCTACATCGGTTCGAAGCGCTTCTCGATCGAGGGCGTCGCGGCGCTCATCCCGTTCCTCATCACCGCCATCGAGGAGACCGCCGAGCTCGGCGCCGAGCAGGCGATGATCGCGATGAGCCACCGCGGCCGGCTGAACGTCATGTCCCAGGTCATCGGGCGCTCGGCGGTGGAGCTCTTCGCCGGCTTCGAAGATGTCGATCCACGCAGCGTCCTGGGTTCGGGCGACGTCAAGTACCACCTCGGCGCGACCGGGACGCTCGTCACCCCGACCGGCAAGACCGTGCGACTCCATCTCAACTCCAACCCGAGCCATCTCGAAGTCGTGAGCTCGGTCGCCATGGGGCGTATGCGCGCCAAGCTCACCCGCCTCGGCGATGTCAGCGGCCGCAAGATCGTGCCGCTCCTGCTGCACGGCGACTCGGCCTTCGCCGGCCAGGGGATCGCCGCCGAGACGCTCAACTTCGCGGCCCTCGACGGCTTCGAGGTCGGTGGGGCGCTGCAGATCGTGGTCAACAATCTCATCGGCTTCACCACCGAGCCCAAGGCCTACAGCTCGACGCGCTACGCCACCGACATCGCGCGCCGGCTGCCGGTGCCGATCTTCCACGTCAACGCGGAGGATCCGGAGGCCGTGGTGCGCGCCGCGCGTCTCGCCGTCGACTACCGCTATGCCTTCTCGAGCGACGTGGTCATCGACCTCATCGGCTATCGCCGCTATGGCCACAGCGAGGTCGACGATCCGACCGTCACCCAGCCCCTGCTCTATCGCAAGATCAAGGCGCGGCCACAGCTCTGGAAGAGCTACGCTGCGCACATCGGCGTGCCGCTGCAGGAGGCGCAGGCGGCGGCCGACAACTACAAGCAGGCCCTCGTCGCGGCGCAGAAGGAGGCCGTGGGGCTCACCAGGAAGCCCGTCCTGCGAGAGCTGCCAGCCTACTGGTCCGGCTTTCACGGCGGCGCCTACGATCCGGCGTTCGAGGTCGACACCGGCCTTGCCGCCGCCGAGATCGACCGGCTCGGCCTCGGCGTGACCGCGACGCCGCACGGTTTTCACCTCCACTCCAAGGTCGAGAAGCTCCTCGACGAGCGCCGTCGCATGTCGGCCGGCGAGAAGCCGGTCGACTTCGGAATGGCCGAGGCGCTCGCCTTCGCCTCTCTGGTCGAGAACGCCGTCCCGGTGCGGCTCGCCGGCCAGGACACGCGACGCGGCACCTTCAACCATCGGCATGCCGCGCTGATCGACGTCGAGAACGAGGCGGTGCACATTCCGCTGGCCGCGATGGCCCACGCTGGCGCCTTCTTCGAGGTCTACGACACCATGCTCTCCGAAGCCGCCGCGATGGGCTTCGAGTACGGCTTTTCGCGCGACTATCCGGAGGCGCTGGTGCTTTGGGAGGCTCAGTTCGGCGACTTCGCGAACGGCGCCCAGATCGTTATCGACCAGTTCCTCGCCGCCGCCGAGGACAAATGGCAGCTGCTCTCCGGATTGGTGCTGCTGCTGCCGCACGGCTACGAAGGCCAGGGCCCCGAGCACTCCTCGGCGCGCATCGAGCGCTATCTGCAGCTCGCCGGCGAAGACAATCTCCAGGTCTGCCAGCCTTCGACTGCGGCGCAGTACTTCCACCTCTTGCGCCGGCAGGCGCTACGCAAGTGGAGAAAGCCCCTCATCGTCTTCACCCCCAAGTCGATGCTGCGCTCCGTTGACGCGGCGTCGCCGGTCGAAGCGTTTGCCCGGCCGCGCTTCGAGACCCTGTTGCGCGACCGCGAAGTCACCGCGGCGCGCCGGCTCCTCATCGCCTCGGGCAAGATCCTCCACGAGCTGCGCGCCGAGCGCAAACGCCGCCACATCACCGACATCGCCATCCTCGGCCTCGAGCAGATCTACCCCTTCCCCGAGGCCGAGCTCGAGGCCGAGCTCGAGCGCTACGCCACGGCACGCGAGGTGCTCTGGGTGCAGGAAGAGCCGGCCAACGCGGGTGCTTTCGGCTTCGTCAACCCGCTGCTCGACCACGCCGCAAGGGGACGCAGCGTGCGTTCGGTGAAGCGCTCGGCTTCCGCCTCCCCGGCGACCGGCTCGGCCAAAGCCCACGCCCTCGAGCAAAAGACCCTCATCCAGCTGGCGTTCGCCTGAGGAAATCTCCGCTGCCGGCGACCGGCAGAGTCCCGACGAACTAGCCAGAAATCGAAGTGGAGTCCTCGAACGGCTCCATGTGCACCAGCACGCCGATCACCGTCGGCTCCACTTCCCGGATCGCGGACTTCACCCGCCCCGACAGGACGTGCGCGTCGTGGAGCGACAGCGCCGGGTCGGCCTGGACATGGAGATCGACGTAGAGCGAGAGCCCGGCGCGCCGTGCCCGGAGCTTCTCGATCGCCAGCACGCCGGGCACCGCGGTCGCCGTCGCGGCGATGCGCTCGATGACCGCGAGCTCGGGGGCCCGGTCCATGAGCTCCCCGAGCGCCGGGCGCAGGATCAGCACACCGTTGATCGCGATGACGCCCGCCGCGACCAGGGCCGCCCAATCGTCCGCTTCGGGGATCTTCGTCCACAGCGCCACCGTGATGCCGACCGCCGCGGCACCCGAGGTGATGGCGTCCGAGCGGTGGTGCCAGGCGTCGGCGCGCACCGCGCCGCTCTGGACCTGGGCGCCGACGGCGAGGACCGAGCGGAAAAGCGTCTCTTTGACCACCACCACCCCGAGCAGCACGATCAGCGTGAACGGTGCCGGCAGATGGTGCGGGGTGCGGATCTCCTGGATCGACTCGAAGGTGATGAGCCCCGCCGCCACCACCAGCATGAGCCCCACCGCCGCCGCGGCCATCGGCTCCGCCTTGCCGTAGCCAAACGGATAGCGTTCGTCGGCCGAGCGTGCCGAGACCCGGAGACCCCGCCAGACGAAGATCGAGGAGAAGACGTCGCCCGACGACTCGATGGCGTCGGCGATCAGGGCGTAGGAGTGGCCGAAGATGCCGGCCAGGAGCTTGATGACCGCCAGGAGCGCGTTGACGAGCAGTCCGAGCTTGGCCGTACGGGTGCCGCGCTCGAGGCGTTGCGGCAGCCCGTCGGGGAGCACCGGCGGGAGGGGTGCCAGCTCGGTCATTCGCGACTTAAGATCTGGCGAGTCAAGGGGTTACTTCCGGCAGGAGGATGGTTGGGACGCAGGGATTCGAACCCCGATTCTGCGGTTCAGAGCCGCATGTCCTACCGTTGAACGACGTCCCAAACGCCGGGAGAGATTAGCCCGCGGGAGCGCGTCCGGTCAAGCTGGAGGCCGGTCCGGCGCGGTTCTCGGGATCCCGATCTGGATCGCTGGGACACCTGCTCGGGGTCCTGATCGGCCCGTCTCCCATCACCGCAGGGGACACATAGCGGCTGTTAGGGCAGTCGATCGCCGATACCTTCGAGCGGCCGCAATGTGTCCCCGACCTTCGCTCCACCCCTCGTCGGGAGAGCTGAGAGAGAAGCTTCTCGTATCGCCAGGGGCGCTCTGGCGCTCGGGATCCAAAGTGGGCGACCACGCTTCAAATAGGCGCCAACTTTGGATCCCGAGTGCCGGAGTGACCCAACCACCGAGGCTAAAGCTGACCCGAGGCGAACTCGCCGCGGGCGAGACGTGCTTGGTAAGCGGGGTCGTCGTAGCGGTCGAGGCGGAAGTCGGTGGCGTATTCCGGCAACTTCTCGCCGGTGACAGTCGCGCCCAGGAGCTCGGCGGCGGCGGCCGCCGCCATGATGCCGTAGCCGGAAAGGCCGCACATCAGATGGAAGCCGGCGACCGGAGTCGGACCGACGAGCAGGCGGTTCTCGGCCGTCTTGCAGTAGTAGCCGCCGTCGACGAACGAGCGCTGCATCTTGTCGCCGAGGTAAACGCCGAAGCCGGGCACCATCTGAGCGACCGCCCGCAGCGCGACTTCCGGGTACCAGGGATCGAACTTCGGCGGCCAGACCGGCTTCAGGGCGTCGAGGTGGTAGGTGAAGAGCAGCAGGAGCATCCTGCTGTCGCGGCGGCCCTCCGGCCGGAAGTGCACTCCGCCAGGGAGCGGCCGGGTGAGGTAGGCGAGGTCGGGGTCGGCGGCGAGCTCGGCGCGCTCCGCTTCGCCCCAGTCGAGGGTCACCGGGTCGCACCAGATCATCAGCGGCAGCTCCCGCGGCACGACCTGCTCGAGGTCGTCGAGATAGACCTTGCCGTGGAGCTCGTTGAACAGCGGCAGCTCCAGGCCGCAGAGGCGGCCGACCTCCGGCGCGAGCGGTCCGGCGGCGTTGACCAGCGTGCCGGTCGCGATGCGGTCGACGGTGCCACCGGGACGGGCGATCTCGACGCCGGTGATCCTGCCGGACTCGACGTCGACCGAAGTCAGCCGACCTTCGACGAGCTCGACGCCGGCCTCGCGCGCCTGCTCGAGCATCCACATGCCGAGCTGCTGCGCTGCGAGCCAGCCACAGCGGCGCGGCAGGAGCGCCGCGATCGTCGCCGGGTTGAGGAACGGATAGCGGCAGCGGATCGTCTGCGGGTCGAGAAGGAGGTCGGCGCCACCGATGGACGGGTCGAGCTTGTCGTACGGCGCCTCGGGAAAGAGCGGGTCGGACATCTCGCCGCGATGGACGCGGAGCTCCCCCGCCCCGAGCGCCGAGATCTCGCGCGCCGTGCGCTCGAAGTTGGCGGCGCGCTCCGGCTCGGCGGTGAAGTAGGCGTAGCCGTTGCGGTTCATGGCGAAGCGGTCGCCGCTCGCCGCCGACATCTCCTCGAGCAGGTCGATGCTCCGGTCCATGAAGCGCACCATCGTCGTGCCAGGTCCCGGCCACCAGTTGCGGTAGCACTCGGTCGACTTGTCGCTGGTGAGCGTGAGCGGCGGCAGCGGGTCGACCAGAACGATGCGACGCTGGCCGCGGCGCACTGCCAGCTCGTAGGCCGCCGCGACGCCGCCGATGCCGGCGCCGCAGATGACGATGTCGGCGCTGCGCGATGTGGTCATTCCACGGAGATCTTACGGCAGCTGCGGAAAAGCCTCGATGTCGCCGTTGCTGGCGAAGGTGCCCGAGGGATTCTCTCGCGTCCAGCTCTCGCCGGTCTCGGTGTCGACGACGGTGAGCTCGAACTCGACGTTCGACAGCGAGCCGTAGAAGACCCAGTAAGCGTTGTTCGTCCCCCGCCCGTCGATCACCTTCACCGCCAGCTCGTGGATCCCGGCGTCGAAGAACCAGAACGAGCCGGTGTCTGGCGTCAGCACCAGAGGAGTTCCGACGCCGGTGCGCCCGGCGAAGTCGCGCCAGGTGACCGAAGCCGCGAACCGCCCGTCCGAGAGACAGAGCGTCGTCGCATTGGGTTCGCAGGAGTTCGCCGAGCGCGCCGGCGCTGCGCGCCGGCGAAGCGCCATCACCGAACCCGCCGCGACGTTCGCCGGCGTCGCGAAAGTCTCTGCCTGCGGAAACGATTCGATGTCGCCCTGGCTCGCGAACCTCCCGCGCGGATTGAAATAGCCGTGCTGCGCCCCGGTCACCGTGTCGGTCGCGAGCAGTGTGAACTCGACGTTCGACAGCGCCCCGTAGAACGTCCAGAAGGCGTTGTTGAACGAGACGCCGTCGATCTCCTTGACGAACAGCTCGAGATTGTCCGCGTCGAAGAACCAGAAGCTTCCGGTGTCGCTGGCGAGCTGCACTGCTTGTCCGACCCCGGAGTGACCGGCGAAGTCCCGCCAGATACTTTCGATCTTGAAGCGCCCGTCGGTGATGCACAGCGCCGTCGCCGACGGCACGCACGGCTCCGGCTCCTGGAGGTCGTAGGCCAGGATGCCGCCGCCGTCGGCCGAGACGTAGAGCCGGTTGGGCGTCACCGGGTCGAGGGCCAGATCCCCCAGCTCCCACCCCAGGAGACCTTCGGAGAGGTTGAACCAGGAGAGCCCACCGTCGCGAGTGCCCACGACATCGCGGGGGAGCGCGGTGCAATCGGCTCGGGAAGTCGCGTAGGTGCTCCCGGGGTGCAGGGGATCGACGGCGAGATCCTGCAACAGCGCAAACTCCTGCGACCCCAGAGGCGAGGTTGCCTCCCAGGTGAGACCACCATCGTGGCTCGCAAAGAGGCCCGCTCCGTCGTTCGTCGCGTAGACCGTCTCCGCGTTGACCCATTGCAGGTCGATGAAGAGGGCCCCGCAGCTCGCCGGCAAACCTGGAGGGTCTGGACGAGGTTCCACGAGCGTCCAGTCCTGGCCGGAGTTCGTGCTGCGGTAGATGCCCCGATAGCCGGGGGCGAGCACGACGCCGGCGTTGAAAGGGCTGGGGACGACGCGGGTGAACGCATCCTGCGGCTCGTCGGGTTCAATACACTGCCAGCTCTCGCCCGCATTCTCGGACGAAAAATTGTGGCACTCCGCCACGCACAAACCGCCGACGTTGATACCCGAAGCGAAAAGGCGACTCGGCTGGAGCGGATCGAGCGTCAACTCGGTCACGATCAGGCACTCCGCCGAGGCGAGATGGACGTCCCAGGTCGCGCCCGCATCGAGGCTCGAGGTCACGCCCTGGAATCCGCTGCCATCCCAATAGTCGGTGGCCGCGAGGTAATGACTCGAGTCGTTGGGATCGACAAGAAAATCGAGCAGAGAGGGCTGACCTGCAGCGGTCGAAACCGAGAAGTACTCCCAGGACTCGCCGCGATCCAGGGAGCGCAGGATGTCCGGACCATGAAAGCCGCTGGGAGCCGCAAGTGCATACAGCCGGTCCGGGTTCTGGCGGTCCAGTTCGAACACGCGGACGTCGGCGGCGAAGATCCCCGAATTCGATTCTCCCCAGGCCCCTCCGTCATCGATGCTCCTAGAGATGCCGCTTTCGCTCGCTGCAAGGAGAGCGACTGGCGTCGCTGCGAGATCCCTGAACGCCATGGATGGGAAACTTGAGAACGGGCGGGGCAGCAGCTGCCAGCTTTCGCCCCCATCGCGTGAGGTCAGCAGCTCAGTTCCTGTTTCCCCGCGCCGCTGAGCGAAGACCACGGAGTCCGCGCGAACCCTGAGCAGATTGAAGCGGCTCGGAGTCCCGGCAGCGGCTAGCGCGAGCGACCAGAGTGCTCCGCCGTTCAAGCTGCGATAGATCCCGGTGGGTGTCTGCAGATAGAGCCGCAGGGGATCGACCGGATCGAACTCGACTCCCACGGCGCCGAGGTTGTCCGGCACGCCGTCGTTGGCGGGCGACCAGCTGTCACCGTAGTCGCTGGTGGTGAAGACACCGCTCGTGCGGCTCACCGCGAACGCCGTTCCGGCGAGCGTCGGGTGGATTCCGACCCAGTCCGGGTCAACGAGGCCCGGCAGGGCTCCGCGAAACACCGGCTGCCAGGAGTCTCCCCGATTGCGGCTGCGGAAAATCTCGAGCTGGGTCGCGACCAGCAGAAAGTCGGGGTCCTGAGCATCGACGGCGACGGGTGACCGGGGAAAGAACGGTTGCGGAAGCCCCACGCTGCTCGCCACCCATGTGGTCCCGCCATCCAGGCTGCGCCGGACACCGTCGATGCTTACGTCGTAAAGCCGCAGAGGATCGGCCGAATCGACCGAGAGAAAGCACGAAGCTTGTCGCTCGACCGGAGCTCCGGTCGGCTCCCATGTCCTACCGCCATCGGCGCTGCGAAAGTAACTTACCCCCGCGGAGTAGACGATCGCGGGGTCGGAGGGCGCCACGGCGACTCTGCAGAGGAAGCCACCTTCCGGCCCGAGCTGAGTCCAGGTGTTGACACCGGCGCGCGCCACGGTCGGCGACTGAGCTTCTGCGAGGGCAAGGAAGAGACCGAGGAGACCGACTGAGCTCCGTATCGGCGAGAATCTCTCGAATCGCATGCCTCCACCCGCTTTCTGGGCTTCACCTACTCGGTGCTGCTCCAGCATACGCGCGCGGATTTCACATCGTTCCACGGCCTCCGAGCGCGGGATCCCAGGCGCGACACTCAACTACTGCGGGAAGGCCTCGATATCGCCGCCGCTGGCGAAGGTGCCGGACGGATTGGCGCGCGTCCAGATGTCGCCGGTCTCCGTGTCGACGACGGTGAGCTCGAACTCGACGTTCGACAACGAGCCATAGAAGACCCAGTAGGCGTCGTTCGTGCCCCGGCCGTCGATCACCTTCACCGCCAGCTCATGGATGCCGGCGTCGAAGAACCAGAACGAGCCGGTGTCCGGCGTCAAAACGAGCGGCGTGCCGACACCGGTCCGCCCGGCGAAGTCCCGCCAGGTCACGCTCGCCGCGAACCGTCCGCCCGAAAGACAGAGCGTCGTCGGGTTGGGCACACAGGCGTTGGCCGATCGCTGCGGCACGCTACGCAAGCGCAGCGGAGCCAACGACGCTACGGCGAAGCTCCCCGGTGAAGCCACGCTCTCCTCCTGCGGGAACGACTCGATGTCGCCCTGGCTGGCAAACCGCCGGCTGGGGTTGAAGTAGCCGTGCTGCGCCCCAGTTGCGGTGTCGGTCGCGAGCAGCGTGAACTCGACGTTCGACAGCGCGCCGTAGAACGTCCAGAAGGCGTTGTTGAACGAAACCCCGTCGATCTCCTTCACGAACAACTCGAGATTTTCGGGCGAGAAGAACCAGAACGTCCCCGAATCCGCCGCCAGCGGCTGCGCATGACCGACACCCGAGCGGCCTGCGAAATCGCGCCAGAGAGCCTCGAGCCGGAAGCGCCCGTCGTTCACGCACACCGCGGTATCGCTCGGCACGCACGGCCCGGGGATCTGGACGTCGTAAGCCAGGATGCCACCACCGGCCGCCGAGACGTAGAGACGATTGGGCGTGACAGGGTCGATTCGCAGAGCGCTAAGGTTCCATCCGCGGAGGCCCGCCGAGAGCAGGTCCCAGCTAACTCCGCCGTCGATGCTCCGCCCGACTTCGGAGCTTGCGGAGAGGACGTAGATATTCAATGGGTGGACGCGATCGACAACTAGATCTGACAGCAAGGGAAACGGCGGAAAGCCCACACTGACTGGACCCCATGTCGAGCCGCTATCTCGGCTCACATAAAGTCCGGCTCCGAAGTTCGTGGCGTAGGCGATCTCTGCTGTTGCCCATTCGACGTCCATGAAAGGTGAAGATAAGCCCGGTCCGATCGGATTCGCCTCTACTAGCGTCCAGTCGTCGCCGGAGTTCGAGCTCCGGTAGATGCCATCAAATCCCAGGGCGAGGACTTCTCCGCCTCGGTGCGGGTTCGGGGCAAGCTGCTGGATCCTGTCAGCGAGTCCGGCGCCGATGCATTGCCAGCTCGCCCCCAGATCGTCGGAGCGGAATGTCACGCAGGATTCGCCGCACGAATACTGATCTGGGGTTCCCACAAGGTAGAGCCGCTCCGGAGCAAGCAGATCAGGCACGAGATTCTGAAGATAAAGACAGGAGAACGGCGCAGGATGCGGCGTCCAGGTTGCGCCGGCATCCTCGCTGCGGAGCACCGCGTCGCCGTGGAAAGTCGTCGCGAAGAGGCGACGAGATTGACTGGGATCAACGGCAAGGTCCACCGGTGTCGCGGACGAAAGCGGCTCGGGGGGAACCAGCGTCTGCCATGCGCCCCCACCGTCGAGAGATCGGAATACGCGAAAGGAGTGTAGGTAGTCGCTGCTGTCGAGGGCAAACATGGATTTCGGATTCTGGCGGTCGAGTTCGACCTCGGCGAGATCGGCTCCGAGCAAGCCGGCCTTCGACTCCTGCCAGGTGGCACCGTCGTCGGTACTGCGAAAGATCCCTCCGCGGCTTGTTGCCAGGAGTGCATCCGGGTTCGCGACGAGGCCCGAGATCCCCAGAACCGGAAACATCGATGGGGTGCTGCTCAGCACCTGCCAGGTATCACCCCGGTCGCCTGAACCCAGTATCTGTTTGACGGCGGCGTCCAAGGTGTTCTTGAACGCGAACAGGGCAGAGTCCGACCGCACCGCGAGAAACGAGATCCCGTCCGCGAGACCGTAGATGTTGGAGAGGACCTTCGACCAGAGGGCTCCGCCGTTCTGCGTACGGTAGATCCCGTCACTGGCCAGGAGGTAGATGACGGAGTGATCCGCCGGGTCGAACACGAGCTTCATCGCATCCAGAAAGGGCGGGAGACCCTGTCCGACCGGCGACCAATCGTCACCATAGGTGGTGCTGAGGAAGAGTCCCTGGTCAGTTGTGACTGCGAAGACGCGTCCGGCTCGCAGCGGATCCACCGCGACTTCGACCACGTTCGCGATTGTCGGTTCTCCGTCAGTTAGCCAGATCTGTTGCCACGTCTCCCCACGATTCCGACTCCGATGGAGCTGGCCGAGGCTGACGATCAGCAGGAAGTTCGGATCGTTCGGATCGACGGCAACCGGCGACCTTGCGGCCAGGGCAGGAAGTCCGGCACCGCCCTGCTCCCACGTCGCACCACCGTCGAAGCTGCGCTGAAAGGTCTCCGTAAAGCGAATGCTGTAGATGCGGAGCGGATCGGCAGAATCCACAGCGATGTCGCAGCCGAAGGAATCCGCTGGCGCCGAGCGCGTCACCCACGTCTGACCGCCGTCGTCGCTGCGGAAGAATCCGGTCGTCTGCCCGGCCCCGTAGCCGACAGCATAGACGATCAAAGGTTCGGAGGGCGCGACCGCGATACCGCACAAGGGTCCGCCCTCGGGTCCGATCTGCGCCCACGTGTTGACTCCGGCAACAGCAGCGGTCGGAAGGATCAGGGTGAGCGCAGCGGCAAACGCTGTCGCGGCGGGAACGAAGCGGCGGATCGACGATGGCATAGCGCAGCGCATGCGATTGGCCTCCCGAAGAAAAGTGAGGAGCAAGTCTTCAACCATTGTACGGGCGCGGGAGGCGACGCGTCGCACGGCATCGAAGACGAGCCCTGCCCCGAGGCGGCTCGCGGCAAGACCGTGCGCCGCGCTTTGCGCGGTGCATGGGCTCTGATCCAGCCCACTGCCTCAGCCGGCCTTCGGCTCGTTCTTCTGGGTCTTCGCCCAGCTGTCGCGGAGAGTGGTGATGCGGTTGAAGACCGGGCGGCCGATGCCGTTGCTGGCCGGAGCGTGATCCTTCTGGTCGGTCACGAAGTAGCCGGTGCGCTCGAACTGGACGCGGGTGCCGGGGGGGAGGGCGGCGAGCGACGGCTCGACCTTGACCGCCTCGAGGATCTCGAGCGATTTTGGGTTCACCAGCGAGAGGAAGTCGCCGCCGTCCGGGACGTCGTCGGGATCGGCCTGGGTGAAGAGGTGATCGTAGATGCGGACCTCGGCGTCGACGGCATGCTGCGCCGAGACCCAGTGGATCGTGCCCTGGATCTTCCTGCCATCCGCCGCCGTGCCGCCGCGGGAGGCCGCGTCGTGGGTGCACTTCAACTCGATGATGCGGCCGGTCGAGTCCTTCACCACCTCTTCGCAGCGGATGATGTACGCCCAGCGCAGACGCACTTCGCGGCCCGGCGCGAGGCGGAAGAACTTCTTCGGCGGATCCTCCAGGAAGTCTTCGTGGTCGATCCAGAGCTCGCGCGAGAACGGCACCATCCGCGTTCCAGCTGCCGGGTCCTCGGGGTTGTTCACGGCCTCGAGCTCGTCGATCTTGCCCTCCGGGTAGTCGATGAGCGTCACCTTCACCGGATCGAGCACCGCCATGCGGCGCTCGGCCGACTTGTTGAGCTCTTCGCGCACGCAGTGCTCGAGCAGCGGATAGTCGACCACCGACTCCTGCTTGGTGACGCCGATGCGCTCGCAGAAGTCGCGCAACGCCGCCGGCGGGATACCGCGGCGGCGGATGCCGGCGAGGGTGGGCATGCGCGGGTCGTCCCAGCCGGCGACGACTTTCTCCTGCACCAGGCGCAAGAGCTTCCGCTTCGACAGCACCGTGTTCGTCACGTTCAGGCGCGCGAACTCGATCTGGCGCGGCGCGTAGATGCCCAACGCCTCGATGAACCAGTCGTAGAGCGGCCGGTGGTCCTCGAACTCGAGGGTACAGATCGAGTGCGTGATGCGCTCGAGCGAGTCCGACTGGCCGTGCGCCCAGTCGTACATCGGATAGATGCACCACTTGTCGCCGGTGCGGTGATGGCTCGCATGCAGGATGCGATACATCACGGGGTCGCGCAGGTTGATGTTGCCCGACGTCATGTCGATCTTGGCGCGCAGCACGCGGGCGCCGTCCGGGAACTCGCCGGCGCGCATGCGCCGGAAGAGGTCGAGGTTCTCTTCGACGCCGCGGTTGCGGAACGGGCTCTCCTCGCCGGGCGCGGTCCAGACGCCGCGGTGGGCGCTGATCTCCTCGGCCGACGAGTCGTCGACGAACGCCTTGCCAGCGACGACGAGCTGTTCCGCCCAGGCGTAAAGCTGCTCGAAGTAGTCCGAGGCGTAGAACTCGCGCTCGCCCCAGTCGAAGCCCAGCCAGCGCACGTCCTCGCGGATGGCGCGGACGTATTCGTCCTCCTCGGTCGTCGGGTTGGTGTCGTCGAAGCGCAGGTTCGTGAGGCCGCCGTGCTCGGCGGCGAGCCCGAAGTTGAGGCAGATCGACTTGGCGTGGCCCAGGTGCAGGTAGCCGTTGGGCTCGGGCGGGAAGCGCGTCTGGATGCTGGTGTGCTTCCCCGAGGCCAGGTCGGCCTCGACGATGTCGGCGATGAAATGTCTGCCCATCGGGATCAACTCGCTTCCGGGGGATTCGGGGTCGCCTCGAGCACGCGGAGGGTCCGCGCCAGCCGGGCGAGCACGCGCTCTCTGCCGAGCAGAGCGAGGATATCGAACAGGCCGAAGCCGACCGGTTTCCCGGCGACCGCAACGCGCACCGCGTGCACGATGACGCCCAGACCGAGGCCGCGCGCGGCGACGAAAGCGGTCAGGAGCTTCTCGAGCGCGGCGGCGTCGAAAGCGGCGTCCGCCGGCAGGGCCGCGATCTCGTCGTGCATGGCGGCGAGGAGCTCCGGTGCCCCGGCCGCCGAGCGGATCCGCTTGTCGAACGCCTTCGGGTCGTAGACGAGCGCCTCGTCGGCGACAAAGAACTCGTCGTAGTCGAGGATGTCGCCGGAGACCTTGATGCGATCCGCCGCCGCCGCGACGATGCTGCGCACCTTCTCGCGGTCGGCTGCGGAAGCGGGAGCCGCAATCCAGCCGGCCTGCTCGAGGTAGGGCAGCACGAGCGCCAACCGCTCGTCCACCGACAGCGCCTGCATGTAGCGCTCCTGGAAGGAGAGGAGCTTCTTGGGGTCGAAGCTCGCCGCGGACTTCCCGACCCGCTCGAGCGAGAAGTGCGCGATCTGCTCGGGGAGCGCGAGCATCTCGGTTTTGTCGTCGAGTGACCAGCCGAGGAGCAGCAGGTAGTTGAGAATCGCCTCCGGAAGGAAGCCGGCGATGCGGTAGAAGTCGGTGATCACCGGATTGAAGGTCTCCGGAGAGACCTCGAGCCTCAGCCGGTCGGCGATCCGGCGGCCGTGCTGGTAGAGCTCGGCGAACTCCGGGTTCTTGAGGTACTTGTCGAGCTTGCGCTTCGAGAGCTTGACGCGGCTGCCGGGCTCGGCGACGACCGGAAGGTGCGCAAACCGCGGGAGGGGCGCGCCCAGACCTTCGAAGATGAAGATCTGGCGTGGCGTGTTGGGAAGGTGCTCCTCGGCGCGGATGACGTGAGTGATTCCCATCTCGACGTCGTCGACGACGCTCGCCAGGTGGTAGAGGCAGGTGCCATCGGCGCGCTGGATCACATGGTCGGCCTCGGCGGCCCACTCGCTCTCGACCGTGCCGCGCACGATGTCGTCGATCCGGCAGACCCCCTCGCGCGGCATCCGGAGCCGCACGGCGGAAGTCCGCCCCTCGGCTTCGAAACGCGCCCGGTCGGCCGGGGACTCCGCCGCCCAGCGGCGGCTCGCGACGTAGGGACGCTTGGCGGCTTCCGCCTCGGCGCGTTCGGCCTGGGTCTCCTCGGGACGCGCATAGTCGCGGTAGGCGAAGCCGCCCGCGAGGAGCTTCTCGACCGCCGCCTGGTAGAGCGCCAGGCGCTCGGACTGGTAGTAGGGGGCGTGCGGGCCGCCGACCTCGGCGCCTTCGTCCCAGTCGATTCCCAGCCAGCGGAAGCCGTCGAGAATCGGCGCCAGGGCGTCGGCGAGGTTCCGCTGCGTGTCGGTGTCGTCGACCCGCAGAATGAACTTCCCACCGTGGTGGCGGGCGAAGAGCCAGTTGAAGAGCGCCGTCCGCACCCCGCCGATGTGCAGATAACCGGTGGGTGAGGGGGCGAAGCGGACGCGGGGGGCTAGCGAAGGCGGAGCGGAGAGGGTCACGGCCGGGCTCTTTTCAGTCGCATGGAGCCTGCTCGGCGTCCTCATTGGAATCGCGGCCGGGCGGAGCTCGAAGAATTGGCGGAGAGGGGGGGATTCGAACCCCCGATACAGGTTGACCCCGTATGACGGTTTAGCAAACCGTTGCCTTAAGCCACTCGGCCACCTCTCCGCACGCCAGACTAGGCCCGCGGATCTTATGGGCTGGCGGCGGGTCGAGTCAAAGCTTCGGCCATTCCACTTTTCTGCTCGGGGTCCTGTCGGACGTGGCAGGGGACACATAGCGGCTGCCGCGACGACGGGTCGCTCCGACCCTCGAGTGGCCGCAATGTGTCCCCAAGTGCGACGGCCACCCCTCGTCGGTAGGGTGGCAAAGGAAGGCGCTTTCAACCCGGCCTCACCGCGACGCGAGGGCGCTCGGGATCCAAAGTGGGCGACCACGCCTCAAATAGGAGCCCGCTTTGGATCCCGAGTGCCGGAGCACGCGACCACGGTTGCAAGCCGCGATCGAATAGACTTCGCCCCTCATGTCCAGCATCGATCCGCGCGACGGCGACGTCGCCCAGCTCTCGATCAATACCCTGCGCTTTCTCGCCGTCGACATGGTCGAGAAGGCGAAATCGGGCCACCCTGGAGCGCCGCTCGGCCAGGCGCCGATGGCCTGGCTGCTGTGGACCCGGTACCTCCGCCACGATCCTGCCGATCCGCTCTGGCCGAACCGCGACCGCTTCATTCTGTCGTGCGGCCACGCCTCGGCTCTGCTCTACGGCCTGCTGCATCTCGCGGGCTACGACCTCCCACTCGCCGAGCTCGAGCGCTTCCGCCAGCTCGACTCGAAGACCCCCGGGCATCCGGAGTTCGGCCACACGCCTGGTGTCGAGACGACCACCGGCCCACTCGGCCAGGGTCTCGCCACGGCGGTCGGGATGGCGATCGCCCGCGAGCAGCTCGGCGCCCGCTTTCGCGAGGGCGACGCAGCGCTCTTCGACTACCGCACCTGGGTGCTCGCCTCCGACGGCGATCTCATGGAGGGGGTCGCCAGCGAAGCCGCCTCGCTCGCCGGGCACCTCCGGCTCGGCAGCCTCAAGGTGCTCTACGACTCGAACCACATCTCGATCGACGGCTCGACCGACCTCGCGTTTACCGAGCAGGTCGACCGCCGTTTTGCGGCCTACGGCTGGAAAGTGATCGAAGTCGCCGACGGCAACGATCTCCCCGCACTCCGTGCAGCGATGGCCGTCGCGGAGGCCGAGACCTCCCGCCCGACACTCGTCGTCGTGCGCACCCACATCGGCTTTGGCAGTCCGAACAAGCAGGACAGCGCCGAGTCCCATGGCGCCCCGCTCGGCGCCGAGGAGACCCGGCTTACCAAGGCGGCGCTCGGCTGGCCGGCCGAACCGGCCTTCCTCGTTCCGCCGGAGGCCCGGGCGCCGTTCACCGCCGCGGCCGAACGCGGCGCGGCAGCCGCGCGCGCCTGGAACGAGCGCCGGGCGCGCTTCGCCGCCGCCGAACCGGAGCTGGCGCGCGAGCTCGAGCGCCGCGCCGCACGCACCCTGCCCGAGGGCTGGGCGGAAGCGCTGCCGCGCTTCAGCGCGACCGACAAGCCGCTCGCCACCCGCGCCGTGTCGGGGAAGGTGCTGCAGGCGATCACCCCGCTGCTGCCTGAGCTCCTCGGCGGCTCGGCCGACCTCGCCGAGTCGAACAACTCGCTGCTCGCCGGCGAAGAGAGCTTCTCCGCCGCGCACCCGGGCGGCCGCAACCTGCGCTTCGGCGTGCGCGAACATGCCATGGGCGCCATCCTCTCCGGATTGGCTCTCACCGGCCTCTTCCGGCCCTACGGTGCGACCTTCCTGATCTTCTCCGACTACATGCGGCCGTCGATCCGGCTCGCAGCGCTCATGCGGCTGCCGGTGGTCTACATCTTCACCCACGATTCGATCTTCCTCGGCGAGGACGGCCCGACCCACCAGCCGATCGACCAGCTGGCCTCGCTCCGCGCGATCCCCGGCCTGGTCGTCTTGCGGCCGTCCGATGCCTGCGAGACGGTCGCCGCCTGGCAGGTGGCGGTCGAGCGCACCGCCGGGCCGACGGCGCTCGCCCTCAGCCGGCAGAAGCTCGCGATCCTCGCCGAGACCGCCGAGCGCGCCGCCGCCGGTGTCCCTCGCGGCGGCTATGTCCTCTACGACAGCACCGGCGGCCCGGCGGAGCTCCTGCTCATCGCCACCGGCTCCGAAGTGGAGTTGGCTATGGCGGGGCTCAAGCTGCTGGAGAAGGAGGGCCGGCGCGGCCGCCTGGTCTCGATGCCGTCGTGGGAGCTGTTCGCCGAGCAGCCCGAAAGCTACCGCGCCGCGGTTCTCCCCCCCGGAATCGTCGCCCGCCTGGCGGTCGAAGCGGCCTCGCCGCTCGGCTGGGAGCGCTTCGTCGGCCTGGACGGCGCAGTCCTCGGAATGGACGGTTTCGGGGCCTCCGCCCCGGCCGAGGAGCTGGCGCGCCACTTCGGCTTCACCCCCGAGAGGGTCGCCTCCCGAGCCCGGGAAATATGGGCCCGCTCGACCGCCCGAGAGGCCTGAATCCAGCGCAATCACCCCTACTGTGCTATCCTTCATCCGTCCGCAGTGAGCGAGGGAGGTCTGTTCCCGGGGCCACTCCGCCCAGCGCGCAAAGTTTGAACCGCCGGAAACCCAAAGCAACATCAATCTTCAGTAACTGACTCAGGAGGGAATCAAAACCATGCGTAACTCGAAGCTGGCACTGTTGGGAGTCGCTGTATTCGCCATGACCTTGGCCACCGGCTGCGCGAAGCCGCCGCAGGTCGAGATCGACGCCGTCAAGGCCTCGCTCGCCGGCATCGAAGGCGACGCGGCGAAGTACTCGGCCGAAGCCTGGAACAAGGCGCAGCAGGCCGTCAATGCTGTGAACGCCGAGACCGAGGCGCAGGCGAACAAGTTCGCTCTGTTCCGCTCCTACACCAAGTCGAAGGAGCTCGTCGCGGCCGCCAACCAGGCGATCACCGAGGCGAAGGACGCCGCCGCCGCCGCCAAGGAAGCCGCCAAGACCTCGGCCAACGAGGCGCTCGCCGCCGCCAAGACCGCGCTCGACGCCGCCAGCACTGCGATGGCCGACCTCGGCAAGTGCCGCCGCCAGCCCAAGGACTTCAAGAAGGACATGGAAATGATGAAGGGCAACTACGACGGTCTCGCCGCGCAGGTCGGTGGTATCGAGAGCGCCATCGCTTCCGAGGACTACCTCGGCGCGAAGGCCCAGGCCGATTCGCTCAAGAGCTCGGTGGACATGCTGGTCTCCGATCTCCAGGGCGCCAAAGTCAAGATTAAGTGCTAATAGCTTTTCGCCTCCGCTTCAAACGACCGGCGACGGGTTTCCGTCGCCGGTCGTTTCTTTTCGGGGCGACGGCTATCGCCGTTGCCTTCGTCGCGCCTGCCGTCATTCCGCAGACCTCGGCCCGGCCGTTCGACGCGAAAGCGCCGCGGGCGGCGGCGTTCCGGGCGGTCAGCGTCCTGCGCGCCGAGATGCCGGCTGCGGCCCGCCAGATCGACCGATTGATCGCGCAAGCCGAAGTAGTCACGGCCGACGAACGCACCGCGCCGGTCTGGGAGCAGTCCCCCGGACGCGTGGAGACATCCTGGCTGCGAGTGCTCACGACCGCGCGCTCGGCTGCTGCCGAGCTCAGGCTGAGGGAGAACGCCAGCGAGCAACGCTGGGTCGAGCTCGCGCCCGGACTCTCCGCCGACGTCAAGCGCGCCCTTCTGGAGTCGAACGAGGCCGGGGTCGGAAGGCGCGAGATCGCCGCCGCCAGACAGGCCAGCCTCAAGTGGGATCTCGCACAGCACTTCGCGCGCGAGGGCGCCTGGGACCGCGCGCTTCTGGAAGCCGAGGCGGCGCGTGGCTTCAATCGCGTGGTCCGGACGAGCTTCGACTCGCTGCATTCTCGCTTTGCCGAACCGAAGAACCTGCAGAAATGGCGGCGGATGGTCGCCGAGACCATCTCGCGTTCGAAGGCCGAGAGCTCGACCGCCCTGATCGTCGACAAGCTGAAGCGCAAGCTCCACATCTATGCCGCCGGCAAACGGATCGCCACTTTCGAGGCCGAGCTCGGTTCGAAGGGGCTGAAGCAGAAGCTGCACTCGGGCGACCAGGCGACCCCGGAGGGGCGCTACCGGGTGACCGAAGCGCGCGGCCCTGGCCGGACGAAGTACTACAAGGCGTTGCTCCTCGACTACCCGAACTCCGAGGATCGTGCGCGCTATGCCTCCGGAAAGAAGACCGGACAGGTCCCGCTGCGCGCCGGCATCGGCAATCTGATCGAGATCCATGGCGACGGCGGGCAGGGCCGCGATTGGACCGATGGCTGCGTAGCGCTCACCGACCAGGACATGGACAAGGTCTTTGCCCGCTCCCGGGTCGGGACACCGGTGACGATCGTGGGCACCTTCTAGATAGGATCGCGCCGTGATCTCGAATTCCAGACCCGCGCTGCCGCCGACGCCTCCGGAGCTTCCAGAGTTCCGCGAGCGTCCGCTTCCCGGCCGGCAACCGCCGGCGCCACCCCGGCGCAACTGGCGCTGGCTGCGGCTTCTCTCGCTCGTGGTCCTCGCCCTGGCGATCGTCGGCACCGGCACGGCGCTGGGACTGGCGCGCTTCGGGGGCGCCTACGCCGCCCATGCCTTCACGACCCGCCTCGAGCTGCCCGATCCGGCGACCGTCAAGGGCGATCCGGTCGCCCGGGCCGAGAAGCTGGAGACGCGCCTCGCCGCGCTTCCGCCCAAGGACGTCTACGTCGTCGTCGACACCCACCACAACCGGCTGCGGGTCTACCGCGGCGCCAAGCTCCTGCGCGACGCCCTCTGCTCCACCGGCTCGGGCATTCGCCTGCGCGACCCCCGCGACGGCAGGGAGTGGTTCTTCGACACTCCGCAGGGCGAGTTCCGGATCCTGCGCAAGCAGAAGAACCCTTTGTGGATCAAGCCCGACTGGGCGTTCATCGAAGAAGGCTACCTGCCACCGAAGAACGCCCGCGACCGGGTGGACGATTTTTCGCTCGGCGACTACGGGCTCTATATGCGCGATGGGTACATCATCCACGGGACCATCTTCAAGACACTCCTCGGCAAGCGGGTGACCCACGGCTGCATCCGGCTCGGCGACGAAGATCTGAAGTTCGTCTACGACACGGTTCCGACCAACGCGCGTGTCTATCTCTTCTAGGCTGCTCTCAGCCGTCGCCCTCGCCCTCTTGGCTGCGGGCGGAGCGCTGGCGGAAACGCCAGCCTCCGTTCCCGACCGCCGGGCGCTCGCCCGCCTGCGCAGCATCGAGTTCGAGACCGCGCTGGCGCGCGAACCGCGGATCTACCTCGTGCTCGATCCGCAGGCCAGGCACCTCGACATCAAGTCGCGGGCGATGGTTCTCGAGCGGGTCGCGATCGACGCCCTCCTGCTGCTCGAGTTCAAGCCGCTGTTCTCGCAGGCTGAAAGCCCCGAGTTGCGCGCGCCGACGCTGTGGAAGATCACCCAGGGACCCGGCGACACCGACCGTGAGACGATCGCGCCGGTCGAGCTCCGACCCTACTCGGAAGAAGAAGACAAGGAGGAGCCGGTGGCTTCGACCGCAGCCGGGACGGATGCCGGCGCAGCCGCACCGGTGAAGAAGAAGCCGGGTGAGACGGTGATCCCGTCGAGCTACCGCGCGACGCTCGACAACGGCTGGCAGCTCTATGTCACCGCGGATGCTCCGCAGTCGAGCTTCTTCCGGCGCCTCGTCGCCTCGGTCCGCGACGGCTGGCAGCGGCTGCGCGGCGAGGAGCCGCAACATCCGCCGCTCATCACGCTGGTCGTCGCTCCCGCCGCCGCCCAGCGCCTGCACCACCTCTTGCGTTCCGGTACCGAGATCCTCGTCCTGCCGTAGGGCATTGAAGCGTGGCGGAGGGGGAGGGATTCGAACCCCCGGGACCCTTGAAGGCCCAGCGGTTTTCAAGACCGCCGCAATCGACCACTCTGCCACCCCTCCAGCCAGCGGAGCTTAGCCTTCCTTGACGATGCGCGGGAGGTCGGGGAGGTAGGGGCGGAGCTTTTCGGGAATGGCGATCGAGCCGTCGGCCTGCTGGTAGTTCTCGAGGATGGCGACCAGGGTGCGGCCGACGGCGAGGCCGGAGCCGTTCAGGGTGTGAAGGTGCCGCGGCTTGCCGCCCGCCGCGCGGCAGCGCAGGTTGGCCCGTCGCGCCTGGAAGTCGCCGCAGTTCGAGCACGAGGAGATCTCGCGGTAGGTCTGCTGGGAGGGAAGCCAGACCTCGAGGTCGTAGGTCTTGGTCGCCGAGAAGCCCATGTCGCCGGTCGACAGGCAGATCACGCGATAGGGCAGGTCGAGCAGCTGCAGGACGCGCTCGGCGTGCCCGGTCATCTCCTCGAGTTGAGCAAAGCTGGTTTCCGGCGTGGCCAGCTGAACGAGCTCGACTTTGTTGAACTGGTGCTGGCGGATCAGGCCGCGCACGTCCTTGCCGTAGGAGCCCGCCTCACTGCGGAAACAGGGTGTATAGGCCGTGTAGCGCAACGGCAGGACGCTCTCGTCCAGGACCTCTTCACGGTGGAGATTGGTGAGCGGCACCTCGGCCGTCGGCACGAGGTAGTAGTTGGTTCCTTCGAGATGGAACAGGTCGGGTTCGAACTTAGGCAACTGACCGGTGCCGATCAGGCTGTCGCGATTGACGATGAACGGCGGCAGCACCTCGCGGTAGCCGTGCTTGCCGGTGTGCAGGTCCAGCATGAAAGAGATCAGCGCACGCTCCAGGCGCGCCGCCGCGCCGTAGTAGACCGTGAAACGCGCACCGGTGATCTTGGCGCCGCGCTCGAAGTCGAGGATGCCGAGATCGGTTCCCAGATCCCAGTGCGGCTGGGGCTCGAAGTCGAAGCCGCGCGGCGTGCCGACCACCCGCTCGACGCGGTTCGCGGTTTCGTCGGTCCCGACCGGCACTGAAGCGTCGGGCAGATTGGGGAAGCGAAACTCGAGCGCCCCTAGCTGATCGTCGAGCTTCGCGAGCGCGGCTTCGAGCGTCTCGAGACGGGCCTTGATGACGCCGACCTCGGCCATCAGCCCGGAGGCATCGCCGCCCTTGCTCTTCAGCGCGCCGACTTCGCGGCTCGCTTCGTTGCGCCGCCGCTTGAGCTCGTCGATCTCGGTCACGGCTCCCCGACGCTCGGCGTCGAGTTGCTGCCAGTCATCGAGAGCCGCCGGTCCCTGGCCGCGGTCGACGAAGGCACGACGGATTCTCTCGGGATCGCTGCGCAGGAGATCGCGGGACAACATGATGCGGGGAGTTTATCAACGGCCCCGGCTTCCCGCTCGTAGACTCGGGGAGAAGGCGGGAATCGCCGCCTCACCCATTGCGAAAGGCTAGGATCGCTCCAGGATTGCCACTGCGAATGTGTCTCGATTGCGCCAGGAACCCATCATGAGCTCGCTGCTGCAGCGGGCACGCAGCGGCACGCGGTCCTGGCGCACGCTCCTCATGGGCCTCGCCCTGCCCGCCGCCATGCTGCTCGCGGCACTTCTCGCGCTGGGGTTCCATGGCGCTCCCGTCGCGGCCTCGGAGACTCTCTTCCTCGCCCTCTGGGCTGCCGCCGTCTTCCTCCCTCTGTCTTTCCTCGAGACCGCCGGCCGGCCAGTTCACGCCGCGCTCGCCCTCGCGGTGACGGTCCTCGTCACCGCCTTGCCGCGCTCCGGTGGGTTGCGTGCAGCGGCCGTGGCCGCCGCTCTCGCACTCTCGGTGCTGATGGTCGCCGGACTCCTCTGCGCACGGCGCACAGCGTTCGGCCTGCGCCACTGCGCGGCGCTCGCCCTGGCGGTGGCCATCGTGCTGCACGGCCACCTGTTCTTCCTGCACGGCTTCGCGCTCGAGACGGTCGCTCTGCTCGGCATCGTTCCGGCCGTCGCCGCGACGCTCGCGGCGCGGCTCGCGGCGGCAGGCCGGCCGGGTGCCGGTCTGGTCGCGGCGCTCGCTCTCCTCGCCGCTCCGCAACTCGCCGCCGAGCCCTGGTGGGTCGCGCTGGCCTTCGCCACGGCCGGCTTCGCGGCGAGCTTCGGGGCGGGAGCGGGGGCGAGGCTCGCGCAGCGCAGCCTCTTTCTCTTTGCCGCGGCGACGCTCCTCGCCGGCGGTTTCCCCTGGCTGCGCGCGGCGCCGGTCGCGACCGTTCTCGGGGCGCTCGTGACACTCGGCCGGCCGTTGGCGGAGACCCCCCTCGGCGACCGCGTCGTCGTGCTGACGCAGACTGCGCCCCGCCTCGCTGTCGAGCTCTCCGGAGTACCTGTCCGTGCGCTGGTCCTCGACTCCTATCTCACTCACGGTGTCGAGCTCGCCTGCGGGCAGGAGCTCGCCGGTATGGAGCTCACCGGTATGGAGCTCGAGTCGGCGGTGGACGCGGCGCGCGCGCGCCAGTTCGTTCCGGCTCGCTGGCGTTCGGCGCTGGTCGCCGGACGCGACAGCACGGAGTGGGCGGCCGGCCGGCCCGACGTGGCGGCGCAGCTCGCCTGTCCGGCGCCCACACCATGGATCTCCTGGATGCCGGCCACCGGTCGCTTCCTCGGCCAGACCACCCGCGCCCGTTTCGCGCTCGAAGCACCCTTCGGCGCCCGCCGCCTCGTCCTCGAACGCAATCCGGCGCTGCCCGCCGAGACGACCCTCGCGATCTTCTTCGTGGCGACCGAGCGATGAAACGGACCGCCTACCTGGTACTCGCCGCGTCCGCTGCGAGCTTCGCGCTCGCGGAGCTCCTGCCTGCGCTGCCGCTCGGCGGCGTGCGCGGCATGCTGGTCGTGCTGCCGGTCGTCGCCGCGCTCTTCGCCTCGGTCGGCCGCTCGGCCGGCGGGAACCGCCCGACCGCGGTCGAAGCCGCGCTCTGGGGAGGCTGGATTCTGCTCGCCCTGCAGCACCAGGCCCTGGGGATCCCGGGTGCCTCGGAGATCGTCGCCGCCACCGGTCTCGCCCTCGCCGGGGTCCGCACGCTCGCTCTCGCGGTGCGCCTGCGCCGCCGGATCGAGCAACCTGTCCTCTGGCCGTTCTTCGCTCTGCCGCTGGCGCTCTATCTTTTCGCCTGGCCGTGGACGACCACCGCCCGCCCGCCCGACGGCGACGAGCCCTATTACCTGCTGCTGACCCACAGTCTCGCCGAGGACGGGGACGTCGACCTTGCCGACGAGTATCGCGACAAGGCCTGGCGCAACTTCACGACGGTGCCGGTCGCACCCCAGCCCGGCGATCCGACGGGAGCGAACGGCGAGATCTACTCGCGGCACAGTGCCCTGCTGCCGCTCGCACTCGCACCGCTCTATCGCCTGGCGGGACCTTTCGGCGCGCAACTCGGCATGCTGGCGTTCGCCGCCGCCGCGGCCACCGCTGGACTGGCGGCGGCGCGCTCGCGCTTCCCGGGAACACCGCGCGGCGCACTCGCGGCCTGGGCGATTCTCGCCTTCGCCCCGCCGTTGATGCTCTACGCCGGCCAGTTCTGGGTCGAGGTCCCCGCCGCCCTTCTGGTGGCACTCGTCTGCTGGTCGCTCGCCGTTCTCGACCGCCGGGAGAGCGTGCAAGCGACTTCCACGACCCGCAGTGCGTTTGTCGTCCTCGCCCTGGCGCTCGTCGCCCTGCCGTTGCTCAAGCTGCGCTTTCTCGCCCTCGCCTTGCCACTCGGCGCGCTCGCCTTCGCGCGTCTGCGCAGCTCCGCGAACCGGCGGCGCGAGCTCGCTCTCCTCGCCGCTGCGACCCTGCTCGCGCTCGGCCTGTGGAACAACTGGCGGTACGGCAACCCGCTGCGCATGTACGCCGGCAGCGACCTGGCGATCTTCGGGGTTCCGCTCGGCGCCCAGCTTCGCGGCGGCCTCGGCCTTTTCTTCGACGCCGCCTTTGGACTCTTCGCTCTGGCGCCGATCTGGCTGCTGCTCGTGCCGGCATTGCATCTCGCGCTGCGCGGCTTCCGCCGACAACCCGGACAGGAGGCGACAGTGCGCTTGGCGGAGGTCGCCGCTTTCCTGCCCTACCTGCTGCTCATCGGCATGCGCCGCGAGTGGTACGGCGGTTGGTCACCGCCTTTTCGCTACGGGGTCGTGCTGCTGCCGGCATTGGCGCTGCTGCTGGCGCCGCTCCTCGCCGCGAAGCGCCCGGCTGCGGGCCTGCGCTGGCTCTGTGCGATCCTCGCCGCGCTCTCGGCCACGGTCGCGCTCGTCTACCTGATGCATCCGGCCTGGGCGTACAGTCTCGCCAACGGCTCCAGCCGGTTGCTCGATGAGCTCTCACGCAACTTCGCCGGCGATCTGGTACGGCTCTTCCCTTCGATGGTGCGGGTGCGGCCGGCGACCTGGATCGTACCGCTCGCCCTCTCTGTGGCGGTGCTCGCCATCGCCATCGCCGGCGGCAAGTTGCGACGATCGCGCGGCGATCGCCCGCGGTTCCTCTGGCCCTTCTCGGCGGTCGGACTGCTGCTCCTTTGGGGCGGCCTGCTCGCCGCCGCCCAGCGCCTCCCGACCTCGCGCATCGAGTTCGAGGACGCCTGGGTGAGCCACCACCGCGGCGCGCTCTTTCCCGAGCGCTGGACGGCCGACCGCACCCGCTTCGACGGTGGCTGGGCGCTCACACACGGCGGCCAGGTGTCCGCGCGACCGTCCGCCGGCGGCAGCCTCTGCCGTCTCGCGATCCGTCTCCTGCCGGCCGTCGCACCGGAGGCCCCCCTGGCACTCGAAGTGCGCGCCGCCGAGAGGCTCGTTGCAACCCTGCCTTTGCCGACGACCGGAGCGAGCGCGATGGCGCCAGAGGCGCTTCCCTGGGTGACGCTCGAGGCCGGTCCATTCGCTCTCGCTGACGGAGAAGAGCTCGCCTTCCGCGCCGTCGGTCTGGCAACCGATGGCGCCGACGGCGCGCGCAGTTTCGTCGTCCTGGATCGCGCGGATCTCGTCTGGCAATGACCGCGCTCTCCGTGATCGTGCCCTCGCTCGGTCAATCGCCCTGGCAGGGGGAGATGCTCGCCGCGCTGCGCGCCGAGCTCGCCGGACAGCCTGCGGAGCTCATTTGGGTGCACCAGGGCGCCGCACCGGCCCCGGTGCTCTCGGGAGGCCGCGAACATTTCGTGCGGCTCCCGCACGCCGCCGGATTCGCCGCCGCCGCCAACCTCGGACTGGTGGCGGCCGATTCGACGAGCACTGCCATCGCCATCGTCAACGACGATCTCATCGTCGAGCCGGGGTGGCTGGTGGCGCTGGTCGGCGAGCTCGACCACCGTCCGCGCGCAGCGGCGGTGCAGGGAGTCCACCTGGAGCTCGCGCGGCCGCAGGTGGTCGAGGGCTGCGGACTGGGGTGGAATCGCTCCTGGCAGGCGGTTCAGATCGGCGCCGGCGAGCCCCCGCCCGCCGCAACCGCGCCGCCGTTCGAGCTTTTCGGCGTTTCGGCGACCGCCGCCATCTACCGCCGCGAAGCGCTCGACGCGGTCGCGGGCTTCTTCGACGAGCGCCTGGGCAGTTACTACGAAGACGTCGAGCTCGCCGTGCGACTACGGGAGGCGGAGTGGGAGAGCTGGTGCGTGCCCGCCGCGCGCGCCCGGCATGCCGGCCAGGCGACGTCCGGGCGGGCGCCGCTCGCGCGCTGGCGGTCGATCTATCGCAACCGCCTGCTGGTCCTGCGGCGCCTCCTCGGGCGCGAGTTCGCAGCCACACTGCCGCGTCTCGCCGCCCGCGACACCCGGGACCTCCTACGCGCCGCTGTGCGCCTCGACCTCTCCCGTGCCCTGGGGGTGCTCATCGGCTGGAGCACGGCGGTGCCGCGGCTGGCGGCCTTCTCCCCGGCGCGCGCGGAGGGAAGCCGCCGCGCACTCGTTGCCGCCGAGCGCTTCCGGATAGGCTCCGCGGCGTGACGACACCGGAGCTCTCGACCATCGTCGTCGCGTGGCGCGCGGCCGACGATGTGGCCGAGCTCGTCGCCGCGTGGCCGCGTGACCGGCGCTTCGAGCTCGTCATCGTCGACCAGGACGGGGATCTGCCGCAGCGTCTCGCAGGGTTGGGAGATCTCGCCGCGACCATCCGGGTGCTCTCGCCCGGCAGGAATCTCGGCTTTGCCGGCGGCTCGAATCTCGGCGCCCACGCAGCCCGCGCCGAGTACCTGTTCTTCCTCAATCCCGACGCCCGCCCCGAAGCGGGAGCTCTCGAGGCCGTCCGGCTCGCTTTCGACCAGTGGCCGCAGGCCGCCGGCCTGGTGCCACGGCTGATCGGCTTCGACGGCGCCGAACAGGCGGGTTGGCAGTTGCGCCGCCTGCCGACGCCGCTCGCGCTCCTGGCGCACGCGCTGTTCTGGAATCCCGGCACCGGAAACGCCGTCGCGCCTGCCGCGGGAGCGCCGATCGAGCAACCGGCGGCAGCGGCGCTCGCGCTGCGGCGCAGTGTCTTCGAAGCCGTCGACGGTTTCGACGAGCGCTACTTTCCTGCCTGGTTCGAGGATGTCGATCTCGCGCGACGTTTGGCCGATCGCGGCGAACGGCTGCTCTATCTTCCGGCGGCACTCTGCCGTCATCGCCAGGGAAGCTCGGTCGGCGCATTCGGCTATGGGGCTTTCCTCGCCGCCTACGATCGCAACCTCTGCCGCTACCTCGACCAGCACCACGGCCACGGCTGGTCGCTGGCGTTTCGCGCCCTGGCCGGGCCGGCCGCTCTGGCCCGCCTGCTCCTCTTGCCGCTGCGCCGGCCGGCGCGCGCCGCGAGCCGCGCGGAGGCCGCCCGGGCCCTGATCGAGGTCGCCCGCGGCAGCCTCTCGGGCTGGGCCACGGCGCCGCACGGGTCCCGGGAGCACCCGGAGGTTCCGAAGCCATCGAAGCCATCGGAGCCATCGGAGCCATTGGAGCCATTGGCGTGAGGCCGCTGCCGGTCGCGCTTCTCGTCGTCACGCACGATTCCGCCGACGACCTGCCCGCGGGTCTCGCCGCCGTCGCACGCCTCGACCCAGCGCCCAGCGAGCTCGTCATCGTCGACTGCGCGAGCGCGGACGCGAGCGTCGCCGAGGCGCGCCGCGGCGCCCCCGCGACGATTCTGACTCGCGTCGAGGCGCTGTCGCAGAACCTCGGGTTCGCCGGCGGCATGAACCGGGCGATTGCCCTGTCGACGGCCCCCTACCTGCTCACCCTCAACGCCGACGCGCTTCTCTCGCCCGGCTTTCTCACGCCGCTCGTTTCCCGGCTCGAGGATTCGCGATTCGCGCGGGTCGCCGCGGTCACCGGGCGTCTCGTGCGCCGCGGACCTGGGCCGGCGACTGGCGGGGCCGGCTCGGCGGGTTCGAACGTCGCGGAGGAATCGCCAGCGTCGACCCCCCGTCTCGACGCCTGCGGCATGCGGCTGTCGTGGACCTGGCGGCACTTCGATCGCGGATCCGGGGAGCCCGACCGCGGCCAGTACGCCACCGCAGTGCGGGTCTTCGGCGCCACCGGCGCGGCGACTCTCTGGCGGCGGGAGGCGCTCGCCGACGTCGCGATCGCCGGGCAGATCTTCGACGAGCGCTACCACTCCTTCCGCGAGGACGCCGAGCTCGCCTTCAGGCTGCGCGAACGGGGATGGGAGATCCTCTACGAGCCGGCCGCCATGGCCGAGCATCGCCGGCGGGTTCTGCCCGAACGCCGCTCCGCGCTGCCGCCGGCGGTAAACCTTCATTCCCTCAAGAATCGCTATCTCCTGCGCATCGATCACCAGACGCTGGGCAATTTCTTCTGGACGCTGCCCGCCACCCTGGCGCGCGATCTCGCGGCGCTCGCCTGGGTGCTCCTGCGCGAACGAAGCTCGCTTCCGGCCTACGCCTGGCTCTGGCGTCATCGGCGGGAGCTCGTCGCCCACCGCCAGCTCGTCCAGCGCCGGCGCAGCGTGCCGACGCAGGCCATCGGACGCTGGTTTCTACGTCCGGCGGAGCCGCTGTGAAGAAGCTGCGGGTGGCGCTCGTCGGCTCACGTGGCATTCCCGGCCGCTACGGGGGTTACGAGACGCTCTTCGCGGAGCTCGCGCCGCGGCTCGTGGCGCGCGACTTCGAGGTCACGGTCTACTGCCGCACGCCCCGCCGCCGGCCGGGAGAGCGCGCGCCGGCACGCCGCGCGAGCTACCGCGGCGCGCACCTCGTGCACCTGCCGACGATCCGCACCAAGCACCTCGACACTCCGGTACATTCGTTCGCCTCCTGCCTGCATGCGGTCGGCGAACGCTTCGACGCCGCGCTGGTCGTAAACTCCGCCAATGCCCTCTTCCTCCCGCTGCTCGCCGCCGCCGGGACGCCCTGTGTCCTGAACGTCGACGGCATCGAGAAGCGCCGCGCCAAGTGGGGCCCATTCGGGCGTGCTGTCTACGCGCTCTCCGAGCGCCTCGCCTGCTTCCTGCCCGACCTCCTGGTTACCGATGCCGAAGTGATCCGCGCGCACTACCTCGCGCGCTACGGTGCGCGCTCGCACATCATCACCTACGGCGTCGCCGCGCGCCCGCTCTGGCAGAGCGGAGTCCTGCGCCGCCTCGGGATCGAGAAGCAGAATTACTTCCTGTACGTTTCGCGCTTCGAACCCGAGAACAATCCCCACCGCGTCGTCGAGGCCTATGGGCGGGTCGGGGGTGAGATCCCGCTCGTGATGGTCGGAGGCGCCCCCTATGCCAGCGCCTTCATCGCGTCGTTCCGGGGGGCCGCCGATCCGCGGATCCGTTTCCCCGGCCCGATCTACGGCCGCGGCTACCGCCAACTTCTCTCGCACGCCCTGGTCTACATCCATGCCACCGAGGTCGGCGGCACCCATCCGGCTCTCGTCGAAGCGATGGGCTACGGCAACTGCCTGGTGGTGAACGACACGCCCGAGAACCGGGAGGTGGCAGGCGACGTCGCGCTCTACTTCCGCGCCGACTCTCCCGCTTCCCTGGCGGCGATTCTCGATCGGCTGCGCGCCGATCCCGGCGAGGTCGCCCGGCGGGGCCGCGCCGCCGCCGCCCGCGCGGCGGTGCGCTACGACTGGGAAACGATCGCCGATCAGTACGCCCACCTGCTGCGCGCGGCGGCTGGAGGCATTGCCGGCGCCGCGGCGGGAGAGACGGCAGGGATCGGCTAGACTTCCCGCGGCCCGACCGATGCTCAAGCAGCAAGCCCGCCTCATCGCCACTCTCGTCTTCCTGCTCGATCTCGTCCTGATCTCGGCGGCGTTTTTCCTCGCCCACGCCCTGCGCAGTCATCTCCTCCCGGCGCTCGGCGGACGCTGGATTCCCGGCGCGCTCTATCCCGTCGAACGTTATCTGCCCCTCCTGCCTCTGGCGCTCGTGCTCTGGTCGGTGCTCCTGTGGTCGTCGGGCCGCTATCGTTCGCATCGCACGGTGCCTGTGCTCGACGAAGCGAGCGCGATCGTGCGCATCACCGCCACCGCGTCCATTCTCTTCCTGCTCATCGTTTGGGCCTTTCGCCTCGACGAGCGGCTACTCGACGACGATCGCCTCAGCCGGATCTGGATCGCCCTCTTCGCCTTTCTCACCGGAGCGCTCCTGCTGTGCGAGAAACTCGCGCTGCGGGTGAGCTCGCGGTACGTCCGGGCGCACGGCTTCAACTACCGCACGGTCCTGATCGTCGGCGCCAACGAAGCGGCGCGATCGATCGCCGCCTCGATTCTCGGTCACAGATTCTGGGGTTATCGCGTGGCGGGTTTCGTCGCCGACGACGACGAGCCCATGCCGGACACCCTGGGCGACCTGCCGGTGCTCGGCCGGGTGAGCGAGATCCGGCGAATCGTCGCAGCACAGGTGATCGACGAAGTGCTCTTCGCCATCGACCGGCGCGACTTCGACCGCTTCGAGGACCTCTTTCTCGCCCTGCAGGAGCAGGGCATCATCACCCGTTTCGCGCTCAATTTCTTTCCCCATGCCAAGGCCAGCGTTCAGCTCGAGGACCTGGACGGAGTTCCCCTGCTCACCTTCTCGACCGGGCCGACGAGCGTCGGCGGGCTGCTCCTCAAGCGGACCCAGGACATCGTGCTCGCGGGCGTTCTCCTGGTGCTGGCGCTGCCCGTCCTGGCCGCACTGGCCGCGCTCATCCGGCTTTCGTCGAGCGGCGCCGTGCTCTTCCGGCAGACTCGCTGCGGCAGGAACGGGCGCCTCTTCACGCTCTACAAGTTCCGCACGATGACCGCCGATGCGGAAGGGCGCCGGCGAGAGATCGAGCACTTGAACGAGATGGACGGGCCGGTCTTCAAGGCGAGAAACGATCCGCGCGTGACCCGCTCTGGCAGGCTCCTGCGCAAGTTCAGCCTCGACGAGCTACCGCAGCTGTGGAACGTTCTGAAGGGCGACATGAGCCTCGTCGGGCCGCGCCCGCCGATCCCCGAGGAGGTCGCGCAGTACGAGCGCTGGCAACGCCGGCGCCTGGCGATGAAGCCCGGATTGACCTGCCTCTGGCAGATTTCGGGGCGCAACGAGCTCGACTTCGAGCAGTGGATGAAGCTCGACCTCGCCTACATCGACAACTGGTCGCCCTGGCTCGACCTCAAGATCCTCTTGCGCACCATTCCGGTGGTGCTCTCGGGCAAGGGAGCCTCGTAGGCTTGGTGGCTATTCGACTCCGGCGCTCTCGACACGGTTGCGCCCCTTCGACTTGGCGCGGTAGAGCGCGAGATCGGTCTCGTTGACGAGAGTCGCGGGCGTGTCGCCGCGCGACGCGATGATCGAAGCGACTCCGAGGCTGGCGGTCACGACCGCGGCCACCGGGGAGGCAGGGTGCGGCAGCGAACGCAGCTCGACCGCCCGGCGCATCGCCTCGGCGAAGGCCTGCGCCTGCTCGGCGTCGAGTCCGGGAAGAATGATCGCGAACTCCTCGCCGCCGTAGCGCGCCACCAGGTCGCCGGCGCGGTGCGCCACCGTGGAGAGCGTGGCCGCGACCGCCTGCAGGCAGGCGTCCCCCGCCTGATGTCCACAGGCATCGTTGTAGGCCTTGAAATGGTCGACGTCCGCGATGGCCAGCGCGAGGGGTACGCGGGCGCGCCGGGCGCGACGCCATTCGGCCTCGAGCACCTCGTCGAACTGACGCCGGTTCGCGACACCGGTCAGGGCATCGCGCAGTGCGAGCGCGGCGAGCTCCCGGTTGGCGTCCTGCAGCTTCTGATTCACCAGCGCCAGCTCGATTCGACCGACGACCTGCTCGGCGATGGTGCGGAAGAGCGCCAGGTTCTCCTCTGCCATGACCGCCCGGTTGTCGCTTTCGACGTTAAAGGCGCCGACGACGCGGCCCTGGAAGCGCAGCGGAACCGCGTACTCGCAGGTGATGTTCGGGTCCATGCCGAAGAAGTCCGGATCGCTCGCCACGTCGAACACGAGTTGCGGCTCGCCGGTGCGGATGGCGCGTCCGACGATCCCCGAAGAAACCGGCCAGCGCTTGCGCGCCGGCAGCGTGAGGCCGGGCCGGAGAGCGATCGCGCGATGCTCCCATTCGGTGGCGGCGTCGTTCGCCACGACGATCGCCGACAGTGTGAGCTGGAAGCGCTCCTGAACGAAGCGCGTCACGCGCCCGAGAACCTCGCGCAGCTCGCCGCCGGCGAGAGCGGTGCGCGAGACTTCGCTGACGACTTCCAGGAAAAGGGCGCGGCGCCGGGTCTCGTCGTAGAGCCGCGCTGAGGCGATGGCGCCCGAGACCTGATCCGCGACCGCCGAGAAGAGCGGCAGTTGGCCGCGGAAGGCGGCCCGGCGCGGGCTCTCGAGATTGAGCAGCGCCACCACCTCACCATGGTGGTGGATCGGCAGGCAGAGCTCGGAAGTGGTTCCGGCGAGCGTCTCGACATAGCCCGGGAAGTCGCTGACATCGTCGAGCAGGAGGGCCTTGCCGGTCTCGGCCACCCGGCCGACGATGCCGCTGCCGAGCTCCCGGCTGTATCCGACATGGACCTCGGTCGGGAGCGCGCAGGTCAGCGCCTCGCAGACGAAGCACCGCGCGACGCGGTCGACGCGCACCAGTGACACGAGCTCGATCCCGAGACGGCTCGCGAGGGCGTCGGTGATGCGCTGCAGCATCGGCCGCAACGCGAGATCCTGGGTGGCGATACGGGCCAGTTCGTTGAGCAGCGCCAACGGATCCGCGCTGGGTGGCAGACCGCCGGATCCCGGCGCTCGCTTCGCGGCCCTGGCCACCATGATCGTGCGCTAGCCTTCGCTGCGCCGCCGGCGCGGCAGCTCGCCGGAGAGGAGCTTCAGGGTGGTCGCCACCACCGCGGTCATCGGTGCGGCGTCGCCCCGGCCGGTGCCGGCGATGGCGAAGGCGGTACCGTGGTCGACTGAGGTGCGGACGAAGGGCAGGCCGAGGGTCCAGTTGGTGGCGAGGCCGAACGACGCGCTCTTGACCGCGATCAGCCCCTGGTCGTGATAGAGCGCCAGGACCCAATCGAATTCTTCGCGCGCCAAGCGCGCGAAGAGCGAATCCGCGCTCTCCGGCCCCCGCACATCGATTCCCCGATGCCGTGCTTCGGCGACCGTGGGTACGAGGATCTCCGTCTCCTCGCTGCCGAGCAATCCGCCCTCGCCGGCGTGCGGATTGATTCCGGCCAGCGCGATGCGGCCACCGGCATGGCGCTCGAGGCAGGCGAGCGCCTCGAGGACGCTCTCCCGGCCGATGCTGTCGAGCGCCTGGCGCAACGGCATGTGGACCGTGAGCAGCGCTACCTGCATTCCGGGAGCGAGAAACGCCATCAGGTAGTCGCGGCCGTAGCGTTCGAGGCCGCAGCCGGCAGCGAGATAGTCGGTGTGCCCGACGAAGCCGGGGAGGAGATGGGTGGCGATCGATTCTTTCGAGACCGGCGCCGTGACGAGCGCGTCGACGGAACCGGCGCGGGCGAGTGCCATGCCGGCGTCGAGCGCCGCCATGGCGCCGTGCGCATCGGCAGCGCGCGAACGGCCGAGCTCGATCCGGCGTCGGCTTCCGACCGGGTCGAGTAGGGCGATCTGCCCGGAGAGCCGCGCGAGCGCCGCGCGGTCGGGGGACTGGACCTCGACCAGGCGATCCCATGGGAACTCGGGCACGAGCGCCGCAACCGCTTCGAGGGCGGCGCGTTCGGCGATCAGCAGGGTGGAATGGGTCTGGAAATCGGAGGTATCTGAGCCAGCTAAGCCGGCGACGGTTTGCGCGGCGACACTTCGCAGCAGGATTTCCGGTCCGATTCCCGCCGGATCGCCCTGGGTGAGGGCGAGGATCGGGACGGCCACTACTCTTCGCTCGCGGGCTCGTTCTCGGTCGGCCCGGGCGCTTCGGGGATCGGCCCGCGCTTGCCCGGCGGGGAGCCGGATTCCGAAGCTTCGGCGGTCCTGCGCCGGGTGCGCCGCAGCTCCTCTTCCTTGAAGAGGTAGCGGATATTGTGCTTCGGGATGAGCAGATTCGGTCCGGCGGGGCGGTTGAGCTTGATGGCGCCCTTGTCGTACCACTCGATCCAACCGTGCAACTCCTCGTCGTTGGTCAACACGACGACCATCGGCGTGCGCGCCGACATCTGCTTGAGGTAGTAGAACTCCTCGGCGTTGGTCTGCTCCGGCGGGGAGAGCTTGCGCCGGGTGACCACGCGCGGCTCGGAGCCGCGCTTCTCGGAAATGTCGGGGCGAATCAACTTGCGCTGGCTCATACGGCGGCCGTCACCGGGGGATCGTCCTTCGGGCGCTTGGCGCCCTTGTACTGATCGTCTTCGTAGGCGAGACAGCAGAGGAGCCGCCCGCACTGACCGGAGATCTTCGACGGATTGAGGGAGAGGTTCTGGCGTTTGGCCATCTGAATCGAAATCGGCCGGAAATCCTTGAGCCAGGTGGAGCAGCAAAGTGTCTGGCCGCAGACACCCACGCCCCCGAGCAGCGCCGCTTCGTCGCGCGAGCCGACCTGCACCATCTGGATCCGGGCGGCGAAGCGCTGCGAGAGGTCGCGCACGAGTTGGCGAAAGTCGATCCGGTGCTCGGCGGTGAAGTGCAGGGTCGCCCGCTTCCCGGAGAGCGCGAAGTCGACTTTGGAGATCTTCATCTCGAGCTTGAGCGCTCGCACGCGCTCGAGGCAGAAGAGCTTCGCTGTCCGCTCGCGGTCCAACTTGGCCTCGAAGGCCTGCTTGTCCTCGGTCGTCGCCGGGCGCAGGATCGATTTCGCCGAGGCCTTCTGACAGGGCTTGAAAATCGGCATCGGGGACTGCTCGACGCGGCCGTAGGCCGGCTCGCCTTCGACCTCGACGATGACCCCGGCGCCCCTGCCGAGGAGCTCGCCACCGGTCCCGCAGAGGGTAAGGTTGGTTTCCTCGCCGAAGCGCACGCCGACATAGGCGGTCTCGACCGCCGTCGACATTCCCTTGTACGAGCAACCGCCGCAACCGGACATGGCTAGCTCACCAGAATTGCACGATCAATACCAACGAAGCACGCCAGAAGCGGCGAGGAAGACCGATCCAACGCCCCTCAGAGGCGTCCGGCGGGCATACGAGCACGAACCTGCAGCCATGATGGCACCCCCCCCTGGGGCTGTCAACGCAACGCAGCGGCTGACGCGGGCGCCAAGCGCCGCCGCAACGGCGCGACTTGCGGGTCAGAGAGCGAGCCAGCGGCGACCGGGAGCCCAGCGCGACAGCACCCACAGGAGGGCGAAATGGAGGCCCCCGGCGAGCGCGAGACGCGCTGGGTGGCCGTAGAAGGCGAACGGCAGCCACGGTCCCAGGGAGAGAAAGAAGGCATAGGTCACGGTGTGGGCGAGGAAGAGGTAGAGGGCGTTGCGTCCGAAGGGCAGCAAGAGCCAGCCCGCGGCGCGCCGGATCGGCACAAAGTAGCGATCGACGAGCGCGAAGAAAAGGAGCGCGGCGCAGAGGAGGTCGAGGAGGCGCCCGGGGGCGAGTTGCTCGCGTCCGAAGAGCAGCGCGATCCTCTCCGAATCCCACCCTGACCAACCCGCCGCGTGCGCGACCCCGAGGATCACGAAAGCGGCATACAAGACCGCGGGGAGGGCGATCGTGAGTCCGGCGGGGAGCGCCCGCCAGGCCCTTCCGACGCGCTCGCGATGATGGCCGAGCGCCATGCCGCCGAAAAAGAGCAGCTGCCACGAGAGGAGGAGGAAACCGCCGTACGGTCCATGCTCGAGGTACGGAACCGCCAACCCGCCCCCGCGCGCCAGAGCCAGGGTCCACAGTCCGAGGGAGACCGCGACCAGCAACGCCGTGCGGCCGCTGCGCAGGCAGCCGAGAGCCAGCGGCGCGAGCAGGAGGAAGAGGGCGTAACGCGGCAGAACCTGCAGGAAATAGGGCTGATTGAAATCGAAGAGCTCGAATACCGAGAAGCCCGGGTGACGAATCTGGGAGAACTGCAGGATGCGCGTCGTCTCTGCCGCGAAGAGCAGGAAGACGAGAGCAAGATTCAGCAGATAGAGCTGTACTCCGCGGCGCGCGAGCCCGCGACTCGCCGCGGCAAGACCGGCGCTTTCCGCCCGGCGGCCGAAGACCACTCCCGTGGTCGCGCCTGAGATGAGGAAGAACCCCTCCGCCGCCGAGACGAAGCCGAAGAGCGGCTGCAGGTCCACCGGCTGCGGCCAGAGGTGGGAGAGCACCATCTTGAGCAGACAGAAACCGCGCAGGAGATCGAGCCTCTCGTCGCGCCCCTCGTCGGGGGCGACGGCCGAATAGGTTTGGGACCGGGAAGCCAGAGGCTGGCGCCTCGCCTCTGCCTGTTTCAGGGCTCGGCGGGAGGTGGCAGGCGGAAGACGCCACTCTCGCCGGAGACGATTCCATGTTCGAGGGCGCGCCGGCCGATGTCCTTGCGCAGGATCTTCGATGGCCAGTGGATCTCGTAGGCGGCGGCATAGGCGCTCTTCAGCGCCTCGGCGAGCGTCGCTCCGGTCGCACCGACCGAGAGGACGCGCCCGGAGGCGGCGACCACGACGCCCTCGACCAGCGCGGTTCCGGAGTGGAAGATCTCGACGTTGGGCATCGCCGCCGCGCGTGCGAGGCCGGTGATCGGCTCTCCCTGCACCGGTTTCTCGGGATATCCCGCGCTCGCCAGAACGATGACCGCCGCGGCCTCCTTGCGGAAATGCAGCCGCGCGACGCCGAAGTTGCCCGCCGCACCTGCGGCGAGAATCGGCAACAGATCGTCCTCGAGCCGGAGGAAGAGGGCCTGCGCTTCCGGGTCGCCGAAGCGGGCGTTGAACTCGAGCACCTTGGGGCCGTCCGCGGTCAGCATCAGGCCGGCGTAGAGCACCCCGACGAACGGCCGACCCTCAGAGGCGATGCCGCGAATCGTCCGATGCATCACGTCTTCGAGGACCTTCGCCGCCTCCTCGGCCGACAGCAGGCCGGATGGACTGAAGGCCCCCATGCCGCCGGTGTTGGGCCCGCGGTCGCCATCGAGCAGCCGCTTGTGATCGCGCGCAGTCGCGAAAGGCAGCATGCGTTCCCCGTCGGAGAGCGCGATGAACGAGACCTCCTCCCCCTCCAGGAACTCCTCGACGACGACGCGATCCGCCGCCGCCGCGAAACGCCTCTCGTCGAACAGAGTGACGAGCGCCGCCTCGAGCTCGGCGGCGTCGCCCGCGACGATGACGCCCTTGCCCGCCGCGAGCCCGTCGGCTTTGAGGACGACCGGAAAGCCGAACCTCACCGCCGCAGCGGCGGCATGGGCGCGGTCGTGCGCGATTTCGAAGTCGGCCGTCGGAATCGAATGCCGGCGCAGAAACTCCTTGGCGAAGACCTTCGAGCCCTCGAGCTCGGCGGCGTGGCGCTTGGGGCCGAAAATTCGCAGACCGCGCGACTGGAACTCGTCGACGATGCCCAGGGTCAGAGGCAGCTCAGGCCCGACGATCGTGAGATCGATGCCGGCCTCCAGCGCGAAATCGGCGAGCGAGTGGATCTCCTCCGCGGCGATCGCCACGCAGTCGGCCACCGCCGCGATTCCCGGATTCCCCGGCGCACAGTAGAGCTCCGTGAGCAGCGGGCTCTGCCGCAGTTTCCAGCACAACGCATGCTCGCGGCCACCGCCGCCCACCACGAGTACCTTCACTGGGTGCTCCTTTCGTGCGCCTGCGGGCGTCCCGATTACGGCGTGCCGTGCATGCTGCCTGCGCTCACCGCGGCCGCCGCCGCCGCGACGGTCATGACGTCGACCACGTCCTCGACCGAGCAGCCCCGGGAGAGATCGTGCACCGGACGGGCAAGGCCCTGCAAGAGCGGCCCAAGCGCCCTGGCGCCGGCGAGCCGCTCGGTCAGCTTGTAGCCGATGTTACCGGCATCGAGGTCTGGAAACACGAGGACATTCGCGCGTCCGTCGAGACTACGGCGGGCGGCGCCGTGCGACTTCCTCGCCGCGACCTCCGGCACCAGCGCGGCGTCCGCCTGGAGCTCGCCCTCGAAAGCGAAGTCGACCCCCCGGCGGCCGAGAATCGCCGCCGCTTCGGCGACCTTCTCGACCCGCGGGTGGCGGGCGCTGCCATGGGTCGAGAACGAGAGCAGGGCGACGCGCGGCTCCTCGGCGAGGAGCAGCCGGCAGCTCGCCGCGGCGGCCACGGCGATGTCGGCGAGCTCTTCGGCGCTCGGGTCGGGAACCACCGCACAGTCGGAGTAGACCAGCGAGCGTCCGTCAGGAAGGGTCATCAGGAAACAGGAGGAGACGCGCCCGACTCCCGCCCGGGGACCGACGGCGGCGAGAGCCGCGCGCAGCGTTGCGGCGGTCGTCGCATCGGCGCCCATGACAGCGCCGTCGGCGGCGCCGCAGGCAACGAGCGCGCAGGCGAGATGCAGGCTGTCGGCGAGCCGTCGCTCGACCTCGTCGTCAGGGAGGCCGCGCGCCGCAAGCCTCGCAGTGAGGAGGTCACGGGCCGCGGCCTGCGCTGTCGGCGGCACCTCTTCGAGCCAGACCGGCACACAGAGCGTCCGCCGGATGCATTCGTCCGCCGCGCGGCGGATGCGCGGATCGCCAGCCTCGGGCAGGACGATGCGCGCGCCTCGCCCGCGCACCGCGGCACGCAGCCGGACCAGCGGATCGTTCAGATCATCCAGATCGCCCAGATCGCTCACCGGCTCACACCGCTCACGCCGGCCCGTCCGGCGACGCGAGGCGGGCTATGGCCGCCTCGACCTCGTCGACGACGTAGTCCGGAGTCGACGCGCCGGCGGTAATGCCGACCGCCCGGACACCCTCGAACCAGGAAGGATCGATGTCCTCGGCCCCCTGGATGAGGTGGCTCGGCTTGGAACGGGCGCAAATCTCCCAGAGATGGCGGGTGTTGGCGCTGCGTGTCCCGCCGATCACGAGAATCAGCCCGATCTCCGGATCGCGCCCGAGCTCGTGCGCCGCCTCCTGATTCTCCTTGGTGGCATAGCAGATGGTATCCGCCCGCGTCGCCGGAACCTGCTGCTCTATGTAGCGCGCGAGATCTTCGAAATCGTCGGCATTGAGCGTCGTCTGATAGAAGATCTTGACCTTCGAGTAGCGCGACCAGTCGATCTCACGAGCCTCTTCGACGGTCATCAGGATATGAAAGCGGAGCGGATCGAGATCGCGCGTGTATCCGGCCACCTCGCGATGGTGCGGATCCCCGATGAAGACCAGGTGGGCCCCGCCGGCCAGGGCGACGCTCGCTTCGTCATGGATGTCGTAGACGAAGGGACAGGTGGTGTCGAGGATCTTGAGCCCGCGCGCCTGAGCGCGCTCGTGAAACGAAGGCGGAACGCCGTGCGCCGAGAAGATGATGGAGCCCGCCTCGGCCTCTTCAAAGTGCTGCACGGTTCCCACGCCGAGCTGCGCCATCTCGTCGACGACACGCTCGTTGTGAACGACCTGGCCGAGAATGGATCCGCGATTGCCCTCGCGGGCGAATTTTTTGACCTTCTTGTCGGCAATTCTCACGCCGGCGCAGAAGCCGTACTTCGCGGCGCGTCGAATCTTCATCGAGTAGCGCAGTCTACCAAAGCGGGCTCCGGCTGGCACCGGCGGTGTTTCGACCGCGCCGGGCGCGGTTGGCGATGGGCTCCTAGCCGAAGACCCTCTGCAACGCTCCGCGCCAGCCGGCAAACCGCACCTTGCCGTCCAGGCGAAAGAGCGTCCAGCACGGGTCACCGTCGAGGGTGTCAGGACCGTGGCTCGATCCAGGTTCGTAGACCGCGTAGTCCCCGGCGGCGAACTCCCCGCGCTCGTCAGTGTATCCCCCGGCGAGGACCGTGACCTGCTCGAAACCCAGGTGCTCGTGACGCGGAAAGCGCCGTCCGCCGGGCATCTCTCCCAGGCAGAGCAGCGACTTCGAAACCGCGTCCTCGAACAGCACCGCCACCCGGCCGCCGTTCAGGCCCAGCGACCACCAGCGCGGCCGCGGCTGGCCGGCGAGCTCCTGGCGCAGCACGAGCGGCACGGGCAGGTGGGCAGCGAACGAATCGACCGGCGCGGGCGCGGCCATCTCGCGCTCCAGCTTCTGCCAGAGCTCCCGCGACGGCGCTTCGGACGGCAGTTGCTCGAGCCACCAGCCACCCGGAACCGCGAGCTCACCGACCCGTTGCCGGCAAACGCCGCAGTGCTCCAAATGAGCCTCGAGCAGCACTCGATGGGGGCGGTCCAGCTGGCTGGCGGCGAGATCCAGGAGGGTCTCGTCTGGCGGATGTGTCAGGTCTCGGCTCATGCTCGGATCCCTAGAGGCTCGGCGAGCCGCTCTCCGAGAGGACGCCCCGCATCAGGGCAAGTCCGGCACGGATTCTGGATTTCAGCGTTCCCACCGGCAGCTTCAGACGCTCGGCAGTCTCTTCGTAAGTCAGCCCGCCGAAGTAGGCGAGCTCGAGCGCCTGGCGCTGTTCGAGCTTGAGATCGGCCATCGCCTTGCGCAGACTGATCGAAACGACCCGGCTTTCGGCCTCGGGCCGCTCGGACAGGGCGGCCAAAGATTCCTCGGTGCTCTGGTCGGACCCGGTCGGGAGCTTGCGCCAGAGATCCACGACCTTGTTCCGGGTCATGGTGTAGAGCCATCCGGCGACGTCGCCGCGCTCCGGCCGGTAGGTTCCGGCCTTGCGCCAGACTGCCAGGAAGACCTCCTGCACGACATCTTCCGAAGCGTCGCGGCTCCTGCCCAGCGACCGGACATAGGCGAGGACCTGGGGGGCATGGCGATCGTAGAACAGCCGGAAGGCTTCGCGGTCGGCCTCCGCGACGCGCTGCAGAAGCTCGAGATCGGGCGGCTGGAGGTTCATCCGTGGTGGACGTCGCTCGCCCCAGGGGCGGTCCGCCGCGAGCGGTTCCCTGGCGGCCGATCTCAACGTCAGGCGCATCTTGTCACGATCTCCAGGTCTGTCCTGCTAGCTAACAGTACGCGCCGGGCAGGAAGGCGGATGAAGGGAGGCGGCGAATCAGGCCGGGCCGATGGCCTCGTCGTAGCGCCGTCCGACGGCCGCCCAATCGACGACGGTCAGGAAGGCCTGAACGTAGTCGGCGCGGCGATTCTGGTACTTGAGGTAGTAGGCGTGCTCCCAGACGTCGATTCCGAGCAGCGGTGTCTGGCCGGAGGAGAGCGGCGAGTCCTGGTTGGGCAGAGTACCCAAGGCGAGCTTCTTGCCGGCGTCGAGCGTCAGCCAGGCCCAGCCGCTGCCGAAGACTCCCCCGGCCGCCTTCGTCAGCTGCTCGCGCAAACCGTCGAACGAGCCGAATTGCGCCTGCACCGCGGCCCCGAGTCGCCCCTGGGGAGCCGCGGCGGGCGTCGGCGGCACGGGCCTCATCGAGGTCCAGAAGAGCGTGTGGTTGGCATGGCCGCCGCCGTGATTGCGCAGCGCGGTGCGCACCGCCTCCGGCATCCGCGTGAGGTCGCGCAGGAACTCCTCGACGCTCTTTCCGGCGAGCTCCGGCGCCGCCGCGACGGCCTCGTTCAGCTTGGCGACATAGGTGGCGTGATGCTTGTCGTGGTGCAGGCGCATCGTCTCGGCATCGATCGCCGGTTCGAGCGCGTCGTAGGCGTAGGGCAGTGGCGGCAGGACAAACGGGCCGGACGGTGACACCGCAGCCGAGACCGCCGGAGAGGCGCCCGGAACCGCCGCCTGCGACGGGCCCTCGGCCGCCAGCCGGGAGGTCAGCGCGAGCCCGGCAAGCGCGACGGTCGAACCTTGCAGCACCTCTCTTCGATTCCACATGTGAGCCTCCTTGGGTTCTGCGACGTTGCGACTACGGCTGCTGCACAAGCTCGAGGCGAAGGCGCGCCGGCGACCGGGCAACGAGCATCTCGACCGGCGTCGATTGCGGATCGCGGGCGAACCAGAGGTCGAGCTCGCCTTTCCAGACCCGGCGCTCGGGACGCACCAGCGGCCGGATCATGTAGTGCAAGGTCGGCACCGAGCGGCCGCCGAGCTTGCGTGTCTCGGGGCCGGCCGGCTTGACCAGAACGGGGTAGAGCTTCCCATCGGACCAGATCTCCATCTCCTGGGGCTTCTCGGGAAGCGTCCGGCGCAGAAGGTGGATCGCCGAGGCGACATCGACCGTCGCCGCGTCGACGATGGCGCTCGACTTGTCCTTGCGCTTGCCTTGCCAGAGCTGACTCGACCGGGCCGCGACCGTGCGCCCGTTGGCGGGGTCGATCTCGGCCTCGTAGCGGAAGAAGCTCGCGTCCTTGACCTCGTCCGAGGTGATGAGGAGGGAGCTTTGCAGATTTCCGCTGGCCAGGGTGGTCTCGATCAGGCTGGCGTCGCCCCGGCTGGGAAAGAAAAGACCGGCGAGGGCACCGAAGAAGCCCTCGATCCGCCATTGGTAGTTCAGGGTCTCGTCCGCCCGCGCGCCGGCCGGCAGGAGCAGCGCAACCACGAGGACCGCCGCCAGCCGGAGTCGTCCAACGGGCGGGAGCCGTCGCGCATGCGTCATGTTCCGCATCATACGGTTTCCGTAGTGCGAGATCGCTGCCATGTCGGAGACGCTGAACCGGAGTGCCTCTGGCAGCCATCTCTTCCCCGGATCGCCGCCGGGTGCGCGCTACGCTCCGGCTGCGCCGGGTGTCACCCGGATCGCCGCGGCCGCGACCGCGGCTCCGGCCGAGCCGGCGGCGCTCTCGACGAACTCGACGAGCCGTTTGCGCTCGCTCGAGGTCAGTTCCTCGGGCGCGAGAGCGATCCAGGCGACGCCAGCGGCGCGCCCGCCCTGCAGGTCGACGGCCATTTCGAAACCGCCGGCATGGCGGTCCGCAAGGTCGACGACGATCGCGCCGAACTCGCCGCCCGCCACCTGGGCGAGCGCCCGGCTCTGCATCGCTTGACGCTGCGCCGGGAAGCCGGCCTGAGCGAGCTCGGAATCGAGCTCGGGTGGAGCGTTGCGCGGGCCGGAGGCGAGCCACACCAGCCGACTTCCCGAGGTGGCGCGTCTCCCCTCGACCGCCGGCCGAATGGACCCCGTCGTCGCGAGCTGGAGTGCCGTCACGAGCTCGCTTCCGGAAGCCGGCGCGTGCAACAGGCGCTCGAAGCTCGCCGCCACACCGCGCTCGCTGCCGGCCGCGAAGGCGAAAAGAACGAGCGGGATCTCGGCCCGGGAGAGATCGCGCTCGAGGGCGAGCAGAGCCGTCCAGGCCTCGAGCCGCGCCGGATTGATGTCGACCGCCACCACCGCCGGCCGCAACTCGCGGAGCATCCGGCGCCCCTCTTCGCTGTCGGGAGCGCGCACGGCGAGAAAGCCCTGGCGCTCGAGATCTCCGGCTACCGTCGTGAACCGCCCGCGATCCGGCTCGAGCACGACCACCCGCGGCCGATCGCCCGCGTCGGACTCGAGGCTCTGCGCCGCCCGCGCCGGTCGTCGGACGCCCTCCCCGCGCACCGTCGCATCGACCGGCAGCCGGATCCTGAATGCGGCCCCGTTTCCGAGGTCCGACTCGACCTCGAGAACGCCGCCCAGGAGCGCAATGAACTGGCGGGCGATCGACAGCCCGAGTCCGGTGCCGGGGACCGACTCGCCGCGCGGCGCCAGCTGACGGAACGGCTCGAAGATCCGCTCCTGGTCTTCGGGTTCGATGCCCGGTCCATGGTCGGCGACCACGATCTCGTAGGCGCCGGCGTCGAGAGCGGACTGTGCGGCCGGCAGGAAGCGGGTGCGAACCTCGACCTCGCTGCCCTTGCCCGAGAACTTGATCGCGTTCGAGAGCAGATTGAGGATGGCCTGCCGGAGCTTGGCGACATCCACCACGATCGCCGGCACCTCGCCCGCGAGAGTCGCGCGCAGATTCACGCCGTGCGTCGCGCCGTAGCCCTCCATCATCGATAGCGCGCTTTCGATGATCGTGTCGAGCCTCGCCGGCTCGAGCTGGAGATCCATTCTCCCGGCCTCGATCTTGGCCTGGTCGAGCAGGTTGTTGATCAGGCGCAGGAGTTGATTGCCGCTTTCGCGAATGTTCTCGAGGTAGCGCGCGTGGCGCGGTTCGAGGGCGCTCGCGAGACCGTCGGAGAGCAGTGCCGCGAAGCCGAGGACCGAGGTGAGCGGCGTACGGAGCTCATGGCTCATCTTGGCCAGGAACTCGCTGCGATGGCGGTCCGCGAGCCGGATCCGTTCGTTGGCGCGGTCGAGTGCATGGGCGTGCTCCTCGAGCGCCCGTGCGTATCTCGCCAGATCGTCGGTGCGTTCGATGACATCCTGCTCCAGGGCTCGATTGCGCACCCCGATGCGTCGCGTGCGGAAGGTGGCCACCCCGAACACCGCAGCGAGAAACGCCAGGCCGCCGAGCAGCGAGACCAGGCGCCGCTGGTACCAGGCGGGCTGAACCTCGAGGGCGAGCTCGACCGGCGCGCTCCACGCGCCGTTGCCAAGCCCGGCGCGGGCCTGCAATCGGTAGGACCCAGGATCCAGGTTGGTGTAGTCGCGAAACGCCTCGCCCTGCGGCATGGACCAGGCGCTCTCGAATCCGTCGAGGAGGAACTGGTACTTCACCTGCCCCTCGCCGCTCAGAGTCAGCGCGCGCACCTCGATGCGGAGGTTGGAGTCTTCGTGCGGGAGCACGATCGGCTCGGCGCCGAGCGGCGGCGCGTCGGCTTGCACGCGGCCGGAGAAGGGAGCACGAATCTCTACGCCACCGCGAGTCGCCAGGCGCTCGAAGAGGACCGGCGGCGGGGGCGGCTGGCGCGGGGGATCGAAATCGGCCGCGAAAACAGTCACTCCGCCTTTGAAGCCGAACCAGTATCGTCCCGTCTCGTCGCGCGCGAAGGCGCTGCTGTGCGAGACCTCGCTCGCGATCGCGCCCGAGGCGCGGTCGAACCGCGCGACCACGGCACCGGCCCCGTTGTGCGCCTTCGGATCGAAGCCGATGACCCCCCGATTCGTTCCCAACAGGAGGTGGCCATGGTGGTCGTCGGAGATGGTCAGCACGAGATGGTCGGCAAGACCGCTCTCTGCGCCGTAGGAAAGGAAACGCGGCGGACCGGTTCCCGGCTCGGAGACCATCCGCGCGAGACGGGCGTAGCCGCCGGCCCAGAGGGTGCCATCGGTGGTCAGACCGAGCGACCGAACGCTCGCGGTATCGAGCCCGGAGTCGGCCCCCACCGCCCGAAAGCGCTCGCCATCGCGATAGGACAGGGCTTCCCCATGGGCGATGAAGAGGCGCCCGGCGGCGTCTGCGGCGATCGCGTACGAGCGCTCCCTCGCGAGGCCGTCGCCCGCTGCGAAGACCCGGATCTCGCTGCGCGCTCCGGTGGCATCAAAGCTCAGCCGCGACAACCCGTCGATCGAGCCCACCCAGAGCGCCCCGGAGCGCTCTTCGAAGAGACTCACCACATAGTTGCCGGCGAGACCATCCGCGGTGCGAAGACTCTCGAAACGGCCGCTCGGAAGCAGGCGTGAGAGCCCTTCTTCCGTCCCCACCCAAAGCTCTCCCCGCCGGCTCTTGAGGAGCGCCCAGACCCAGTTCGCGGGCAGGCCGGCGTCGCGTTTCCAGACTTGCGCGGAGGGCTCGCCGTTGGGGCCGAAACTGAGGTGTCCGAGGCCGGCGACCGTGCCCACCCAGATGCCTCCGGTTCCATCCGCCGCGAGGGCGTAGACCTGCCGATCCGGCAGGCCCTCGGCTTCGCCGTAGCTGCGCAGATCCCTGCGCACCAGACGGCTGAGGCCGCCCTCCGACCCGATCCAGAACGAACCCTCGCGATCCTCGAACAGGCTGTGCACATCGTCGTCGGCGAGGCCGTTGCTCTCGCGCAACAGGCGGCAGGGCAGGACCGCCGGCAACGGGCAGATTCCGATGCCGGAGGAGCTGCCGACCAGGAGCTCGCGGCCGTCGCGGGTCACGAGCAAGGCGTAGAGGTCGTCGCCGGGCAGCCCATCGGCGGCGGTAAGGCGCGTGAAGCGTTGGCCGTCGAAAAGCGCCAAACCGCCGCCGCGGGAAGCGAAGTAGAGCGTGCCCTCCCGATCTTCGGCGATCGCCCGGATCGAATTGTGCCCCAGACCGTCCGCGGCGGTGAACACGCGGCAATTGCCGAGGCGTCCGCCGGGTTCGAGCGTGCAACGAGCCACCCCCTGGCCGCGCGATCCCAGCCACATGGAACCGTCGCTCGCGGGAAACAGGGAGTAGACGTAGTCATCGGCCAGGCCGTCGGCGCGCAGGAAGGTGCGGAACTTCTCGCCGTCGTACGAGACCAGACCGCGGTCGGTGCCGAACCAGAGCACACCGTGACGGTCGACCGCACCAGACCAGATCGTCCCGGCGAGAGCACCGCCCTTGCCGGCGTGGGAGACGACACTGCGCCCGTCGTAGGAGGCGACACCGCCGTTGGTGCCGATCCAGAGAGTGCCGTTGCCGTCCTCGAGCGTCACCCGGACGTTGGGGCTCGGCAGACCTTCGGGAATGGAGAGCGTGGTGAAGGAGACGCCGTCGTAGCGACACAAACCCCAAGTGGAAGCCACCCAGAGGTAACCGCGACGATCCTGCATGACGTGCCAGACCTGGGATGCAGCGAGACCTTCATCGGCGGAGTAGACGGTGAACGGGAGGCGTTGCGCGCCGGCCGCTCGCGGTTCCGCGAGGGCGATCCAGCAGATCGCCGCCAGGCCGGCGAGCCATCGAAGCCGATCGGGCGAAAGCGATCGGATCTCCCGTCTCCTTCCCGCAAAAAGCCAAGCGCAGCTTCACGCTACCATGCCCAGCCGCAGCGCAAGGAGACCGCGCGCCGCGAAGCTATTCGGTCGACACCTTGCCGCCGCCGGCGAGCGCCGCGAGCAGGGTATGCCAGGCGAGCGTGGCGCACTTCACCCGCATCGGAAAGTCCTTGACGCCGCAGAGCACGGCGAGCTTTCCCAGCGGCTCGACATCGGCCGCCGGATCGCCGGTGACGGCTTTGCGAAACTGCTCGAACAGCTCGGCAATCTCGGTCGGCGTCTTGCCGGCGACCGCCTCGGTCATGAGCGAAGCGGAAGCGGTGGAGATGGCGCAACCGGCGCCCTCGAAGGCCACACCCTCGAGCCGCTCGCCCGCGACCGCGACTTCGACCGCGATGCGATCCCCGCACAGCGGGTTGTGCCCCTCTGCGCGGCCCGTCGCGCTGGCCAGGTGGCCTTTGTTGCGCGGGCTGCGATAGTGGTCGAGGAGCACTTCCTGGTAGAGCGTCTGCAGCTCGTTCATGTTCCGCCTTGTCCGTCCCCGCTCCCCCGGCCGCCCGCTCCGCCCCCGGCGACCCCTCCGGCCCCTCCGAAGATCGCCTGCGCTGCAGCGATCGCACGCAAGAGCGCCGCGACCTCCTGGCGGGTATTGTAGAGCCCGAACGAGGCGCGTACGGTTGCCGGCACGCCAAAGCGGTGCATGAGCGGCTGCGCGCAGTGGTGGCCGGCACGCACGGCAACCCCGTAGTGATCGAGCACGGTGCCGAGATCGTGGGCATGGATGCCGTCGAGGACGAACGACACCACGCCGGCCCGCTTGCGCGGCCGGCCGATCAGGCGAAGACCCCCAATCGCCTCGAGGCCCGCGACTGTCACCTCGACCAGTTCGGCTTCGTGGCGCTCGATCGCCGGCCAACCGAACTGGTCGACGTAGTCGAGCGCCGCCGCCAGGCCGATCGCCTCGGCCGCAGCCGGCGTGCCGGCCTCGAACCGGCGCGGCGGATCGTCGAACGTGGTGCGTTCGAAGGTGACGCTGCGAATCATGCCGCCGCCACTCTGCCATGGCGGCATCGCGGCCAGGTGCTCCTTCTTCCCGAAGAGTGCGCCGATCCCGGTCGGACCGTAGACCTTGTGGCCGGAAAAGGCGAAGAAGTCGCAGCCGAGCTCGCCGACATCGACCCGCAGATGGGGCGCCGCCTGCGCGCCATCGACGAACACGGGCACACCGGCGCCGTGCGCGCGGCGCACCAGCTCGGCCACCGGCAGCACCGTGCCGAGAGCGTTCGAAACGTGCGCGAAGGCCGCGAGCTTCGTCTGCGGCCCGAGCCGCTTCGAGAACTCGTCCGGGTCGACCTCGCCGCGGTCGTCGACCGGCACGACGGCGAGACGCGCGCCGCGCTCTTCGCAGACCCTCTGCCAGGGGACGAGGTTGGAATGGTGCTCGAGCTCGGTGACGAGAATCTCGTCGCCGGGGGAGAGCCGCGGGCGCGCGAAGCTCGCCGCCACGAGGTTCGCCGCTTCGGTCGTGCCGCGCACGAAAACGATCTCGTCGGGCGAGGCGGCGCCGAGAAAGACGCCGACCCTGGCCCGCGCCGCCTCGTAGGCCCGCGTCGCCTCGGCCGAGAGTTGGTGAACGCCACGGGCGACCGATCCGTAGCTCTCCTCGTAGAACCGCTGCATCGCGGCGAGAACCGGCAGCGGCTTCTGGGTGGTCGCCGCGTTGTCGAGATAGCAGAGCGGTGCATCGCCGATCCGGCGGGCGAGGATCGGAAAGTCGGCGCGCAGGCGCTCGACGTCGAGCACCCCGGCCGCGATCTCAGGGTCGCTCCGGCGGAGCTCCCCGCGGGAGAACGCCTCAGACGGCGTCGCGGACGACATCACCCTGCGGAATCCAGTGGAAGAGGAACTCGCGCAGCTCGCGCGCCAGCGCCGGCACTTTCGCCCGCTCCACCAGGTCGCTGGCGAAGGCGTAGGTCAGCAGGCTCTTCGCCGCCTCGGCGCCGATACCGCGCGACCGGAGGTAGAAGATGGCGTCGTCGTCGAGCTGCCCGACGGTCGATCCGTGGGTGCACTTGACGTCGTCGGCGAAGATCTCGAGCTGGGGATTGGTGTTGACCAGGGCGTCGTCCGAGAGCAGGAGGTTGCGGTTGGTCTGCTTGGCGTCGGTCTTCTGCGCCCCTTTGTGGACGAAGATCCGGCCGTTGAAGACCGCCCGCGAACGGCCGTCGAGAATCCCCTTGTAGAGCTCGTGGCTGGCGCAGTGCGCCGCGACGTGGTCGACCCGCATATGGGTGTCGCAGACCTGCCGGCCGTCGACGAGATAGAGGCCGTTCAGGGTCGCTTCGCTGCCCTCGCCGCCGAGCCGGGCCTGGATGTCGTGGCGGACGATCGCCCCGCCGAGCGAGAACGAATGCGTCGAGACGTTCGAACCGCGCGCGGTCGAGAGCGCCAGGGCGGAAAGGTGAAACGCCTCGCGGCTGTCGCGCTGGAATTTGTAGTGGTCGACGACGGCGCCGGGTTCCGCCACGATCTCCGTGACGGGACAGGTCAAGTAGACGGCGTCGGCTTCGCCGCCGAAGCTCTCGACGATGGTCGCCTGCGAATGTTCGCCGGCGTGGATGAGGGTGCGCGGGAAGCTCGCGCCGGGCGCCTCCTGAGCGGTCGAGTAGAAGAGGAGATGCAGCGGGCTCTCGACGACGGCGCCGGGCGCGACCTCGACGAAAGCGAGCTCCTCGAACAGCGCGGTCGAAAGCGCCGCGAAGGGTCGCGTGTCGATGCCGGCGACGCTCCCCAGAAGGTCGTCCGCCCGGCTCGAGTCACTTCCATTCGTCACGGTGAGGCCCGCCGGAAGTTCGGCAGTCGAAAGTCCGGCATCGAAGCGCCCGTCGACGAAGACGAGCTCGGTCATTTCAGCAAGCCTGAAGGCATCGACGCCGGCGGCGAGCTTCGCCCGGTCGACGGCGGCAGGGCGGCGAAAGGTCGTCTTCCCCACCGGCGCGACGTTGGTGAAGCGCCACTCCTCCTGGCGCAGGGTCGGAAATCCCTGGCGTTCATAGTGCTGCCAGGCGCGGTCGCGTAATGCCAGCCGCTGGGCAGACGGCTCGGAGCCCTGGACGCGTGCGAAATCGGCGGCGAAGAACTCGACCGCGGCATTGGAGGGGGCAGGGGAGGGGGTGGGCGGAGCAAGCGTCGCCGCGCTCGCGGAACTGGTTTCGGTAACGGAGCTCATTTCGACCATCGCCTCAGGTCCGCGCGCCGACCGCAGCTTCGTCCTCGAGCCAGGCATAGCCTTTCGCTTCGAGCTCGAGCGCGAGCTCGCGGCCGCCCGAACGAACGATGCGACCGTCGAGCAGGACGTGCACGAAGTCCGGCACGATGTAGTCGAGCAGGCGCTGGTAGTGGGTGATGACGACGAACGAGCGCTCCGCGGAGCGCAGGCTGTTGACGCCCTCCGAGACGATGCGCAGCGCGTCGATGTCGAGTCCCGAATCGGTCTCGTCGAGGATGCAGAGGCGCGGTTCGAGCACCGCCATGTGGAAGATCTCGTTGCGCTTCTTCTCGCCGCCCGAGAAGCCCTCGTTGACCGGGCGCTGCAGGAGCGAGTCGTCGAGCCCGACGAGCTTGACCTTCTGCTTGACCAGTTTGAGGAAGTCGATGGCGTCGTATTCGCTCTGGCCGCGGTGCTTGCGCACGGCGTTGACCGCCGCCTTGAGGAAGTAGGTGTTCGACACGCCGGGGATCTCGACCGGGTACTGGAAGGCGAGGAAGACGCCTTCGCGCGCGCGCGCTTCGGGCGCCATGTCGAGCAGGTCCTTGCCGTCCAGCAGGACCTTGCCCTCGGTCACTTCGTAGGCGTCGCGGCCGGCGAGGACCTGGGCGAGCGTCGACTTGCCGGAGCCGTTGGGGCCCATGATGGCGTGGACTTCGCCCGGATTGACCTTCAAGTCGATGCCGCGCAGGATCTCGCGCCCGTCGACGTTGGCGTGCAAATTCTGGATCTCTAGAAGCATGTTGTCCTCATTCCTCGTTCACTCGCAAGAAACTTTCGCTTCGGCCGCGCCGTCGACGTGGCTATGATTTCTGGATCGCCGCTTCGCGTGCTGTGGCCGCTGACGCGTCGATCCAGAAATCATAGCCACGTCGGCGGCGCGTGCGAGAAAGCGTCATCCCACGCTGCCCTCGAGCGAGACCGAGAGCAGCTTCTGCGCCTCGACCGCGAACTCCATCGGCAACTCCTTGAAGACCTCCTTGCAGAAGCCGTTGACGATCATCGACACGGCGTCTTCGGTCTCGATGCCGCGGCTGTTGCAGTAGAAGATCTGGTCCTCGCCGATCTTCGACGTCGAGGCCTCGTGCTCCATCCGCGCGGTCGGGTTCTGCACGTCGATGTAGGGAAAGGTGTGGGCGCCGCACTTCTCGCCGATGAGCATGGAGTCGCACTGCGAGAAATTCCGCGCCCCGTCAGCGCCGGCGAGAATCTTCACCTGGCCGCGGTAGGTGTTCTGGCCGTGGCCGGCGGAGATCCCCTTGGAGACGATCGTCGAACGGGTGTTCTTGCCGATGTGGATCATCTTGGTGCCGGTGTCGGCCTGCTGGTAGTTGTTGGTCACCGCGACGGAGTAGAACTCGCCGATTGAGTGGTCGCCCTTCAGGATCACCGACGGGTACTTCCAGGTGATCGCTGAACCGGTCTCGACCTGGGTCCACGAGATCTTCGAGCGCGCCCCTTCGCACTTGCCGCGCTTGGTGACGAAGTTGAAGATGCCACCTTTGCCTTCCTTGTCTCCCGGGTACCAGTTCTGCACCGTCGAGTACTTGATGGAGGCGGAGGCTAACGCCACGAGCTCGACCACCGCGGCGTGGAGCTGGTTCTCGTCGCGCATCGGCGCGGTGCATCCTTCGAGGTACGAAACGGACGCGCCCTCCTCCGCGATGATCAGAGTGCGCTCGAACTGCCCCGAGTTCCGGGCGTTGATGCGGAAGTAGGTCGAAAGCTCCATCGGGCACTTGACGCCCTTGGGAACGAAGACGAAGGAGCCGTCCGAGAAGACCGCGCTGTTCAGGGTGGCGAAGAAGTTGTCGGAGTACGGAACCACCGACCCCAGGTACTTCTGCACCAGCTCCGGGTGTTCGCGCACCGCCTCGGAGAACGGGCAGAAGATGATCCCCATCTCGTGGAGCTTCGCCTTGAAGGTCGTCGCGACGGACACCGAATCGAAGACGGCGTCGACGGCGACGCCGGCGAGCGCGGCGCGCTCGTGCAGCGGAATGCCCAGCTTCTCGTAGGTCGCGAGGAGCTCGGGATCGACGTCGGCGAGCGTCTGCGGACCGTCTTTCACCGACTTCGGCGCCGCGTAGTAGACGATCGCCTGGTAGTCGATCGCCGGATAGTGGACGTTCTGCCAGGCCGGCTCGGTCATGGTGAGCCAATGGCGGTAGGCCTTCAGGCGCCACTCGAGGAGCCACTCGGGTTCCCGCTTGAAAGCGGAGATCTTCCGCACCGTCTCTTCCGAGAGGCCGGGCGGCAGGGTCTCCTGCTCGATGTCGGTGATGAAACCGAACTTGTATTCCTGGGTCGCCAGCTGCTCGATGGTCTGGGTATCGGTGGTAGTCATCTGTTCTCCAACCTCCTTCAGTGCGACTCGACTCTGCTGCCTGCGTCGATCCGTGTGAGCGTCCCGGGAATGCCGGAACCGAGCTTCACCAGCCGGGGAGCGGTTTCGCCGGCCAGCTCGGCGAGCGTCACGCCAGCCAGCGCCTCGAAAACCGCCTTGTTGATGCGCTGCCAGGGTCCGCGCACGGTGCAGAAATGCTCGCGGTCGCACTCCCCGGGCGAACCCTCGACGCAGACCGTGAGCGCGACCGCCCCTTCGAGGGCGCGCAGGATCTCGGCGGCGTGGATCTCGGCCGCCGGACGGGCTAGTGCATACCCCCCCTTGACCCCCCGGTGTGACGCCAACAAACCCTGTCTTACCAATAGCTTGAGGATCTTGCTGACCATCGGTAGCGGGAGCTTCGTCTCGCCCGCGAGGTCCGGGGCGTTCATGGCTCTACCCGGCTCTACGGCCAGCCGGGTGAGCAGGACGAACCCGTAATCGGTCTGCTTGGTCATCCGGAGCATGGCGGGCGCCTCTGAGAATCAGGACTTAGACAGTCCAGTTTCAAGGCAATGATACGGACCGGCCAGCGAAAGTCAAGCGCCGGGCGAGAGCGGATCGAGCGCCGGCGGATTGTCTCCCGCGGCGGAAGCAGGCTGGGAAGGGTCGCCCTGGGCGGCGGCGTGGGCGTTTTCCCCCGAATCGAGGAGGATCGCAACCCACCCCCAGGCGGCGCTGCGCTCGAGGAGGATCTTGATGGTCACGGTGAGCGGCACCGAGAGGAGCATGCCGACCGGCCCCCAGAGCCAGCCCCAGAAGAGGAGGGAGAGGAAGACCACCAGGGTCGACATCCCGAGCCGCTTTCCCATTAGCGCCGGCTCGGCGAGGTTTCCGAGGACAGTCCCGATCACCAGATAGCCGGCCCCCACCACAAGCGCCTGGATGAGGTCGAACTGGATGAAAGCGAAGAGCACGGCGGGCGCCGCCGCCAGGACCGCTCCGATGTTGGGGATGAAGTGGCAGACGAAGGCGATCAGGGCACAGAGCACCGGGAAATCGACCCCGAGTAGTGCCACCCAGAGCCCGATCACAATCGCGATGAGCGCCGACATCGCCGTCTTGATGAGCAGGTAGCGCTGGAGCTCCTGCGAGACCGCGCCGAACCGCAACAGCGGCTCTCGCAGGTGCGTCGGCAGACGCGCCAGCTTGCGCGGCACCACCAGCGCCTCGAACAGGATGAAGACCAGGGTCAGCAGCACGATCATGCCCTGCGAGGTGAGGTGCAGCAGCCCTTTCACCGTTCCGCCGGCAATCTCGGCCAGGGTCTGCGGCTGGCGCCACTTCTGCGGCACCCAGTCGAGAATCGAGATTCCCTTCGCTTGCCACCACTCGACGGTGTAGGAGAGCCGCTCGTTCAGCTGCGCGTAGTAGTGCGGCCCGACCTCCCGCAGTTCGCCGACCGACCCGAGAAAGAGCAGTCCGAAGAGCGCCAACACCGCAGCCAGCAGCAGCATGGTCACCAGCACGGCGAGAAAGGCCGGCCAGCGCCGGGCGACCAGCCAGCGCAAGAGCGGCATGGCGAGAATGGCGAGGAAGAGGGAAAACGCGAGCGGCACGAGGAAGGGC
>JANNGS010000013.1:0-58962 GCA_031403995.1 Thermoanaerobaculia bacterium
GCCGGCGACGCGAGCGCCGAGCGCTGCGAGGCGCTCGGCGGCCTCCTCGCGGCTCATCGACTCGAGCTTGCCGGTGAGAACGACCGTCTTCCCGGCGAGCGGCCGCGAAGCGGCGCGCGCGATCGAATTGCTCCCCGGTGCCGTTCGCAGAACTGAGGCCGAGGCCCATCGACAGAAGCAGAGTTGAAATCGCCTTAGGGTTGCTCGATTCACAAATCGGGCTCACAATGGACGCGTGCCATCACCTCATATGTACTCTCCGTAGCCCCGAACTGGCACGCCCTGTCCATGATTCGGGCCGCGATCAGATTAGTACAAGGACAAGCAAGCCCAATCAACACTCATGTCAGACCGATGACCGAGCCTCAGAGCAGGCGCACTCCTCTTCGGAGGTCGACTTGCCAGCCCGGGAAGTCCGGTCGCGATGTATCCAATCCTTCTCGACTCAACAGGGTATTTGAGCAGTTTCGAACGGGCATCCGCGTGTTGCTTCGCATCACTCCCTGCGCCTTCCTTGATCGCTGCAGCCTAGTCCATTGAAACCAGAGGATTGCCCATGAACCGCATCACCACCGATGCTACGAGGGTCATTGTCGAGGACTTTGCGAAGTTGATCCGGGAGCGGAAGACGCCTGGACCAAAACCGGCCTTTGCGGTGATCAATTTTCGCAACGAGAAGAAGGACGGCGTTGAGCGGCCAGTTGAGTCGGTCCCCTCCGGCCTACTCCGCTATCGAGCGGACAATGGGCGAATCGCTTCCGACGTACTCAATCATCAAGAAAGTATCGGACCTCTCGATGAGAGACGATGAAGCGCAAGCCATTCTTGAGAGATTCCTCGCCGAAAAGGATCCGGAAAAAACCGAGATTCTGATGAAATCGGTTGCACATACGGGACAGAACGAGCCGGTCATTGAGACGTGCGACGGCTTTCTGATCAACGGCAATCGGCGCAAGATGGTGCTCGAGAAGCTCAGGCTACTTGAGCCGGGTCGCAGCGAGTATGAGTCCATGAAGGTCGTAGTCCTGCCTGGGCCGACGGACCCTGGAGGCCCGCCCACGCTCTTAGAGATCGAGCGCCTTGAGAATCGCTATCAGCTTCAGAGCGAAGGAAAGTCGGAATACTACGGATTCCTCGGTGGACACCCAAAACCGGCCATTAATGGACACCTCAAAACCGGCCATTCTTTGAGGCCGTAGGGACCGAGACGTTGACGGCGAGGAGGGGCTTGTGGCTCCCTCCGTCGCATGGGGAACGTCTTGGATCCAGGCAAGCAGCAGCAAGTTGTGGGGTTGGGGCGGCTGGGCTGGTCGCTGCGGCGCATCGAGGCGGCGACGGGAGTGCGCCGCGAGACCGCCAGCGCCTATCTGAAAGCGGCGGGGGTGGCCGTCCGCGGTCGCGGCCGGCCAGGCGCAGGGGCGGCAAAACCGGCCATTTCGCCGGGGGTGTCCACCGACCCTCCGGTGCCGGCTCGCGCGCCGAGTCGGGCGCCGAGCGCCAGCGCCTGTGAGGCCTATCGCGAGCTGATCGTGGACGCGCTCGGCCGCGGCCGCAACGCCATGGCAATCTGGCAGGACCTGGTGGACGACCACGGCTTCACCGCCCGCTATGCGAGCGTCCGGCGGTTTGTCGGCCAGCTGCGGGCAGGGCCACCGGTCGAGGCACGCGTGGTCATCACGACCGCACCGGGTGAGGAAGCGCAGGTCGATTACGGCGAGGGCCCGATGGTGCGCGACGCGGGCACTGGCAAGTACCGCCGTGCGCGGCTCTTCGTCTTGACACTGGGCTACTCCCGCAAGGCAGTGCGTTTGCTCACGATGTCGTCGAGCACGCAGATCTGGGCGGAGCTGCACGAGCGGGCCTTCCGGCGGCTGGGCGGGGCGCCGCGCGTCGCCGTCCTCGACAATCTGAAGGAGGGCGTCCTCCGGCCAGACATCTACGAGCCCACGCTCAATCCGCTCTACCGCGAGGTGCTCGCGCACTACGGCGTCGTCGCCGTGCCGTGTCGCATCCGCAATCCCGATCGCAAAGGGAAAGTCGAGTCGAGCGTCGGGCACGCACAGCGAACGCCCCTTCGAGGACTGCGTTTCGAGACGCTCGAAGCAGCGCAGGCCTATCTCGATCGATGGGAAGCGCACTGGGCCGACACGCGCATCCACGGCACGACGAAGCGGCAGGTCGCCGCGATGTTTGCCGAGGAGCGGCCGGCGCTCCAGCCGCTGCCGCTCGAGCCCTTTCGCTACTACCGCCACGGTCTGCGCACCGTGCATCTCGATGGCTGTGTCGAGGTCGAGGCCGCCTACTACTCGGTGCCTCCTGGCTGGATCGGCCAGCGCGTCCAGGTGCAATGGACCGAGCTCCACGTCCGGGTCCTGGTGCTCACGACCGGCGAGCTCTTGCGCGAGCACGTGCGGACGAAGCGCGGCTGGCACTGCATCGACGACAGCGATCGCTCGCCCCGCACTCCAGCGACGACACTCGCGCTTCTGGACCGCGCTCGCCATGCCGGCCCGCATCTGCACACCGTGTGCGTCACGATCCAGGCCCGCGAAGGCGCCGCCGGAGTCCGGCGCATCCTCGGTGTCCTCAGTCTCGCCAAGCGCTTTGGTCCAGCCGCCGTAGACGAAGCCGCCAAGGTGGCCCTCGACCTCGAGGCCCCCACCTACCGCTTCCTGCGGCGCTATCTGGAACGGATTCCGCCGGCGCCGCTCACGCTGCGGCAGGTCGACCCTCTCATCCGTCAGCTGACTCTCTACCGCGATCTCATCGATCGCACCACAGGAGATCCTGCATGAATCTCGTCGAAATCGATCACGCCCTACGCAAACTCCGCCTCTCCGGCATGGCCGACGGCCTCGAAGCGCGGCTCCGGCAGGCCCAAGTCGATCGCCAAGTGCCGCTCGACCTGGTCTCGGCCCTGGTCGGCGATGAGCTGCTACGCCGCGAAGACCGCCTCATCACCCGGCGCCTGCAGCAGGCGCGCTTCCGCGATCCCGACCGCTCGCTCGACACTTTCGATTTCGACTTCAACAAGAAGATGCCGCGAGCGCTGATTCACGAGCTCGCCACGGGCCGCTTCATCCTGCAGCGCGAGGACGTCCTGCTGCTCGGGCCTCCAGGAACCGGCAAGAGCCACCTGGCGCAAGCGCTCGGGCGCGCCGCCATCCATCAAGGGCATCGCGTGGCCTATCGCGAGGCCCACACGCTGCTCGAAGAGATCACCGACGCCACGCTAGACGGCACGCGGAAGGCCTACCTCGCTGAGCTCGCGGCCTTCCCGCTGCTCATCATCGACGACCTCGGCATGCGGAAGCTCCCGCACACGGCAGCAGAAGACCTGCTCGAAGTGATCATGCGGCGCTACGAACGCGCCTCGACGCTGCTGACGTCGAACCGCCCTGTCGATGACTGGGGCAAGCTCCTCGGCGACACGGCGGCCGTCACCGCGCTCCTCGATCGATTGCTCCACCACGCCCACGTCCTCAAATCTGGACCGCGGAGCTGGCGCACCAAGATCCACACCGACTTGCGCACGGAGGCGACTAAGGAGTAAAACTCACCCGTCTCGGTCCCCGGCCGGAAATGGCCGGTTTTGACCCGTCGACAAATGGCCGGTTTTGAAGTGTCCACCGAGGGACGCCGAGCCTGTGGGAAGGACCAACTCGAGCTGCGGGTTTGCGGGCTTCCAGGCCATGCGGCCCCTCCACTCCGCCACGATTTGGCGGTCGCCGGAGAGGGACAGCCCCTGCCGCGCCGAAAAACTGCCTCGGCGCGGTGGAGCGTGCAACGACTGAAGCGAAGGACTCGAAGTGACTGATTCTCAAGCCGCTTGCCTCAACGCCGCGACTTCATGGAGCCAGGCGTAAATGCGGTTCGAATCCCATACTGGGTTCGAACTCGTCACCGTATGGGCTACCAGGCTTATAAAGCGTTCATAATCAATTGCTTAGTGCGATCCATCGCGGCGCGACGGGCTTCTACCTGACAACCCTCAAATCGCCAGACACACGCTGACAACATCAAGAAATCAAACCTCAAACTTACGACCAAGGGTCGGGCGTTCCATCTTGTCTAAGGTACAACTAGCGACCAGTCGGACGAGTTTCCGGATTCGAATCCATCGCCAAAGACGAGTTCGATGTCCCAGGCGACACGGTCGTTGAGCTTCATCTCGATTCTGCTTCTTCCGGTCTTAGGCCGCACGAAGTAATGCTGCGTCTGATTGGGCGGCTGTGGAATGCCGGTCACGCCCTCAATCGTCACCCCTAAGACCCCTAGATCGAGGTCCGGGTCGGTCTCTGGATCGACGAATGCCACCTCCACGTCCGCCTGATTGCAGTCGGCGACGAAAGTGAAGGTGTAAGCGTAATCGTCGGCGTTTCCCAACACTTGGTCGAGACCTGTCATCCCGAGCCGCAATGTGTTGGCGTCGTCGGCTCCCAGAGCCTGATAGACCTGACGCTCGCCGAGGAAGCTATACATCACCGCCTGACTGTTGGGGAAGCCCAGCAGGTCAGCGGTATCGTCCGGCGGCGCCGTAGAGCGGTAGTCGGAGTTGGCGTTCGCGGGCCACACGTGGCCGACGGGAAGACTGGATCTAGAGCGAGTGTACGAAGTACCACTGATTGCCAAACCGTCAACAACGATCGGGTCATTGTCCTGAAGTCGAAACCAGTGGATGATGCGCGCCGGATTGGGATTCGGCGGCTCGGGAAGGTGGTGATCACCTGAAGAGCCGCGAACAGGGCCAACTGTCACGCTGGTCGTCCCAACTGCGTTTGTATAGCTCGTCGGTATGCCGCCCAATATCAAGTTCGTGTGGTCGAGCCCGAGGACATGCCCGAGCTCGTGAAGGATGACTGAGCGAACCTCTTGGCCCACTGGACGGCTACTGGGGATGTCTTCGACCCGCATGCAGCTGGCGCAGTTTCCAACACTCGGCAAGAGAGCATTCCAGACGGCAATCGAATCCTGAATGGGCACCGCGAGCTCGGGATTCGCCACGGCAGTGCATACGGGAATCGTGAGCGTGCCCACCGCACCAGTGAAGTGCGGCGGATGGACGATACCGAAGAGCGGCGGATCGCTCGTTCCCAGACTGACAAATGCGTAGACGCCCGCACTGGCAGACTGAGCGACGACAAGAACGTAGGTCAGCGCGAGGAGCGCTCTCACCAAAGTGGCCAACCAGTAGAACGCCAGTACTGGTAGAGGCGGTCTTGTAGCGCTTTCAGACCCTGGAACTCGATGATATCGGGGAAATTCCGCGCCGCCTGTTTGACAGCGTAGACCTGAATCTCCTTCTCAAGATTTTCCGCGACATGGCCCTCGCGCGAGTAGCTGTCGAGAGCGATCCGTAGGATTGTAGTGGTGGCATCGAGCACGCCCTCGGCACCCGTGGTCGTCTTGCCTCGCAGTTCACGCGCGCGAACGTCGGTTTCGTCATATTCGGCGAGGCGGTGATCGATTGCGAGCTCCACCAGGTCACGGCTCTCCTCCAGCGTAAGCTGAAACTCTCTCTCCCTGATCACCTTTCGACTCGTACCCAGTTCTGCGAGCACGAGCCGGCCATCTCCGTAGAGGGTCATCGACCGATTCACTCCGGTCTGCGGGGACATCACGGCGACAAACAACACCGCGCGATGAGCATCGGTCGAGGCGACGAATTCGACGGTCCCCTGATTGCTTGCAGGTTCCAGGGGCATCGCTGCTCGGCCGGCTAACACCCCGACGAATGCAACCAGCAGCCCGCGGAGGAATCTTGAAGTTCGCATTCGTCAGCTCCTGTTCTTGTCCTTCGTCGATGCCCTGAATGGCGAGTCGCTGCGCACTGGTGCCGCCGCTGACCCAACTTGAACCTCGGTCGGCGAATGGACTATGCACTGCTCCACTGCCGGGAGCAAAGAGCCTCGGGAGAGCGCTGCAGTCTGGCGATCAGAATTGCCTGGCGACGTGGTGTCGTGCGGGCAGCAGGAAGCTGTTCGGCGGGCCAGCTTTCGATGTAAGCGACCCAGCCTTCGTCCGGCTCAAGGGCGGCAAGGCTCGGAGGACGGTTCGCCTGTAGGAGAGGGACCGGATGGTCGAGAGCGCGGAAGCGGCGATCGCGCGATCGTTCGGCGAGATGCACTGGGGGCAATGGGCTGGGGGAGGATGGGGATGCGGGAGGGCGGTTCAACATTGAGCGAGCGCCGCGAGCGACGCATCGTGGTTTGGTCGCGTTCGCGTCGAATGATGCAACGCCCTCAGCACTTCACCGTTCGGCGCGCGATGTGCGTAGGCGAGGGCTTGAGCACCAGCCCCGCCGCGGTGCTCTCCAGCCTCACCTCCGGGTAGTAGTCGAGGACGCTCCGCAGGTAACCGAGAAACCTCTTCTTGAAGTGCCGTGGGTTGGCGTAGCCGCACCCGAACTGGAGCGCCAGCGACGCCCACGGGATCGTCACCGGCCTCCGCAGGCGGAAGAAGCGCCAAGTCAGCCAGACGTAGATGTCGATCTCGAACGGCGACCGGAGGGCGCGCAGGACTCGCAAGTCGAGAGGGACCGGTGCCTCGGTCGCCTCCCTGAAGAAACGGTCCGAGAGCAGGACATGCGAGCCCCAGGCTGCCTCACCCTTCCCAGGACGCGGGTCCCACCAGAGCTCCCGCTTCTCGGCGATCAGGAAGCCGTCGCCGGCATGCCGACCCTGACTCTCGTCGTGGAAGATGCACTGGAAGGTCGAGGCGAACAGCCGCTGGAGCTGTTCCCGGAGCATCGGCAGCGAGCCGCGCGGCCCCGTGGTCGGCGGGATGCCGAGGGCGGCGCAGAAGTGGGAGAAGTGACTGCCGAGCTCAATGTCGGGGCTCTTACGCCGCACCGCCTCTGTCGTCAGGTAGGCCAGGACCAGACGGGGGTACCGGCCGAACGGCAGCCCGACATCTTTCGGCGCGAGGATTGAGAGGGTGAAGTGCCCGTTGCGCCGAACGAACTCGTTGGCCTTGGGGTCGCTGTGGGGGAGGGTCGCCTGGACCAGCGCCCGGGCCAGGAAGCCGACCTCGCCGGCGGCGTAGGCGTCCTCCTGGTCGAGATAGAGGGCCTGCCGGATCAGACTTCCCGAACGCCGGGCCGACCGGGAAAGCCTCTCAACAGGTGTTGGATGAAACTGTGACGCCGGCGCTCCAGGGAGCACCAGCTCGAGCTGCGGCGTTGCCGGCTTCCAGGCCATCCTGCCCCTCCGCTCCGCTGCTCGCGCAGCGCCTGCCGTGAGGGGCGCGGCTCCGAGCACCGCCCTGTGGGCGGCGCGACGAACCGCGCGCGGAGAAGAAGACCAATGCCGTGAGCGAGTTGCCTCACGCCGCTTGGCGCAGCTCCGCGACTTCCCTGAGCCAGGACCAGAGAGTGTTCGAATCTCCTAGAGTGTTCGAACTCGGATGCGTAAGGTCTACCATCACCTATCTCCCTGTCACGCAAGCAGTTAATTTCTAGTAGAGCTGCAGCCTCGTCACTCCGGTCGACGCAAGCTCTTTCTTCGCAGCGGCTTCGGTGTGTTCGAATCTCCAGAGCTACCTTCGCACGAAGCGCGGCGATGTCGAGCGCGCAAACGGGCTGCAACCAGGGCCGATACGCAATTGCGACGGCCACGGTGCCGAGTGCCGGGGCCGCGCGGGGAACGCTCTCAGCGCGGCGGCCGAGCACCTCGGTTCAGATGGGGGTGGTCTATACTCTTGGTATATGCCAGGAGAGGAGACCCATGACCACCACTGCCAAGCTGTTCAAGAACGGACGCAGCCAGGCCGTGCGCCTGCCGCGCGAGTTCAGGTTCGAAGGAGATGAAGTAAGGATACGCCGCGCCGGGCGTGGAGTGCTCGTGGAGCCGATGTTCACTGACGTATCGAAGTGGTTCGCGGAATTGGACCGCCTGAGCTCCGGGCCCTTCATGCCGGAAGGCCGCCAGCAGCCATCCACCCCACGGCGTGGCGTCTTCGATGACGACATACCTGCTTGATACGAACGCCTGCATCGCGCTGATCAACGGCACAGAGGCCAACGTCCGACGCCGATTTCTGCGCGCCGTGGCCCGCGACAGCGTGGTTCTGCTGTCGTCGATCGTGGCGTTCGAGCTCTGGTATGGAGTCGCGAAGAGCCAGCGGAAGGACAGCAACAGGCAGCGACTCGAAGCCTTCTTCGCTGGCCCACTCGAGTGGACCCTGTTCGACGAAGACGACGCGCAGACCGCTGGAACCGTACGCGCCGAGTTGGAAGCCGCAGGAACACCGATCGGCGCCTACGACGTCCTCCTGGCGGGGCAGGCCCGGCGACGGGGCGCGATCCTCGTCACTTCCAACACGAAGGAGTTCGTCCGCGTGGCCGGTTTGAAGTGGGAGGACTGGGCGGTCTCTCGGCGCTAGAGAAGGGCACGCAGTATGGTCGAGACGACGTCTACCCTCGCCGGTGCGAAAGCCGGAAGACCGGGAGGGCCGGCTATGCACCCGCCTGTGCGAATGAGTGGGCTCGCGGGATCTGCGAGAAACCGCGCATCAAGTGCGCCGACTGCCGGCACCGTCGCTTCCTTCCGGTCACCGATCAGGTCATTCGCTGGCACCTCTCCGGCCGATCGCCCAACCTTCTCCTGCACTGTGATCCCAGCAAGCTCCTGCGGGACGGCTTCGAAACCGGCGATCTGCGTCTTTGGGTAGTATCGCCGTAGCAAGTTGATGGAAGACAACCGGTTCCACATTCGCTTCCCGGAGCAGCGGCCAGCCTTGGCTGCAGTTCTGATCTTGGCGGCGTCGTTGCTGCTACCAGGCAGCCTCTCGGCCGCGTCCTTTCAAAGGCTGGGGGTGTTGCCGGGAGGGGAGTACCCCTACAGCATTCCTTGGGATATCTCCGCCGACGGCTCCGTCATCGTCGGCGAGAGCCAGTCGGCCAACGGCATCGAGGCTTTCCGTTGGACGACAACCACCGGAATGGTGGGCATGGGCGATCTCGGCGGCGAGGAGTTCCTGAGCGCTGCGGCCGGAGTCTCGGCAAACGGCCTAGTTGTGGTCGGCGTAAGCCGATCGCCGGTGTCGGGAGAAAGGGTCGAGGCCTTTCGCTGGACCGCGGCTACCGGGATGGCGGCACTGGGCGACCTGCCGGGTGGCGAGTACGCGAGCGTCGCAACAGGAGTCTCGAGCGACGGCTCCGTCGTGGCGGGCAGCAGCACGTCCGACGCCTCGCCGAGCTGGGGTGAGGCATTTCGGTGGACCGAAGCCACAGGCCTCGTTGGTCTCGGGGTGCTTCCCGGAAACGAGATCCCCGTAAGCTCGCCTTCGCGAATCTCAGCGGACGGCTCGGTCATAGTCGGCTGGGCTTCGACAGAGAACGGCCGCGAGGCATTCCGTTGGACGGAGTCCGAGGGGATTGTCGGCATGGGCGATCTGCCGGCTGGCAGTTTCGACAGCTTGGCCACGGGAGTATCGACCGACGGGTCGGTGATCGTCGGTTTGGCAACCAATCCGGGTGTGACGGCCTTTCGCTGGACGGCAGCCTCAGGGATGGTGGATCTTGGGAGGCCTCCAGGAGGAAACTACAGCCAGGCTTGGGGTGTCTCCGCAGACGGTTCGGTGATCGTGGGCGATGCCGGTGTCGCCGGCGAAAGGGTTCCGACCATCTGGGACGAAAGCAACGGGATGCGGAATCTGATCGATGTCCTTGTCGAACTCGGATTGGGCTCCGAGATCGAAGGGTGGGATCTCGAGCAGGCGACAGCGATCTCGGCCGACGGTCTGACGGTCGTCGGTTGGGGCTACGTCCCTGATGGGGGCCAGGAGGCTTGGGTGGCCTATCTCGGGCAGCCGAGCCTGGTCGAGATTCCGACGGCTTCCAACGCAGCCCTCGCGTTGTTCGGTACTCTACTGGCAGCAGCCGCCTTCGTGACGCTCCGTTCGCGCTGAGATCGAGGAGCCGACCTGTTTCGAGAACTGGATCACCGCGGCGTCACAGATTCACCGGTAGGAGCCGCTGGGAATGTGCGTCGAAGACGGCTTCAGCAGCAGTCCCGCCGACCGCGGCTCGAGCCGCACTTGCGGGTAATACAGGATCACCGCTTTGAGGTACTCCAGGAACCGCTTCTTGAAGTGCCGAGGATTGGAGTACCGCGATCCGAACTGAAGCGCCAGCGACGCCCAGGGGATCGTGACCGGCCGCCGGAGCCGGAAGAAGCGCCAGGTTAGCCAAACGTAGATGTCGATCTCGAACGGCGACCGCAGAGCGCGCAGAACCCGCAGGTCGAGAGGGACCGGCGCCTCGGTCGCCTCTCTGAAGAAGCGGTCCGAGAGCAGGACGTGCGAGCCCCAGGCCGCCTCTCCCTTCCCCGGACGGGCGTCCCACCAGAGCTCGCGCTTCTCGGCGATCAGGAATCCGTCGCCCGCGTGCCGGCCCTGGCTCTCGTCGTGGAAGATGCACTGGAAGGTCGAAGCGAAGAGCCGTTGGAGCTGCTCCCGGAGCATCGGCAGCGATCCGCGCGGCCCCGTGGTCGGCGGGATGCCGAGGGCGGCGCAGAAGTGGGAGAAGTGGCTGCCGAGCTCGATATCGGGGCTCTTGCGCCGCACCGCCTCCGTCGTCAGGTAGGCCAGGACCAGACGAGGGTACCGGCCAAACGGGAGCCCCACGTCCTTCGGCGCAAGGATCGAGAGCGTGAAGTGGCCGTTGCGCCGGACGAACTCGTTGGCCTTCGGGTCGCTGTGCGGAAGGGTCGCCTGGACGAGCGCCCGGGCCAGGAAACCGACCTCGCCGGCGGCGTAGGCGTCCTCCTGGTCGAGGTAGAGGGCCTGCCGGATCAGGCTGCCGGAGCGTCGCGTCGGGCGGGTCGGCTTCTCAACAACTGTTGGATGAAACTGTGACGCCGCGGCTGCGGGAAGGACCAACTCGAGCTGCGGGTTTGCGGGCTTCCAGGCCATGCTGCCCCTCCACTCCGCCGGGACTTGGCGGTCGTCGGAGAGGGACAACCCCTGCCGCGCCGAAAAACCGTCTCGGCGCGGTGGAGCGTGCGACGACTGAAGCGAATGGCTTTAAGTTACTGATTCTCAAGCCGCTTGCCTCAATGCCGCGACTTCATGGAGCCAAGCGTAAATGCGGTTCGAATCCCATACTGGGTTCGAACTCGCCACCGTATGGGCTACCAAACGTTCGCCGCTCCCCGAGGTTCCCTCGAAGCTATTGAAATACGGACACGTTGGTGGTGTTCGAAATCTCTTGCCGTCGAAGGTGACGCCTTCCGGGAAGTTGACCTTCTGCAGGCGCTGCCACAGGTCGAGCTCTGCCTGAACCCAAAGCCCGCTCGCGTTCGACGCCAGGTGCTCGGCGAAGGCGAGCGGGCCCTCGATGACGAGCTCGTCGCACGCCTCACGGCGGCGCTACGGTGAGCCTTCGTCGGTTCCCCGCGGGGGGCACCAGGCGCTCGAGCAGCACGACGTCGGCATCGGCGTCTCCGACAGCGGCGAACACGGAGCGCCCGTCGGTCGACCAACTCACGCGGCGAGCGATCTTCGTCGCGCGCTCGCCGAAGTCGGTGAGCTGCCGCCAGCGGCCCGTCGCGGTAGAAAGCGCCCAGATGTCCGTCCGCGGTCCATCGGTGAGCGCCTGGGCCAGCCAGAGCCCGTCGGGTGAGAGGGCGGGATTGAGGATCTGCCAGTTCGCCACCCGTGACGCCGGTACGCGGCTGAGGACCCGCGACGGGCCGGTCTCGGGGTCGGCTGCGCGGATCTCGAACGTCGGGCTGCCGTCGACGAGCGGGCGCTCGACCGTGTAGTACAGGGTGCTGCCGTGGACGCCGATGACGTTGCGCGCCTGCTCGGCGCGCAACGGAGTCGGCGTCCCGCCGGACGCGGGGACTTTCTCGAGCCTCCCGCTCGCGTGGTCGACGTAGTAGAGCCAGTGTGAGTCCGCGGACCAAGCGGCTCCCAGGCCGCGCCGAACCACGCGTCGCAAGCCGCTGCCGTCGGGGGCGACGAGCCAGAGTCCGAACCACAGCCCGGGGTTGTCGCGCGAGGAGACGAAGGCGATGGACCCGCCGTCGGGCGCCCAGAGCGGCACGCCGACGGCGACGGCGGGGTCGCGTTCGTAGGTGATCTGGCGCAGCTCGCCGGTCTCGGTGCGGATCACCCAGAGGTTCGTGTGACCACCGGTGTCGGAAAGGAACACGAGCTCTGCGTCGCCCGGCGAAGGGGACGGCGTCAGCACCGACCCGGTCTGGCGCGTGATGCGCGCCCCGCGGCGAACGTTCTCCGCCGGCGAGGCGTCGACCGGGAAGCGCCAGAGGTCGAGCTGCAGGCGGATGCGGCTCGCCACCACCGATCCCGAGGCGTCCACGTCGGGATGCACCCACGAGCTGTCGCCCGTCCAGAGCTCGCGCAGCCGTCCGTCGGCCAGCCGCACCTCCCAGAGCCCGAACGTGGGCAGGTAGGGCGTCGTGCTCGCGCGGCTCGAGCTGACGATCAGGCCGCTGCCGTCGGGTAGCCAGGCGAGGCCGTCGAGGAGCGTCTGGTCGTGCGTCAGCCGACGCGGCGCGCCACCGGCGGCACGGACCACGTAGAGATCCCAGCGCACGCCGTCGCCGGACTGGTAGGCGATCCACTGGCCGTCGGGCGAACAGCGCGGGTGGAGGTAGTAGCCGCGAGCGGGCAGCCGCGCCAGTACGCGGGTGGCCTCGCCGTCGCGGGGAAGCGCCACGAGCTCGATCGCCGGCGGGGCGAGTCGGAAGAAGACGACCGAACGGTCGTCGCGGGCAAGGTCGGCTCCGCCGACCGCCGCTCCGAGGCGGCGCTGCACGCCACCGAGGGCGGAGATCTCCCACAGCGTTCCCTGCAGCTGCTCCGCCGCCGGCGGCGCGTAGTAGACGATGGCGCTCGAGTCCGGGGACCAGCGGGGGAATTGGTGATCCACCGGGTCGCGAGTCAGCTGGAGTGGCGGGCCGCCGGCGACGAGCTGCACGAAGAGCTGACTCCTGCCCCCGACATGAGCGGTGAACGCCACCGACTTGCCGTCCGGCGAGAGGGCCGGGGACTCCTCGAGACCCACGCGGTCGGTGAGCCGGTGCAGGCGAGGCACCGGCGTCGTCTCCTGCGGGGCCGTGCGCCGGCCGAGCAGGAACGCGCCGACGAACGCCCCGAGTGCGAGGACGACGAGGAACCCAGCCACCGCGCGCGGCCAGGACCGACCGCCCAGGCGCGCGCTCGCTCTCTCCGGTAAGTGGCCGACGCTGGCGTCGCGCAGCGCCACTTCCATCGCGCCGGCGCTCTCGAAGCGGGCCTCCGGGGAGCGCGCGAGCGCGGTCTCCACCGTGCGCACGAAATTCTCCGGCAGCTCGGGCCGCGCGTCGCGCAGTAGCGTGCGCTCGCCGCGCTCGTGGCGCTCGCAAATCGCGCCGAAGCTCGCCCCTGCGACGGGGAACCCCCCGGTCACCAAATGGTAGAGGAGGACACCCAGGCTGTAGACGTCGGCACGCGGCGTCGCGAGAGCGCCGGCCAGCACTTCGGGCGCCATGTAGAGCGGCGTACCCGCGAGCTGATGCGCACCTCGTCCAGCGGCGGCCGCAAAGCCGGCGCCGAAATCCATCAGGACGAAGCGGCCGCCCTCCTCGCGCATGATGTTCTGGGCCTTCACATCACGGTGCAGCAGGCCCGCGCGGTGCACCGCCGAGAGCGCGCGGCACATGTCGACGCCGATGACCGTCGCCTCCTGGACGCCGTAGGGCCCCTGCTCGTGCAGCACCTTCTCCAGCGTGCGGCCGCGGATGAGCTCCATCCAAACGCCGACGCGACCGTCGACCCGGTCGGCGCCGTAGACCGTCACCACGTTGGGGTGGCGCACCCGCGCCAGCAGGCGCCCCTCCTCAATGACCGCCGACGCGACCTCGGCGCTCTCGGCGTCCTCGCGCCGCAGCAGCTTGAGCGCGACCTCCCGCTCGAGGCGGGCGTCCCAGGCGCGGTAGACCTCGCCGAACGAGCCCTCGCCCACCTGCTCGAGGAGGCGCAGGGTGCCCCAGACGCCGACGTTGGTCTCCACGGCATCCGCTGATTCCCGAGGCCCGGGAGCTCCCGTCAGCGGCGTTCGGCGGTGGACCCGAGCGATCTCCGCGAGGACCTTCAGCTCGGCGAGGAGCGGGCGCTCCGACGGCGGGGCGGCGGACTCGACGAGCGCCCAGTCGACGGGCTCGTCGGCGACGATCGCGTCGGCGACGCCTTCGATCCGCCGCTCATCCGACGACACGGCCCATCTCCGCGGCGAGCCGCACGAGCGCCCGTTGCGCGGCCTTTCGTGCCGCCTCGGCCGATGGTTTGCCGAGCACCTGCGCGAGCTCCTCGTTCGAGTAGCCCATCTCGACCTTGGCGATGATCGCCTCGCGCTCCTCGGGACGCAGGCAGGCGAGCGAGCGCTCGTAGCGTGCGACCGCCTCGCGACCGATCGCCGCCTCGAGCGGCGACGCGTCGCTCACCAGCTCCAGGCCGTCGAGGTCCGTCTGCTCGGGGTGGCGGCCCTGGCGGCGCAGCTCGTTGCGAATGCGGTTGACCACTGCCTGGCGCAGGTACGCCTGCAGCGCACCCACCCGCCGGGGCTCGAAGTCGTCGAGGCGGCGGAAGGTCTGCAACAGCGTGTCCTGGACCAGGTCGTTGGTGTCCGCAAGGTCGCGCGCCCACCGCGGCAGCCGCCCGCGGGCCCAGCGCTGCAACGGCTTCAAGTGGCGCGCGAAGAGCTGCTCGATCGCCGAGTCGTCGCCGGTGCGCGCACGCTCAAGGAGGCGAAACGTCGACTCGGGGTCGAGCCCCGGCCCGTCGTCGGGCCCAGGAGGTCGGTCGTCGCCGTCTTGCGGGTACATCGATGCGCTCCAGTCCAGCCAAACTCAGCATACTGCCAATGCCGCGGCGGTGGAGGATTGTCCGGTTCGACGCCCGGCGGTGTTTCTCTCTGTATGAGCAACCAGAATCCGACACGACCCGCGTCCTTCCTCTTCACCCTTCTCGCCGCAGGATCGCGGCACGCCCTGGCCTGCGCGCTCCTCCTCCCCGCCGTGGCGATCGCGCAGACGACCCCCATCGGGCTCTCCGAGGTGGGCGGCCAGTGGTTCCCGAGCGCACTGCCCGCGATAGGCGACCAGCTCGGCGGGTCGGTCGCCGCCGGTGACTTCAACGGCGACGGCGCGCAGGACCTTGCCACGGGTATCCCGTTCGCCGACGAGGCCTTTCCCGACGACGCGCTCGACAGCGGGGCGGTGCTCGTGCGCTTCGCCATCGAGGGGCGCGGCCTCTCAGCCGCCACCGTCATGCTGCGGGAAACGGCTGCCGATTCGAACTCCGACGAGCACTTCGGCCAGGCCGTCGCGGCGGGCGATTTCAACGGCGACGGCTTCGACGACCTGGCGGTCGGTATCCCGAACGACCTGGCTCCCGGTGCCCCGCAGCAGGCGCGCCGGCGCGGAGCGGTGCGCGTCTATTACGGCTACGCGGGAGGCCTCCAGCTCGAGAACTCGGAACTGATCACCGCGACCGACGCCGGCGAGATCGAGAGCCACTGCGACCCCTACGTCTGGTCCCATTGGTTTGGCTGGTCGCTGGCGGTCGGCAACTTCGACGCTGACGCGTACGACGATCTGGCGATCGGCGCACCGTTCTCGTGCGAGCAACTCGATCCGCTTTCGGTGTCCCCTGGCGGCGCGGTCTTCGTGGGGCACGGGCAGGACTGGGGTCTGCACCCCTGGTACGGCTATCGGATCTCGCAGGACTCGCCCGGCCTCTTCGACGAGGTCGAAGCCGACGACTTGTTCGGCTGGTCGGTGGCCGCCGGTGACTTCAACGGCGACGCCTTCGACGACCTCGCGGTGGGCGTGCCGATGGAGAACGACTCCGGCGCCGTGCAGAACGTCATGGGCAGCCAGTGGGGGCTGATCTTCGTCCACAGCGTGTTCTGGCTCCCCGGGGCATTGGGCGAAGTGGCGCAGGAAGGCGCCTCCCTCGGCGCGGCGTTGGGATCCGGCGACTTCGACGGCGACGGTTACGACGACCTGGCGATCGGCAGCCCGAACAAATACCTCGACGCACAGGGGGCCATCCGCAGCGGCGCGGTCAACATCGCCTACGGTGCCGCCGATCCCAATTGGTTCGATCTCGGCCGTGCCAACCGCATCTCGCAGGGCGTCCTCTTCGGCAACCCGGGGCACGACGGGCACTTGGACTACTTCGGCTCCGAGTTCGCGGTCGGCGACTTCGACCGCGACGGCGCCGACGACCTGGCGATCGGCTCCTACGGTGACGACTGGCCCGGCATCGACCACGGCGCGGTGACGATCGTCATGGGCGGCGGCCCGTACCTCGGCGCCGCGGCGCGCTATCGCCTCCTCGGCACCGGCTGGGAAGGGCTCCCCGGAGACCCCACTCAGCACGGCCAGTACTCCGGACAAGGGCTCGCCGCCGGCGACTTCGACGGCAACGGCTACTCCGACCTGGCGATCGGCGTCCCCCGGTACGACCTCCAGGGCGTCGCAAATGCGGGCGCGGTGGCGGCTCTCTACGGCGCGCTCTTCGCCGACGGCTTCGAGCTCGGCGCGCTGGACCGGTGGTCGAGCGCGCTGCCCTGAGGCGACCCGCCGTGGGGTCATGAGCATTGCGACGGAGAAAGGATGCGTACCGGTCATGAGAACTTCAACCCGTCTGGTCGACGGCCTCGACGCGTTCGGCGCGGCGCTCGCCTGCGGTGACTTCGACGGCGACGGCCATGCCGACCTCGCGGTCGGCGCGCCCTCGCAGAACGGTACGGCCGTCGATGAGGGTGCCGAGATGGTCGTCTACGGCGCGGTCTTCGCCGATGGCTTCGAGGCCGGACTCATCTACTGGGCACTGATGTTCTGAGCCGCAGCGAAAGGCGTTGGCTGGATGGGGAGGTCTTTTCCTGGCCACGGAAGGTGAATCTCAGGAAGCCCAGCACGCCCTTGATCCAGCCGAAGACCGGCTCGACGATCGCCTTCCGTCTTGCTCTGGAGCCTCACCCTCCACACGCCGGGTAGCCACCACTACACCCTGGTCCTGATCACCCCCACAACCAGTCCGACCAACCGGAAGTCTGGAGCGTCAACCAGGCGGCCCTGCGCCAGGTCCTCAACTCCTTCGACCCCACGCCGACGAAGGAGTCGACGGAGGGTCGGTGAGCAGGCCTCCTGCGGCCGCGGACGAAGACTCCGGCGATCTTCGATGCGGCCGCGTCGGGAGGGTTTGCGTCGAGGAGGACGAGATCGGTCTCCTGGCCGGTGGCGATCGTGCCGGCGCGCGCGCGCTCTCCGGAGGGCAGCCAGTCGGACGAGTACAATGCAAAAGTTGACGACCTCGCCGGACGCGTCGGCGTTCTGTAGTTGACCCAGGTGTCGGGTCGGCCGGGCGGGGCTCGCGACAGGTGTCGGTGGATCGTGAAACGCCGGAGCGTCGCTCCGTGCTGGGGGGATAGCAGATGCAGGAATTGAGAGCAACCGTTCGCCGAGGCTCCAAGCCGGTTCGAGACCCTCATCCCCTGTTAGGCCACCTGACGAAGCTTCGGCTCCGACGGGCCGCGACAGGGATCCTCTGCCTCCTTCTTTTCTGCCCGATGGCCATGCTTGCCGATCCGACGCCGCGATCGCGCTGGTCCTGGACACCCCTGGGGTACGGAATCGGCGAACGCGGCTTCGCGGCGCTCGACGTCGACGGAGACGGCCGAACCGAGCTCTTCGCCGTGCCGCAGAACGAGAACTACTGGTACGAGCTCCGGCGCGAGGGGCTGTTCCGACAGACATGGTCTTCGTTCCTCGACGAGGCGGAGCTCGTCGCCCTCGACGCGGTCGGCACTCCATCGGGGGCCAAGGTCGCCGTTCTCTATGCGAATTCCCTGCGGATTTTCGATGCGCTTTCGAAAGTCGAGCTGCTCAATCTCGTTACCCCTACCTGGGCCAACACCGACGTCGCCCTTGGCGACCTCGACCTTGACGGCGTTCTCGACGCGGTCGTCTGCGACGACGAAACGCTCTATCTCTTCGAACTGGCGAACGGGACGCAGACGGACCTGCGCTACGGTTTCGGCTGCTCGGACGTGGCGATCGGCCAGACGGATGCCGATCCCCAACTCGAGATTGTGATCGCCGGGAATCCGACCGGCGGCTATGTTCTGGACGGTGTCACGCTCGCTGTCGAGTGGGGCGATCTCGAAGGCTTCGGCCCGCAGATCGCGCTCGGCGACCTCGACGGCGACGGGCATGACGAGATCCTCGCCTCGAGCGACTTCGAGAACACCGCGAGGGCTCTCGACCCCGAGACCAACTCCGAGCTCTGGCGGTTTGAAGAGAGCTACTATCCGCTCGCCCTACTCGTGGCAGATCTGGATCCCGCGCCGGGAACCGAGGCCGTCGTCCATGAGCGCTACGGGGGAATCTCCGTTCTCGCCGGCACGACCGGGGAGCTCCTTCGGTCGCATGCGATCCCGACGAGCTCCGTCTCGCGGCTTGCCGCTGCCGACACGGACGGAGACGGCGATCTCGAGCTTCTGTGGAGCGGCGGAGAGTGCTGCTACGGCAACGAAGATCTCTGGGCCCTCGAAGGCGGATCGAACGTCGTTCAAAGAGTATCGGATGGCCCCCACTCCCTGGAGAGCACGTTCGCTGTCGGCGAGTTCGGCAACGCGCTCGTGAAGGAAGCCGCCATCGCGGCAAGGTCCAACGAGGCTTACCAGGCTCAGGTGCAGATCGTGGTCCTCGACATGCTGCGGGGCCGCCAGGTTCGCCGCAGCTCGTTCGACGAAGCCACCGCCCCAGGAAACGTCTCCGCCATGATCGGAATGCAGGTCGACGGAGACCCGCCTGCGGAGATCTGTCTCGCCTCGAGCGACGCCCAAGGGCCGGTGCGCTGCGTCGACGGCCAGACTTTCGAGGAGGAGTGGGCCGGAGGTTCCCTCGGCTATGTCAGCGTGCTCGCGGCCACCGAGCTCGATGGGGATCCCGCGCCGGAGATCCTGGCCGGGACGTCGGGGCCCGCAATCGAGGCGCGTGAAGGTGAATCGGGCTGGCTCAAGTGGCGAACGCCGGAGATCGATCCGAATCCCGACACCGTCGACCGACTGCTTGCGCTCGACGTCGACGGAGACGGGCTCGACGAAGTCATCGGGCGCCTGGCGACCTATTACTACGGGGCGGGGGCTCTCGCGCTCTTCTCGGGCGCAACCGGAGATCTGCTCAGCGGGCCGTGGAACTTGAGCGTCTGGGCCATGGCGAAGCCGGCCCTGGTGGAGAACCCCGAGAATCGCGTCTACGTCGCGCTCTCCGATTCGACGATTCGCGGCCTCGATCCGCAGACCGGCACCGCAACGGCACCGCTTGCGACTCTCCCCGGCATCTCACGCGAGCTCGCGGTCGTCGATCTCGACCGCGACGGAACGCTCGATTTCGTCGTCGTCGATCCGTTCATGGTTCTCCACGTCGTCGACGGCGCCACCGCCACGATCGCCTGGGCGGGACCGTACCTGGGCCCGACCGGATACGGCTGGGTGGATCTGTCGCTCGAGGCCGGCGACCTCGACGGCAACGGCGTGCCCGACTTCGCCGTGGCCTCGCGATACGGCCTGTTCTACTTCGAAGGACCGCTCTTCGCGCTGCTCGTCGACGGCTTCGAGACCGGCGACACCTCCGCCTGGAGCGCCACTCTGCCGTGATGGGCCTCGCACCCGCCAGCCAGCCGTAGCGCTCCACACTGGGCCTCCCCGGTTCTTCGGGCCTTTTCGGTAGCTGGTAGTTGTGCCCCGCGGGCAGAGGACGGCCGCGAGGCGAGGCGCCGAGAAGGATGGCCAGCGACCGCTCGTGCAGCCTTTCGCGATTCTTCAGCGGTCCTCTAGGGAGAGTTGGACGACCAGCGGCTCAGATCCTCGGTCAGATCGAAACCGTCCCAGAACAGGGTCACGACATTCGAGAAGCAGTAGATGCGGCCGTTCTGGTTGCAGGTGATCGCGCTGTGGTCACTCCAGTAGCCGTTCGAATCAAACGATGCCAACCCTCTCCAGCCCTCTTCGCCGTTGGAGCTGCTGGTCCAGTTCAGGCAGTGGGATTCGGCCTCCGCTCCTGCCCCATCGGTGCCGGTGTGGATGGCTGGAATCGAAGAGAGATAGCCGCCGGATTCGTCGACGTGCAGGCTGTTCCTGCTGCTGCTCGAGAGCAGCGCTGACTTGGAGGAGGCGATCGGGAAGCCGTCGACCCGGCGATAGGCGACATCGTTCAACAGCAGGCGATCGGCCGCGTCGATCGTGGTCGTCGACAGCCAGGCGATGAACGATTCGGGCGCCGGCAGGTGCGCTGCCTCGGCCAGGTTGCGGCAGATCGTGTCGCCCGCCACGATGCCGCTCTCGCCGCCGGCCGCCGGCCAGCTCGACAGCTGGCCGGTCCCGAGTCCCGACGATACGAAAGCCAGCGCCGCCGGACTCCACGAGAGCGGGGTGCTTTCGCTCGCCCCGGCCTCGAGGCAGAGCAGACGGGCGGGGGTATCGCAGGTGACGTTGCTGGTGGTCGTCCAGTGAATCGCCGACGTGTTGACGATGCCGTACCGGCCGAAGACATCGCTCGCACCGACGACCCAACTGCTGCACAGCTCCGTCGCGGCCACGCCGTTCGAGGATGTCCCGGTGAAGTAGCGCTCCCCCTCGGGTACAACCGCGCCGAACTCGTCGTAGCGAACCGACGTGTAGATGACCCTCTCCGGTCCGGTGAGCTCCTCGACCGAGCCGGTGAACGGAGCGGTGCCGTTGACCCGGTACCAGGGGCCCGCGGGTTGGGGCGGGGCGCTGCAGCCGGTGGCCCTCTTTCCGGCCAGCCCCTGCACGTGGCAGTAAGCGTCGGTCGCGGCGGTCGAGAGCCAGACGCGATAGGTCGAGGCGTTGGGCAACGAGGCCGCCGCGGCGCGCGCGCGGCAGACGTTGTCGCCGGCGGCGAGGGCAAACGCGCCGCCCGCGTCGGGCCAGGAGTTGAGGTTGCCGTTGCCGCTGACGGAAGTGACAAACGCCCGCCGCTTGACCGCCTCGGCGGGCAGCACAGCGAGAAGCGAGAGCGCGAAGCTCAGAGCGACGGTCCGGCGGGTTCCTGAGGTCATGAGATTCTCCTGCTCCCATTACCGCTCTTTGCCTCGGTGAGGGGACAGGGATCGCGATGCATCCCAGAGATCGCAATCTCCTACACGGTAAGCGGACGCGGCGGGTGACGCCCCCGACTGCGACCCACCTGTCGTTTCGGGTCGGGAGGTGGACACCCTCTGGGAGTGCACGCTGTACCAGGGCCGCTCTCCCGCCGCCGGAGCCACGCCCTCAACCCGCGTCGGAGAGCTCGCCGTAGGCGACGCGACCTCAGGCTTCGCGCCGCACGCGGTGGCCGGCATCGTGGAACAGCTCGTGTCGGCAAGAGAGCCTTAAGAGACGATGTGTTTATTATAATTATTGCATTATTTAGCTTAAATATATTGACATTTAATGTATGCTGAGGATAATTAGCGGCGACCCCAGGAGCCTCCCGATGACTCCCGACGCTGTGCCGATGGCCCCCGCCGACACCGCCTGGATGCTCATGGCGACCGCCATGGTGCTGCTCATGACCCCCGGGCTCGCCTTCTTCTACGGCGGGCTGGTGCGCGAAAAGAACGCGCTCAACACCATGATGATGAGCTTCGCCGCGCTCGCCGGGGCGGGGCTCGTCTGGGCGCTCGCCGGCTACTCGCTCGCTTTCGCCCCCGGCTCGGGCCTCCTCGGCGGCTTCGATTTCGCGCTCCTCACCGGCATCGGCGTCGAAGCCAAGGGGACGATCCCCCATCTCCTCTTCTTCGCCTACCAGGGGAGCTTCGCGATCATCACCGTGGCCCTGGTCTCCGGCGCCGTGGTCGAGCGCATGCGTTTCGGGGCCTTCGTGGCGTTCTCCGTCTTCTGGACTCTGGTGGTCTACGCCCCGGTCTGCCACTGGGTCTGGGGGGGCGGCTGGCTCGGGGCGCTCGGGGCGCTCGACTTCGCCGGCGGCACGGTGGTGCACGTCAACGCCGCCGCCGCGGCGCTGGTCGCCGCCTGGGTCCTGGGAGCGCGCCGCGACTACGGCCGCCAGGCGCTCCTGCCGCACAATGTTCCCTTCGTGCTGCTGGGCGCCGCCCTCCTCTGGTTCGGCTGGTTCGGCTTCAACGCCGGGAGCGCGCTCGCCGCCAACGCCTCGGCGGTCGTCGCCTTCACCAACACGCTGCTCGCCCCCACCGCGACGCTCGCGGTCTGGATGACACTCGATCGCTTCCGTACCGGGCGAGTGACCGCGGTGGGCGCGGCGACCGGCGTCGTCGTCGGCCTGGTCGCCATCACCCCGGCGGCCGGCTTCGTCTCGCCGCTCGCGGCGCTGGCTCTCGGCGCGATCGCCGCTTTCCCCTCCTACTTCGGCATCCTCTACCGCTCGCGCACCCGCCTCGACGACTCGCTCGACGTGGTCGCGGCGCACGGTCTCGGAGGATTGACCGGGGCGCTCCTGACCGGCGTCTTCGCGAGCGCCGCCTGGGGGGGAACATCGGGTCTGATCGAAGGCAACGCGGCGCTCGTCGGCAAGCAGGCGATCGCGGTCGTCGCCACCTTCCTCTACTCCGGCGCCGCCACCTGGGGGCTGCTGAAGCTCCTTGCGCTCGTCATGCCGCTGCGCGCCGACGACCGGTTGCAGGGGCGCGGCCTGGATGTCGAGCTGCACGGCGAGGAGGCCTACGGCAGCGGCGAGGGGGCGATCCTGGTGCTCGACCTGCCGCGGCCGGCAGTCTCCCGTCCCGCGGTCGGGATCTCCAGTGATCTCTCTTCTGGGGCGCGCCCGGCGGGCGGTATCGGAGGCATCGGCGACGTCGGCGCCAGGGCAGGAGCCTGACGCCATGAAACTGGTCACCGCGATCGTTCGCCCGGAGAAGCTCTCCGACGTCCTCGAGGCGCTCTTCCGCGCCGAGGTCACCGGCCTCTCGATCTCGCGCGTGCAAGGGCACGGCGGCGAGACCGAGGCGGTCGAGACCTACCGCGGCACGACGGTGAAGATGGAGCTGGTCGAGAAGGTGCGCATTGAAATCGGCGTCTCGGATTTCTTCGTCGACGTCACCGTCGACGCCATCCTCGCCGCCGCGCGCACCGGCGAGGTCGGCGACGGCAAGATCTTCGTCCTGCCCATCGAGCGCGTCGTGCGCATCCGCACCGGCGAGACCGACGTCGACGCGGTCACCCCGGTGGCCGCGACGCCGGTCACCTGATCAGGCTGGGGGGCAGACTTTTCAACCCGCTCTCGGCGCTGCTTCAAGGGACAGGTGGGCGAAAGATTCTGCACTCAGGCTCGGGCGACGTCCCTACGCGTCTTCGAAGACGGCTTCGAGACCGGCTTCACCCTCGCCTGGAGCAGCACCGTCGGCGGGCTCTGAGGCCGCATTCCTCACCAGCGTCCCAGGGGGGCCGCTGCAAGCATGCGGCGAGGGATGAGGTTGATCGCAAGCCAGGACCGGCAGGGGGCGGCGGGGTGGGCCCATTCGGGTTCCTGGAGACTCCGTGAGCCGGCGGTTCCGGGAAGGAGTAACCTTGGCGGATCGAGGATCCGCCGATGCGCTTCGCTTCCATTGCCGTTCCGCTGCTGCTGCTCACCGCGGGGTGCGGCCGCGAGACCGCCGGCAAGCCGGCTGCGGAGCCCCCGCGCGTCGCGACACAATCCGCCACCCCACAGCCTGCCGCCGAGCCAGCGGCATCTGCGAAGCCGCAATCCGGACCCGCCGCGGCGCCGGTGCAGAGCACTGCAATTCCAGAACCGCGTGACATGCCGGCAGCGGAGACTCCGCTCGCGGAAGCGGAACCGGCCAAGTCGCAGGCTGCTGCCGGGCCTGGAGCGCCGGCGACGCCAGGACTCCAACTGGCCGCGGCAACCGCACCGATTGCCGAGGCTCCCACGCCGCCGGCTGCGAGACCGCTCGCTCCGATCGCCCCGGTCGCGCCAATCGCTCCGACCTTTGCGGAGCCGCCTGCCGCCGTCCCGGAGCTGGACTTGAAAGCCCTCGAGGACCAACTCAGGCAGACCAAGGCCATCGGCTTCATGACCAAGATCACCCTCAAGAACCAGGTCGACGATCTGCTGGACCGGTTCCGCGAGTATTACCAGGGCAAAGCGACACTGACGATGAAGGATCTTCGCCGGTCCTACGACCTCTTGATGATGAAGGTGCTCTCGCTGCTGCAGGACGAGGATCAGCAGCTCGCGTCCGCCATCGTGGCGTCGCGCGAGGCGATCTGGGGCCTGCTCGCGGACCCGGTGAAGTTCGAGACCCTGCAAGGCTGAATACAGGAGAGACCATGAACCGACTCACTCTGGCAGTGGCAGGAGCGCTCGTCGTGGCGGCGTTCTCCACCGTGCCGTCGCTGGCCGCCGACGATGAGGAGCTCAAGAAGGACCTGACGGCGGTGATCGCGCTCAACGGGTTGCCGTGCGGCAAGGTCATCGCCGTCAAGGTGCTCGCCGAGAACGACTACGCCGCATCGTGCGAGGACGGCAACAAGTACCACGTCTTCATGAACGAGGCGGGCAGGGTGGTGGTAGAGAAAGAGAAATCGAAGTAGACGGTCGAACGCGCGCCCCAGGGGCGAAATTTTCCCCGCGCCAGCAGCTAGGCTCTGCTGATGCGAACCTCCCGCCGCGAGCCCTGCGCTTGACCCCACCGCTCTGGATCGACCGGCCCGACGAGCTCGCCGCGGGCGTCGAGCGCTGGCGCACCGCGGGCACCGCGGGCACCGCGGGGAGCATCGCGCTCGACACCGAGTTCGTCTTCGAGCGGACGTTCCGGCCGCGCCTTGGCCTGATCCAGATCGCGTCCGGCGGCGAGATCGCGCTGGTCGACGCCGTCCGGATCGCCGATCTCTCGCCGCTCGCGGTGCTGTTCTCGGAGGAGTCCGGGCGCAAGATCCTGCACTCGGGCTCGGGCGACGTGCCGATCCTGCGTCGCGCGACCGGGACTTCGCCGCGACCGCTCTTCGACACGCAGATCGCCGCGGCCTACGCCGGCCTAGGACCGTCTCTCTCCTACGCCGCGCTGATCCGCGAGCTCTTCGCGGTCGAGCTGCCCAAGCACGAGACGCGGACCGACTGGCTGCGCCGGCCGCTGTCGCCCGAGCAGCTGCGCTACGCCGCGGAGGACGTCGAGCAGTTGGTCGCCGCCGCAGCCGAGCTCGAGCGCCGCCTGCGCGACCTCGGACGGCTGGAGTGGGCGCTCGAGGATTCGGCGGCGGTCGCCGACCTCGAATCGGACGCCGCCGACCCGGCCGAGGCTTGGCGCCGCGTGAAGGGGCTGGACCGCCTGCCGCCGCGCGGCCGCGCCGTTGCCAGGGCTCTCGCCGCCTGGCGAGAAGGCGAAGCCGAGCGGCTCGACCTCGCCCGCCCCTTCCTGTTGCGCGACGAGACGCTGCTCATGCTGGCCCGGCGGGATGTCATCCCTCCGCCGGAGATCGCCAAGCTCCCCGGTTACGACCCGCGCCGGCACGCGCCGCATGCGGCGCGCTGGGTCGAAGCGCTCAGGCTGGCCCGCGCCGCAGCCGATGCCGGCACCGCTCCCGCGGAGCCCGCCCGCCTCCCGGCCGCGGAGCGCGACCAGCGCCGGACCCTCGAAGAGACGATCGCCGAGCTCGTCGTCCGCCGCGCCGCCGAGCTCGGCATCTCCTCCGAGCTTCTGCTCTCCCGCCGCCTGCGCGACCGCGCGCTCGACACCTGGCAGGGCCGGGGCTCTCTCGCCGAGAGCATCGGCGGCTTCCGCGGCCGCCTTCTCGGCGCCGAGCTCGACGCGCTCGCCGCCGGCGGAGGCTACGCCCGCTAAGGGCAGTGTGGCCTCGAGGGCGGCTCCACGGCGCCGGTTCCGAGGAGGCCCGTGGCCGAACGGAAACAGAATCCCTCTTCTCCTCGGGCTCCTCCGGATCCGGGCCGCCCCGGGGATCTCCCTGCGAGTCCAGGGCAAAGCTACCCTTCGCGCCCCCAAAAGGTCTTGTACGAATCGGACGAGAGGAAGATGCATGCCGAAACGACGGCTCCGCCGGCGGCGAATTCGCCAGCGACCGCATTCTGTCGACGTTCCGCAAGAACAGTCCGCAGCTGGCCACCGAGCTCAATGTCTTCCTGGACAAGAACGGCCTGGGGTCGGCGTTCGGCAACATGATCGAGAAGCGCTACCTCGTCAACACCAAGTTCGCCAAGTCGGCCACCTCCGAAGCCGAGCGTCTGAAGTTCATGGAGCTGGTGGAGCTCTTCAAGAAGTACAGCGACCAGTATCAGATGGATTTCCTGCTCCTGGCGGCGCAGGGGTACCAGGAGTCGGGGCTCAACCAGAACGCCAAGAGCCAGGTCGGAGCGATCGGTGTCATGCAGGTGATGCCCGCTACCGGCAAGGAACTGAACGTCGGAGATATCCATGATGTCGAGAACAAGATCCATGCCGGGGTGAAGTACATGCGGTTCATGATCGACCGCTACTACAAGGACGAGCCGATGGACCGGCTGAACAAGGGCCGCTTCACCTTCGCCTCCCACAACGCGGGACCGGCCCGGGTCCGCCAGCTGCGCAAAGAGGCGGAGAAGCGCGGGCTCGACCCCAACGTCTGGTTCGCCAACGTCGAGCAGATCGCCTCCGAACGCATCGGCCGGGAGACCGTCACCTACGTCTCCAACATCTACAAGTACTACATCGCCTACACGCTGATGGTCGAGGATCGCGCGCGGCGCGAGGAGTCGAAGCAGGCGGTCCGGGCGCCGGCGAAGTAGCGCCAGCGGCCGGCGCACATGCAGGTCCCGGCGGCGGCGCTCAGGGCCGACCTCCGCTGCGCAGTGCTCTATTTCGCCAGCTCGTACAGGTACTCGACGTAGGACATCACGGCGCCGTCGAAGCCCTGTACCTTCGGGTTCGTGGAGTCGATCAGGAAGTACTCGTCCGGCGCGTGGGCGCCGCTGCCGTGGCCGAGGCCGAAGTGGCCCGAGGCGAGCGCGAGCGGCGCGCCGGTGAAGACGAAGCCGGGGTAGGAGCCGGCGTTCCGCGGCCAGACGAGCGGGTCGATACCGGCACGCTTCAGCACGCTGACTTGCGCCTGGATGAGCGGCGCGGACGCCGGGGTGCTCGTCGGGTCGTAGCCGCCGGTCACGTTCACTTCGAGGTCGCCGAAGCCGCGCTGCGCGAGGTGCGCCACGAGCGCCGCCACGGCGTCGGCCATCTTCATGTCGGGGACCAGGCGCAGGTCGATCTTCGCCACCGCGCGGTGCGGCAGGATGGTCTTGCCGCCCGGCCCGGTATAGCCCCCGACCAGACCCTGGATATTCACCGTCGGCTGCGACACGAGCCGCTCGTTGGCCTCGCGCCACGGCAGGTCGTCGATCCAGTGCTGCACGCCGAGCAGCTTCTTCACCTTCTCCTCGTTGCGGCGCTCCGCTGCCGCGGCGACCATCGCGCGCTCCTCGGCGCTCGCCGGCCGCGGCTGCGGGTAGCCGTCGATGGTGATCGTGTTGCCGTCCGCCGAGACCAGCGTGTCCAATGCCTTGACCAGCCGCCAGGCCGGGCTGTCCACCATCGCCTTGAGAGACGAGTGGACGTCCTTCGAGGGGCCCCGGCCCCACTTCTCGCCGCTCGCCACCAGCTCGAGCTCGACCACCCCCTTGGCGCCGAGGCTCACGGTCACGATGCCGTCGGGATCCTGCCCTGCCCCCGGCATGAAGACGCCGGTGCACTTGGCGAAAGCCGGCTTCACCTCGGGGCGATGGACGAGCTGGCCGATGTGCGGCGAACCGATCTCCTCCTCGCCCTCGGCGACCAGCACGAGGTTCACCGGCATCTTCCGGCCGGCGCTGCGGATCGCGTGCAGCGCCGCGAGCAAGGCGGCCTGGGGGCCTTTCTGGTTGACGGCACCGCGACCTACCATCGCTCGCCCGAGCCCGGGCTTCTCGACCATCTGCGCCGCGAGCGGCGGCGAGGTCCACTCGGCGGGGTCGAACTGCTTGACGTCGTACATGAAGTAGAGCCCGACGGTCTTCGGCGCGCCGGCGTCGAGGGTCGCGAAGACACCGGGCTTGCCGTCGGTCGCAAGCACGGTCACTTGCTGGAATCCGGCGTCGCGCAAGAGCTTCGCCATGTGCTCCGCGCCAGCGGGAAAGTTCAGGTTCTCGGCCGCGATGGATGGCAGCGCTATCCACTCCTGCAGACCCTTCACCGCCTCGTCGTGGCGTGCCGCGACCTCGCGCCGGACGTCCGCCAGGTCATCTGCCGCCGCAAAGGAAGCGCTCGCGCCGGCGAGGTGACCGAGCGCCATCAGAACGACCGCGATGGCGAGCGCCCTCCGGGTGGACAGCGGAGCGTGGCTTCGTGGGGAGAGTTCGCGGTACTCGGGCGTGGGACCTGTTCGCAGGCGACTCGGCAGCTTTCTCATTTGGGCGGGACCCTACCACCGTGCTCCGGCGAGCCGCACGTACGGATCGGGGCCACCGGCGCCCCGGGGACGTTCACCCGGGCCTTCGCCGAGAAGGCCCAGGCGATGAAGCTGGCGAAGAGGAGGCGGCCGCAGAACCCGAAGAAGGGCAGCGCGGAGCTCATGTACCGGCCGTGACGCGGGCGGCGTCCCCCATGAAACTCGGCCTCCGTCCGGCTCGACCGGCGGCGGCGAATGAGAGCGCGAGGTCGCCGCGCGACGGCTACCTGGCGAGGAAGAGCTCGGCCACCGCTGGACCATACGCGGCGAGCAGGGCGGCGCGCTTGATCTTGAGCGTCGGCGTGAGGAGCTCCGGGTAGTCCTGGGGCGTGCCGGGAAGGACGAGGAGCTTCTTCGGCTTCTCGAAGTCGGAGAAGGCAACGAGCGCGGCGCGGGCCCGCGACAGGAGAGCGGTGGCCGCGTCTTCGCCGGCGGCGGCGAGCCGGGCGAGCTCCTCGCGGGCCACGAAGACCGCCGCGGCGACGAACGGCCGGCCCTCGCCGAACAGCACGGCGCCATGGAACGGCGCCGCCGCGGCGAGCGCCAACTCGATCGGCTCCGGCGAGAGCTTCTTGCCGGTGGAGAGCATGATCAGACTCTTGCAGCGCCCCTCGATGTAGAGGTAGCCCTGTTCGTCGACCCGGCCGAGGTCGCCGGTGCGGAAGTATCCGTCCGCGGTCCACGCCTCCGCTCCGTCCTCCGGCTCGAGGAAGCCGGTGAGCAGCAGCGGACCGCGCACCTCGAGCTCGCCGTCGGCCGCGAAGCGCACTTCGTGGTCGGCCGTGATCCGGCCGGCGCAACTCTCCCGGCGCGGACCCGCGAGGAGGTTCGAAGAGATCATCCCGGCCGTCTCGCTCATCCCGTAGAGCTCGACCAGGGGGATGCCGAGGCTCTCGAAGAAGCGGAACAGGGCGGGCGGGGCCGGTGCGCCGCCGGCGAAGAGCCCGCGCACACGGCCCCCCAACCTGGCGCGCAGGGCGCGGCCGACGAGCAGGTCGGCGCAGCGCGTGCCGAGAAAGTCAGCGAGGGAACGCGAGCCTTCGAGGCGATGGCGCGCGGCCGCGGCCATGGCCCCGCGTACCGCCCGCCGCACAAGCGGTGAGAGCGCCGCAATCTTCGCCTCGACCGCATCGCGCAGGCGCTCGTAGACCAGCGGCACAGAAAAGAAGTAGGTCGGAGAGAGGGCCAGGCCGGGCTCGAGGTCTTCGCGGCGCGCCACCATGATCAGCTCGTGCCCCTGCGCCAGGGCGAGGGTGAACTGGGCGTGGCCGGCGATATGCCCGAAGGGCAGGAAGTGAAGGCCGACATCGGACTCCGTCGTCGCCACGGAGGCCTGGCCGGCGTCGAGCGCGTGCACCATCGCGCGCTGCGGCAGGCGCACGCCCTTCGGCCGGCCGGTGGTGCCGCTGGTAAAGAGGAGCAGGAAAGGATCCTCCTCGCCGACCGCCGCGGCAAGCGTCGCCATCTCGGCGGGCGCGAGGCCGGGCGCCCGGTCGCCGGTGATCGCGGCCAGAGCCACGACCGTGAGCCCGGGCGGCACCGACGCCGGCGCCAGCTGGCCGCCAGCCACCACCGCCGCGAGCCCGGCGGCGACGAGCTCCGGCGCGACCGGCGCGAGCTTGTCCCATTGCTCGGCGGTCGAAACGAAGATCACCCGTGGCGCGACCCGGCGCGCGATCCCCGCCACGGTCTCTGCCCCCAGGCTCGAAAAGACCGCCGCCGGCTCGGCGCGCAGGAACTGGGTGCCGAGCGCCACCATTTGCCACTCCGGCGAGTTCTCGGCGAGGAGCAGCACGCGAGCTCCCGGCCCGACGCCGGCCGAGCGCAGAAAGCAGGCCGCGCGGCCGACGCCGGCCGCGAAGGCACCGCGGGAGAGCGTTCGCGGCGGGGCCGGCCGGTCGACGGGGACCGCAGGCGGCTCGAGGAAACGCAGCAGGCGCCGCTCCGGCTGGCGGCTCGCCGTGGCCAGGAGGAGGCCCGGCAGCGTGCGCGCAGCGAAACGGCGGGGCGAGAGTCGCGGAAAATCGTCGAGATCGTTCGGCACTCGCCGCCAAGACTACTCCTGCCCGGCGGCGGCGCGTTCGGCCAGCGCGGGCCCGACCGCAATCGACTGGGTGCGGTAGCGGAAGAGTCTCCGGGCCGCCGACCAGCTGCCGGCGGCAAGTCCGGCCTTGCGTTCGAGGTGGAGGACGAACGACTCGGGATCGGGGAGCTGCGCCCAGACCGCCGGCAGGAAGGTCGCGCGGCGCCCGCGCTCCTCGAGCACGAGGCCGTCGACGCCGGGGATGAGCGCGGCGAGGAGCTCGGCGCGCGAGCCGACCACTAGCGGCTCGGGCGGCGTCAGGAGCGTGAGCTCGATCTCCACCCGGGCGAGCTCGTGGGCGCCGAGCGGATCGAAGCGCGGGTCCCGGAGGGCGGCGGCGCGGCCGTTCTCCGCGACGTCGAGGGCGAGCGCGCGCCGCGCCGTGATCGAACCGATGCAGCCACGCAGCTCGCCCGCGACGCGGAGCGTGACGAAGCTTGCGCCCGGTTCAGCGAGGCGGCCGGAGATCCACTTCGGCGGCGGGGCGTAGCTCTCACCGCTCGCCGCCGCGACCACCGCCTGGCGGGCGATCGTCGTGAGGGCGACGCGCGACGCGGATGAAAGGGCGGACTCAGGCAACGGCGAACGCCCCGTAGCCGACGACCTGCTCGCGTCGCTCGCGTCGCTCGCTCCGCCCGCTCCGATCACCGCCGCCGGCAGTATCGCCCGAGCTGCGCAGGTCGAGCTCGGAGACGACGAGACCGCGGCGGCGCGCGGCGAGCAGCAAGCCGCGCAACGGATTCCGCCCGCAGGCGGCGCCGGCGGTGATGCCGTCGACATCGAGCGCGACGATGGCGTCGGCGGTCGCCCGGTCGAGCGCGGCGGCGGTCGCATAGTCGTGATAGTGCGAGAGGTCGGTCGAGACGACGATCAGCGTCTCCTCGCCCCCCCAGAGCCGGTCGAGAACTTCCGCGACCTCTTCCGGGGAGGCGTCGCCGACCACGAGCGGCACGAGCTCGAAGCGCGCGAGCGCGACCTGGAGAAACGGCAGCTCGACTTCGAGCGCGTGTTCGCGCTCGTGCGGCAGATCGGAGACGACGACCTGAGGCAGGTCAGCGAGGCAGGCCGCGGCTTCGGCCGCGACCTGCACGTCGCCCAGCGGCGTCGCGAACGCCCGCACCGACGGCAGCGCCAGGCCGCCGAAAGGCACGAAGTGCGACGGCCCGAGGAGGACGACGCGGTCGATCGTGCCACGCCACGGCGCGAGCTGACGGAAAGCGCTGCCCGCCACGGGACCGGAGTAGATGTAGCCAGCGTGCGGAGCGACGAGCGCCTTCGGACGCACGCGCCCCGCACCGGATGGCTCGGATGACTCGAATGACCCGGATGCCGCGGCGGCGGCGAGATGGGCGCGGACTTCAGCCTCGAGCCGGCGCGAATCGGCCGGATAGAAACTGCCCGCAACGGCGGACGGCCGGACCTTCACAAGAAGAGGATACTCCTCCAGGGCGCGCCCGGGAGGAGTATCCTGAAGTCATGGCCGACGCTCCCATCGGGGCCTCGTTCCCCGCCCACCCCACGCACCCCACCCGATACTGGCACCGGCTGGACGATGGGCGCGTGCAGTGCGACGTCTGTCCGCGCTTCTGCAAGCTGCGCGACGGCCAACGGGGACTCTGCTTCGTGCGCGCCGCCGAAGGCGGCGAGGTCGTGCTCGCGACCTGGGGACGCTCGTCGGGGTTCTGCGTCGACCCGATCGAGAAGAAGCCGCTCCACCACTATCTCCCGGGTACGCCGATCCTCTCGTTCGGCACCGCGGGCTGCAATCTGGCCTGCGAGTTCTGCCAGAACTGGGACATCTCGAAGTCGCGCGAGACCGACACGCTCGCCGACGCCGCGACGCCGGAGACGATCGCCCGCGCCGCGCAGGCGCTCGGCTGCCGCGCCGTGGCGTTCACCTACAACGATCCGACGGTCTTTCTCGAGTACGCCATCGACGTCGCCGACGCCTGCCGCGCCGCAGGCGTCGCGGCGGTGGCGGTGACCGCCGGCTACATCTGCCCCGAGCCGCGGCGCGAGCTCTACGCCCATCTCGACGCGGCGAACGTCGACCTCAAGGCCTGGAGCGAAGAGTTCTACCGCAAGATCTGCCACGGCCATCTCGAGCCGGTGCAAGAGACGCTGGTCTACCTGCAGCACGAGACCCAGGTCTGGTTGGAGATCACCACCCTCCTCATCCCGGGCGAGAACGACTCCGACGGCGAGCTCGACGCCATGACGCGCTGGATTGCGGAAGCGTTGGGACCGGACGTGCCGCTCCACTTCACCGCCTTTCATCCCGACTACCGGATGCTCGACCACCGGCCCACGCCGCCCGCGACGCTGACCCGGGCGCGCCAGATCGCGCTCGCGAACGGCCTGCGCTACGTCTACACCGGCAACGTCCGCGACCCAGCGGGCGGCTCGACCTGGTGCCCGGGCTGCGGCGCAGTGATCATCGGGCGCGACGGCTACGAGATCACCGCCTGGCGGCTCGACAGTCACCTCGACACCGGCGCCTGCGCCGCGTGCGGCACGAAGATCCCGGGGCGGTTCGAGGGGCGACCGGGGACCTGGGGTGCACGGCGACGACCGGTCCGGCTGTCGACTCTCGCCGTCTAGGCCACAGCGCGCCGGGCGCTCTCTGGGCGGCGACGATTCGTTGCCGGCTCCGCCCACTGATACTGTCCGCGAGTCCTTCGCGCAGCCCAGCGGTACTTCGAGCCCGACAGACGTCGGCGTTCTGGGACGTTCTGGCCGGCCAGGGATCCTGCAGGGCGCTCAGGTGGATCTGCGCCGGAGGAGGCAACGGTGCGGACGCTCCACGATCGGATCAGTTCCAGAATTGCGATTCTGCTGCTGTGCGCGGCCTGGACGCTGGCGGGCTCGTCATCGGGCGGCGCGAGTTCCTTTCAGCTCAGTCAGGGGGATACCTTCAGCAACCTCGGCGACGTGCAGCTCGCCCCCGACGGGCGCCACGCCATCTTCCTGCAGGACGTGGTGGTCGACGGCGTCGATGCCCTCTGGAGCGTGCGCTTGGCGGGTGGCGCGCCGGAGCTGCTGCACGCCCTGCTGCCGGGCGAGGACATCTTCGACTACAGCGTCAGCCCCGACAGTCTGCGGGTCGTCTACGCCGTCTACCAAGGCGTCCTGAGCGAGCGCGAGCTCCGCAGCATCGAGATCTCCGACCCCCCGGGGCCCTCGATACTGCTCAATCCGACCCTGGTGACCGGCGGCGAGATCGGAGACGACTTCCTCATCAGCCCCGACGGCGGTCGCGTCGTCTATCGTGCCGACCAGGAGACCGACGAAGTCATCGAGCTCTGGAGCGTCCCGATCACCGGCGGAGCGGTCACCAAGCTCAACCCGCCGCTGGTGGCGAACGGCGATGTCAGCAGCAGCGACAGTTTTTCGATCAGCGCCGACGGCAGCCGGGTGGTCTATCGCGCCGACCAGGAAACCGACGAGGTCTTCGAGCTCTGGAGCGTCGCGATCGCCGGCGGCCCGGCGACCAAGCTCAACCCGGCCCTGGTGACCGACGGCGATGTCGGCTCCGGCGCGAGCGTCCGGATCAGCCCCACCGGCACTCGCGTGGTCTACACGGCCGACCAGGAGGTCGACCAGTCGAACGAGCTCTGGAGTGTACCGATCACCGGCGGCGTGGCGATCAAGCTCAATTCGACGCTGGCCACCGACGGCGACATCTCGCCGACCTTCTTCATCAGTCCCGACGGCGGCCGGGTCGTCTACAAGGGCGATCAGGAGACCAACGACGAGAGCGAGCTCTACAGTGTGCCGATTCTGGGCGGCGTTGCGGTGCGGCTGACCACGCTGTTCGATCCATCCCGCTCGATCTCGGACATCTCGATCAGCGCGGACAACACGCGCGTGGTCTACCGCGCCGACCAGGAGACGCTCGCAGTCTCCGAGATCTACAGCAATCTGCTCAGCGGCCCGACGGGAGCCTGGACGAAGCTCAACCCGACGTTGCCCCTGGGGGGCGACATCGAGCTCAGCTCGCTCACCCTCAGCCCGGACGGCAGCCGGGTCGCCTACGTCGCCGACCAGGAGGTCGACAATGTGCTCGAGATCTTCAGTGTACCGATCGCCGGCGGAGCCTCCGTCAAGCTCAACCCGCCGCTGGTGTCGAGCGGCGATGTCAGCTCCATCCCCGGGCCGGTGATCACCCCGGACGGCAGCCGGGCGATCTACCAGGCCGATCAGGTGACGAACGGCGTGGTCGAGATCTGGAGCGTGCCGATCGCCGGCGGTTCTTCCGAGCGGGTGAACGGACCGCTGGTCGCGGGTGGCAACACGGCGCTCCAACCGGAGCCCAGGGTAGCGGCGAACAGCCGGGACGCGCTCTACCTTGCCGACCAAACGGTTGCGGGCCAGGTGGAGCTCTTCGTCGGCGATCGCTGCCATTTCTGCGACTCTTTCGATGCCGGCGACACCAACCGCTGGAGCCTCACAGCGCCGTAGCAGGTCCCTTTCCGCGAGCGCTTCGCCTCTGCAACCATGCCGCGAATCCTGGTCGATGCCGACGCCTGTCCGGTGAAGGAGGAGGTCTACCGCGTCGCCCGGCGGTTGGCCGTGCCGGTCGTCGTGGTGGCGAACAGCCGGATGCAGGTGCCGCTCGCGGCGACGATCGAGCTGGTGGTGGTGGCGAGCGGCCAGCTCGACGACGTCGACGACTGGATCGCCGAACGTGCCGGGCCGGGCGACATCGTCGTCTCCGCCGACATCCGGCTCGCCGCGCGCTGTCTCGCCGGCGGCGCCCAGGTCCTCGCTCCTGACGGACGTCCGTTCACCGACGAAGGCATCGGCTCGGCGCTCGCGACGCGCGAGCTGATGGCCGGCCTGCGCGAGATGGGAACGATATCCGGCGGTCCGCCGCCCTTCGCGCAGAAAGACCGCTCGCGCTTCCTGCACGCTCTCGACGAAGCCGTCCGCCAAGCCCACCGGCGGTAGCGCAACCGCCGATCCCCTGGATCCGGCGACTCGGCGGGCTCAGAGCCGCCGCGCGACCGGCGCCTCGGCGAGGATCTCGTCGAGCCGCGCTGCGACCTCGGCTCCGCCGAGCTGCCCCGCGGGCAGGTAGGCCACCAGCCAGCCCGCCGCCGTGTCCGGCAACACCTTCACGCGATGCGCGTCGGTGATCGGCGTGCCGAACGGCCCCGCGGCGTCGGCGAGAAGGGGCTTGCCCGCGAGGTCGAGCGGGCCGCGCATCGCGTCGAGAATCTCTCCCGCGAGCCCCGCGCGCAGCGTGACCGGAAACTCGAACGAGCCGTCGCGCATCACGCACGACGGCACCTTGAGCTCGATCGAGAGCTGGTTGTTCAAGTCGACCAGGGCATGGATGCTCGGCACCGCCTCGCCCTTGAGCAGCCGCCGTACCAGCGCCTCCGAAGAGGGCCGGTAGCGCGACGGATCGGTGCCGGCCGCCTTGAACAGCCGTCGCATCGCGGCCACCGTCGGATCCTCGCCGAGCTCGGCCGGGGTCCAGAGAGAGCACAACTCTGCCGCGATCCGCTCCCGGCGCGCCGCGAGCCTGCTTTCACCTTCGCCCGTGACCGCGAGGTGGACCCAGCAGAGCTCCCATCCCGGCAGCGCGAGGGTGAACGACGGCGCACTCATCCGTCGAATTGTCTCATTGCCGCGCTGGTTGGGGGCTCGCCCTCCCGCTGCGCTCGGGTCTACGGCGCCACCACGCTCCAGCCCGTCATGCCTCCCGATTCGAAGCCGTCGGCGAAGACCGGTGTCGGCGGGGGGCCGACGAAGAAGGCGGCCTCGCCAGCGGGCCCGGTGTTGTAGGCGCTGTCCACCGCCTCCAGGGTCCAGGTGTAGTGGCCGTCCGCCAGGCCGGACAACGTCCAGGCGTTGGCCGCGCGAAGGCCCCCGGGCTCGGGGATTCGGCGCGCGGTCGAGACCGGTACGCCGCTGCGATAGAGCCGCAGCTCATAGGTCAGCGCCTGAGCCGGCGTGAGGTCGTCACTCGCCGGGCTCCACGACAGTGCGGCGGAGCCGTCGACAAAGACCTGCGCATCCAGGGACGACGGCGCCGTCGGCGCCAGATTCTCTCCTGCGGCATCGTTCAGGTAGAGATGCATCTGGGTCTCGACGAGACCGTTGCCTCCCGGCACGAAGTACGACCCGGCGATGAAGTAGTCGAGGTCGCCTTCGCCGTCGATGTCGAGCCAGCTGAACGAGCCGCCGCTGAATCCCATGGCGCGCGGGGCCGGCAACTGGTTGCCCGAGTCCACGAACAGGCCGGCCTCGTTGTCGTAGACCTTGGCGCGGCCCTCGATCTGCGAGCCGGAGTTGTAGGTGCCGGCGAGCAGGATGTCGATGTCGCCGTCGGAGTCGTAGTCGGCCCAGGTGGCGGCGCTCAAGTCGAACCAGCCCTCGCAGAAGACGCAGTCGATGAGCTCGACCGGCACGAAGGTCTCAGCATCGTTGCGGTAGAGACGCAGCACGGTGTTGTAACTACCGTCGAGCTCCCGGATATTGCCGGCGACGAGGATGTCGAGATCGCCGTCGTCGTCGGAATCGCCCCACTGCGCTTCGCCGTGCTCGACCGTGAGGCTGCCGAGAATGTCTTCGCCGACGAAGACGCCATCGCCGTCGTTGCGGAACCGCCGGATGAACCCGTCCTCGGTCAGCGGCGCGATGTGGACGATCAGCAGGTCGAGGTCCTGGTCGCCGTCGAAGTCGGCCCAGCTGGTCTGGGCGTGGTCGGACTGCCCGAGGTCCGTCGTCACTTCGGTGAACAGCCACCCGCCGCTGCCGTTGCTGCCGTCGTTGCGCATCAAGGCGGTGTGCGAAGTGAAGGTGACGTCGTCCCAGATCGACGGCAGCAGGAGGTCGAGGTCGCCGTCGTTGTCGTAGTCCGCCCAGGTGATCGAGCGCAGGTCGAAGTCGGCCTGATCGTTGTCCTCCCCGTAGCCCGGCAGGACGGTGTCACTCGGCACGAGCGTGCCGGCATCATTGCGATAGAGCACCGTCTGCCCGTCGCTGCCGACCGCGAGATCCTGGTCGCCGTCGCCGTCCACGTCGCCCCAGGCGAGGTCCGAAGCTCCCGGAGTCAAGGTTCCCAAGGGCAGCTCGACATAGGAGAAATCCCATTCCGTCGCGCTGACCGGCCCGTCGTTGCGCAGCAGAACCAGATGATCCACCACGCTCACGTTGTAGACCACGTAGTACCCGAAGACGGCGATGTCGAGATCGCCATCGCCGTCGTAGTCGGCCGGCGCGGCCGCGGCCACCCAGAAATCCTCGTCCTGCGGCGTCACGAAGAGCGGATCGAGCGGCGTGACCTCGGTGAAATCACCGAAGATCCCGCCCGGACCGGGTTGGACCGCGATGGCGCGGCCCGCGACGTCGGTGTCGCCGTCGTCGTCGGTCACCGTCAGAGTGACGATGTAGGTCCCGGCCAACGCGAAGACGTGGGTGGGGTGCTGCTCGGTCGAGGTGGTGGTGTCGCCGAAGTCCCACAGCCAGGTCGCAATCGTGCCGTCGGCGTCGCTGCTGGTGTCGGTGAGAGAGACCGAGAGCCCGGTGGTCAGGTAGGTGAAGGAGGCGACCGGCGGCTGGTTGACCGGCGGCGTCGGCGGTCCCGAGAAGTGCCGGATCGCACCCTGCCAGCCGGCGATCCAGGCATCCCCGGCCGGGGTAGCGGCGATCGTCGAGTAGGAGCCGAAGCCGGCAGCTCCCGCGTCCATGACCGCCCAGTTCAGTCCACCCGTAGCCGAATAGAGCACCCTGCCGCCGGCGGTCGACACCCAGAGCTCGTCCGGGCCGATGAGCTCGATGTCGGTGAGCTGATCCGTGGTGTCGGGGGTCGGCAGCATCTGCCAGGTGAGGCCCCCGTCGCCACTGCGCGCCGCATAGCCGTTGGAACCGACCGCATAGCCGATGCTGGCGTTCCAGAAATCCAGGTCCTGAATGGAAGGCGAGCCTCCGGGAAGCTGGCTCTCCGTCCAGGTGGCGCCGGCGTCGACGGTGCGATAGAGCGTGGCGTAGACCGCCACGGCCCAGCCGCTCGCGCCGGCGAAGTCCACCGCCACGTAGGTGCCGATGAAGTCGGGGACCGGCGTCCAGGTGGTGCCGCCGTCGACGGTGTGGAAGAGGGCCGCACTGCTGAACCCCTGGCCGACGACCCAGCCTTCGAGCAAGGTGTTGAAGTGCAGGTCGGCGGCGGTGAGGTCGACCGGCGCGGAAAGGGCTGCGGTCCAGGTGGCGCCGGCGTCGGCGCTGCGGTAGACGACGCCGGTGCGATCGACCGCCACGACTGCCTGCGGGCCGACGACCTGCACGGCCTCGAGGCTGCCCGCGCCCAAGGTGGCGCGGATCAACCAGGGCGCGGTGCCGCCGACGCTGGTCAGTACCTGGCCGGACTCTCCCACGGCGATCAGATCGCCGTTGGCGAAACGGTCCATGGCGAGGATTGCCACCCCCGAGCCGCTCGAAATCTGGTGCCAGGTCACGCCGCCGTCGGTCGTCCGGATGACGAAGCCGGCGCCAAAGCCGAAATAGCCCGTCTGGGCGTCGACGAAGACCGGTGCCACGCTGCCGAGGAAGCTGGGAGTCGGGCCAGGCGAGGCGTGACTCTGCGCCCAGGTCAGACCGGCATCGGCGGAGCGGTAGAGGTTCCCCGCGCCATCGGACGCAACCACGATCTGCGCGGCCGGCACGGCAAACCCGAAGGGAGCGGCGAATGGACCCGGGTCCATCACCTCGCCGAGGTCGGTCCAGGTCTCGCCGCCGTCGGTGGAGCGGAAGATGCGGTCGTCGTAGTCGGGATGGGTACCGCTGCGGCCCCAGGCCAGGACGACCTCGGCGGAGACGACGAAGAGCCGGTTGCGCCCTTCAGCGCCCGTGCTGCCCGTCCAGGCCACGCCGCCGTTGACCGAGCGGAGCAGGATTCCGTCGACGATGGCCACCGCGACGGTCGAGGAAAGGAACGCCGCGGCGTCGGCCACGCCGGCCCGCACGGGGACGAACGTGCCGCCGCCGTCGGTGGTCCGGTAGAGGCCAGTCGCGGCGACGCCGAGCCCCGTCTGAGCGTTCGCGAACGAAAAGGCCGACATTCCATCCGGTGATGGCGCCCAAGAGAGGCCACCATCGCGGCTGACATGCGCACCGAAGTTGCCGGTCGCAACGCCGAAGCTCAGGGAGGAGAACTCCATGAAATAGGCGGAGCCCAGAGGGGGCAACTCTTCCCAGGTGGTGCCGCCGTCCGTGGTGCGGTAGTTGACGTTGCCCCATACCCATCCGTGCTGGTCGTCGAAGAAGGAGACTCCCCAGAGGCCATTGAAGAGGTCGAAGGGCACGTCGCGCTGGATCCAGCTGACCCCGCCGTCGTTCGACTCGAAGAGGGCGCCGCTTGCGTCTAGCGAGTCGTCGTCGGTGGCGAGAAAGACCCGCCCCGGCGCCGGGGCGGCGACACCCCGGACCTGGAGGTGGGTGGGAACAGGACTCTGCGTCGTCCATTGGGCGAGGAGCGGAGCAGCTGGAGCCGCAGCCAGCAGGCTCGCAACCGCCACCGCTTGCCAGAGACGCTGCGTCAAGGGAAGTGGAGTCTTTGCAACGCGGGGTTCCGTGCCGGCGTGGTACATGGTTGCACTCCCTACCTCTCTACAATCGTCTCGGGTCCTGCGAGCTCTCGCTCCCGCCGCGCGGCGGAGAACCTGCCCGTCGGTCTGTCTCTGGGGTGTTTGCCCCCGGCGCGTCAGGCGTTCTTCAAAGGGTCTTCACCGCTCATGCCAGATGAGACAGGTGAACGGGGCGATCGGAACAGTCGGGCTCGCGCAGGAGCGCGCCCCGGTGCACCTCATTCGGGCCCGCTGGAGGAGCTCCTTTCTACATCCGATCCGGTGGCGGCGAACCACCCCATCGGACTGGACGGCGCACGCAGAAGCTCCCGGCGCCCGGCGCCCGGTTCAGACCGCCCAGACCGCGGGGGCTGCGCTAGCGCTTCAGGGCGGCCGCAGCAAGGCAGAGCCAACCGGAGAGGAAGGCGACGCCTCCGAACGGGGTGATCGCGCCCAGCCATGGGGTGCCGGTGAGGCAGAGCGCGTAGAGGCTGCCGGAGAAGAGGACTGTGCCGGCGAGAAAGAGGGCGCCGCTCGCGCCGAGGAGCCGGCTCGGGTGGCGCTCGGCGAGGAGGCCCACGGCGATGAGCGCCAGCGCGTGGTACATCTGATAGCGCGCGCCGACCTCGAACGCGGCGAGCAGTGGCGGCTCGAGGCGGGCCTTCAAGGCATGCGCGGCGAAGGCGCCGAGCGCGACGGCAATCATGCCGGAGAGTGCTCCGAGGGCGAGGAATCTGCGACTCATGGGGGCCGACTCTATCGCCTGGGCGCCGGGGCAAAATGGGCGCCGCAGCCTCGACCTCGACGCCGAGTTCGATTCCGGGGGCCGGGACTTGCGGCCGCCGCAAAGTTGCGCCACCATGGACGTGGCGAGAGCGGTGCCCTGCGGGGGCCCGCCGTCATCCGCGAACGCTTGCGCAAGAGGAGTCCCACCCATGTCCGTCGCCAAGATCATCGAGATCAGTGCCGCCTCCAAGAAGAGCTTCGAAGACGCCGTCGCGATCGGCATCTCGCGCGCTGACGCCTCGCTCGACGAAGTCCAGGGCGCCTGGATCAAGGAGCAGAAGGTGAAGGTGGAAAAAGGGAAGATCGTCGAGTTTCGCGTCATCATGATGGTGACCTTCCTCCTGAAGTCCGGCAAGAAGAAGTAGCCGCCGCGCGGCGGAAGCACGCCTGGAGATGAACCGGCCGGAACCGGCTCCGCATTCGATCGATTCGCTGGCGGCGCAGAGGCATCGATTCGACGCCGGGCTCTGGCTGGTGCTGTGCTCGCTGGCCCTTCTTCTCGCGCCGGTCGGTTTCGTCTCGAACGACGGCCTGGGGCACAGCCGCCAGTTCGCCGCCGGGACGTGGACGCTGAACCCGAACCATCTGCTCTTCGAGCCGCTCGGCGCTGCCTGGCAGAGCCTGTGGGCGAACATCGATCCGGCGCGCCCCGGCGTCGACGCGCTCAAGCTCCTCGCCGCGCTCGCCGGTGCGTCAGCGGTGGCGCTCTTTCGCCTCCGTCTCGCGCCGCTCGTCGCGCCGTCGCGGGGGATCGCCAACTACGCCACCGCCTGGGTGGGTCTCTCCTCCGCCTTTCTCCGACTCTGGGTCTCCGACGAGATCCACATGATCCAGATGCCGTTCGTCGTTGCGGCTGCCGGCGAAGCCCTGCGCCTGCTGGAGCGGCCGGCGCTGCGCCAGGGCCTCCGGACGGGGGTCGCCGTCGGTCTCGCCGCGCTCTGCTTCCTGTCGAACCTGCTGCTCGGCGCGAGCCTCGCCCTCGCTCTCGTTGGTGGCGCCGCCACTGCAGGGCGCGCGGGGCGCGGGCGGGAGGCGCGGCGCGCGGCGGCAGGCCTCGCGGCGGCAGCGTTTCTGGTCTGCGTTCCGGCGCTGCTGCTCACCGCTGCGCTCGCCGGCAGCTCCGCCCGCAGCCTCATCTGGCTGAGTCACGGCCGCCTCGGCGAGGCGAGCGCGCTGGCGCGCTCCGAGTCCGGATACGGCCTCGAGCGGACCGCACGCGGCGTGGCCGAGGCGGCGACCCGGGCCGGCTATGGCGCGGCGAGCGCCCTCGTCGACCTGCAGCCGCTGGCGGCGGCCGTCCGCGACCGGGTGGCACCGTCGGCCGGCGCCGTGCTCGGCGGCGTCGCCTGTCTCGCGGCGCTGGCGGCGATGGCGTCGGCGCTCGGTTCCTGCCTGCGCGCACGTGCCCCGGCGCCCTGGCGCCGGGTCGGCTGGCTCGCGCTGTGCTGGCTCGCACCGATCCTCGCCTTCGGCTTCCTGTGGAGCAACTCGGACGACCAGTTCTTCTTCCAGCTCGCGCCGATCTTCGGTCTGCTGGCGGCGGTGTCCGCCAGTGGGGCGGTCGGGACGAGCGCAGGCGGCGCCGGCGAGCCTCGAGACCGGCGACGGCTGTGGATCGCGCTCGGCCTCGCGGCACTGGCGTTCAACCTCACCGACATCGCGGCCCGGCGAATCCTCTATCCGCGGACGGAGCGCATTGCGCAGCTGACCGCGGCGACAGCCGGCGCCTGCCTGGTGGTACTGCCGGGCTTCGACGAGGCGGAGCTCGTGTTCCTGCTCTCCCCCGCGGCGAGGTCGCTCGACCACCTGTCGATCACCGGTCTCGCGACGCGGTGGCCGCCCGAAAAGGGGATTCGCCGCCTTCTCGCCCGCCTCGCCGCCTGCAGCCGCCGCGGCCAGCGCGTGGTCTTCGTCGATATCTTCGACCAACCACTCGATCGCAATCCCTGGAAGTACCTGCGGCGGCTGGGCTACGACCATGCCGAGCTCCTGCGCCACCTCGAGCCGTTCGCGAGCCCGACCACGTCGCAGCGTGCCGGACCGTTTCGTCTTCGTACCCTCCCCTGACGACCGGGGTCACGGCAGCGATCGTGCACGGTCTCTTCCCGGGCCGAAGGAGGCGTCTCCCGCGAGAGTTCGCCCACCGCGGGTTTGCGGAGACGGGGGCGCGACCCCAAGGGGCCCGGTGCCGGCCAGGCACCTAGCCGAGTGGGTAGGTTGGGACGCTTCGCGCCCTGCTACAGTCGGTCCGGAAGTGCGGATCGGGCCCGCGTCCCGGGCCGCGCAGATTCACGACCTGATGCACGCATCAAGGGAGGCCTGAGAAATGCGCAAGACCTATATGCCGTTCGTCCTCGCCGCGCTGGTCCTTCTCGCCGGATCGACTTTCATCGCCGGCGCCGCGACGCCGCCAGAGAAGATCACGCTCGACGACTGTGTCGCCAAGAAGTCGGCGGTCGAGTTCCCGCACGCCGCCCACGTCAAGGCGGTCGCCGAGTGCAAGACCTGTCACCATACCCAGGCGGCCCTGACCGCGGAGAGCACCGAGAAGGTCGAGACCTGCGGCAGCTGTCACACCGCCCCGGCGAAGGCCGAGACGCCGAAGTGCGCCGAGATGTCGGCGACCAAGAATCCGTTCCACATGTCCTGCGTCAAGTGCCACAAGGAAGAGCTGGCGAAGAAGGCCGACACCAAGGCGCCGACCAAGTGCGACCAGTGTCACCCCAAGGCCAGCTGAATCTTCACGCCTGAGCCGAACGCCTGACCCCGCGCCCGCCGGCACCGGAATCCCCGGAATCCGCTGCCGTGCGCGCGCCCAGGGGTCGCAAATCGCAGGACTCCCGAGCGCGCATCGCGCGCAGGAATCCCAGGCGCGCAAAGCGCGCAGGAATCCAACACCCGGTGGGTTTCATGGAACGGAACGGGCCTCGACGGACGAGGTCCGCATGCCCAGGAGATTCCGCTCATGACCCGCAATCCCGCCCGCCTCATCCCCGCCCTCCTTCTCGCCACCCTGCCTCTGGCGCCGCTTTTCGCCGCCGGTGGGCCGCACGGCCGGTCGTTCGCCGGACCCTTCGGCGGGGACGGACCCTTCTTCGACGAAGAGAGCATGGAGCGCCGCGCCGAACACCAAGCCGAGCGCCTGACTCGCGCCCTCGACCTGACGGCCGAGCAGCAGGTCACCCTCGGCCGGCTGCAGGAGGAGCTCGAAGCCATCGTCCAGCCGCTCGCCGCGGGGATGCGCACCGCCCACCAGCAGCTGCGGACGCTGCTCGACCTCGCCGCTCCCGATCCGGCGGCCGTCGGGACCCAGGCGATCGCGATCGATCAGGCGCGCGATGAGATGCGCGTCGCCTGGGATCGCTTCGAGACCGACTTCACCGCGACGCTCACCGAAACGCAGCGTGCGATCTACCAGGCCCTGCGGGAGGATCGCCCCGATCGCGGACCGCTCCGCGGGCATCGTGGCCATCATGGAGCGGGCGGCCCGGGCGGCCCCGGCGGCCCCGGCAGACACCTCCAGCAAGACTGATCCTCAAACGTAGCGGATCCAGCGCCAGAGCTCCTGAAAGGTCGGCTTCTTGCCGTACATCAGGATGCCGATGCGATAGATCCGGGCGCAGACCCAGACCAGGAAGAAGACGAAGCCCGCAGTCAGCGCATACGCGGCCAGGATCTGCCAGAGCGGCGGCGTCTTGACCGCGATGCGCAGCATCATCAGGGTCGGCGTGAGCGGCGGGATCATCGACAGCACCACCGCCATCGTCGAGTCGGGGTCGTTGATGATCGGAATCATGAAGAACACAGGCGCCACCAGAAAGACCACCAGGAAGCCGGCGAACTGCTGCGCCTCCTGCACGTTGTTGGTCGCCGCGCCGATCGCCGCGTAGAGCGTCGCGAAGAGCGCGAAGCCGAGCAGGAAGAGGATCAGGAAGTGCGCGATCAGCGCCAGGCCCACCTGCGGCAGCTTGACGTCTTCCGGCATCAGCGCCAGGGCACCCACCACCGCCGGCGCCGAGAGCGCCGCCATCGTCGTCAGCCAGACGAGGAGCTGCGTGAGCCCGGCGAGGCCGATGCCCAGGAGCTTGCCCAGAAGCAGCTCGATCGGGCGCACGGTGGCGAGAATCACCTCGACGATGCGCGAGCTCTTCTCTTCGAGGACGCCGTTCATCACCTGCTGGCCGTAGAGCAGGGTCACCATGTAGAGCAGAAAGAAGAGGAAGTAGGCGAGGAAGAAGCCGGCCATGCCCCCCTCCTGCCGGCTGCCTTCGGCCAGTACCCGGGTCGTCTCGAGCTCGACCTCGTGGGTCAGCGCCGCGACCTCGACGGCGTCGATTCCTGCCGCCTTGAGCCGCGCCTCGCCGACCACCTCCGAGACGACGTCGGAGAGGCGGCTCTGGGTCATGAAATTGGAGACGCTCTCCGCGTGATACTCGACCTCGTTCCCGGCCAGCCCCTCGGGCGAGAGCCAGAGCCAGGCGTCGAGCTCCCCCGCCAGGACCCGCTCGTCGAGCCCGGCGCGCTGGGCGGCGCGATCGCCCGAGCGCGCGACGAGCTCCACCTGGAACTGCGCCGTCTCCTCCTGCCTCGGCTTCCGGCGCTCGACGAGATTGGCGGCCGCGGTCGTCGGCAACTCCTCTTCGACCAGCTTCGCCGCCAGCCGCTCGCCGTAGCCACCGGCTTCGTCGACGATGGCGATCCGTTGCGATGCCCGCGCCTTCATCGCGATCAGCGACGGCAGGATGGTGAGCGCCGCCATGGCGAGCGGGAGCAGGAGCGTGGCGATCCAGAAGCCCTTGGTCTTGACGCGTGACAGATACTCGCGCTTCGCGATTGTGACGATGGGATCAATTCGCATGCCGCACCGCCTGGATGAAGAGGGTTTCGAGATCGGGCATTTCGGAGCGGAAGTCGGTGACGTCGACGCGCGCGACGAGGGCGCGCAGCACCGCGGCCGGTTCCGCGTCGGCGGCGAGCACGAGGCGCAGGCCCGAGGGTTGGTCGAGCACTTCGGCGACGCCGGGGACGCCGGAGACGGTCGCGACCGTGGCCTTGTCGCCGGAAGTCGCCAGCCGGTAGACGTTGCCGCCGCGCTCCCGTTTGATCGCCGCGAGCTCGCCGGCGAGGATCACCTTGCCGTGGGAGATCAGGCAGATGTGGTCGCAGAGCTTCTCGGCCTGCTCGAGGATGTGGGTCGAAAAGAGGATGGTCTTGCCGCGCGACTTGAAGTCGGCGATCAGGTCCTTGAACAGCCCCTGGGCGATCGGATCGAGTCCCGAGAACGGCTCGTCGAGAATCAGGATGTCCGGATCGTGGAGGATCGTGCCGACGAGCTGGATCTTCTGTTGCATCCCCTTCGACAACGCCTCGACCTTCGATTTCGCCCACTGCCCGAGCTCGACGCGTTCGAGCCACTCGGCAATCAGCTTCTGTGCCCGCCGGCGCTCGACCCCATGCAGCTCGGCAAAGAACAGCAGGTGGTCGGAGACGGTCATCTTGCGGTAGAGCCCGCGTTCCTCCGGCAGATAGCCGACTCGCCGCAGGTCTTCCGGCCGCCGCGCCCGGCCGAAGAAGAGCACTTCGCCGCTGTCCGGGGCGAGAATGTCCATGATCATGCGGATGCTGGTCGTCTTGCCGGCGCCGTTCTGGCCCAGCAGGCCGAAAACGGCTCCCGGGGGCACCTGGAGAGAGACGCCGTCCACCGCCACGAACTCACCGAAAGACTTGCGCACCTCGCGCAGCTCGAGATTGTTGCTCACGCCCGACTCCTCATGGATTTCCGACCGGCGACCGGAGCTTACGCCACCGTCAGAGTAGGTGACCCGGGCTCGGGAGGTTTTTCCCGCTGCGGTCTGCGAGAATCGACCGCCGAAGGACGATTCCCGCGAAGGAGACGGCTCGATGAAGCTCAAGGCAGCGTGCTCCACTCTGACCTGCTTGGCAGCCGGCTTGCTGGCCGCCGCGTGTGCCGCGGCGCAGTCGGCGCCGTCGGCGCCAGTTGCGCCAACCGCACCATCTGCAGCGGCTGCGCCATCCGCAGATACCATCCTGGAGCGCAATTTCGCTGCTCTCGGCGGCCGGGAGAGGATTCATGCGGTTCGCACCCTGCGCCTCGAGGCCACCCAAAGCGCGGGAAGCAAGACCGTGCCGTTGAAGATCCACTGGAAGCGCCCCGACCGGCTGCGCATCGAGGTCCCGGACGACGGCCTCGACCTGCTCCAGGTATTCGACGGCGAGAGAGCCTGGTACACCTACCCGGCGCTTCCCGGCTTCGAGGTCCAGTTCCTCGACGGCGCCGAGAGAGAGGCGATGCGGGCGCAGGCCGACCTCGTCGAGGGCCCTACCTTGAACTACGCGGCGAAGGGCCACCGTGTCGAGCTTCTCGGCCAGGAGAAACTCCCCGGCACCGAGACCGACGCCTGGCGGCTGCTGCTCACCACCGCGCAGGGCGAGGTGCGCACGCTCTGGTTCGACAGCTCCTCGTCGTTGCAGGTTCGCGAGGAACGCCGGGAGCAGCGCGGCGACAAGGAGGCCGTGATCGAGTCGCGCCTCTCCGACTTCAGACCGGTGGGCGGAATTTTCTTCGCGCACCGCGTCGAGGAACGCCTCTTCGTCGGCGGCGAAGCGCAGGGAGTTCCCTCGGTGGTGACGATCCAGAAGCTCGAGCTCGATCTCGACCTTCCGGACGCGCTGTTCACGCTGCCCGCTGACCCGTCTACCCCCGCCCTGCCGCCCGCCCCACCGGCCGCTCCGCCGGCACCTCACTGACGTTGCCGCTGCCGGAGCGATATGGTAAAACGCCCAATGCAACCCGACCTCTCTCCGCGGAGTCTGAGCCTGCAAGTCCTGTCCGTGCGAACCTTGGACTCCTGCCGATGAGCTCGACCGAGTTCAGCGTCGAGATCGACCACGTCAGCAAGCATTTCGGCAATTTCGTCGCCGTCGACGACGTCTCGCTGACCGTCCGTCGCGGCGAGTTCTTCTCCCTTCTCGGCCCTTCCGGCTGCGGCAAGACGACGCTGCTGCGCATGATCGGTGGCTTCGAGATCCCGACATCCGGAGCGATCCGCGTCAACGGCGTCGACATGACCGAAGTGCCGGTGCACAAGCGGCCGATCAACATGGTCTTTCAGGCCTACGCCCTTTTCCCCCACCTGACCGTCGCCGAGAACATCTCGTTCGGATTCCGCTACAAGAACTATCCCCATGCCGAGTACGAACAGCGCATCGACAAGGCGGTCGCGCTCGTGCGCATGGGAGGCTTCGAGGCCCGCTATCCGTCCCAGCTCTCCGGCGGTCAGCGCCAGCGCGTCGCGCTGGCGCGGGCGCTGGCGCTCGAGCCGCAGGTGCTGCTGCTCGACGAACCTCTGGGCGCCCTCGACCAGAAGTTGCGCAAAGAGGTGCAGGTCGAGCTCAAGAATCTGCAGCGCAAGCTCGGCATCACCTTCGTCTTCGTCACCCACGATCAGGAGGAGGCGCTCACCATGAGCGACCGGATCGCGGTGATGAACGCCGGCCGTGTCGAACAGCTGGACAGCTCCTCGCAGGTCTTCGAGTATCCGCAGACCGAGTTCGTGGCGCAGTTCATGGGCGCTTCGAACTTCTTTTCGGCCACCGTGCGCGGCATCGCGGAGGGCTTCCTCTCCCTGGCGATGCCGGACGGCGACACCTTCACCGTGCCGGATCCGGGGCGCGTGGCGGCCGGCGAATCGGTCCGTTTCGTCGTCCGGCCCGAGAAGCTCGACCTGCGCAGCCGCGATCTCTCGAGCCACGGCATTCCCAGCATGGCGGTCACCATCGAGGACCGCGTCTACCAGGGGGTGTCGACCGTCTGGGTGGTGACGAGCTCCACCGGCGAGCGCTTCGTGATCTACGAACAGAACGAGAAGCCGTTCGAAGAGCGCGGCAAGTTCGCCGTCGGCGGCACCGCCTACCTCTGCTGGAGCCCGCGTCACACCGTGCTCATCCGGCCCGAACCTGCCGAGATCCCGCCGGCAGCGGCAGCGAGCCCTCTTCCGCACCAGGCCGGCGCCGCTCCCGATGCCTGAGGAGAACAGACGCCGGGGCGTCATCGCCTACCTTCAGGTGCTGCCGACCTGGATGGTGCTGGGGATCTTCTTCGTGCTGCCGCTCGTCATCATGCTGGTCATCAGCTTCGGCCAGCGCGGCACCTACGGCGGCCTCAAGCCGATCGAGGACCTCTGGGCCTACGTGAGCGCCGGAGGGTTCCTCGCCAACTACCGGCGTTCGATCGAGCCGCTCTACCTCTCCATCTACTGGCGGTCGCTGTGGATGGCGGTCGTCACCACTCTGCTCTGCCTGGTGGTGAGCTATCCGATCGCCTACTACATCGCGGTCGTTGCGCCTGCGCGCTTCAAGAACCTCCTCCTCGGCCTGGTGGTGATTCCGTTCTGGACGAGCTTCCTGATCCGCACCTACGCCTGGATGCTCATCCTGCGCACCGAGGGCCTGCTCAATTCCGTTCTTCTCGGCGCCGGCGTCACCGACCAGCCGCTGAATCTCCTCTACACCGACTTCGCGGTCATGATCGGCCTGGTTTACGGCGAGCTGCCGTTCATGATCCTGCCCCTCTACGCGTCGCTCGAGAAGCTCGATCTCGGGCTGCTCGAGGCCTCGCTCGACCTCGGCGCCAACAAGGTCGCGACCTTCTTCCGCGTCACCGTGCCGCTCACCATGCCCGGTATCGTCGCCGGCATCATCCTGGTTTTCATCCCGTCGATCGGCCAGTTCGTGGTCTCGGATCTCCTCGGCGGCGCCAAGAGCATCCTCGCCGGCAACCTGATCCAGAACCAGTTCGCCATCGCGCGCAACAAGCCGTTCGGCGCGGCCATCGCCTTCGAGCTCACCGCGGTCGTGCTGGTGCTGCTCTTCGCCTACGCCATGTACACCAAGCGCAAGGGGCAGGAGGTGCTGCTGTGAACCTGCCGGCGGAGAGTCCCCGGGTCGACCTCGTTCCGCGCCCGGTGGGACGCCTCGCGCCGGTCCCGCGCCCGGCCCGGCCGGTCTCCTGGGAGCGCCGACTGCTCGCGACGCACAGCCTGCTGGTCTATCTGTTCCTCTACGTTCCGATCGTCATTCTGATTCTCTATTCCTTCAACCGGTCGAAGCAGACCGCCGCCTGGGAGGGCTTCACTTTCAACTGGTACCTGCGCCTGTTCCACAACGACCTCATCCTGCGGGCGGTCAAGAACAGCCTGGTCGTGGCGACGATCACCACCGTCCTCGCCACCATCATTGGAACCCTCGCGGCGCTCGCCCTGGCGCGCGGGAAGTTCCGCGGCAAAGGCTCCACGCAGGCGGCGCTCTACATGCCGATCATCATTCCGGAAATCGTCATCGGCGCCGCCCTGGTGACCTTCTTCGGCGTCGTCGAGATGCGTCTCGGCCTCACCACGGTGGTGATCGCGCACGTCGCCTTCTGCATCTCCTATGTCGCGATCGTCGTCCGGGCGCGCCTCGCCGGCTTTGACCGTTCGCTCGAAGAGGCCGCCAACGACCTGGGCGCCGGCCCCTGGGACACCTTTCGCCGCGTCACGCTACCGATCATCCTGCCCGGCATCGTCGCCGGGGCTCTGCTGGTCTTCACGATCTCGATCGACGACTACGTCATCACCTCTTTCGTCGCTGGCGTCGGCGCCACCACCCTGCCCATCCAGATCTACTCCATGCTCAAAGTCGGCGTGACGCCCGAAGTGAACGCCGTCTCGACCCTGCTTCTGTTGCTGACCGTCGTGCTGATCGCCATCGCCCAGCGAGTGCAACAGGAGCCGACACCCAAAGGAGGGACCAAGAAATGAACCGCACCAAGACAACTCTGAGCGCGCTTCTTGGCGCAACCGTCCTCGTCGCGGGCCTCGCCGGCTGCGCCAGGAAGGCCGACGACGCGCCGGCGGCGACCCAGGCCAAGGACGCCGGCAAACTCAACATCTACATCTGGTCCGCCTACCTGCCGAAAGAGGTCATCGACAAGTTCTCGGCCCAGACCGGCATCCAGGTCAACTTCGACGTCTACGATTCCAACGAGGCGCTGCTCGAGAAGCTCCAGTCCGGCGTCGCCGACTACGATCTGGTCGTGCCCTCGGACTACATGGTCAAGATCCTCGTCGCCGAGAAGCTCATCCAGCCGATCGACCACGCCAAGCTCCCCAACATCGCGAACCTCGATCCGCGCTTTCTCGACAAGAAGTTCGACCCCAAGAACCAGTACTCGCTGCCCTATTTCTGGGGCACGACCGGCTTCGGCTACAACAAGGCGAAGCTCGGCACCCTCGACAGCTGGCAGGCGATCTTCGATCCCAAGAACAAGGGCCGCATCCTGATGCTCGACGATATGCGCGAGGTCTTCGGCGCCACCCTGAAGTCGATGGGCAAGTCCCTGAACGAGACCGACCCGGCGGTGCTGAAGCAGGCCGCCGACCTGCTGAAGAAGCAGAAGAAGCTGGTCGCGACCTACAACAGCGGCGACTTCGCCAACATCCTGGCCGCCGGTGACGTCGACATCGCCCACGGCTACAACGGCCAGCTCGCCGAAGTCGTCGCCAAGGAGCCCGAGAAGCTCGCCTATGTCGTCCCCAAGGAGGGCGCGACCCTCTGGATGGACAACGTCTGCCTCCCCGCCAAGGCGCGCAACGTCGAGAACGCCTACAAGTTCCTGAACTACATCATGGAGGCAGAGGTGAACGCCGAGATTGTCAACGGTGTCTCCTACGCCAGCGCCAACGTACCGGCGAAGAAGTTCATCTCGCCGGAGATCCTGAACGATCCGTCGATCTACCCATCGGACGAGGTCATCGGGCGCTGCGAGTTCCTCGAGGACATCGGCGACACGACGACGCTGCTCGACGAGTACTGGACGGAAATCAAAGCGCAGTAGGATGAACCTTCATAAACCGGAAGGGAAAGGACCCATGACCAAGAGGAATCTGCAGCGCATCGTCTGTTTGGTGCTGGCGGCGTTCGGCGGCTTCGCCCTGTTCTCGTCCGCCGCCCTGGCGCAGGACGAGAAAGCCTGGAGCCTCGACGTCGGGGTCGACTACGCGGATCACTACATGTTCCGTGGCGTGCCGCTCCTGGGTGACAACGAAGTCCTCGTGCCGAACGCCACCTTCACCGTCGGCAACTTCAGCGTCTACTACTACGGCTACCGCGGCGACATCCCGGCGGACTTCACCGCCTCGGGCAACGAGGTTGCCTACAACGAGGACGACTTCGGGGCGGAATATGCGTTCGCACTCGCCGAGAACTTCAGCCTGACGATCGGCGCTGTCTCCTACATGTATAGCGACCGCACTACCGAGGAGTACGGCTTCGAGGATAGCTACGAGCTCTACGCTATCGCCTCGTTCGACGTCCTTCTCGCCCCGACCTTCAGCTACTACCAGGACATGGACGCCGTCGAGGGCGGCTACGCCTCGTTCGGCGTCAGCCACAGCTACCCGATGGGCGAGAAGGCGAGCCTCGACTTCTCCGCCGCGGTCGGCTTCGACTTCGGCTACAACCTGACCAACGGCCTGGCCGCCGACCTCGGTCTCGACGAGTCGAATGGCGACCTGAACGACGTGTTGATCGGGCTCGACGTTCCGGTCCAGTTGACCGACTGGTTCGGCTTCCACGTCATGGCGCAGCAGTCGATCGCGCTCGATGTGCTCGACGATCTCGAGGTGGACGACGAGACGATCTTCACCGGGGGCGTGACCTTCAGCTTCTGAGCCGAAGGAAAGCAGGACAACGAACGGACACGCCGCCCCGCATCCAGGGGCGGCGTTTTCGTCGAAGGGAGCGCGGCATGCGACGTCACTGGATCGACGGCAGGAAGTCGAAAGGAAAACGCAGTGCGATCGCAGTGCTCGACCCTGCGAACGGGGAGCTCCTCGACAGCGTCGCCCGGGGGACGCCCGCGGACGCCGACAGCGCCGTCAGCGCGGCGCGCGCGGCGTTCGAGAGCTGGCGATTCGTCCCCGGGGTCGAGAAAGCGGCGATGCTGCACGAGGTCGCCCGCCGGATGCGCGAGCGCCACCGGGAGCTCGCGACGACGATGACCCGCGAGGGCGGCAAGCCGTTCTGCGAGAACCACGACGAAGTCGAGTGGTCGGCGGCTTGTTTCGACTACTACGCCGAGGTCGGGCGCGACGCCCGCGGCAGCTCGATTCCGCCCGTAGCGCCGCACCAGGTCAATTTCACCATCAAGGAGCCGTACGGCGTCGTCGCCGCGATCGTGCCGTGGAACTACCCCCTGCTTCTGCTGTCGTGGAAGGTCGCCCCGGCGCTCGCCGCCGGCAACACGGTGGTCGTCAAACCGTCCGAGGAGACGCCGCTCGCGACGCTCGACCTCGCCGCGGCATTCTCGGCCTTGCCGCGCGGCGCGGTGAACATCGTCAACGGCCTGGGTAGCGAGGTCGGCGAGGCCCTGGTCACCCATCCGGGCGTCGACCTGGTGGCGCTCACCGGCTCGCTGGCGACCGGCCGGCGGGTCGGCGAGCTCTGCGCGCGCGAGATCAGGAAGTGCCATCTCGAGCTGGGCGGCAACGATCCGTTCATCGTCTTTCCGGACGCCGACCTCGAAGTGGCGGCGAAGGGCGGCGTCTGGGCGGCGTTCCTGAACGCCGGCCAGGTCTGCACCAGCGCCAAGCGCTTCTTCGTCTTCGAGGAGATCTACGACGACTTCGTGGCCCGCGCCGTGAAGTTCACGAAGTCGTTGCGCCTCGGGCACGGGCTCGATCCGAAAACCGACATCGGTCCGCTCATCAACGCCCGCCAGTTGGGCGACGTCGAGGCGCGCGTCGCCGAGGCAGTGGCCGACGGCGCGCGCGTGCTCACCGGCGGCCGGCGAAGCCGCAAGCTCAAGCAGGGCTTCTTCTACGAGCCGACGATCCTGGTGGACGTGCGCCCGGAGATGCGCATCGTCGCCACCGAGACGTTCGGGCCGATCCTGCCGATCATGAAGGTGCGCGGCATCGAGCAGGCGATCGCCATGGCGAACGCCCAGGAGTACGGCCTCGGCGCCAACATCTACACCAACAATATGGAGTGGGCGATGACCGCGATGGAGCGCATCACCGCCGGCACCTTCTGGATCAACGACCCGCTCACCGACAACGAGGCGGGGCCCTTCGGCGGCATGAAGAAGACCGGCCACTCGCGCGAGCTCGGGGTCGAAGGCCTGGACGAATTCCGCGAGACCAAGCACGTCCATCTCGACTGGAAGCAGGAGGTGAAGCCGTACTGGTACCCGTACGAGAGGTACAACCGGCTGCGGCAGGAGTAGCTCAGCCCGGCGGCAGCGGCCGGAAACGGATCGGCTGGTCGCGGTCGAGGCGGCTGCTGCCGGGAAGCGTCGTGCCGGTCGCTTCGAAGCGGTGGCCGCGAACGGCGCCAGCGACTTCGAGGGCGAGCAGGAGCATTACAAACGTCGCCGCTAGGGAGTGTCCGCGGCGATCCCTGAACAGGCCGCGCTGGTCTTCGGGAAGGAGCCTCGCGAGCGCATCGCCGGCGGCAACCAGGGCAGTCGCGGCGACCCCCATCCAGAGCGGAAGTAGCAGGAGCCCCAGCCGCGCGTAGCCGAAGAAGAACGCCACCACCGCAAGCGACGCGGCCGTCAGCAGCAGCGCGAGGGCGAGCCAGCTTCGGGCGGACGCCTCGCCGCGCGCGAGCAGAACGATTCCAGCGAAAAGCGCCGGGAGCCAGAGAAAGAGTGCGGCGCGGCTCTCGGGGACGAATAGGTCAACCGGCCGGCGCAGGCCGGTCAAGCCGCCCGGGACGTTCCATTGCGTCCAGCCGAGCCGGAGCGCTCCGGCGTAGAGCGCCCACTTCTTCGCCACCAGCCGCGCGAAGGCGCCAGGATGCTCGCCGATCCAGGTCGCCGCCATGCGGTCGCCGTGAAGCAGAAAGCGCAGATGCTCGGGGTTCGTCAGCTGGAGCTGCGCCGAATCGCCACGCGCCGGGAGGAGAGCGGCAGAGAAGGATCCGTCGGCGCCGCCGTGGTTGGCGAGCGCCAGGTTGAGCGGGCCGTACATGGTCACCGGCACGAAGCGCGGCAGCGGCTCGGCGAGGCCGCCGGCGAGGCGACGCTCGGCTTCGCCGAGGCGGATGGCGTTGCGCACGGTCCATGGCAGCACGACAGCGCCGGCGAGCAACGCCACGGCGGCCCACGGGAGGAGTGTTCGCCATCGTGAGGCATCTTTGCCGGTTGAAGCGTTCTTCCAGTAAAGGAAGGCACCGAAGCTGACGATGAGCCCGCCCAGGAGGATCCCCTCTGCACGGGTGAGGGCCATCGCCCCCCAGACGAGGCCGAGAAGAACGAGGCGGCCGGTCCTGAGCTCCCCTTCCGGCCGACGCACGACGAGCGTGATGGCTGCCAACAACAACAGTTGGAAGAGCCCGTCGCCGACCGGCGCGACGGCGAGGACGTAGAGGCCGAAGTGGAAGGCGGCGAGGAGCGCGGTGACGATCGCGACCGTCCGCCCGAGCGCCGCGGCCGCGGCGAGGTAGAGCAACGCCACCGACCCTCCGCCGACGACGACGGCGAGGATCAGTTTGATCGCGAGATGCGGCACCGCCGCGTTGGCGGCACCTGCCCCGACCAGAAGGTGCTGTCCAGCGAGAAAGAAGGCGAAGCCCGGCGGATGGAACGGGATCCCGCCGTCGTAGAGCTCACCGGCGAGGAGCGCCCGCGCGAAACGGAAGAAGGTCTCCGAATCCCCTTCGTAGAAAGCCGTATAGGGCCAGGAGCGGTCGGTCCCGGAGAGGACGAAGAGCACCCGCAGCAGAGCCGCAAGGAGGCCCAGCGCGAGTGCCCAGTGGGCGTCGTTCCAGCCGGTGGAACCTGCTGCAGGGGGGGCTGGTTTCTCGAGGGCGGGGCGGGGTTTTCTGGACACGGCGGGCGAAGGGTACCAGAGCGGCCCCAGCCAGCCGACCCCCTGTTCGAGCCCTTCCTTGTTCGAGCCTTTCCCTGTGCGAGCTTTTCCTCTTGCGACGCTTTCCGGCAGAATGACGGCGACGAGCACTCGGGCCCGGCCGCCGGAGAGCGCCGGCCCTCACCAGAGACAGGGGAGTCGAGCCATGAAGAAGTTCCAGCTGTTCATCGGAGGCGAAGCGACGGCGGCGGCGGACGGCAAGAGCGAGGAGATCTCGAGCCCGGCGACCGAGGAGGTGCTGGCCGAGGTGCCGGTGGGCGGCGCCGAGGATGTCGAGCGCGCCGTCACCGCGGCGCACGACGCCTTCGAGAGCTGGTTCGACCGCACCCCCGGCGAGCGCGCCGGGATGCTGCTGCAGCTCGCCGACCGCATCGAGGCGCACGCCGACGAGCTCGCCCTCCTCGAGGCCGCGAACGTCGGCAAGCCGCACTGGCTGGCGAAGAGCGAGATCCCGTTCGTGGTGGACAACCTGCGCTTCTTCGCCGGCGCGGCGCGCTGCATGGAGGGCAAGGCCGCCGGCGAGTACCTGGCCGGCTACACCTCGTTCACCCGCCGCGAGCCGGTCGGGGTGGTGGCTTCGATCGCCCCGTGGAACTACCCGCTGATGATGGCGATCTGGAAGATCGGCCCGGCTTTGGCCGCTGGCAACACGGTGATCCTCAAGCCATCGGAGCAGACGCCGCTCAGCTCGCTGCGTCTGGCGGAGCTCGCCGCCGACATCTTCCCCGCCGGCGTTCTCAACGTCATCACAGGCCATGGCGAGCCGGTGGGCGCCGGCCTCGTCCGCCATCCGAAAGTCGGCATGGTCTCGATCACCGGCGACGTCGGCACCGGCAGGATCGTCGCCCGCACCGCCGCCGAGAGCCTGAAGCGCGTCCACCTCGAGCTCGGCGGCAAGGCGCCGGTGGTGGTCTTCGACGACGCCGACCTCGAGCAGGTGGCGGCGGTCCTGAAACTCGCGAGCTTCGCCAACAGCGGCCAGGACTGCACCGCCGCGACGCGCATCTACGGCGGGCCGAAGATCTACGACCGGCTCCTCGAGACCATGGCCACGGTCGTCGAGTCGGTGACCTGGGGCCCGCTCGAAGACGACAACACCTTCATCGGCCCGGTGGTGTCGAAGGAGCAGCAGGACCGCGTCGCCGGCTTCGTCGACCGGGCGGTGGCCACCGGGCACAGCCGCGTCGTCATCGGCGGCCAGCGCGTTGCCGGCAAGGGCTTCTACTACCAGCCGACGCTGATCGCCGACGCCCGGCAGAAGGACGAGATCGTGCAGCGCGAGGTCTTCGGCCCGGTCGTGACGGTCACGCCCTTCGCCAGTGACGACGAGGCAATCCGCTTCGCCAACGACGTCGACTACGGCCTGGCGGCGTCGGTCTGGACGCGCGACGTCGGCCGGGCGCTTTCCGCGGCGAGGAAGCTCCGCTTCGGCACCGTGTGGATCAACGACCACATGCCGCTGGTCTCCGAGATGCCGCACGGCGGCTTCAAGCAGTCGGGCTACGGCAAGGACATGTCGATGTACGCCCTCGAGGACTACACCGTCGTCAAGCATGTGATGGCGAAGCTGAGCTGAGGTTCGCAGCTTCGAGGGTCGTTTCTGTACCCTCACAGGCTCCTGCTCGGGGTCCTGTCTGGCCCGCTTCCCATGGGTCCTCGCGCTGAGAAAGCGCGCTCCGGGCCTATGGGTGACACGCGCAGCGTGGCCGGTCCAGCCACCCCTCGTCGGTTCAGCGCAGAGAAGAAATGGTCCGAGGTGGGCTCCGACGCTCGGGGGTTTGGGGTTGGCGACCAAGCCTTACTAGGAGCCGGCCCCAAACCCCCGAGTGCCGGAGTCCGCCAGCGCAAGCACCAGACCGAAATTCCCGGGTGCCGGAGTCCGCCACCCGGGTCGTTGCGAGTCTCAGCCTAGAAGGTCCAGCCCAGGCCGACCGTGTACTGCAGGTCCAGACCATCCCAGGACTCGATCTGGTCGCCTTCGAATGCCTGGTCCTCGTACCAGCGCGCCTTGACCTCTGGACGAATGAAGAAATTGTCGCCCGCTTTGAACACGAAGCCGAGGCCGCCGTTGACGGTGTAGTTGCTCTCGCTCTCCTCGATGTCGTTGTTGGAACCCGCGACGTCGAACTCGACGTCGACGGTGGCGAAGCCGGGACCGGCGAAGACGTAGAAGCTCTTGCCACCCGGGAACCACTGGAACGACAGGTCGACGAGAAAGAGCTTGTAGCTCAGGTTCGCATCCTCGATGTCGAGCACATCGTCCTCGAGGTCGAGGACGCCCGCCGACAGGAGCATGCCGAACTCGTCGCTCGGCTTGTAGCCGAAGGCGCCGCCGTAGACCTGGCCGTTGTCGTCGACCGCATCGGGGTCGTAGTAGCTGAACTGACCCTCGAGCGAGAACTCGCCCGCCGTGGCCGGTACCGCGAGAGCACACACCATCAAGGCGCCGATGAGAGTCGCCTTCATCCGTTCATTTCGCATTTCGAATCTCCTCCATTCTTGGTCCTGATAGATGAAAAGTAAGGGCCGCGCGACGCTGCCTCCGGCGACGCCTCGTGGCGGACCGACGGGCCGATCGTACGCATCTGCGCCACCAGAGGCCGCGCAGTCTCAACAGGTCCTTGCGAAACCCGTGCCATGTGGCGCAAAAGGTCGCCCGTGGTCAGACGATCCAGACGGTCTTCACGTTGACGAACTCGCGGATGCCAAAGCTCGAAAGCTCGCGTCCATAACCCGATTCCTTGATCCCGCCGAAGGGAAGGCGCGGGTCGGACTTCACGACCGAGTTCACGAAGCACGATCCGGCCTCGATCTGCTCCGCGCAGAGCCGCTCGCCGCGAGCCGCGTCGCGGGTGAAGACGGCCGCTCCGAGGCCGAAGGAGGTGTCGTTGGCCACCCGCACCGCTTCGGCCTCGCTCTTGACCGCGATGATCGCGGCCACCGGGCCGAACAGCTCCTCGTCGTAGGCCGGCATTCCCCGGGACACGCCGGTGAGGACGGTCGGGGGATAGAAGGCGCCCGGGCCCTCGGGGGAGGCCCCTCCGAGAATGGCCGTGGCCCCCTTCGCCACGCTCTTCAGAACCTGCTGATGGAGCTCGTCGCGCAGGTCGCGCCGGGCCTGCG
>JANNGS010000014.1:0-73831 GCA_031403995.1 Thermoanaerobaculia bacterium
CAGGAGAATTCACGCCATGTCTCGTAGCGACCAGGTGACGCGCCACTGGCTCTTGCTCCAGCGGTTGGAAGGGCCGCAGGGCGCCACACTGCAAGAGCTGGCGGCGTGCCTGCCTGAAGACATGACACGCCATCCACGCACCGTTCGACGCGACCTGGAAGCGCTCGAAGTACACTTTCCACTGATTGTGGAACGATCCGGCCCCGCAACCCGCTGGCGGCTCATGGACGGTTATCGTCACGTGCCCAAGTTGGCGTTTTCAGCCACGGAGCTGATGGCTCTGGTCTTCAGTCGCGACCTGCTGAAACCGCTGCAAGGCACCTCGCTGAAAGCCTCGCTCGATTCCGCTCTCAACAAAGCCGAAGCCACGTTGCCACGCGATGCGCTGAACTACATTCGCCAGATGCAGGGGTACTTCTCAGTGGGTTTGGGTCCTCATCGCGTCTATCGGCAGCATCAGCAAACCATCGACCAGCTTATGCGTGCCATCGCGCAGACTCGGACCGTCCAGATACGCTACTACTCAGCCTCGCGCGACCGGGTGACGCGCCGCAACGTCGATCCCTACCGGCTTTGGTACAGCGTGGGAGCCCGAACGTCGACCTGCCGCTCGTCGACGAGCGCGACCCGGAGACCCTGGTGGTGCGAATCCGCGGCGGCACGTACAAGGAGCGCATCCGTCACGAGGACCGCATCCCGGTCTCCCGCGGCGTCATGGGGGCGGCGGTGCGCGAGCGCCGGACCCAGATCGTGAACGACATCGCGGTCGACCCGCGCTACGTGCAGCCGCCGTCGGGCATCGCGGTGAAGGCCGAGCTCGCGGTGCCGATCCTGCACGCCGGCCGGCCGCTCGGGGTCGTCAACGTCGAAGGCGACCGGCTTTTCACCGCGGTCGACGTGCAGTTGCTGGAGCTGGTGGCCGACGCCCTCGCAGTGGCGATCGAAAACACCCGCCTCTTCGCCCAGGAGCGCCGCCTCGCGGTCCTCGAGGAGCGCCAGCGGCTGGCGCGCGACCTCCACGACTCGGTGACCCAGCTATTGTTCAGCTCGACGCTCCTCGCCGAGTCGCTGCCCGGCCTGATGCGCAAGGGCGCGGCGGAGGCGGCGCCCAAGCTCGAGCGCCTCATCGAGCTCAATCGGCGGGCTCTGAGCGAGATGCGTGGACTGCTTCGCGAGCTCGCTCCGGGCGGCTCGGGAGCCGACTTTTCGAGTCGCGAGCTCCCGGCTCCGGCGATGGTCATGCTGCAGCGCCACGGTCTCGTCGAGGCGCTGCGAACCGAGCTCGCCGCCGTCGCCGCGCAGGGCATCGCCACCCGCCTCGAAGCCTCGACCTATGAGCGCCAATCGCGCGAGCGCGAAGAGATGCTCTTGCGGGTGGCGCAGGAGGCACTGGCCAATGCGGTCAAGCACGCGGCGGCCCGCGAGGTGTCGATCCGGCTGGCGTCGCTCGAAGGCGAGGTCGCTCTCGCCGTAGCGGACAACGGCCGCGGCTTCGACGCCCGCAGCGCGGTCGCCGCCGAGGCGGCGCACCCGCGCTCCGATGGCGGTATGGGGCTGGCGTCGATGCGTGACAGGATTCGCGCCCAGTTCGGTAAGTTGACCGTCGAGAGTGCGCCCGGGCTCGGCACCACGGTCGAAGCCCGCCTCCCCCGTTGACGCCGCTCCGGAGCCCGCCCATGCCCCCCATGCCCGACACCCCCGCCTCGCCGATACGCCTGATGCTGGTCGACGATCACGAGATCGTGCGCGAGGGCCTGCGTACCCTGCTCGAACAGGAAGAGGACCTCGAGGTGGTGGGCGAGGCCGAGGACGGCGAGGCGGCCGTGCGCATGGCCGCCGAACGCCACCCGGACGTCGTGCTGATGGACGTCATGATGCCCGGCATGGGCGGCATCGAGGCGACCCGGCGGCTGCTGGCGTTGCCCTCGCCTCCGGGACCGCCGCGCGTCCTGATGCTCACCAGCCTCGCCGACGAAGCGGCGATCCGCGAAGCGGTGGCGGTGGGGGCGATAGGCTACCTGATGAAGGACGTCTCGCGGCTCGAGCTGGTGCGGGCCGTGCGCGACGCCGCCCGCGACCGTCCGACGCTCCACCCCGAGGCGCAGCGCATCCTGATGAAGCGCCCCGAGAAGACGCCGCTCGACGACCTGACGCCGCGCGAGCGCTCGGTCCTCGACCTCGTCGCCGAAGGCAAGAGCAATCGCCAGATCGCCAACCGCCTGGGGCTCACCGAAGGCACCGTCAAAGGCTACGTCTCGATCCTGCTCGACAAACTCGGCGTCCAGGACCGCACCCAGGCGGCCCTTCTCGCGGTGCGCCTCAAGCGCACGCCGCCGACGCGCTGAGCGGAGCCCTACCAGTTCGAGGTGTCGCCCGATTCGAAGCCATCCGTGAAGATGGCGAACAGCGGAGCTTCGAAGAGCGCCAGTCCGGCACCGGTGGCGACGAGGATCTCGGGCACCGTATTGCCGTCGAAGTCGCCGACGAGGAACGACTCGGCCGCGCCCACGAGATAGCCGAGGTAAGGACTCGTGAAGAGGGTGACTCCGGTCTCGCCGTCCTGGATCTCGAAGTGATTCTCGAGCAGCGCGGCGATGTCGAGGGTGCCGTCGCGGTTGAAGTCTGCGAAGCCAAAGGCAGCGATGCCCTGCGGGAAGCTGGCGATCGTCGCCCCCACCCCTCCGGTCAGCGGGTCGAAGGAGGCGAGGCCGCCGTCGGATCGCCCCACCAGAAGCGGCTCGGGCACAACGCTCGCTGGCAGGACATTCAATGAAAGAACATCTGTGCTCCAGGGGCCCGCAGCAACCAGACCGGAACCGCCGTCGAAGGTCGTTAGAGAGGTGTCCGTTCCTCGGGCAGCGCTAGCGACAACCTCCTGACGAGTGTCTCCAGAAAGATCGAGAAGCCGGATGCGATCGATCGGCGGAAAACTGAATTGTGGTTCCGGTGTGCGCCACTTGAGCCAACCGCTTTCGGCCTCGAACGCGTAAACGAGGGCTTCATCCGTGCCCGCCGCCAGCTCGGGAGATGGATCGCCGTCGAGCTCGCCGATGCGCATGGTGTAGACGCGATTGGGCAGCGAGACTTGCCACTGCTCCGCGAAGTTCGCACCGTCGTAACAGCCGAGCCAGAAATCTCCGGCGAGACAGAGCTCGAGCTGCGGGTCGGCGTCCAGCTGTCCCGCGACCACTCCTTCGACCCGTGCTCCGAACGTGTCAGGCGAGCCCCCTGGCGCGTGGCGCAGCAGGCGCCCGCTTTCGAAAGACAGCACCAGGGGAACCCCTCCGTAGAAGGTCTCGCTGATCGACGACGCGGTCGCCACCTCGAGACTTCCGTCCCCAAGAAAATCGCCCACTCCGAGCCCGGTAAACGGCGCCCTCCAATCCTCCGTTCGCGCTTCGAAAATCGTCGAGTCGCTGCTTGCCACGTAGAGAAAGTCCGGGCCCGAGGAGGTCCAACCAGCGCCCCAGACAACATCCGCGACCCCGTCGGCGTTGGTGTCGCCGACGGCCACTGCCGTCACGCCATGCTCCGGATTGGTGATCGAACGGAGCTCGGCCGAGGTGGCACCGTCGAGAAGATGAACCGACCCCCATTGCCCCTCTCCCCAGAGGAGCTCGCTTCCGGGCTCGGCGTCAAGATTCGCTGCAGCCAATGCGGCGACCTCGCCGGAGAGCTCCTCCCACAGCAGGGCGCCAGTCGTTGGGTCCTGGACACGCAAGCCTTCCGATTCCGGCACCCCGGAGGCGACTTCGTCGCGGCCGTCGGCATCGAAGTCGCCGAGGCAGACTCTGTAGCGGAAGCCGCGCACGTCGGCCCAGTCGACAAGGAGTGACGAACCGTCGAGAATGAAACCGCCCGCGGCGTTTCCGGCAATGGCGATCTCCAGCTGCGGATCCGCGTCGGTCTGTCCGATCGCGATGTCGACGCAGCCGAACCCGAACTTGGTTCTCACGGTTCCGAGCAGGAGCTCGTAGACGTAGAGATTCGCTGCATCGCAGACCACCGCGTCGAGAACTCCGTCAGCGTCGACGTCACCGACGGCGAGCGTTTCCTGCGCGTTCGACGACGCGGGGAAGGAGGCGAGCTCGCGTCGCGTCGCTCCGTCGTAGACCGACAGGGAAGAGGTGCCGGCGACCACGATTCTCATGCCGCCACTGTCCACCCCCGTCGCGACCCCCATCACTCCGTCCGCGCGGGGAAGCGAGCTGAACGCCTGAACAAGCGAATCTCCTTGCCGCTCGAGGATGTACCAGTATCCGCCGCTTTCCCAGGGATCGGCGGCGACCAGTATCTCCGCGCTCCCATCGTAGTCGAGATCGACGACTTCGAGCCCCTTGTAGCCGATCGCGTTGCCAGCCACCGACCAGGTCCATCGGAGGTGAAATTCCATATCGCTCGCGTCGGTGCGCGCTCCAACGCCGACGGCCGACATGAGAAAGACGACGTAGACGAGAAGGAGCCGATGACGAGAGAACGATCTACGTGAAACTTCCATTCGGATTGGTTTCCTCTCGTTCCGATTCACCAGTTAGAAGTGTCTCCGGATTCGAAACCGTCGGCGAATAGAGCGTCCATTGGCGCCCCGAATTTCACCAAGCCGTACTGGGTCGATACGAGGATCTCCGCAACGCTGTTGTTATCAAGGTCACCGACGAGCAGGGATTCCGTCGCGTTGTATGCGAGCACGAGGTACGGGCTCACCCAGAGCGGAAGACCGTTTTGGCCGTCTAGAACCCAGATGTGGTGCTCGAGCGCCGCGACGAGGTCGAGGACACCGTCGCGGTTCATGTCGGCGAGGCGAAAGGACTTGACCGGCTCCGGGAACGAAGCGACTTGCGCCCCCTCAGAACCGGTGAGTGGATCGAAAGTCACGATCGTCCCGTCGTCCTTCGCGATCAGCATCAGCTCGGGTAGGCCGCTGCCGGGGAGTGAAAGCATCGACGTGAAGGGGGCGACCCACGGCCCTGCCGAGACGAGTCCCGAGTCGCCGCTGAAGCTCGTGATCCAGTCGCCGCCCCAGGCGGCAGAGCCGGAGACGACCTCCGGGAAGCTGTCTCCTTCGAGATTCGCAAGTTCGATCTGCTTGACCCCTGCTGACTGGCCCATGTCGGGTGTTCGCCACGCAAGCCATCCACTCTCGCCTTCCAGTGCGTAGACGTGGCTCTCATAGGCCCCGACGAGCAGTTCAGGAAATGGGTCGCCGTCGATCTCTGCCCCACGGAGCGCGGAGATGCTGTCCGGCAGTCCGACGCGCCACTGCTCGGCGAAGGTCGCACCGTCGAGACAGCCGACGACGGCGTTGCCGCTGAGGCAGATCTCTAGTTGGGCGTCGTTGTCCAACTGGCCCGAGCTGAAGCTGGTGAGGTAATCGGGGCTAGTTCCGGGGAAGGGCAGCGGCGACGAGCGCAGGAGGCGCCCTTCGCCGAAGGTAAAGACCATGGCGACGCCCCCGCGGGAGGGCTGAGTGCCGGCAGCGGCTGTCCCTACTTCACGACTCCCGTCGCCGAGAAAGTCGCCAACCGCGATTCCGGGGAACGGACCCAGCAGGTCGCTGCTTGTGGCTTCGTACTCGGTTGCATTGCTGGGGGCGAGATAGAGACGCTCGCCGAGGGAGCTGTAGCGACCGGCGCTCCAGAGTACGTCAGCGACGCCGTCGTCGTCGGCATCGCCGAGGGCGAGGGCTTGAGGGTAGCTGGTCGGATTCGTGATGATACTGAGTTCGGCCGGGGTCGCTCCGTCGACGACATAGAGCGATCCCCACTGTCCCACGACCCAAACCAACTCGTCGCCCGGCTCGGCGTCAAGGTTGGCCGCCGCCAAGTCAACGACTTCGGGCATGGACAGCTCCCAGAGCAGGGCGCCCGATTCGGGGTCCTGCACCCGTACCCCGCCGTCGTACTGGATTAGCGAGGCAACTTCGTCACGGCCGTCGTTGTCGAAGTCGCCGAGCGCCACATGCGAGCCGAACCCGCGCACATCGGCCCAGTCGACCGTCAACGAATCGCCGTCGAGGACGAAACCGCCAGCGTTGTTGCCGGCCAGCGCGATCTCGAGCTGCGGATCGTCGTCGGTCTGTCCGACGACGATCTCGTTGCAGCCGAAGCCGTACTTAACCCTCGCCGTTCCCGTGAGGAGCTCATAGACATAGAGGTCTGCGATATCGCATACGACCAGATCGAGCGTGCCGTCACCGCCAAGGTCGGCTAGCGCCGAAGCTATGTTGTGGTGGGCCAGGGTTGGGAAGGTGGCAAGCTCGCGCCGGGTTGCACCGTCGAAGAGCTTGATGGAGTTGGTCCCGGTGACGACGATGCGTGACTGGCCGCCCTCGTGCGCCACGCTGACCGCGACCACGCCGCCCTCGAACGGCAGCGAGCTGTAGGTCTGAACGAGCTCGCTGCCGCGCCGTTCCAACGTGTACCAGTAGCCGCTAGTCTCCCCAGCTTCGGCGGTAGCGAGAATCTCGGACCTACCGTCGCCGTCGAGATCGACCACTTCAAGGCCGGCGGCACCGATGTCGTTGCCGGGAACAGTCCACACCCAATCCAGGTGGAAATCGGTCAGGGCCTGAGCTGCGACCGGTGCCCCAGGTAGGGGGAGGCAAAGCAGCGCGAGGCCCGCGAGGGCGAGCCGCCTTGCGGGGCCCTGCGGTCGGCGGCGCGGCATTTTCAGTTGGCGGTTCTTTCCTGAAAGCGGAGTAAAGAAAGTCGACTCCTGCATTGTCCGCCACTTTGGTCCGGGGCACAAGGCAGGTCGCCCGTAGGCGTCGCGCCCGTCCGGGAGCCTGATCCCCACGCTGGCTAGCGCGGCGTGGTGATCATCCCGCGCAGGCGCTGGGCGCGGTCGTAGAAGGGCTTGCCGGCGGCCCAGCCGAGGCATTGGTTCAAGAGTCCGGCGTAGACCAGGAGGAAGGGGACGAGGGCGGCGTGGAGCTCGCCGTGAGCGCGGACGCCCTGCTCGAGGGCCTCCTTGGCGAGGAGCTGCGCTTCGACGAGCTCGCCCTGGGCGCGGCGCTCCTGGGCGCGCACGAGGAGGAGCTCGGCGCGCACGGGATCAGCCTTCCGGTCGCGGGATTCGAGGGGTGCTGCCGGCGTCGCGGTGCGATTCTGGAACCAGGTCATGATCGGTCTCCTGTTCAGGTTGGAGAGAGTCTGCCGCCGCCCCGGGTGGCGCGACATTGCCGCCGGTGAGGAGCGGAGCCTCACCTTGGTGAGGGGATCTCACGGCGCGCAGGTGGGGTGGGCCGCCGCCGCCGGGCGCCGGGTGTCGATTCGGCCGGGCATCGGGCGTGCTAGAAAGGTCTTTGTCATGCGAAAAGGACGCGCCTTCCCGGCCCTTGCCCTCTTCATCCTGGCGGCTGCCGGCCAGCCGGCCGCTACCTTCGCCCAGACGCCTTCCCCGCGCCGCACACCGGTGGTCGCGGTCGTCGAGCGGGTCTCGCCTTCGGTGGTCAACATCTCCGCCGAGTCGATCGTGCGCGAGGTCGATCCGTTCTTCGGTGGCTTCTTCGGCGGCAGCCGGGCGCGTCGAAGCCAGTCCCTGGGCTCGGGGTTGATCGTCGATCCCTCGGGACTGGTGGTCACCAACGAGCACGTCATCGAAGGGGCATCGCGGATCCTGGTCACGACCCTCGACGGCCGCGAGCTCGAGGCGACGGTGCTGGGCTCCGACCGCGATGCCGACCTCGCGGTGCTCAAGGTGGCGGCCAAGGGGCTGCCGGCGACGGCGCTCGGCAAGAGCGCGAATCTGCTGATGGGCGAGACCGTGGTGGCGATCGGCAACCCGTTCGGTCTCACCCACACGGTGACCACCGGGGTCCTCTCGGCGCGTGGCCGGGCGGTCGGAGGCAGCGGCCGGCGAGCGCTCTTCACCGACTTCCTGCAGACCGATGCCTCGATCAACCCGGGCAACTCGGGTGGCCCGCTGGTCAATCTCGACGGCCAGGTGATCGGCATCAACACCGCGATCATCCAGGGCGCCTCGGGAATCGGCTTCGCCATTCCGGCCGACCGGGCACAGCGCGTCGTCGACGACCTGCTGCGCTTCGGCGAGCTGCAGCCCCTCTGGCTCGGCATGCGCCTGGTGACGATCGATCCCGAGCTCGCGGCGCGCGAGGGTTACCCGGTGGCGCACGGGGTGCTCGTCGACCGGGTCGACGACGGCTCGCCGGCCTCGCGGGCGGGGATCGTCGCCGGAGACCTGCTGACGGCCGTCGACGGCCGCCCGGTCACCTCGCGCGAGGACCTCTCCACCGCCTACTACTCGGTGCCGCCCTCGACTTCGCTGCTGCTCGAATTGCGCCGCGGCAAAGAGACCCTCAAGTTCGCGGTCGCGGCGATCCGGCCGCCGGTCGGCATGGGCCTGCGCATCCTCGAGCGCGCCGTCGGCCTGCGCATCGAGCTCGAGCGCGGCCGGCTGGTCGTGGTGGGCGTGGCGCAAGGCTCGGCGGGCTTCGAGCGCGGCCTCGAGCCGGGAGACGTCGTGCTGGGCGCGAACGGCAACGAAGTCGCCGATCCGGAGGCGCTCGGGCGCGAGGTCCTGCGCGGCTACGATCGCGGCGGATTGCTGCTGGTTGTCCAGCGCGGCCGCTTCGCCTACAACCTGAGCTTCCCGCTGTAGGACGGTCGACGGGGAAAGCGCACCCTTTACGTCAGATTGCGCGGCAGTGTTGCTGGAAGAAGACGGCGATCTCGGCTTTCGATCGCAGACTCCGCGCGACGCCCATGACGAGCTCGGTCAAGGCGTTCTCGTCGACCTCCACCTCGAGGTCGTTCAGGCCGAGGAACGCCAGCGCAGCGGCGAGACCGATCCGCTTGTTGCCGTCCAGGAACGGGTGATTCTGGGTGAGGTGAAAGAGATAGGCGGCAGCCATCTCGTGCAGCGTCGCGTGCAGGAACTTGCCGCCGAAGCTTGCCTGCGGCATGGCGAGCGCCGACGAGAGTAGGCCGGGATCGCGGAGACCAGACGTGCCGCCGTAACGGGCGATCTGATCGGCATGCAGCGCCAGAACCTCCTCGAGGGTGAGGAAGAGCGGTTCCCGGTTCACCGGGCCTACTCGGCAAGGCGGCGAAAAACGCCGGCGTAGCGCCCGTGCATTCGGTCGACGACTCGCCGGAGTTTCTGATTTCGTTTCGCCGGTCGCTGCGGGGAGATCACGATGACGTCGCCGTCGGTCGAGATCTCGAGCGGCGTGGTGGCGTCGATGCCGGTCGCCTCGAGCAGCGGGCGGTCGAGAACCAGTGCGAGGCTATTTCCGGTCTTGGTGAGCGTCTTGACCATGTCCTGCCTCCGTACGAACGGATTATCTCACACGTACGTACGGCAGACGAGGGTCGGTCCAGCCAGCGCCTGCGAGTGCGCTAGTCCAGGTCGAACGGGCGCTTCGGCGGGCCGGTGTCAGGATCCTCGTGGGCGCGCTTCAGGGCCTCGTTGAATTTCTCTCCGAGCAGGCGCTCGCGGTCGCCCAGCGCCGCCTTTTCGCGCTCGAAGAGCTCTTCGGCGCGGGCCTTTGAGGCGTCGAGCCCGGCGAGGAGGGAGTCGAAGTCTTTGCCGCCGGCGAGCGGCTCCTTGGGTTTCTTGTGCGCGAGGATCGTCCCGGTGGCGGCATCCACCACCATTTCGACCGCGCACTCGGGGCAGCGCACGGTAAGCTTGCGGGTCACGGACACGAGGAACAGTCTACTTGACCTCATCGATCGACATCGCCAGCCGGGTTTTCCGGCACCGGGACCTCCTTGCCGCGCTGACCCTGCGCGAGCTCAAGGCGCGCTACCGCGGGTCGATCCTCGGCTTCTTCTGGTCGCTGATGCAGCCGCTTCTGCTCCTCGCCGTCTACACCTTCGTCTTCAGCGTCGTCTTCCAGCCGCGCGCGGCGGGGGCCGAGCCTTACGCCCTGTTCCTGGTCTGCGGCCTCTTCCCGTGGATCTGGCTGTCGACCGCGCTAGTCGAGGGCACGACCTCGCTGGTGGCCTCCGCCGGCCTCATCCGCCGCGCCGTCTTTCCGGCCGAGCTCCTGCCGCTCGTCCCGGTGCTCGCCAACCTCGTGCATCTGGTGCTGGCGGTGCCGGTTCTCGCGGTGGGCCTCGCCCTCGGCCGCTGGCAGGGCTTCGAGGTCGGCGGGCTGGGAGCACTGGCGCTGCCCGCCATCGTCGCCCTCGAGCTGCCGCTCATTGCCGGCCTGGTGCTCGCTCTCGCGGCGCTCCATGCCCACTTCAAGGACGTCAAGGACCTCCTGACGAGCGCGCTGACGCTGCTCTTCTTTCTCACCCCGGTGCTCTTCCCGCTCTCGGCGGTCAGCATTCCCGCCCTCCGGCACCTGGTGCGGCTCAATCCCGTGACGCCGTTCACGCTCGCCTATCAGGACGCGCTGTTCGCCGGGCGTTTTCCGCCGCTGGCGCTCTGGCTCGAGATGGCCGCTGTCGCCCTCGTCGCCTGGGTCGTCGGCTGCTGGATCTTCGATCGGCTGCGCGAAACCCTGGTGGAGGCGCTGTGACCTGGGCGGTTCGCGCGACGGATGTCGCCAAGCGCTATCGCCGCACGGCGCGTGGCTTCCAGCTGCGCACGCTGAAGAGCGCCCTGCTCGGCCGCCGTGGCGAGGAGGCTCTGGCCGGCGACGAGACCATCGCCGCCGTCGAGGGCGTCTCCTTCGAGATCGCGCGTGGCGAGGCGTTCGGCATCGTCGGTGGCAACGGCTCGGGCAAGTCGACCCTGCTCAAGCTGATCGCGGGAATTCTCAAGCCGACGACCGGCGTCCTCGAGACTTCGGGACGGGTCGCCGCGCTCATCGAGCTTGGGGCCGGCTTTCACCCCGAGATCTCCGGGCGCGAAAACATCTTCATCAACGGCGCCGTCCTCGGGCTCTCGAAGCGCGAGATCTCCGCCCGCTACGAACGCATCGTCGAGTTCTCCGGCCTCGAGGGATTTCTCGAAGAGCCAGTCAAGAACTACTCCTCCGGCATGTACGTCCGGCTCGGTTTTGCGGTGGCGATCCACACCGACCCGGAGATCCTGCTCGTCGACGAGGTCCTCGCGGTCGGCGACGAGGCCTTCGCGCACCGCTGCCTGCGACGTATCGAGGAGCTTCTGGCCTCCGGCCGGACGGTGATCTTCGTCAGCCATGCGCTCGGCCTGGTGGAGGAGCTCTGTTCGCGGGTCCTCTGGCTGGATGGCGGCCGGGTGCGATTGCTCGGCGACCCGCGGCGCGTGGTCGACGGCTATCGCCAGGACGTCGCCGAGAACGAGGGCCGCGAGCACCGCGAAGCCAAGGAGGAGCGCGAGCGCGAGGAAGTGGGCGCGAGCGCCGAGACGGACGCGAACGAATCCTCCGGAGAGGTTCTGCGCTGGGGCTCGGGCGCGGCCGAGATTCTCGGTGTCCGGCTGCTCGATGCCGGAGGCGTCGAGCGCTATCACTTCGAGAGCGGCGAGGCGGTCACCTTCGAGATCGAGGCGCAGGCCGCGCAGCCGATCGCCGACGTCGTCTTCGGTGTCGGCCTCTTTTCGCCGCGCGGCGTCGAGGTGTGGGGCACCAATACCGATCTCGACGGCCTCGCGAGCGAGCGCTTTTCGGGGCGGGCAAGAGTGGCCCTCGAGTGCCCTAGTCTCCGCCTCGCCCCGGGGGAGTATCTGGTGGACGTCGCCGCCCACGCCCAGGCAGGAGCGCCCTATGACTATCGCCGGAAGCTCCTGGCCTTCTCGGTCACCAGCGCCGCCGGCGGCGCCGGGGTCTACCTGCCCGAACACCGCTGGCGCTTCGATGGAGCGGCGGGCGCATTGACCTTCAGAAAGGAAACTCCATGAGCGAGTCCGACGCCGGAACGCAGAATCTCAACATCAAGATCGGCGACGAGGAGCTGAAAGGGCGCTACTCGAATCTGCTGCGCATCACTCACACGCGCGAAGAGTTCATCCTCGACTTCGTCAACCTGGTGCCGCCGCAAGGAATGGTCACCGCCCGCATCGTGACCAGCCCGGGGCACTTGAAACGCATCGTCCAGGCGCTGGCGCAGAACCTCGCGCGCTACGAGGAGGCGTTCGGTCCGATTCCCGAGGCAGCCGACCCGATGGGAGGTCGCAAGGTCAACTGAAGGCTCTTGCCGGAGGCACCGGCGAGTGCGATAAGGTTCCGCCGCTCCCACGATGTCTGCCGATCCTTCCCCCGCCCCCGCGTCGCAGCCCTCGGCGATCGCCGTGAGCCCAACGAGCGTCGCGCCTGCGGCGCCGCCGGCAACCACGGCGATGCCGAGCTCGACCGGCAATCCGATCGTGCCGCCACATCTGACGATCCTCAAGGGCGCCTGGCTCGCCATCGCACTCGGTTTCGCCATCGAAGCCCTCATTCTCGGTTCGGTGGCGCTGGCGGGCGGAACGTTGACGGCGAAGCCGTTCACCGCCGACCTGGTCCAGAAGATCTCCTGGTCGTTCTTCGTCTGCGTGGCGCTCGCCGTGGCGCGCACGGCGTCGAGGGCGACCGGGGTGGTGATGGGGATTGCTGGGCTGCTCGCCGCCCCGGCCGGTTTCGCGATCGCCCGCGGGCTGCACAAGGGTGCCTCGCAGGCGCTCGGGCTGGTGGCCGCCGCGGCTCCCGGGCCGTCGCCCCTGATGGTCGCCGGCATCAAGAGCCTGCAGTACGCGGTGCTCGGCCTGGTGATCGGCTGGATCGCGAAGAAGACCTGGGGCGGCGTCGCGGCGCATGCCGGCGTCGGACTCGCCAGCGGTCTTTTGTTCGGTGGGCCGCTGCTCGCCCTGACCTTCCAGGCGATGCCGCAACTTACCGCGGCCGCGGTCGTGGCGCGGAGCGTGAACGAGCTGTTCTTTCCGGTCGGTTGCGCGCTCGTGCTCTATGCGAGTGACACGCTCGGCAAGCGCCTGGCGTGAACCTGCGGCCGCTCGCGCGGGTGCAGCGCCGACCTTCGCCGGTGGACTTCGGCGACCACCCCGAGATGGTCCGAGACCCGATCGTCCAGAGTGTCGTAGGCGGAGAACTCGAGCCCCTCGGAGACCAGTATCCAGTCGAGCCGGACCAGCGGTCGCCAGGCGGGATAGGTCGCGGCGGCCGAATCCCTGCAGGGCCGTAGCTTCAGCTCGTGCAGCAGCAGGTCGAGACTGCGCCGCCGTTCACTCCAGGCGCAGTTGAAATCGCCCATGACCACGAGGTGCCCGTCGTGGCCGCGGAAGCGCTCGACGAGCTGCTCGACCTGACGCCGCCGCACGCGATCGGCGAGGAAGTCGAGGTGAATCGACACCACGTCGACAGGCTCGCCGTCGAGGGCGTCGGGCGCGACGGTTGCCGTGACGAACCCCTTGGTATCCCGCCAGTTGTCGAAGAAGGCCTGGGAGTGGGTCGCGGTGAGCGGCAGCTGCGAGAGCAAAGCCGTGCCATAGGAGAGGTCGAGCCGGGTAAGGAGCTCGCGATTGTGCTCGCCGCGGAAAGCGTGGGGAAATCCCGCCAGGCCGGCGAGCGCCGCGACGTGGTCGAAGCCGCCACTCCAGAACGACGGGCCGTCGGCCTCCTGCAGCGCGACGATCTGCGGCCGTTCGCGCTCGAGCACGCCGGCGATGAGCTTCAGATTGCGCCGGATGGTGGTGTCACGGAGCAGGCCCTGATGCTGCGCCTTGCGCCGCGCATGGGCGATGTTGAGCGACATCAGGCGCAGCGAGTCGCCGTTCTGGACCGGGGCCTCCGGCCGCTGGGTCACCGCCCCTTTGCGCGGCGCATGGCGTTTCCCAGCGAGGCGCCGCCGGCCCTCGCGACCGAAGATCGAGATCGTCATCTGCGGTCTGGAAACAATCTGGAGCCCCCGCGGCATTCCCGGAAAGTCATGGGGGAGCTACTTCACGCCCAGCAGTTCGACGTCGAAAACCAGGGTGGCGTTGCCCGGAATGACCCCGCCCGCACCACGTGAGCCGTACCCCAGCTCCGCCGGAATGCGCAGCTTGCGCTTGCCGCCCACCTTCATGCCGGCCACCCCTTCGTCCCAGCCGCGGATCACTTCGCCGGCCCCGAGATGGAAGGAAAAGGGTTTGCCGCGGTCGACGCTGGAATCGAATTTGGTGCCGTCGAGGAGCCAGCCGGTGTAATGCACGTCGACCGTCATGCCGGCCTTCGCCTCGGTGCCTTCCCCGATCTTGATCTCCTGGAATTCGAGTCCTGAGCCGTTCTTCTTCCACTCAGGCTCGGAGGCTCCGGGTTTGGAGTCGGAGGCGAAAGCGAGGCCGGCGAGCGGAAGGGCGCCAAGGGCGCAAAGGGCGAGGCTGGAGAAGATGGCGAGCGACAGACTCATGAGCGGTTCCCCTGGGTGGAATGCGGTTCGTGTCGGCCGGCAGCGGCGGCGAGATTGCCGGCGCGAAAGACCTCCCGTCCCGCCTTGATCACGCTGCGGACCGGGTTGACACCGTAATGATAGGCAAGATGGAGAAGGTTTGGGGCCTCGAGCAGGACGACGTCGGCGCGTTTGCCGGTTTCGAGCGAGCCGATCTCCGCGCCGAGTCCGAGGCTGCAGGCCGAGTTGAGGGTGACGGCGGTGAGCGCCTCTTCGATCGACAGGCCGAGCTCGAAGACCGCGAGCTGCGCGATGGTCGGCAGCGATTCCGTGTACGAGGAGCCGGGATTGCAGTCGGTGCCGAGAGCGACCGGCACCCCGGCGGCGATCAGGCGCCGCGCCGGGGCGTAGACCCGCTTGGCGAGAAAGAAGCTTGTGCCCGGGAGAAGCAGCGCGGTCACGCCGGCGGCCGCCAGGGCCTCGATCCCGGCCGGCGAGACCGCCATCAGATGGTCGGCCGAGTAGGCTCCGAGCTCGGCGGCGAGAAAGGCGCCGCCGGAGTCGACGAACTCGTCGGCGTGCAGGCGGGGCAAAAGCCCGTGACGCTTTCCCGCCGCGAGCACGCGGCGCGATTCGGCTACCGAGAAGACGCCCTTTTCGCAGAAGACATCGCAAAAGCGGGCGAGCCCTTGCTCGGCTGCCGCCGGGACGATCTCCTCGCAGACCAGGTCGAGATAGGCGTCGCGCCGGTGGCGATACTCCTCGGGGACCTCGTGCGCAGCGAGGAGGGTCGGCACGAGCTCGACCGGCTGTGCGGCGGCGGCGGCGCGAATGGTCGCGAGCTGCTTCAATTCGTCGCCCAGGCTGAGCCCGTAGCCGCTCTTCGCCTCGGCGGTCGTGGTGCCGCAGGAGAGCATCCAGGCGAGCCGCCCGAGGGCGAGCTCCAGAAGGGCCGGAGCTTTCGCCTCGCGTGTCGCGCGCACCGTCGAAAGGATGCCGCCGCCGGCGGCGGCGATCTCCTGATAGGACCTCCCGGCCAGACGCTGGACGAACTCGTCCTCACGCGAACCGGCCCAAGGCAGATGGGTGTGACCGTCGACGAAGCCAGGTACCGCCGTGGCCCGGTGGCCGTCGAGACGGGCGACACCAGGGAGCTCGCCCCAGAGCCGCTCGCGCTCGGAGCGGGCGCCGACGAAGACGAGGCGGCCGTCGCGGCAGAGGATCTCGACGCCGGAGCCATCGGAGCCAGCGGAGCCAGCGCGCTGGCGCAGCACCGCGCCTTGCTCGGCGCCGCGACGGGGCGTCGTGCCGAGGGGCGTCGCGATTTCGGCGAGATTCTCGATCAGGAGCTCGGTCATGGCACGCGCAGCAGCTCCCGTCCGGCCGCTTCGACCTCGGCCGAGATCCAGCTCTCGACCTCGGCCCAGTCGAGATCGAGAGCCAGCTCCGGCATCGGCTCGCCGGCGGCAGCACCGGTGTCGGCGAGCCCCTTCATCGCCTGCAAGGTGAAATCTCCGACGTGTCCGAATTTTTCCTGCGCACGCGCGAGGAGGCGGGCGAGCGGCAGCTCGCGACAGAGCGCGAAGAGGTCGACGAAGTCGCGTTTGCTCCCACGGCTGATGATGGCTCCGAGCTTCATCAGGCCGAGGTCGAGCGGCGAGGCGACCGCGAGAGCCGCGCCGGCGAACGGCTCGACCAGGGGATAGGGGTAGTAGTAGAAGCGCAGCGCGAGCGCCCCCGGCAGGACGAGGGCGAGGTAGCCGTCGCGGGCGGTGTCGACCCGGGCTTCGGGAGCCATCTCCAGGAGATCCGCCAGCAGGTCGCGCCGATCCTGGGGCGTGAGCCGATTGGCGAGCGACATGAGGTCGAGACCGGCGACCGTCCGGTGCCCGAGATAGAGCGCCAGCGCCGCCCCTCCGGCGAGATAGAAATCCGCGCTCCAGGCCCGCTCCGCGAGCCGCGGCAGCAGCGCGCGGCTCCCGGGGGCGAGGGCCTCGAGGTGCGAGAGGGTCAGGCGAGCGGCCAGAGCTGCTCCGCGAGCGGGTGGTGCTCCGGCTCCGCCAGCCGGAGCGCGCGGCTCCAGAAGCGGCGGTTGCGGGCCGAGAGCTTGCGTCCGCCGCGTTCGCGCACGAAGGCGGCGATCCCCTCCCGGCCGACCGTCGCCGCGAGCCAGGCGAGATCGGAGCGGTCTCCCTCTTCGAGTATCTGCGCGATCACCAGGTTGCAGTTCTCGGGACCGATCGCCCGTCGGGTCGGGGTGGCGATCGGAGCGAACGGAGCGAGCGGAGGGATCACGCGCCGGTTCTCGTCCGGCGGGCCATCGTGTGGACGGTGGCGGCGGTGCGCTCGTCCTCCATCTCGGCCTCGAGGATCTGGCCGAAGAGCTCGAGCGTGCCCTTGAACTTGAGTTGCAGCTCCTTGCGCCGCATCCGCAGCTCGGCGATGCGGTTCTCCACCTCGGCGGCGCGCTCCGAGGCCTGGCCGACCATCCGCTCCGCCGTCATCTCCGCCTCGCGCACCAGCAGCTGAGCCTCGCGCTGCGAGGTGTGGATCATCTCGTCGGAGACCTTCTTGCCGCGCAGGATGGCGTCGTGCAGCTGGCGCTCACGCTCTTCGGAGTTCGCGACGCGCTCGCGCAACGAGCGATTGTCACGCTCGAGGCGCTCGATCTCTCCGAGTCGCTGGGTCAAGTCCTCGGCGACCAGGGCGAGGAAGTTTTCCACCTCGACCGGATCGTAGCCGCGCATCTTGTGAGCGAAGCGGGTCTTCTGGATATCGAGCGGCTGCATCGGCATGAGAGCCTCCTCAAAGAATTCGCGGTTGCCCGCCGAGCGAGTAGACGAGTCCGTTCTTGACGAACTGGATGAGCAGGATGGCGAGCATCGGCGAAAGATCGAGCCCGCCGAGCTTGTGCGGTGGCGCGAGCTTGCGCAAGGGTCTCTGAACAGGCTCGGTCAGGCGGACGAGGATCTGAACGAGCGGGTTCCGGGGATCGGGCGAGACCCAGGAGAGGAGCGCCCGGATGATCAGGATCCAGGTGTAGAGATCCATCACGCCGAAGAGCAGCTGCAGGAGACTGAAGCCGAAGCCTTGCACGAAGTTCATCGATTCCGGGTCTCCGTTTCCTGGCGCCGGGGTCGACTCGCCACCGGACGGCAGAGGGTAACACGACCGCTCTCCTAGCCTGCGCGCTCGCCGAAGAGCGCGCTGCCGACGCGAATCTGGGTGGCGCCCTCCTCGATGGCAACTTCGAAGTCGTCGCTCATGCCCATCGAAAGCTCGCCGGCGAAACCACGCGCCTGCCATTCAGGGCGCCGCCGCAGCTCGTCGCGCAGGCCGGCGAGGCGACGAAAGTGCGGCCGCGAATCCTCGACCGAAGCAGACAGCGGCGGAATGGCCATCAGACCGCGGATCTCGAGGTGGACGAGGGCAGCGAGGGGCGCCAGGGTCGAAGCCAGCTCGGCGGCGGCGAAGCCGTGTTTGGACGCCTCCGCGCCGAGGTTCACCTCGATGAGTCCGGCGATTCGGCGGCCCTGCCGGGCGGCTTCCTCATCGAGCTCGAAGGCGATCGCGAGACGATCGACCGCATGCACCACGCGGAAGAGCGCCACGGCCTTGCGGACTTTGTTCGACTGCAGAGGGCCCAGCAGGTGCCACTCGATGTCGGCGGGAAGGAGCGGCGCCTTGGTGACGGCCTCTTGCACGCGATTCTCACCGAAACAGCGCAGACCGCAGTCGTAGGCGGCGGAGAGGGCCACGAGCGGCTGCTGTTTGCTCGCGCCGACCAGCCGGACAGCCGTGCGCTCACGGCCGGCGCGGTCGCAGGCGGACTGGATCCGGCGCTCGATCTCGGAGTATCGGAAGGCTGGAGAGGCGACGTCCAAGGCGGAGCCCTCGTGCGCGACGTTCCCCGGGTTCAGGCGTGGTCTTCGACGCGCAGAAACCGTTTGCAGCCTTCGCACTGGACGATCGTCCCGCGGGTGCGGATCTCCACCGACACCTGCGGGCGAACCTGGTAGTTGCAGCTCGAGCAGTGCCAGATCGCCTGCGATCCGGGACGTTCGACCTTGCGCACGACCGCCACCGTGTCACCCTTGTAGCGTTCGAAGATCCGACGCAGGTGGCCGAGAATCGGCCGCGGCAAGCCGACTTCGAGCGCCTCGACCTCGGCCTTGAGGGCGGCGGCGCGCTTGGCGACCACCGGCTTCTCGGCCTCCCAGTTCACCAGCTCGACCTGGTAACGCGCGTCGAGATCGGCGAACTGGGCGCGGCGTTCCGCGAGCTCCTGGGCGATCTCCTCGGCGCGCGACAAGGCTGTGAGGGCGGCATCCTCGAGGAGCCTGGTCTGCTGCTTCACGGTGTCGATCTCGGTGAGGAGTGCGCCGTATTCGCGCTGATTCCGGACCTTGGAGACCTGTTGCTGGAAGTGCTTGAGTTTCTCCTGGGCGTCGGTGATGGCGGCCTCGGCCTGACGTCGGTCGAGCGCGGCCTGGGTCGCGTTCGCGTCGAGAGTGTCGAGCTCCGCCTTGGCGGCAGTGAACTCTTCGTGCAGCGCGCGCATGCTGTCGGGAACTCCCGCTAGAAGTGCGCTGGCCGCCGCCAAAGACTGCATGGAGAGGCTGAGTTGGACGAGTTTCGAGATCTTGTCGGTCATGGTTTATGCAGTGGGTCCACCTGGATTCGAACCAGAGACCTGCCGGTTATGAGCCGGTTGCTCTAACCGCTGAGCTATGGACCCGGGACGAACTCCGCCCGACAGGCGGCGAAGCCAGTATAGCGAAGCCCCACGATGGGGCTTTCCCGGGTCAGCTGAGATCGGAATACAGGCTCCGGTAACTTTCTGCCAAGACAAGGATTCGTTTCACGTAGTTGCGCGATTCGACGATCGAGAGCCCTTCGAGGAAACGATCGAGCTCGCCCAGCGTCTGCGGCTCGCGCCACAGGCGCTGGATCCGGCCCGGTCCGCCGTTGTAGCCCGCCAAAGCGAGCTCCACCCGGTTGTCGAAGATCCCCAGCATCTGGCGGAAGTATGTCGTACCGAGGCGCAGACTGAATTCGGGCTCGAAAAGGCGCTGCGTGGTGAAGCTCATTCCGAGCCGGCGCGCGACCTCCTTGCCGGTCGCCGGCATGATCTGCATCAAGCCTCGAGCCCCGGAGCGGCTCTTTGCCGCCGGGTCGAATCCACTCTCCTGATGAACGATGCCGAAGACCAGCGACGAAGGCAGCGACTTCTCGCCCGCGAATCGCGCCACCTCTCCGGCGAAGGGACGGGGATAGTAGAGCTCGAGCGCGGCGCGCGGGACGGTTTCCTGATGGGCCGTCGCGAGTTGCGGGAAGGCCTGGCGCAGTTCGCGGAGGCTCTCGCGGCGCGCGCCGGAGCGCGCCAGGATGAGGCCCCGAAGCGCGGCCACGGCACGCTCATCCGCCGCGGCGGCGACACGATCGAGCTCGTCGGTGGCGAGCTTGTCGAGCGCGAGGTCGGAGAGCCAGCGCGCCCGTTCGATCTGCCGGTCCTCCGGCCACTCCTCGCGCTGCGCGTCGCGCTCGGGAGCTGCGGTGGGCGCTGCGCCCGAAAGCCGAAGCGCCGCCTGCCGGGAGTAGAAATCGGCGGTGTCGGCGCGCGTGAGCTCGGCGAAGACCGCCACGGAGCGCTCGCGATCGCCGAGCTTCTCGAAAGCGCGCCCCGACCAGTATTGGGCGCTGCGGGCATACGAGACCGCCGGATAGAGATCGCGCAACTCGCTCCAATAGCCGATGGCGCCGCTCCAGTTGCCAGCCTGGTACTCACGCCAGCCGCGCTCCCAGAGCGACCGCGCTCCGAGCGCATCGCGCGGCGCAACCTTTGCCAACTCGTGCAGCAGCGAGATGGCGGCGTCGATCTCGCCCGCGGCCTCGAGCTCGATATAGAGCTCGCGCAGGGCCAACCCCTTGAGCTCGAGGGAGGTCGCGAGCTCGGCCGCGCGCTGGAGGGCGGAGAGTCCCTCCTTGCGCAACTGGTCGCGCTCGGCGGCCGGCAGCGCCGGCCGTCCGCGGCGCACTGCGGCGGCGTCCGCGGTGGCGTGCGCACGTTCGAGCTCGACACTCGCCCGCTGGTCGCCGCTCAAGGTGCGCGCGCCAGCGCTGCTGCCGGCCACCGCGGCTCCAGTCGCCGTGCCCGCCACGGCAAGCTCTGCAAGGGCTTCGTTGCCGCGCTGCGCGGCGGTCAGCGCGCGCGCCTGCAGCAGGCTCCACTCGAAGCTCCGCACCGGTTGCGCGACGGCGTCGAGGGTGATGAGCGCCCCCAACGGCACCTCGACCTGCAACAACGCGGCGGCGCGCGCCAGCAGATCCTCCGCGGAGAGGAGCTCTCGCCAGTTCCCCTGCGGGCGAGTGGCCAGGACGCCGGCGACGTCGAGCCGGGCGGCGGCGAGCGGCGAGCTGACCAGGAGACGCCGGGCGGCTTCGCGTTGAACCGTCTCGTCACCGGTCGCTCGTCCGATGGTCCAGGCGAGAGTGTCGAACCTTTCGCGCTCGCTCGTCGAGAGAGGTTCGTCGCGACCCTGGGCGATGAAAGCCAAAGCGTCGGCAGCCTGGGCTTCCTGGAAGGCGAGCTCCGCCAGCTTGAGAAGGCTCGCCCTTCGCAGGGTTGACGTCGGGGTGGTGCGAAGCAGCGCTTCGAGCGCCACTCTCGCCTGCGCAGTGGCGCCGCGGGCGGCACTGCCTTCGGCGAGGACGAAGAGGCGGAGATCTTCGAGCGCCCGCGGCCCGGGGCCTGGCGCGAGCAGACGCTGCGCGTCGTCGTCGCGGCCTTTTTCCCAGGCCAGCAGGCCGAGGACGACACGGGCGCGACTCGACTCGGGCTCGGCGGCGGCGAGTCTCGGCGCGAGTGCCTGGGCGGCGGCCGGATAGCCGCTGGTGCGCGCGGCGCGCGCGGCGGCGGCATAGTCGGCCGCCAGCGCTTGCCCGGGGGAGAACGGCGCGCCCGGCTCGAGGTCGGTTGCCGCGGCCTCTGCCGGCGGGGAGGGGATGAACGGAGTCGCGGCGAGCAGCGCCGAAAAGAGCGTCAGTGTGAGGACGATGCGGCGGAGCCACTTCACCGGCAAGGCGTCCTCAGATTCCCAGGGCGCGAGGATCGCCGGCCGCGAGACTGCGAATCAACTCCTGCTGGAAATAGTCGGTCGTCCCGCGGACGCTCTCGTGCACACGCTCTTCGTAGATCTGGCGCGAGCGGTCGATGTCGTCTTTCAACCGATGGTAGATGTCGCGATTGTGCCGACCCTCTTCCACCTGATCCTCGTTGTAGAGCTTGATCTCCGAGACCAGGAGCCTGGCGAGCCGCCGCGCCTCCTCGTGCAGCGCGTTGTCACCGCTGCTGCGGGGCGAGCGCGAGCTCGAGAAGGCCCAACCCGGACCCTGCAGGTCGGCCGGGGGAGCCACTTCGGTGGTGCGGGCGCTGCGCGAAACCGTCGGTTCGTCATCCGGCATTGACGGCACGGCTGGCATGGCCAGAGGGGTGATCGCCGGGGCAACTGGAGCCACTGGAGCCACTGGAGGCGTCGGAGGCAGCGGAGGTATCGGAGCCGTTGCGACGGGCGGCGTTTGCAGATCCGCGCGCTGGATCCTCACCGTCGCGTCGTCCGCCAGATCGGCCGCCACAGGCTCGGCCGGCGATGCGGCGGGAGCTGCGAAGGCGACCGTACTGGCGGTGCTGATGGGGGTTGCAGCGAAATCCGGCGTCGGCGGAATCTCCGGCTGCGGAATCTCGTGGGTGATGGCGGGCACGGCGAAGCGCTGCGTCGCGGCGGGCGAGTAGGTCGCGTGGGGCGCTGTCGCCTCCTCCACTTCGCGCCATTCTGAAGCCGCGGAGGCCGCGGAAGCCGCCGAGAAATCAAAGCTTGTCGGCGGCTGGGGGTCAGGTGAAGGCACCGGCGAGGCGAACGGGATCTCCGCGGTCGGCGACGCGGCGGGGCCGGCCGATCCGAGCGCGGCACTTTCGTCCGCCGCCTCCATCTGCCACGAGATCTCTGCCGCGGAGGCGTCCGGCAAGCTCGGGGGCGTCTCGAGGCCGGCGCTCGAGGTGACCATCGGCATGGCCTGGACGAGAGTGGCCGGCTCTTCCTCTGCCGGGTTCTCTTCGAAAGGCTCGATGCCGCCGCCCACGCCGCCGAGGACGGCGGGGGAGCTCGCTTCGAGGCTCGTCGTCCAGGCGCTTTCCGCCGCGGGCATGGGAGCCGCCAGAGCCACCGCCGCCACCGCCGCCATGCCGCTTGCGGCCGGTGCTTGCGGTGTCGCACCCGGTTCTGCGCTCGCGGGGCCGGCAAAGGTGGCGGGGGTCAGGGGGTCCCACAGTGCAAGACCGCGTTCGCTTGCCGGAGCCTCGCCGTCGAGAAAGAGCGTCGGAGTGTAGGTGCGCGTCGCCAGCGCCTGGAGCTCGAGCCGTTGTGCCGCGACGAGGGTCAGCATCTGCAACGCCTCGACCTCGAACTCTCCGCCAACCGCCGCGTCGAGATAGAGCGCTGCCGCGATCCGATCGCGCAGAACCAGCGGAATGAAGAGCGCGCGCGCCGGCGCCGCGACCTCGAGCGCGTGCGAGATCTGTGCTGCCTCCGCGACGCTCAGGGGCACGCAGCCCGTGCCCGTCGCGAGGCGGGCGAGCGCCGGCGAAGCGTCATGCGGCAGGGTACGGCCGGCAATCGGGTCGCCAGCAAAGCCCCGACTCGCCCAGCCAAGGAGCTCGGTCGGCCGCATCAGCCAGATTGCGGCATGGTCGCCGAACGAGCGCACACTCGCGAGGAGCGCCTCGAGGACGCTCGCCTGCGTGCGGGCGCGGTCGAACTCGACGAAGGCGTCGCGCAACTCGCGCGCCAAGGCGCTGCGCGATTCGCCACCCGCCACGCGCGCCACTTCCGCCAACTCCTCCTGGGCGAGCAGTCCTGGCGCTGCGGGCGGGGTGATCGCGTCCAACTCCGCCAGCATGGCGGAGTTCGCCCGCCGCGCCTCGGTCTCGACTGCCCGGCGCATCTCCTGGCGGGTTTTCGCGAGGGCCTCGCTCAAGCGCTCGGAAACCTTGCGCTCGAGTTCCGCCAGATGTTCAGGAAGGGCCATTGCGAAGTCCTCCAACCTCTCGTTCAAGAGACAGAACCGCTCGAAACCTCACATTATCGAGACAGAAGCCCCCCGCGTCAAGCCGCATACTCTCCGCAAAGTGAACTTCGGAAAGGGTTTAGGGTTTGGCCTCGCGCCGGGTTCTTGACCGCGACGTCGCCCGGGTCTAGAATCACAAGTCCTTCTGCCTGCGGTCCTTAGGCCGTGATGTTGGCAGCCAAAGCGAGGTGAGCGAGCAGTGCCGATCGTGCACGTACGGGAAGAAGAGAGTTTCGAGAACGCGCTGCGACGTTTCAAGCGCAAGTGCGAGAAGGCCGGTGTATTGACCGAGCTGAAGAAGCGTCAGCATTTCGAGAAGCCCTCGGTGAAGCGCAAGCGCAAGGCCATCCAGGCGAAGAAGAAGATGCTGCGCAAAGTGCAGGAAGAACGCCGGATGGGCCTCTAGGCCCTCCGGGGCCGGTCGCCAGCAGATGCAACACGTTAGCGCTCGACCGAGCGGGGCCGGGGAAACCCGGACCCCGCTTCTGTTTTTTCGGCGATGAAGATCTCGTTCCCCCCCATCGATTCCGCTCCGTCCGCCGTCGCAGCGCCGGCGACGCTTGTCGCGCTCGAGTTCGACAGTCTGCTCGCGCTCTTCGCCTCCGAGGCGCGTACCGACATCGGAGCCGACGTTCTCTCCGGGCTCGCTCCGGCAGCGGACGCCGGCGAGCTTCTGCGCCGCCGCGCGCGTTACGAGGAGGTCGCCCGGTTCACCCTCGAGGCGCCGCTGGTGCCGGGCCTCGGAGAGGGCCTGGCGGAGCTCGTCGAGCGCCTCGCGAGCGGCGATCCGCCGCTCGCCGGCGGCGAGATCGTGCGTCTCGCGGGCCTGCTCGCCGCGGGCGGCGAGGCGGCGGCGAGGATCGCCCGCGCCGATCCGCCTTGCGCTGAGCTCGCGCGCATGGTCGCGGATCTCGCCGACCCGCAGCCGCTGGTGCGCAAGATCGGCCGCATTCTCGATCGCAAAGGCGAGGTGCGCGACGACGCCAGTCCGAAGCTCGCCGCCCTGCGGCGGCAGGTTCAGGGGGCGCGCGAGCGGCTCTACGGCAGGCTCGAAGCGATCGGCGGCGCGCACCGCGAGCTGATCGGCGAGGAGACGATCCCGATGCGCGGCGGGCGCCTGATGCTCATGGTGCAGGCCGGCAACCGCGGCAAGCTCGCCGGGCTCGTGCACGGGCGGTCGGCGACCGGCAAGAGCCTCTATTTCGAGCCGCTCGAGGTCGTCGAAGAGAACAACACGCTGCAGGGCGCCGTCGACGAGCTCGAGGGCGAACGCCAGCGGCTGCTCTACGAACTGCTGCGCGATCTCGCGGCCGAAATTCCGCTGGTGCGCCAGATGGCCGGACTCATCGGCGATCTCGACGCGCTCGAAGCCTCGCGCCGCCTGGCGCGCGAGATCGACGCCCACCTCCCGGTGCTGGCGCCGCCAGGCTGCATGCGACTGGTCGGCGCGCGCCACCCGCTGCTCGATCCGCGGCTCGCCCGCCGCCGCGAGCGCGTTCTCGGTGCGCGCGGTCACGAGGGCACGGTCGAGCCCTTGGATGTCGAGCTCACTCCCGAGCGGCGCGCGCTGGTGATCACCGGCCCCAACGCCGGCGGCAAGACCGTGGCCCTGAAGACGCTCGGGCTGCTGGCGCTCGCGGCCCAGGCCGGTTTACCGATTCCAGCTGCGGCCACGAGCGAGATGCCGCACTTCACCAGCCTGGTGGCGACGGTGGGCGACGAGCAGGACCTGCTCGCCGACCGCTCGACCTTCTCCGGCCGCCTGGCGCGTCTGGCGGAGGCCTACCGCGCGGCGGGTCCGCAGAGTCTCGCGCTGCTCGACGAGCTTGGCTCCGGCACCGATCCCGAAGAGGGCACGGCGCTCGCGGTGGCGCTCCTCGAGACGCTCGTCGAGCGCGGCGGCCTGGCGCTCATCACGACCCATCTGACCGGACTGGCGGCGGCGGCGCTCGAGCTTCCCGGCGCCGCCTGCGCGGCGATGGAGTTCGAGCCGTCGACCGGGCGGCCGACCTTCCGTCTCCTGCCGGGCTCGCCGGGCGGCAGCGAAGCGCTCGCCCTGGCCCGGCGCATGGACCTTCCGGCGGAGTGGATTGCGCGCGCCGAGACACTCCTGGGCGACGAGCACCGCGACCTCCGCCGTCTCCTCGCCGAGCTCGAAGCGACCCGCGAGAGGCTCGCCCTCGAAGCCGAAGCGACGCGTGCCGCGCGCGCCGGGACCGAGCTCGCGGCGGAGCGGCTCGAACGCGAGCGCGCCGCGCTCGAAGCCGAAAGGCGCACCCTCGGTGCCCGCGTCAAGCGTGAGCTCGCCGAGTTCCGCGAACGGGTGACGCGCGAGCTCTCCGGCGCGGCCGACCGCATCCGGGTCGAGCTCGAAGCCGGCCGCAAGAAGAGCGTCGCCCAGCAGGCGGCGGCTCGTCTGTTCGCGGAGGCCCCGACGGTCGACTTCGACGAAGGGGAGTCGCTCGACCTGCCGCTCGTCGTGGGTGCCCAGGTACGCCACAGCACACTCGGTTGGCGGGGTGTGGTCGAGAAACTCTCCGGCGACAAAGTCGAAGTGCTGTCGAACGGCAAGCGTCTGCGTCTTGCGGCGGGCGACCTCATCGTCGAGTCGTTGCAGCGATCGCCGGCCGCTCCGGCCGCAGCCGGCACCGGTCGCGGCGCTCCCGGCGCCCGCAGCGCCCGCATGGTCGCCGGAGGTGACGTCGATCGCGCCCCGTCGCCGCAGGAGCTGCACCTGATCGGGCAGCGCGTGGAACCCGCGCTCGAAGAGATGGACGCCTTCCTTGACCAGGCGCTGCTCTCGGGCCGAGCCGAAGTGCGGATCGTGCACGGTCACGGCTCCGGCCGTCTGCGCGACGCCTTGCGCGAGAGGCTGCGCAAGCATCCGGCGGTCGTCGCCTCCCGCCCCGGGGCGCCCAACGAGGGCGGCAACGGAGCCACCGTCGTGACGCTGCGCGACTAGGGATTACAATTGCAGCAGATGCCCTCCGAGCCCGAAGCGGGCGGAACCGAGATCACGGCGTTGCTGGTCGCCGTCGAGAATGGGGACCGCGGCGCGTTCGACCGCCTGTTCGAGGCGGTCTACACGGAGCTGCGCACCATCGCTCGCCGCCAGTTGCGTGGCGCCTCGTCGGCCGACACGCTGAGCACCACGGCACTGGTGCACGAGGCCTATCTCAAGTTCTCGAAGCAAGCCTCCTGGTCGGTGGAAAACCGTCGTCACTTCTACGCCCTGGCGGCGCGCGCCATGCGCAGCGTGGTGATCGACCACGCGCGCCGGCGCGGCCGGGTGAAGCGCGGCGGGTCGCGGGTCGCGGTGGAGTTCGACGAGCAGCAGATCGCTTCCCCCGAGCGCGGCGCCGACCTCCTGGCAGTGGACGAAGCCCTCTCGCGCCTCGAGACTGCCGACCCCGACCTCGCCCAGCTCGTCGAATGGCGCTTCTTCGGCGGCCTGTCGATCGAGGAGATCGCCGGGCTCCTGGACGTTTCCGACCGCACCGTGAAGCGCCGCTGGCGGACCGCCCGCGCTTTTCTCTTCCAGGATCTCGCGGCACAGGGCATCTCGACGTGAAGCGCCCGGACCCGGCGCGTTTTTCTGCCGCGCGCCGGCACTTCGAGGTGCTCGCCGACCTCGAAGAGTCCGTTCGTCAAAGGCGACTCGTAGAGCTCCGCGCGATCGATCCCGAGCTCGCCCTGGCGGTGGAGAACCTCCTCGCCGCCGACTCGGCGGCCGGAGAGAGCTTCCTGGGCGATGCGGTGGCCGGCTTCGCTCCATCCCTGATGCAGGAGGCGCTGGGCACGGCAGCGGCGAACGGGCAGGAAGGCCACGTCGAAGGCACGATCGTCGGTCCCTACCGGCTGCGGGCGCTGCTCGGGCGTGGCGGCATGGGAGAGGTCTGGGAGGCGGAGCGCGCCGACGGGCAGTTCGAGCAGGTGGTGGCGCTCAAGCTCCTCAAACGCGGCATGGACTCTGCGGCGGTCCTGACGCGCTTCCTGCGTGAACGTCAGATCCTGGCGCGGCTCGAGCATCCGAACATCGCGCGGCTGCTCGACGGCGGGGTCGCCGCTGACGGCCGGCCCTACCTCGTGCTCGAGCGCGTCGAAGGGGAGCCGATCCATCAGTGGTGCCGGCGCCGCGAAAGTCCGATCGCCGCGCGAGTGCGGCTCATGATCGCGGTCTGCGAAGCGGTCGACGCCGCACACCGCAGTCTCATCGTGCACCGCGATCTCAAGCCATCCAACATCCTCGTCGATGGCGAGGGACGGGTGAAGCTGCTCGATTTCGGCATCGCCAAGCTCCTCACCGACGAGATCGAGTTGGAGGCCGACCGCACGCGCATGGAAGAGCGCGTCCTCACTCCGGCGTACGCCGCACCGGAGCAGATTCTCGGCCAGCCGGTGACCACCGCGACCGACGTCTACGCCCTCGGGGTGGTGCTCTATGAGCTGCTCGCCGGCCGGCTGCCGCATCGCCGCGACACCGGTTCCGCCGCCGCCCTCGCCGAAGAGGTCGAGCGCGAGACGCTGGTGCGCCCGAGCCGCCTCGCGGCGGCGAGCGGCGACGCCCGCCAGCTCGTGGGCGACCTGGACACGATCGTGCTCAAGGCGCTCGCCCGCGAGCCCGAACGGCGCTACGGCGGTGCCGCCGCTCTCGCCGACGATCTCCAGCGCCATCTCGACGGGCGTCCGGTCCTGGCCCGGCCCGACCGCCTCGGCTACCGCGTCGGGAAATTCGTCGGGCGGCATCGCGTGGTGGTGAGCGCCGCAGCCCTGGTGCTGCTCGCCTTGATCGGCGGCATCGCCGTCTCGCTCTGGCAGGCGCGGATCGCCCGGCTCGAAGCGGCAAAGGCCACCGCGATCCAGAAGTTCGTCTTCGGACTCTTCGAGGTCAACCGGGTGCGCAATCCCGACGGCGCCAAGGCGCGCGCGACGACCGCCGAGGAGCTGCTGAAGCTCGCGGCGGAGGAGCTCGAGAAAGCCGCGCCGGCGACCGCGGCGCAGCGCGAAGTTCACGCCGAGCTCGAGAATACGATCGCCGATCTCCACGCCGACCTCGGCCTGCACGAGGACGCCGTGCGCCTGTGGAGCGCACTCGCGAGCGAGCTCGAGACACGGGCGCCCGACGCGCGTCTCGCCGAGGTGCTGGTGAACCGCGGCATCTCGGCGAACCTCATCGGCGGAGCGGACAAAGCGCGGATCGACTTCGAGCGCGCGCTCGCCATCCTCGACGGCGTCGGCGACACGAGCTCGGTGCTGCGCGGCTGGACGCTCTACAACCTGGGCCAGCACTTCTGGGCCGCACTTGGCGCCGGCGACGCCCGGGCCGCAGAGCTCTTCGAGTCCGCGATCGCGGTGCTCGAGCCCCACGGGCCCTCGCACCAGTTGGCCAATGCGCACTACGGTCTGGGTCGCGTGCGCGAATCGCGGTCCGAGCCCGAGGAGGCGAAGAACGCTTTTCGCGCCGGCATCGCGGTGGCCGACGCCGCCCCCGGCATCGCCCGCACGGTGGCCGCCGGCGGCTATCAGCAACTGTCGCGGGTCCAGATGGCAACCCAGGACTTCGCCGGCGCCGAGGAGAGTATCCGCCGGGCGATGGCGGTCTTCGAGGAGTTCGCCGGCAAGGAGCATCGGCTGACCTACGAGGCCGAGAACGACCTGGGCCGCCTGCTCGACGCCACCGACCGTCCGGCAGAAGCGCTGCCGCACCTCGAGCGGGCGCTGGCCGATCGGCTTTCCCGGCTGGGACCGCTCCACTGGTCGGCGGTGGCGACGGCCTCCTGGCTCGCCCTGGCGCGGTTGAATGCGGGCGACATCGCCTCGGCTTTGAGCGCGGCCGAGGCGCTCGATCGCGAAATCGAGGCCGACGAACGTCTGGTCAAAGACCGCGGCGGAATCGTCGCCTGGGTCCATGCCCGGGCGCTTCTCGCTGCCGGCCGGGCAGATCAGGCGCAAGCGGCGCTCACCCGGGCCGGACCCTTGTTGCTCGCGAGTCATGGCGAAAAGAGCCCCTGGCTGGTGGAGGCGGACCTTCTCGGGGTCGAGATCGCCGTCGCTCGCGGCGATCTCGGCGAGGCCGGCGAACGTCTGGCGGCGATCCCGACGCCGTGGACCGGAGCCGCAGCCACGGCTGGGCGTCGCACACGCCTCGAGATCCTGCGCAGCGCTCTCGGCCTGGAGTTGGGGAGGCTCCCCGCCGCCGGCGAGGCGGCGGCGAAGGCAGTGGAGATCGCCACCCGCGAGCCCGGGCGCGAGTATCGCAAGCTCGCCGAAGCCGCGGCCTGGCGCGCGGTCGCGGCGGTCGCGGAGCGCAGCGGGCGGGGCGCCGAGGCGCGAACGGCGGCGGCAGCAGCCCTCTCCCTTTACCGCGCAGCGCTTCTGCCGGGAAGTCCCCGGCTGCGCGATCTGGAGCGCGAGCTCGATCGTTCGACGCCGCTCGCCGACCTCCCGGCGACCCCGAGATGAAACGCCCGGACCCCCTTCGATTCGCCACGGCTCGAGCCCGCTTCGAGGAGATTGCGGAGCTTGACGCCGAGCCGCGCGCCGTGGCGCTCGCCGCGCTCGCGGCGAGCGATCCGAACCTCGCCGCTGCGGTGTCGGAGCTGCTGGCGGCGGACGCCGCGGCGGGCGAGGAGTTCCTCGCCGGCGGCGCTGCGGCGCTCGATCCGCAACTCGTGGGCGAGGCTCTCGCTTCCGCGGAGTCCCGCGGTGGCGCCGCGACGGGCGATCGCATCGGCCCCTACCGGCTGCGTGGACTCCTCGGTCGCGGCGGCATGGGCGAGGTCTGGGAGGCCGAGCGCGCCGACGGCCAGTTCGAGCACATCGTCGCCCTGAAGCTGCTCAAGCGCGGCATGGACTCCGAAGAGGTGCTGCGGCGGTTCCTGCGCGAGCGCCAGATCCTGGCGCGGCTCGAACACCCGAACATCGCCCGGCTCCTCGACGGCGGACTGGCTCCGGACGGCAGGCCCTATCTGGTCCTCGAAAAAGTCGACGGCGAACCGATCGTCGACTGGTGCCGGACGCGGCGCGCCGATCTCGCCACGCGGGTGCGCCTGGTGATCGCCGTCGCCGAAGCGGTCGACCTCGCGCATCGCAACCTCGTCGTGCACCGCGACCTCAAGCCTTCGAACCTGCTCGTCGACGCCGCGGGAACCGTGAAGCTGCTCGACTTCGGGATCGCCAAGATCCTCGCCTCGGACAACGAGGCCGGCGACTCGACGCGCCTCGAAGATCGCGCGCTGACGCCGGCCTACGCCGCGCCGGAGCAGATCCTCGGCCGGCCGGCGACGACCTCGACCGACGTCTACTCGCTGGGCGTCGTGCTCTACGAGTTGCTAGCCGGACGGCTGCCGCACGTGCGTTCGACGACTTCGCACCACGGGCTGGCGCAGGAGGTCGAGCGCGAGACGCTCACCCGCCCGAGCCGGGTGGTCGCCGAGGCCGGCGACGGTCGCGCAGCACGCGCCCTGGCCGGCGATCTCGACACGATCGTAGTAAAGGCGCTGGCGCACGATCCGGAGCGCCGCTACGGCTCGATCTCCGCCTTCGCCGACGATCTGCGCCGCTACCTCGACGGCCGGCCGGTGCGGGCGCGGCCCGACAGCGGCCTCTATCGGGCGAGGAAGTTCGTCACCCGGCATCGGCTGGCGGTCGCGGCAGCGGCAGTCGTTGTCGCGGCGCTCGTCGCCGGTCTGTCGATCGCGCTCTGGCAGGCGCAGCGCGCCGAGAAGGCAGCGAAGGTGGCGCAGGCCCAGGCGTCGCGGGCCGAGCAGGTGCGCGCCTTTCTGGTGTCGATCTTCGAGGCCGCCGATCCGGCGCGCGCGCGCGGCGAGACCGTCGAGGCGCGGACGCTGCTCGACGAAGGCGCGCGGCGGATCGACGCCGAGCTCACGACCGAGCCGGAGCTCCACGCCGAGTTGCTCGAGCTTCTGGCCGGGCTCTACCGCAAGCTCGGCGAGCTCGAGCCGGCCAAGAGCCTCGCCGCGCGTGCGCTGGCCGAACATCGCCGGCTGTTCGGTGACGAGTCGGTGCAGACGGCGCGCAGCGAGTGGACGCTCGGCTGGGTGCTCGCGAACCAGGGCGACTTCGAACCGGCCCGCGAACGCCTGGAGCACGCGATCTCCGTCCTCGACCGCGAGGAGGGACCCCAGAGTCTGACCGCCGCCGACGCCCGCGAGCCCCTGATGGAGCTCCTGTTCGGCGCCGAGGGGCCGCGCGGGGTGTTGCCGGTCGTCGAGCGCCGACTGGCGACCTATCGCGCCGTGCTCGGCGAACAGGACGTGCGGACGGCGCTCGCGCTCTCCGACTTTGGCGTCGTGGTCAACGAGCTCGGCCGCCCCGACGAGGCGGAGAAGGCCTACCGGTCGAGCGCCGCCACCCTGGACGCGCTTCTGCCGGTGAACGATCCGCGCGTCGCCTTTCCGCACAACAATCTCGCCGGGCTGCTGCGCGAGACCGGGCGGCTGCCCGAGGCCGAGATCGAGGCACGCAAGGCGCTCGCCACCCGGCGAAAGGCTCTGGGGGAGCGCCATCCCGAAACAGCCTCCACCCTGGGCCAGCTGAGCCGGATTCTCGTCGGGCTCGGCCGGCCCGCCGAGGCCGAAGCGGCGGCGCGTGAGGGCCTGGCGATCTGCGAGGGTCGCGACCGGTATCTCACCGCGCAGCTGCGTTCCATGCTGGGCACGACGCTCCTCAGCCAGGGCCAGGCCGCCGCCGCGCTCGCGGTGTTCGAGTTGGCCGTCGTCGAGCATCAGGCAGTGCTGCCCGCGGATCACGTCCTTTACCTCTCGGTGCAGCTCAATCGCGCCGGCGCCCTCGAGGCGGTGGGCCGGAAGGCCGAGGCGAGTGCCGAGGTGCACCGGCTCCTGCCGCTGCTGCGCGCCAAGGGGATCGAGGCTTCGGGACCGCTCGAGGCGGCGCAGCAGCTCGCCGCGCGCCTCGGCGTCGCCGGCTGACCCCCGGCCGCCTGCGACCGGCGCTGGCCGCTACGACCGGCCGCGCAAGAGGCCGCCTGTCGTAGAGTGAGAGGTCCGGTTTTCCGGTCCGATGGCGCTCTCCAACCTTCAGCTCAACTCCCAGTTCGTGCAGGCGGTGCGCGAAGCGGTCGACATTCTCGAGATCGCCGGGGCGCACGCCAAGCTCCAGCGCGTCGGGCGCAAGTGGAAGGCGCTCTGTCCGTTCCACAAGGAGAAGACTCCGTCGTTCCAGCTCGACCCCGACCAGGGGCTCTACTACTGCTTCGGCTGCGGCAAGGGCGGCGATGCGATCAAGCTCCACATGGAGCTCACCGGGGACGATTTTCCGGCCGCCATGGAGGCGCTCGCGCGGCGTTTCGGGGTGCCGATCCCGGCGCCTGCTGCGCGCCGCACGGGCGCGGGAGGAAAATCCGATACCCCGCGCGACCTCGAGGCGGTCCTCGAGGCGGCGGCGGAGTTCTTCACCGCGGCGCTCGCCCAGGCCCCGGCCGCCCAGCGCTACCTCAAGGAGCGCAAGATCCCGGACGAGATCGGAGCGCGCTACCGCCTCGGTTTCGCCCCCGACGGCTGGCGGAACCTCACGGCGGCGCTCCATCCCCGGATCGCCATGGCCGACCTCCTCGATGCCGGCCTGGTGGCGCGTCCGGAGGCGGGAGGCGAGCCTTACGACCGCTTCCGCAACCGGCTGATCTTCCCGATCAAGAACGGCACCGGCCGCCTGGTCGGCTTCGGCGGCCGGACGCTGGGCGACGACAAGGCGAAGTACGTCAACACCGCCGAGACCGACCGCTTTCACAAGGGCTCGATCCTCTTCGGGCTCGACAGCGCCAAGCGGGCGATGCGCGAGAGCGGCAAGGTCTTCCTCGTCGAAGGCTATTTCGACCAGTTGGCGGCCGTCGCCAGCGGAATCGAGGCGGCCGTCGCCAGCATGGGCACCGCACTCACCCCGGAACAGGCCAAGCTCCTGGCACGCCATGCCGAAGAGGTCGTCGTCGGTTACGACGGCGATGTGGCTGGCGAAGCTGCCGCCCGGCGTGCCCTGCCGATCCTCCTCGCCGAGGGCCTCGCGGTGCGCCGGGCGCGTTTTGCCGAGGGTGAGGATCCCGATTCGCTGCGGCTCGCCAGGGGGGAGGGTGCGCTCGCCGAGGCGGTCGCCGGAGCGGAAGACCTGATCCTGCTCGAGCTCGACCGCCTGGTGCCCTCCGACGCCCACCGCAACCCGCACCTGCGGGCGAAGGCCGCCAAGGAGGTCATGGTGCTCCTCGCGCCGGTCAAGGACACGGTTCTGCGCTACAGCTACGGTCGCATCGCCGCCGAGCGCCTGGGGCTCCCGGCCCACCTGCTCCTCCAGCGGCTCGGCGTCGGGCCCAAGCCGCTCGCCGAGGCCTTTTCCTCCTCGGCTGCGCTGTCTGCGCCTACCGGGCCGTCGCCGGGCCGCGGGGCGGAGGAGGCTCTGCTGCGCTGTCTGCTCTGGATCGGCGATGCCCGGCGCCCGGCGCCCAGCCTCGAGGCTCTGCCGCCCGAGCTCGCGTTCGAGGATCCGCAGCTGCGGAATATCTATGCCCTGTTTCTTGCTCTCTACCGTGAATCGGGGAAGTTGCCCGGAACGGCGGATCTGCGCCGACGGCTGTCCGACGGAGACGGCATAAGTGACAGGGCTTCAATGCTTTTGCTAGAATCGGCCGATTCGGTTGGCGAGCCCGCTCCCGAAATGCATCTCAAAGGGCTGTGGGAGCGCTGGCTCGATCGTCAGCGTGCCGATCTGAATCGCGAGTTGCGGCGGATCGAAATCTCCGGTGACCAGCACAGGATAGAAGAGATCCTCAACGAGTTGGAGGCGCTCAAGCGGAGGCGGTACTCCGCTGCGCCCTTTTCTGCCGAGTAGCGCGAGCGACGAGCTCGGCGCCGTTTTCTTGAAGAGCGTTCCGAGGGCCCCCGCGTGGCGCGACTGAAAATCGTTCACATCGAAGACAAGTACACGTCGGTCAAGCAGTTGATCGAGCTCGGCAAGCAGAAGCACTATCTGCTTTACGACGAGATCTACGAAGTGCTGCCCGACGAAGTCATCGGACTCCCGGCGGAAGTGGACGCCATCTATCGCCGGTTTGAAGAGCTCAAGATCTTCGTTCTCGACCGGCCGGAGCGCTACGCCAACCGCGAGGAGATCGAAGCAGCGCCGATCGACTTCGACAAGAAGGAGAGCGAAGAACACGAGGTCTACGCGGTCGACGAGCACGAGAAGACCAACGACCCGGTGCGCATGTACCTGCGCGAGATGGGCACGGTCCCCCTCCTCGACCGCGAGGGCGAGGTCGAGATCGCCCAGCGCATCGAGCAGGGCGAGTGGCTGATCTACGAAGCCCTGTGCGAGAACCCGCTGGTCCTGCGCGAGCTTCTGCGCCTGAACGAGCTCGCCCAGAAGGACAAGAAGGTGCTGCGCGAGCTGGTCGCCGGGAACGATCCGGAAGAGCCGCTCGATCCCAAGGCGGCGGACCGCATCAAGCGGAATCTGCGCATCTTCGATCAGATCGCCAAGCTCGACCGCGAGGTGCAGAAGCTCAAGCGCCAGCAGACCAAATACAAGGAGGGCGGAGCGCGCTACCAGGAGTTCGCGCGCGAGGTCGACCGAGTGGTGGGCAAGATCGCGCAGGAGATCCGCTCGATCGACTTCTCGCTCCAGACCCGAAACCGCCTCGTCGACTACCTGAAGAACCTCGACCGGCAATTCTCGGCGCTCGAGCAGGACGTCCGCCGCGCCAAGACCGCCTACGAGAAGGAGTCGAACAAGGAGCTCCGCGACCTGCAGAAGCGGCGCATCGAGAAGTACAAGCTGCGCACGATCGAGATCGAGGAGCGCTACGGCACGACCCACCTCATGGTCGCGACGACGATCAAGAAGATCCGCGAAGGCGAAGCGATGTGCGAGCGCGCCAAGGAAGAGCTCATCGTCGCCAACCTCCGCTTGGTGGTGTCGATCGCCAAGAAGTACACCAACCGCGGCCTGCAGTTCCTCGATCTCATCCAGGAAGGCAACATCGGCCTGATGAAGGCGGTCGAGAAGTTCGAGTACCGCCGCGGCTACAAGTTCTCGACCTACGCCACCTGGTGGATCCGCCAGGCGATCACGCGCGCGATCGCCGACCAGGCGCGCACCATCCGCATCCCGGTGCACATGATCGAGACCATCAACAAGCTCACCCGCACCTCGCGTTCGCTGGTGCAGGAGCTGGGCCGCGAGCCCTCGGCCGAAGAGATCGGCCAGCGCATGGATCTGCCGGCCTACAAGGTGCGCAAGATCATGAAGATCGCGCAGGAGCCGATCTCCCTCGAAACGCCGATCGGTGAAGAGGAAGATTCGCATCTCGGGGACTTCATCGAGGACAAGACGGCGGTCTCGCCGATCGACTCGGTGATCTCGACCTCGCGCCGCGAAGAGGTACAGCGCGTCATGAAGACCCTGACGCCGCGCGAAGAAGAGGTTCTCGCCAAGCGCTTCGGCCTCGCCGACGGCACCGAGCACACCCTCGAAGAGGTCGGCCGGATCCACAACGTCACCCGCGAGCGCATCCGCCAGATCGAGTCGAAGGCGCTGCGCAAGCTCCGCCATCCGTCGCGCGCCGGCAAGCTTAAGCCGTTTCTCGACACCGGCCTGTAGGGGAGCTTGGGGACACGATCTCGATCGTGTCCCCTGTCCGGCGCCTCGATCTTGATCGTGTCCCCTTCGTGCGTTACGATTCCTTTTTCGCGCCCGCCGGGTGCGGACCGCAGCATTCCTGGGTAGCTCAGTGGTAGAGCGATCGGCTGTTAACCGATTGGTCGGGGGTTCAAGTCCCTCCCCAGGAGCCATTTCCCCCTCCGTGTCCGTGCTTTCCGCATCTCCAGATTCCCCGATGACGTATGCCGAGCTCGAGCCGGCAGCGGAGCTCGAGCCTTACGTGGCGAGCATCTGGTCCTTCACGGTCGACCCCATGGCCGGCGCGGTGGAGCATTGGGTGCCGCTTTCGCCCGCCAGTTCGCACGCATCGCCCACCGCGACCTGCAGCCGACCTAACGCCTCCCTGCTCGGGGTCCTGTCTGGCCCGCTTCCCATAGGTGCTCGCGCTGAAGAGGCGCGCTCCGCGCCTATGGGAGCCCTCGGTCCAGCCACCCCTCGTCAGTACAGCTGGGAGAGAAGCTCCTGTTCCGCAGGGGCGCTCGGGCGCTCGAGAATCCAGGGTGGGCGACCACGCTTCAAATAGGAGCCCACCCTGGATTCTCGAGTGCCGGAGTGCCCCCCACCGTCGTCCCACTTCCTCCCACAAGGACTGGCCGATTCGTTCAAGACAGCAGCGGGAACAGCGAATAGAGTCTGACCAACTCAAGGAGAAATGCCATGTCCACGCTTTGCGCGGCTCGTCTTGCTGCATTTGCAACTCTCGCAGCCCTCGCTTCGGGCACGCCTCTGCTGGCGCAGGCTCCCGCCAGCGCGCCCGCACCGGCGGCCGCGGCCGCGCAGCCCGGCCGTCCGCCGGCGCCCGACGCCGCCAAGCTCCGCGAAGCGATGAAGCCGTTCCTGCCGGCGGTCGGCAAGTGGCGCGGCGAGGGCTGGATGCAGATGGGCCCCGGGGAACCGCACCGCACCGTGAGCGAGGAGAAGGTCGAGTCCCGCCTCGACGGCCTCGTGCTGGTCATCGAAGGGCTCCACCATGACAGGAACGCCGACGGCAGCGCCGGCAGAGTCGTGCACAATGCCTTCGCCACGATCTCCACGGATCCAGCCGGCGGCCATCGCCTCGAGACCTATCTCGCCGACGGGCGCGCCGCCGAAGCGCACGGCCAGTGGGAGAACGGCAAGTTCGTCTGGAGTCCGCCCGCCCCTCCCGGACGGCAGGTCCGCTACGTCGTCGACTGGACGGTCGCCGACCGCTGGAGCGAGATCGGCGAGATGTCGACCGACGGCGTCACCTGGACGAAGTTCCTAGAGTTCAACCTCACGCGCACCGCCCCGTAGTCCGGAGTCGCCGGCCGCGGTCGAGAGGCCCCTGGGGGGCCATGCGCCTGGCGCGTCTTCGCGACGGAGTTCTCGCAGAGCCGGACCTCTGGCTCGGGGGTGCGGCACAGACCCTGCAGGCATTCGAAGGCATGACGATCCGAACCACGGAGATCGGCAGCGCATGGGCCATCGGTTTTTGCGGCCTCGCTCTCGCGGCGTGCGCCCTGAGTCAGGACTCCCCTGAACCGCAGCACTTCGGCGAGCAGATCGACGTGCGCACCGGCTTCGTGCGGGTGATGCTCCCGGCCGGCGCTTCTGCGCCGCGGGCCGAAGAGTTCGAGGTGCTATGGAAGCGCCAACCGCAACGCGTCCTGCGGGTCGTCGGCGGTGCCGCCGATCCCCTCGAGGTCGGGATTGCAGTCGACCGCTCGGCCAGCATGCACACCGCGTTCGAACCCATGCGCGCGGCAGCGCTCGCGCTCGTCGATCAGGGGATCTCGAAGGACGATCGCGTCTTCGTGGTCGGCTTCACGGACGAGGCCCACCTGCTAGCCGAGGGGCGCGGCGCCGCGCTGCGCGTGCTCACGGCTTTGCCCGCGAGACCGGACCTCGGCAGTCGCCCGACAGCACTCTTCGAGTCCCTGACGCGCTCGCTCCAGCTGTTCGAGAACGCCGAGGAGCGTGCGGCGCTCATCGTTGTTTCCGACGGCTGCGACACCGCGGGCGGGATCGTGAGCGCGACTTCGATGGCGCGACGCGCGCGCGATCTCGCGATTCCGGTCTTCCTTCTCAGGCCCGACCGGAGTGAGTGCCGGAACACCGTCTGCACACTCGACGCCGCCGGCAGGTGGACCTGCTCGCCCGCCGACCCACCCAGATTGGAACGCCAACTCTCCACCGAGGGGCCGACGGTGAGCGTCCAGTCGATGCACCTTTCGGAGAGCACGATCGCCGCCCCTTCGACCGCCGAGCGCGAGCGGTTCTCCGCGTTGATCAGCAAAGCCGGTGGCGGCCATTTCGTCGTCGACGATCCCGAGGAATGGCAGCGCGCCTGGAGCGCCATCTTCGAGCAGCTGGGAAGGCAGTGGACGGTGGTCTTCGAACCGACCTCGGACGAGGTGAAGAGCGAGGAGATCCGGGTCTACCGGCGAGCGGACGGCCGCCGCCAGCGTCTGCGCTGAGACGCGGCGTCCGGCGAATGCGCCCGGCGCCCGGCCCTCAGTGCCCGGTAGCGAGACCGATTCCGGGTCCCAGGACGGCGATGAAGAAGAGCGCCGTGAGCGCACCGGCGACGAGCCAGGGCCAGCTCCTGGCGATGCCGAGCGCCGCTGCGCCGGTGGGTGGGTAGCGCTCGCGGTTGCGCAGCAGTTGGGCCATCCAGGCGAGCGCCGAGGCGCCGCCGAACGAGGCCGCCGCGGCCGAGATCAGCACCAACCAGGGGCTCTCGGGATTGAGCAATCCCGCCGCGACGTAGAGCACTCCACCCGCGATGTACGGCACGACCGTGAGGCGGATGGCGCGCGCCAGCCGCTGCGGGCCGGCGGCGCCGAGAAACGGCGTGAGGCCAGAGAGAGCGATCGGCACCGCGATGAACATGTCGGCGGCGGTGCCGACGACGGCGAGGGCGATTCGCCAGAGTGCATAGTGCGGTCCACCCGCGACGACCGCGTTCCAGTCGCCGATGCCGGAGAACATCCAGTAGCCGAACGCCTGCAGAAGGTTCAGGGTCAGGAAGAGCCAGAGGAAGAAGCGGCCCGTCACGGCCCGCACGAGGCGCGCCCGGAGAAGCAGCGCCGTGAGGACGGCGAGAACCAGATTCGTCAGCGTCCCGCCGGCCGAGATCCACCGACTGCCGGCATCCGTGACGTCGCCGCGGCCGCAGTCGAAGTAGACCGCGTTCAGGACCTTCGGTTCGCCGCCCAGCGCGACGCACATGCCACCGTGCCCGAGGCCCTCGTGGGCGACGTTCGTCAGTGCATAAGCCGCCAACGCAATGGCGATCACGGTCGGCAGGTGGAGCGCTGCGGCTGACGGCATCGCGGCGGTGTTCTCGGACATGACTCTCCTCGGTCGGGCTCGCGCCAGTCTATGCGCAGCGCAGGAGGCCGCGCGTCACCGCAGGGGACACATAGCGGCTTCGGCAGCAGTTGTTCGCTCTCACCGCCGAGTGGCCGCAATGTGTCCCCAGACTTTCCAGGGAGGGCAGAAGAAATCTGTTGACATTCCAGCCGGTATGCATGATTATGCGCATCTTCTGGTGAAGAAGATGCCGACCGACCTCGAACAGAGAAATCGCCGCCGCCAAGCCATCGTGGACCTGGTGCGCCGTTCGCGCATCGCGAGCCAGGAGGAGCTGCGCGAGAAGCTCGCGGCGCGCGGCTTCGAGGCGACGCAACCGTCGGTGTCGCGGGACCTGCGGGATCTGGGCGTCGGCAAGGCCGGCGGAAGGTACGTTCTGGCCGACGAGCTCGGTCCGGAGACCCGCGACGCGCTCGCCGAAGTGGTGCACTTCGTGCGCGACATCCGTCCCGCCGGCCCGTATCTCGCGGTGATTTCGACCACCATCGGCGCCGCGCAGACGGTGGCGATCGCACTCGACCATGCGAGCTTTCCGGAGCTGGTAGGAACCGTCGCCGGTGACGACACGATCTTCGCCGCGACCGCCACCGCAGCCCTGCAGCGCCGCTTCATCGAGCGCCTGCGCCTGTGGCTCGTCGCGCCCGAGCCGGCTCCTCTGCTGGCCCGGCGACGTACGGCCTGATTCCAGGCCGCGTCCCTCTAAACCCTTCAGAGACTGCGGAGAAACGTGACGATGAAGCCTATTGTGTTGGCATTTTCCGGCGGCCTGGACACCAGCTGGGCGATCCCCTACCTCGCCGAGACGACCGGACGTCCGGTGGCGACCGTCACGGTCGACACCGGCGGTTTCGACGCCGCGGCCCGCGCGGAGCTCGCGGCCCGCGCCGCGGCGCTGGGCGCCATCGACCATCGGATCCTCGACGCGCGGGCGGAGTACTTCGACCGCGTGCTGCGCTTCCTGGTCTTCGGCAACGTCCGCCGGGGTGGCACCTATCCCCTCTCCGTCGGCGCCGAGCGCAGCATCCAGGCGCGCGGCGTGGCCCTCGCGGCGCGCGAGTTCGGTAGCGCGACCGTGGCGCACGGCTCGACCGCGGCCGGCAACGATCAGGTGCGCTTCGAGGTCGCTCTGCGTGCGCTCGAACCGGAGTTCGAGATTCTCGCGCCGGTACGCGACGCACTGGTCTCGCGTCCGGCGCAGGTGGCCTTTCTCGAGCAGCGCGGGCTGCCGGTGCCGGCGCACGGCGCCGCCTATTCGGTCAACCGCGGTCTCTGGGGGACGACGATCGGCGGCAGCGAAACCAAGTCGAGCGACACGCCCCTGCCAGAGACCGCCTGGGTGGCGACGCGCGGCGCCTTCGACGACCCGCTGCCGCCCTCGCGCCATCGTCTGGGCTTCGAGCGCGGCGTTCCGATCGCTCTCGACGGCGTGGAGCTAGCTCCAGTAGCGCTCCTCGAGGCGGTCGAGCGCCTGGCGGCGCCCTACGGCATCGGCCGCGGCATTCACCTCGGCGAGACCATCCTCGGCATCAAGGGGCGGGTCGCCTTCGAGGCGCCAGCGGCAGAGGTCATCCTCTCGGCCCATCGCGAGCTCGAGAAGCTCGTGCTTACCGGCCGCCAGTTGCGCATCAAGGAGGGCATCGCCGCGCAGTACGGCGACCTCGTCCACGAAGGTCAGCACCTCGAGCCGGTCTGCCGCGACCTCGAAGCCTTCCTCGCCTCGTCCCAGGCGAGGGTGAGCGGCGACGTGCATCTGCTGCTGCGCCCCGGGTCGCTCTTCGTCGAGGGCGTGGCCTCGCGCCATTCGCTCCTCGCCGCCTCGCGCGGGGCCTACGGCGAAGCGGCCGGAGAATGGACGGCCGCCGACGCGCGCGGCTTCGCGCGCCTCGCGGCGCTCCCCGGAGAGCTTCACGCCCGGGTCGGACGCCAGAGCGAAGACGCGAAGCAGGAGCAGGAGACGGCCGCAGCGAAGGGAGGCCCGGCATGAAGACGATCGTCCTCGACAAGATCGCTTCGGTGACGAAGAGCGTCGGTCTGAAGCGTGAAGTGCGGCTCACGAAGGAGATCCCGTGCGAGGAGGGGATCGTCGTCGCCGTGCGCGTGCTCACCGACAAGAGCGTGTACAACCAACTCGAGCTGCCGTCGGGCCGCATGGCGCAGATCAAGCGCGGCGACATCGTCGCCGGCTGCCTCGGCCACCGCCATGCCCTGTTCGGCTACTCGGGGAGGATTCCGCAGCGGCTGGCACCGGGGGACGTCGTCCACCTGCTCAATCTGGGCGGCGTGCTGGGGATCTGCGATTCGGTGAACCCCGACCTCGGAAGGCCGTTCGAGTGCGAGGTGCTCGGCGCCGTGCTCTCCTTCCCGGTGTTGGGCGAACGCATCGGGCGCCCTGCCCGGATCGGCGGCGAGGCGCTGCCGGAGCTGCCGGTACTCGACCTCAAGGGCATTCCGGTCGTCGCCATGGTCGGCAGCTGCATGAACTGTGGCAAGACCGCCGCCGCCTGCGCCCTGGTGCGCGAATTCGCCCACCAGGGTCTGCGCGTCGACGGCCTCAAGGCGACCGGCGTCTCGCTACGCCGCGACATCCTGGCGCTCGAGGATGCCGGCGCGCGCGCCACGGCGATCTTCACCGATCTCGGTGTGGTCTCGACCACAGCGAAGAACTCGGCGCAGGCGACGCGCATGCTGCTCACCCGGCTCGCGGCTCAGAATGCCGACCCGGAGCACCGCCCGGACCTGATCGTTCTCGAGCTCGGCGACGGGCTGCTCGGCGCCTACGGTGTCGACGCGATACTCGCCGATCCGGAGCTGCGTTCCGCTTTCACGGCGGTCGTGCTGGCGGCGAACGATCCCGTGGCGGCCTGGGGCGGGATCGAGATCCTGCGCCGTGACTACGGTATCGAACCGGTAGCCGTGACCGGGCCGGCGACCGACAACGCGGTCGGCGTGCGTTTGATCGAGGACCGCATGGGCGTGCCGGCGGCCAACGCCCGAACCTCGCCGGAGGCGCTCTCGGCGATGGTCTTCGCGCACCTCGGAATCGACCGGACGAGCGCCGAAGTGCGGACGCTCGTGGCCGCGCAGGAGGAGGCGCGGTGAGCCGACCGGTCCCGGTGATCGTGCTCGGTGGCTCGGGCTACGTCGCTGGCGAGGTGGTGCGGTTGCTAGCGCAGCATGCCGGCTTCGACCTCGCGGCGATCGTTTCGGAGAGCCGCGCCGGCGAGCCCGTCGTCGACGCCTTCCCGCATCTCGCGGGAACGATCGATGGCTGGCGGTTCATCGACTTCGAGGCGCTCGCAGAGCGCCTCGAAGTCGAGGCGCGCGTTGCGCTGGTCTCGGCCGCACCGCACGGCGCCTCGGCGTCGCTGGTGGCGCGGGCGATGACGCTGGCAGAGGCCGCTGGCGTGGAGTTGACGGTCGTCGACCTGTCGGCGGACTTTCGTTTTGCCGACGCCGAGCGCTACGCCGCGGTCTACGGCTCTGCGCATCCCGCGCCCGGGCTGCTGCCGCGCTTCGTGCGCGCGTTGCCGGAACACGCCCGGGTTGGAACGGCGATCTGCGTCGCGCACCCTGGCTGTTTCACCACCGCGGTGCTGCTCGCGGTCGTGCCACTGCTCGCGCGGGGGCTCGCCAAATCGCGCTTCGCGGTGACCGCGATCACCGGCTCGACCGGCAGCGGGCGCGGACTCTCCGAGAAGACCCACCATCCGGCGCGGCGAAGCAACATCGCCGCCTACGCGCCGCTGGCCCATCGCCATGCGCCCGAGATGGCAACGCTCGCCGCCGAGGCTTCGGGTGTCCTCCCCGAGATCGACTTCGTGCCGCTCTCCGGACCGCAGGCGCGCGGCATCTACGCCACGGTCCATGGGCGGCTCGCTCGCCAGGCGACGGCAGCCGAAGTCGCCGCGGAGCTCGCGGACTTCTACGCCGGGAGCCCGTTCGTGGCGGTCGCCGACACGGCGCCCGCACTCACCGACGTCGTCGGGACCAATCGCGCGCGGGTGGGTGTCGCCTGCGCCGGGCAGTCGCTCGCCGTCACCGTGGCGATCGACAACCTGGTCAAGGGCGCCGCCGGCGGCGCCGTGCAGTGGCTCAATCGGATGCACGGCTTCGACGAGACGACCGGCCTCACGGCCGCGAGCCTGGGATGGTTCTGAAGTGGGAGGGGAAAAGATGATTGCGAGTCCATTGGCGGGAACTGACACGGGTGCGGAAGCCTCGGCCGCCGAGCTCGAAGCGCACTACCTGCTGCCGGTCTACAAGCACCTGCCTCTGGAGCCTGTGCGCGGCGAAGGCGTCTGGCTCGAGACGAAGGAGGGCCGGCGAGTCCTCGATCTTTACGGCGGCCACGCCGTGGCGCTCCTGGGCTACGGTCATCCGCGGCTTCTCGCCGCCCTCGAGCACCAGGCGCGCGAGCTCCAGTTCCAGTCGAACGCCGTGCCCAACCGGGTGCGCGGGCAGGCCGCCGAAGCGCTGGTCGGCTTCGCGCCCGACGGCCTCGAGCAGGCGTTCTTCGTCAACAGTGGCGCCGAGGCGAACGAAAACGCACTGCGGCTTGCCTTCCGCAAGTCCGGACGAAAGAAGGTCGTCGCCATCGAAGGCGCCTTCCACGGCCGTACCGCTGCCGCCGCCGCGGTCTCCTGGCGCTCGGAGCGCTGGTACGGCTTTCCGGTGAAGCCGTTCGACGTCGAGTTCGTGCCCCGCGGCGACTTCGGGATGCTCGAGAAGGCGATCGACGCGACGACGGCCGCGCTCATTGTCGAGCCGGTCCAGGGTCTGGCGGGTGCCTATCCGTTGGGACGCGACTACCTCGTCGCCGCCCGCGAGGCGACCGCCAGGGCCGGCGCCCTGCTGATCTTCGACGAGGTCCAGTGCGGTCTCGGGCGGTGCGGTGCGCCATTTGTGGCGCGGCTCCACGGCGTGACACCGGACATCCTCACAGTCGGCAAGGGGCTGGCGGGAGGGTTGCCGGCGGCCGCCCTGCTCGTGCGGCCGGAGGCCCTGCCGGCGCTCGCCGTCGGCGACCTCGGCACGACCTTCGGCGGCGGCCCGCTGGTCTGCGCGGCGATCGAAGCGACGTTGGGCGCGCTCGTCGAAGAGGGGCTCATGCCGCGCGTGCGGGTCGTCTCGCGGGCGCTCTTCGCCCTCGCCGGACGAGGGCCGGTGGTGAGCGTGCAGGGGGAAGGGCTCCTCCTTGGCCTGCGCACGCGGCGACCGGCGAAGGAGATCCAGGCCGAGCTGCTGGCGCGCGACATCCTCGTCGGCACGAGCGACGACCCGTTCGTCGTGCGCCTGCTGCCACCGCTCATCCTCGGCCTCGAGCACGTGGCACTCCTCGCCTCGGCGCTGGCGGAGATCGCTCCATGAAGCGTTTCCTCAGCCTGGCAGAGTTGCCGCGCGAGGAGGTCGTCGACCTCCTCGCCCTGGCCGCCCGCCTCGAGATGGACGGCGACCCGCAGGCGCTCGCCGGCAGGATCCTCGGCTTGCTCTTCTTCAACCCGTCGCTGCGCACTCTCGCCTCGATGCAGGCGGCGATGGCGCGGCTCGGCGGGACGAGCTTCGTCGTGACGCCCGGGGGTTCGAGCTGGAAGCTCGAGACCGCCGCGGGCGTAGTCATGAACGGCGAAGCGTCGGAGCATGTGCGCGAAGCGATCCCGGTGCTCGCCGGCTACGCCGACGTGCTCGGCGTGCGCGCCTTCTCCTCCGGCCACGACCTCGCCGCCGATCTCGCCGACACGAACTTCCGGGCGATCGCGGAGCTCTCGCCGAAGCCGCTGGTGAACCTCGAGTCGGCGATCGATCATCCCTGCCAGGCGCTCGCCGACTGGAAGACGCTCGATGAGCTCGGCGTCCCTCGCCACGGCAAGCTTGTTCTCTCGTGGGCGAACCACCCCAAGCCGCTGCCGCTGGCGGTACCGGCCGCTGTCCTGCGGATGGCGGCGCAGAGGGGCATGGAGGTGGTGGTGCTGCGGCCGGAAGCCTACGCCCTGCCGGAACCGCTCCTCGCCGAGGCGCGAAAGCTCGCCGCGGGCAGCGGCGGCAGCGTCCGCGAGACCGCCGAGCGCGACGGGGCGGTCGCGGGCGCGGCTGTCCTCTACGCCAAGTCGTGGTCTTCCGCGGTGCACTACGGCGACGCGGCGAAGGAGCGCGAGCTTCGTGGCGGGCTCGCGGGCTGGTGCGTCGAGGAGAGCTGGTTCGCGACCGCTCCCGATGCCCGCTTCATGCACTGTCTGCCGGTGCGGCGCAACGTCGTCGTCGCCGACGCCGTGCTCGACTCGCCCAGGAGCGTCGTGGTGCGTCAGGCGCACAACCGGCTGTGGGCGCAGATGGCGGTGTTGCACCGCCTGCTCGCCGGAGAGAACCGGGGAGCGCTTGCCGCAGACAGACCGATTTTCTCGAAGGAGGTGCGATGAAAGACGTCGGACAGCGCAGCGACCGGATGACCGAAGTGGCGGGGCTGAAGCACGCTCTGCCCTACCTCCGCCTCTTTCAGGGCAAGACCTTCGTGGTCAAACTCTCGGGCGAGGCGATCGAAGAAGAGGCGCGCCTGGTGCTCTTTCTCGAGCAGATCGAGGTTCTGCACCGCCTCGGAATCCGCGTCGTACTGGTGCACGGCGGCGGCCCGCAGACGACGGAGCTCGCCTCGCGCCTCGGGCTGGCGACGCAGAAGATCGACGGCCGGCGGGTGACCGACGCCGCGACCCTCGAAGCGGCGGTCATGGCGATGGCCGGCAAGGTCAACACCGCGCTCCTCGCCGTCTGCCGCCGCGCGGGCGTCGCAGCGGTCGGGCTCTCCGGGGTCGATGCCGATCTCATCGAGGCGCGCAAGCGCCCGCCGGTGCCCGCCGGCAATGCGGTCGGACAGCCGGTCGACTACGGCTTCGTCGGCGATGTCGTGACGGTGAATCCGCGCGTCGTGCAGAAGCTCCTCGACGATGGCTACGTGCCGGTCGTCGCGCCGCTCGCCGCCGACGCGCAAGGAGCGATCCTCAACGTTAATGCCGATACCATCGCCGCCGAGCTCGCGGTGGCGCTCGGGGCCGAGAAGCTCCTCTTCGCGGTGGCGGTCCCCGGCCTCCTCGAACGGGCCGACGATCCGCGCTCGCTGGTCTCGCTGATCGATCTTCCGGGGCTGGCGGGACTCGACGCCAGGGGCGCCCTCACAGGCGGCATGCTCCCCAAGGCGCGGGCGATCGTGCGCGCGCTCGAGGGCGGCGTGCCGCGCGTTCACCTCGTGCCGTTCGCGACCCCGGACGCGCTCCTCGCCGAGCTCTTCACCAACGAGGGAATCGGCACGCTGGTGGTGCCCTCGATGCCCGCGCTCGCGGCGGCGCCGGAGTTTCAGCCGGTGAGCGGGGCGTGAGGCTCGAGCGCGCGGCGATGCTGGCGCTGCATCGCGAGCTGGTCGCGACACCGTCGGTTTCCGGCGACGAAGTCGCGATCGTTGCGCTGTTGTCTTCTTTTCTCGAGAGCCAAGGCGCGACGATCGAGCGTGTAGGTGGCAGCCTCGTGGCATGGACAGGAAAAGCGCCAGCAAAGGGAGACGTGGAAGGCGTGGCGCTGGTGGTCTTGAACACGCATGTCGACACGGTTCCTCCTGCGCCGGGCTGGACTCGCGAGCCGTTCTCGTCGGCGCCCGCCAGGGCGGACGGGAAGGTTTTCGGCCTTGGTTCGAACGACGCGAAAGCTGCGGTGGTGGCGATGACCGCCGCGTTTCTGGCGGTAGCGGACGTGGGCCTGCCTTTCACTTTGGCGCTCACGCTGGTGCGCGGGGAGGAGACCAAGAGTGTCGGGACGGCGGAAGTCGTCGCCGAGCTCGGCCGGCGCGGGCTCGTGCCGACGATGGCGGTCGTCGGCGAACCGACCGGCCTCGACCTCGCGGTGGCGCAGAAGGGGTTGCTGGTGCTCGAGCTCGTGGCGAACGGCGAAGCCGCCCATGCTGCCCACGCGCGGACTCTCGGGTCGCGCAACGCGATCGTCAGTCTGGCGCGCGATATTGCCGCGCTTGCCGCTCTCCCCGACGGTCCGCTCGATCCGTACCTCGGGCGCGCCACCGTGGAACCGACCGTGGTCAGCGGCGGCTCGGCGAGGAACGTCGTGCCCGCGGAGGCGCGCGCCGTGCTCGACTGCCGCACAGTGCCGGCCGAACCGCCGGCGGAGCTCCTTGCGCGTCTGCGCGGCGCAGTGGAGAGCGAGCTGGTCGTCCTCTCCGACCGCCTGGTGCCGGTGGCGACCGACCCGGATTCGGCGCTCGTCGCTGCGGCGCGACGAGCGCGCCCCGAGGCCAGGCTCTACGGCTCGGCGACGCTCTCCGACCTCACCTTCTTTCGCGGCATCCCGGCGGTGAAGGTCGGGCCCGGCGCGAGCGAGCGCTCGCATCGCCCGGACGAGTTCGTCTTCGAACAGGAGATCGTCGACGGAGCGGCGTTCTACGAACGTCTGCTGTTCGAGATCGGCAACGGAATGCGGAGCGTCCCATGAGCCGTCTCTGGGACAAGGGGAAGCCGCTCGACGCGCAGGTGCTCGCCTACACCGCCGGCGAGGACGCCCTGCTCGACGACCGCCTGGTGGCGCACGACGTCCGGGCGTCGATCGCGCACGCCGCGATGCTGCGCGATCAGGGACTCCTCGCCGCGGCCGATTTCACGGCGATCGAGGCGGGTCTCCAGGCGCTCGCCGCGGAGCATTCACGCGGGCTCTGGCGGGTCGAGCTCGCCGACGAGGATGTGCACACGGCGCTCGAACGCCGGCTCACGGAGAGGATCGGTCCAGCCGGCGGGAGGGTCCACCTCGGGCGCTCGAGGAACGACCAGGTCCTGGCGGCGCTGCGCCTCTGGATGAAGGACGAGGTCGCCGCGCTCGCCGCCGGTGCCCGCGCCGTCGCCGCGGCGCTGGGCGAAGTTGCGGCGCAGCATCCGGAGCTGGCGCTCCCCGGCTACACCCACCTCCAGCCGGCGATGCCGTCGTCGGTCGCGCTCTGGGCCGGCGGTTTCGCGGTCGGGCTCGAGGACGACGCGCAGGGGATCGAAGGGTGCCTGCGCCGCATCGACCAGAACCCGCTCGGCTCGGCCGCCGGCTACGGCACGCCAGGCCTCGACATCGACCGCGAGGCGACGCGCCGGAACCTGGGCTTCGCGTCCAATCAGACTCCGGTCACCGCGGTGCAGCTCGCGCGCGGCAAGGCCGAAGCCCAGCTGCTGTTCGAGATCCACCTGCTGATGAGCGACTGCGGCCGGCTGGCGTCCGACCTGGTGCTCTTCGCGACCCGCGAGTTCGGTTTCGTTGCGCTCCCCGAGGAGATGACCACCGGCAGCTCGATCATGCCGCAGAAGAGAAATCCCGACCTCTTCGAGCTGGTGCGCGGCCGCGGCGCGACGACGCTCGGCCTCCTCGTCGAAGCGCTGTCGATCCCGGCGAAACTCCCCTCCGGCTACCACCGCGACCTGCAGCTCCTGAAGGCTCCGCTCTTCAAAGCCTGCGACCTGGCGCGCGGGACGACCGACCTCCTCGCCGCGACGCTGCCTCGCCTGCGCTTTCTTCCTGTAGCCGGCGAGCTCCCTCCCGAGCTCTTCGCCGCCGAAGAGGCTAACCGCCTGGTGGTCTCCGAGGGCATACCGTTCCGCGAGGCGTACCGGCGCGTGGCTGCGAAGCTTTCCTCTGGCGGCGTTCCAGGAGAAGGCAGGGGAACGCGCTAACTCGCCCGTGAAGGGGACGATGGTCCGCCGTATCCGCCGGCATTCGGCGCCAAAACGGCTCCTGTAGCAGACTACGCCTGTGACGCCACCTCCATCCGGACCGGAAGCCGACGCTCGCGTTCGGATCGACGCCCAGATGGCCGAGGCTGGCTGGGTTGTCCAGAATCGCGACGAGATCCACCTTGGCGCCGGCCGGGGCGTGGCGATCCGCGAGTTCAAGATGGCCTCCGGGCACGGTTATTCCGACTACCTTCTCTACGTTGATTGGAGTCTGTCGAGGGATTCGAAAGCGAGATCAATCGCCTACCAGATGAAGGGTGACTTGGATAGGATTCGAAGCGCCCACCCCTTCGAAGTCCGGCTTCACGCGCTTTACTTGTCGCCGAACGGGTCCGGAATCGACTTGCGTGCTGCGCGTAGCCTCCCGAAGAAGTTAGTAAGCGAAGGAGCGCCGACGTACGTTCTGCCGCGTTTTTCGCCGTGGGGAATGAGGAGACCAAGGCTGACGAGGAGGGTTAGGTCGCGGCTGGCGACTTGTTTGGTGATGTCGGCGCGGGAGCGGTAGGTGGAGTTGCGCACGCGGTAGCCCATGGCGGCATCGGCGAGCGCTAGGTTGGCGCGTTCAGGGAACTTTAGATTCGCCGCGAGACCGTCGAGATACTCCCAGAGTCGAGTCATCTCTTCGATTCTTCGGACCATCGTCGTCGCCTGCCGGAAATGAGCCGTGAGGCAGAAGCGGATCCAGGGGCGGGTGTCGCTGTCCGGGCTCCAGACGCCGTTGCCGACCTTCGCCAGGACGTCGTAGTAATCGCTGGTGTAAGCGCCGAGATACTCCTCGATCGACCAGTAGGCTGACGAGGCTGCGCCCGATCGCACCAGCACGAGCGTCTGGATGCAGCGTGCCATGCGGCCGTTGCCGTCCGAGAACGGATGGATCATCACCAGGTTCAGGTGCGCCATCGCGGCGTCGATCAGCACCGACGGACTCGACGGCGCGGCGAGGGAGTCGACGAAGCTGTCCATTAAGCCGGGGACGAGCTCGATGTCTGGTCCCTCGTAGACGATTTCGCCGGTCTCTTGCTTGGCGACGTGAATCGCGCCGGGGCGCCAGAGACCGGGGTTCTTGTCGCCCTTGTGGCGCAGCATCATGAACTGAAGCGACTTCAGGAGCTGCGTCGAGTAGGAGAAGTGAGGATCGTCCACGAGTCTAAGGACATAGGTCATCGCGGCCTGATAACCCTCCACCGCGAGGCGTGACTCCTCCGAGGCGTCGAGCAGCTCTTCGCCCTCTACTGCTGCGATCGCGTCCTCGATGGAGACCCGGTAGCCCTCGATGCTGTTCGAACCCTGGATTGCCTTCGCCTGCGCCATGCTGCGAAGCGTTCCAAGCCAACGGCGAGGCTTCCCGAAGCCTCCGGTGGCCATCTGGATCGTCGACTGAAGCTGGTCGATCCTTCGCAGGACGTCGAGCTCGGCCGGGCCGAGTTTGGGTGGTTGGAAGAGCTGGGTCATAAGCTATTATTAACCGCCTTCTGAACAGATAATAATAGCTTAGATGATGTTTGTAAATAGCACCTAGAGCGGGACTCTACATTCTTGCGGAAACTATTGAAAACAAAGACTCTGACGCGGCCGCCGCGACCAGGGGGTGCTGACCGGAGTCCCGTCCTGCTTCCCAGGCGCATCAATTCCGTAGGATGTCCCCACGCGCATGAGCGATACCTCCAGCCGCATCGTCCAGAAGCTCTGGTCTTACTGCAACGTCCTCCGCGACGACGGGCTGTCCTACCAGGACTACCTCGAACAGCTGACCTTTCTGCTCTTCCTGAAGATGGCTGACGAGCGCGAGAAGCTCACCGGCGCGAAGCAGGTGATCCCCAAGGGCTACCGCTGGGCCGATCTCCTGAAGCCCGACATGGAGGGGGTCAAGCTCGAGGAGCACTACCGCGAGACCCTGAAGAAGCTCGGCGAAGCGGGCGGGATGCTCGGGATCATCTTCCGGAAGTCGTAGAACAAGATCCAGGATCCGGCCAAGCTCAGGCAACTGATCGTCGAGCTCATCGGCAAAGAGCAATGGCTCTCGATGACCTCCGACGTCAAAGGGGATGCATACGAGGGCCTCCTCGAGCGCAACGCCCAAGACATCAAGAGCGGCGCCGGGCAGTACTTCACCCCACGACCGTTGATCGACGCCCTGGTCGATTGCATTCAGCCCCAGCCCGGAGAACGCATCGTCGACCCAGCCTGCGGTACGGGCGGCTTCCTCTTGTCTGCCTACCGCTATATCAGCGAGAACTTCGAGCTCGACAAGGACGACAAGAAGCACCTGCGCTACGAGGCTCTACGCGGGATCGACATCGTCGACGGTGTCAGCCGGCTCTGCGCCATGAACCTGTTCCTGCATGGCATCGGCCCCGACGACGACGCCAAAACGCCGCCGATTGCGACCGACGACGCCCTGCGAAACGAGCCGTCCGCTCATGCTCAGGTCGTCCTTACCAATCCCCCCTTCGGCAAGAAGTCGTCGATCACCGTCGTCAACGAAGAGGGCGACACCGACAAGCAGACCCTGACCTACAACCGCCCCGACTTCTGGACTACGACTTCGAACAAGCAGTTGAACTTCGTGCAGCACGTGAAGTCACTGCTCGCGATCCACGGGCGGGCGGCCGTCGTCGTTCCCGACAACGTCCTCTTCGAGGGGGGCGCCGGTGAGACCGTGCGCCGCAAGCTCCTTCACGAGTGCGATGTCCACACCCTGCTCCGGCTGCCAACCGGGATCTTCTATGCCCAGGGCGTCAAGGCGAACGTCCTCTTCTTCGACCGCAAGGCCGGTAGCGACAAGCCCTGGACCAAGACCCTCTGGATCTACGACCTGCGGACCAATCAGCACTTCACTCTCAAGGAGCGCCGCCTCGTCCGCGCCGATCTCGACGACTTCGTCGCCTGCTACAAGCCGGGCGCGCGCGACAAGAGAAAGGCCACTTGGTCCGAATCCAAACCGGAAGGCCGCTTCCGCCCCTACAAACTCGACGAGCTCATGTCGCGCGACAAGGTCAGCCTCGACATCTTCTGGCTGCGCGACGAGAGCCTCGAGGACTCGGCGAATCTGCCCGAACCTCACGTGCTCGCGGCGGAGATCGCGGATGACCTGCGAGCCAGTCTGGAGGCGATGGAGGAGATCCTGGGTGATCTCAGGGCGCGTTCTCGAGGGGCGGAAAGCAAGGCAACCAAATAGTCTGAGGGCGAGGGCGGAAGCGCCCTGCCCCCGTTTCGCGAGATAATGCTTTGTGACCGTCAGTTCCTCCTCCCGTCCGCTCCTCCTCTCCTGTGAGGGGGTGTCGCACCAGTTCGGCGCGCGCCCGCTGTTCAGGGATCTTTCTTTCGGCCTCTTCCGGGGCGACCGGGCCGGGCTCATCGGGCCCAACGGTTCCGGCAAGTCCACGTTGCTGCGCATTCTCGCCGGACGCCTGGAGCCCGACCATGGCCAGCTCTCGGTAAAGAAAGGGGTCCGGGTCGCTTACGTCGAGCAGGACACCCGCTTCCCGGCCGAGGCGACCGCCGAGGAGGTGGTCATCGCGGCGCTCGCCGGCGAGCCGCTCGAGGAGTACGAGAAGGAGGCGCGCGCCGCGCGCACGCTCGGCCGGCTGGGTTTCCGCGACCGCAGCGAGCGCGAGCTCCCAGTGGGCGCGCTCTCCGGCGGCTGGAAGAAGCGCCTCGCCATTGCCTGCGAGGTGGCGCGCGAGCCCGACCTGCTGCTCCTCGACGAGCCGACCAACCATCTCGACCTCGAAGGAATTCTCGAGCTCGAGGATCTGCTCATCGAAGCGGCCCAGGCGTTCGTCGTCGTCTCCCACGACCGCTACTTCCTCGAGAACGTCTCCCGCCGGATGCTCGAGCTCGACCGGGTCTATCCGGAGGGCATCCTCTCCGTCGACGGCACCTACAGCGACCTGCTGGTGAAACGCGACGAAGTGCTCAAGAACCAGAAGGACTACGAGGAGGCGCTCGCCAACCGGGCGCGGATCGAGGTCGACTGGCTGCGCCGGGGTCCGAAGGCCCGGACCACGAAGTCGAAAGCCCGCATCGACCGGGCGAACGATCTCCTGGGCGAGCTCGCCGATGTCCGCGGCCGTGCCGCCGGGCCGCGCGCCGGCATCGACTTCAAGGCCTCCGGCCGCGGCACCAAGCGCCTTCTCGAAGCCAAAGGGATCGCCAAGGCGTTCGACGGCCGCACGATCTTCTCGGGCGTCGACCTGCTGCTCGGCCCGGGCAGCCGGCTCGGGCTCCTCGGCTTGAACGGGAGCGGCAAGACGACCCTGCTTTCGCTCCTCGACGGCAGCCTCGCGCCCGATGCCGGCGCGATCGAGCGTGCCCCGTTCCTGAAGATCCTCCGTTTCGAGCAGGGGCGCGAGACGCTCGACCGCAAGGTCACCCTGCGCCGCGCACTCGCGCCCGACAGCGACTCGGTGATCCATCTGGGCGAGGTCGTCCACGTCGCCGCCTGGGCGAAGCGCTTCCTCTTTCGCACCGAACAGCTCGACACGCCGGTGGGGAGTCTCTCCGGCGGCGAGCAGGCGCGCATCCTGGTGGCGAGGCTGATGCTGCAGGAGGCCGACCTGCTCATCCTCGACGAGCCGACCAACGACCTCGACATCGCGACCCTCGAGGTGCTCGAGGAGAGCTTGCTCGAGTTTCCGGGTGCGCTGGTGCTGGTCACCCACGACCGCTACCTCCTCGACCGGGTCTCGACCGGGATCCTGGCGATCGAGGACGGCCGCGCCCAGCACTACACCGACAGCGGACAATGGGAAGAGGCGCGGCGGGCGAAGCATGCCGCCGAGCTCGGCGGCGGAGCGCCGGCGATCCGCAACAAGGAGAGCGCTGCGCGGGCCGCGACGGCTGCCGGGGGAAATCGTCCCGGAATCGGACCCGCCGGCAGAGCCGGCGGCCCGAAGCCCGCGGCGAAGCGCCTCTCCTACAAGGAGCAGCGTGAGTGGGACACCATGGAGGCGACGATTTTCGCCGCCGAAGGTGAGCTCGAGCGTTTCCGGGCAGCGGCCGAGGATCCTGCGATCGCCTCCGACGCGACGAAACTCCACGAGCGCTTCGCGGCGCTCGCCGCCGCCCAGGCCGAGGTCGAGCGGCTCTACGCCCGCTGGGCCGAGCTCGAAGCCAAGCTCACACCACTGTCTTAAGATAGAGCTCCTTCGCCGCAGATGGCCTGCGGCCCTCCCGATGAGATCGATGGAGATCATGGAGACCGACGACATGTCCAACCCCCTGCTGACCGGAATCGGTCTGGCTACCCTTCTTGCCGGCAGCGCCGCCGCAGGCGCCTCCGGAACGGGTGTCGCTTCCCCGGCTGCCGGCATCGCCAGTACCGCCGCCAATCCCTTGCTCGCCCCGTGGAGCGGTCCCTACGGCGGAGTGCCGCCGTTCGCCGCCGCCAAGGCCGGGCTTTTCCAGCCGGCGCTCGAAGCGGCGATGGCCGAGAAGCTTGCCGAGATCGCCGTGCTGGCGGAGAACCCCGAGCCGGCGACCTTCGCCAACACGATCGCCGCGCTCGAGGGTGCCGGCCGTACCCTGGATCGCGTGCGGACGATCTATGAGGTCTTCAGCGGCACGATGAGCACCCCCGAAGTGCAGGCGGTCGAGCGCGAGATGGCGCCGAAACTGGCCGCGCTCGCCGACCGGATCTTCCAGAACGAGAAGCTCTTCGCGCGCATCGAAGCGGTCTACGGCACGCGCGAGAGCTCCGGCCTCACTCCCGAGCAGCAGCGTCTGGTCTGGCTCGACTACACCAACTACGTGCGCGCCGGGGCCAAACTCGACGCGACCGCCAAGAAGCGCCTTTCGGAGATCAACCAGCGCCTCGCGACCCTGTTCACCCAGTTCAGCCAGAACGTCCTCGCCGACGAGACCGACTACGTGCTCGCGCTCGAGTCCGAGGCCGACCTCGCGGGCCTGCCGCCCTCCCTGCGCGCCGCCGCGAACGCCGCCGCCGAGTCGCGCGGGCATCCGGGCAAGTGGGCGATCCTCAACACGCGCTCGTCGATGGAGCCGTTCCTCACCTATTCCGACCGCCGCGATCTGCGGGAGAAGGTCTGGCGCACCTACTTCAGCCGTGGCGACAACGGCGACGCGCACGACAACAACGCCGGCATCACCGAGATCCTGATGCTGCGCGGGGAGCGGGCGAAGCTGATCGGCTATCCGACCCACGCCCACCGCCGGCTCGAGAACTCGATGGCGAAGACCCCGGAGGGCACCCTCGAGCTCATGGAGGCGGTCTGGAAGCCGGCCGTGGCGCGCGTCCACGAAGAGGTCGCCGACATGCAGAAGATCGCCGGCGCCGCTGATCATCCGATCACCATCGAGCCCTGGGACTACCGCTACTACGCCGAGAAGGTGCGCAAGGAGCGCTACGACCTGGACGAGAACGAGGTGAAGCCGTACCTGCAGCTCGAGAAGCTGCGCGAGGGGATGTTCTGGGTGGCGGGGGAGCTTCTCGGCCTGCGCTTCACGCCGGTCTCGGACGTGCCGGTCTATCACCCCGACGTGCGCGTCTGGAAAGTGACCAACAACGCCTCCGAGCTGGTCGGCCTCTGGTACTTCGACCCCTACGCCCGGCCCGGCAAGCGTTCCGGCGCCTGGATGAACGCCTACCGCAACCAGGAGCGCTTCGAGCGCGACGTGAAGACGATCGTCTCGAACAACTCGAACTTCGTGAAGGGCAAGCCGGGCGAGGCGATCCTGATCAGCTGGAGTGACGCCGAGACGCTTTTCCACGAATTCGGTCACGCGCTTCACGGCCTGTCGTCCAAGGTGACCTACCCGTCGCTTGCCGGCACCAGTGTCACGCGCGACTTCGTCGAGTTCCCGTCGCAGCTCCTGGAGCACTGGTTGTCGACGCCTGAGGTTCTCGACCGCTTCGCTCTCCACGTCGAGACCGGGAAGCCCATTCCGCGTGAGCTGATCGCCAAGATCGAGCGCGCCGGGACGTTCAACCAGGGCTTCGCGACCGTCGAGTTTCTGGCCAGCGCTCTCATGGACATGAAGCTTCATCTCGCGGCTGCGGGCGGCGGCGTCGCGATCGATCCGGACGCGTTCGAACGCGAGACGCTCGCGGCGCTGGGCATGCCGAAGGAGATCGTCATGCGCCACCGGACGCCGCACTTCTCGCACATCTTCTCCTCCGACGGCTATTCCGCCGGCTACTACAGCTACCTCTGGGCCGACACCCTGACCGCCGACGCATGGGAGGCGTTCGTCGAGGCCGGCGGCGCCTACGACAAGACGATGGCGAAGAAACTGCACGACCACGTCTTCTCGATCGGCAACACCCTCGACCCCGCCGACGCCTACCGCGCCTTCCGCGGCAAGGACCCCGGCATCGAAGCGCTGATGCGCGATCGTGGCTTCCCCGTGCCGGGGACTCCGGCAGCTCCCGCTGCCGCGAAGTAGCGCGCCTCAGGGAGCCGTCCTCTCCCCTTACCGACGAGGGGTTGCCAGAGCGGGTAGGATCGGCGCTGGAGGCTTGCGATGCTCGAACGAAGCGAACATGGCGACATCCTGGAACTGCGTCTCGCACGGCCGCCGGCGAACGCGCTCGATGCGGCGCTGATCGCGGCGCTCGGCGAGGCGATCGCGGCGGCGCCGGCCAGCGGCGCGCGCGCCCTGGTGCTCTCGGGCCGTCCGGGGATGTTCTCGGGCGGGCTCGACGTGCCGTCGCTGCTCACCCTCGACCGCGCCGGCATGGAGCAGACGCTGCGCGATTTCTTCCGTCTCATGCGCGCCCTCGCCGCCTCGTCGATTCCCACCGTGGCAGCGATCACTGGCCACGCTCCCGCCGGTGGCGCGGTGCTGTCGATCTTCTGCGACGCGCGGGTGATGGCGGAGGGCGACTTCAAGATCGGCCTGAATGAAGTTCAGGTCGGCCTCTCGCTGCCGCGGGTGATCCACACCGCGCTGGTGCGCGTCGTCGGCGAGCGCCAGGCCGAGCGTCTCGGCGTCGGCGGGCTGCTCATTCCAGCCGGAGAGGCGCTGGGCATCGGCCTGGTCGACGAGTTGGTGGCGGTCGAAGGGGTCGTCGAGCGGGCGCTCGAACGCTGCCGCGATCTTCTCAAACTGCCGCCGCACGCCATGGCGACGACCCGGGCGCTCTGCCGCGCCGGCCTCGTGGAGGCATTCGACCGCCAGCAGGGAGACACCTACGAGCGGTTCGTGGACGACTGGTTCGGCGCCGAGACCCAGGGGGCGATGCGCGCCCTGGTGGCGCGGCTGCTGAGCAAGGCGAAGGGCTGATTGGGGCCCGAGAGGGCCGGGGGGAGGCGCGACATGTCCGAGCTTGCCGCAAAGCAGTGTGTGCCGTGCAAAGGGGGGGTTCCGCCGCTCGCCGGCGAGCAGCTGGACGACCTGCTCCGGCAGTTGGGTCCCAACGGTTGGCGGGTGATCGCCGGCCACCATCTCGAGAAGAGCTACAAGTTCCCCGACTTTGTGCAGGCGCTGGCTTTCGTGAACCGGGTCGGAGCCGTGGCAGAGGAGCAGGGACACCACCCCGACATCGCGCTCGGCTGGGGGAAGGTGACGATCACGACCTGGACGCACAAGATCGACGGCCTCACCGAAAGCGATTTCATCCTGGCGGCGAAGGCCGACGCCGCGCTCTAGCGCGCCCGACGCCGCGCGGAGTTCGAGCAACGAAAAAGGCCCCGGACCTCTCGCGAGATCCGGGGCCTTGGGGTTCGATGCGGACGGCGCTGGGTTGAAGCCTGCTAGCGGGATCCCTTGCGAGATGCCCTTCGCTTCTGCCCGTGGCGCACTGCGTTTCGCCCCAGAAGGTACCCCTAGGAGGACGCCGCCCCCATCGAGCCGCGTTTACCATTGCCCACTGGATCACCTCCTTGTCTGGACGTCACGGTCGAGCGGTGGGACCCACCCCACCCGGTCTCCGGAGCCGTCCGAACTCCGAAGAGACCGCCGCCGCCCCGGGGTCGGGGTGCGGAGCGAATTGCGGGAGTCTGAACCGCGACAGCCCGGCTGTCAATCGACTCCCCAATTCCTGGAGCAGCAGCCCGCGCGGTCGAGCGACAAGCGGCACTCATGCGCCACTGCTGCAATCGACCGGACGAGGCCGATCCAGCAGCCTAGGGGAAGATCCCCAGGTCGCTGTAGGTCAGGGCGATCATGTCGATCGCGACGATGAAGGCGGCCGTGCGCAGATCCGGCTTGTCGTTGTGCTTGCGCCGCATCTCGCGGATCTTCTGGTACGAGGTCACCATCGTCTCCTCGAGCCCCGAGTTCACCAGATCCTCTTCCGAAGCGCCGGAGGCCAAGCCCTTGAGCTCGTCCTCGGTGAGGGTTTTGCCGGTCATCGTCTGCACGGTCTGCAGGAGGTTGCGGAAGGCGCGCTCCTCGAAGCGCTTTTCCATGCGTCCGAAGCGGACATGCGAGAGGTTCTTCAGCCACTCGAAGTAGGAGACCGTCACGCCGCCGGCGTTGCAGTACATGTCGGGGATGACCATCACGCCCCTGGCGTAGAGCTTGTCGCCGGCCATCGCGGTCGTCGGGCCGTTGGCGCCCTCGGCGACGATCTTCGCCTGAATGCGGTCGCAGTTGTCTTCGGTGATCTGGTTCTCGAGCGCCGCCGGGACGAGGATGTCGCACGGCAGCTCGAGCGCCGCCATGCGGTCCTTGAGATCAGTCGCGCCGGGGAAGCCGAGGATCGAGCCGGTCTTCTCGCGGTGCGCCATGAGCTTCTCGAGGTCGATTCCGGCGGGCGCCGAGATCGAGCCTTCACGTTCGGCGACGCCGACCAGCTTGACGCCCGACTCGCAAAGGAACTTGGCGGCATAGTAACCGACGTTGCCGAGGCCCTGAACGACCGTGGTCTTGCCGGCGAGACCGGGGCTGAGGCCGAGAAGCTGCATGTCGGCGGCGTCGTTGCAGGCCTCGCGGATGGAGAAGAAGACGCCGCGTCCGGTGGCGGCGGTGCGGCCGCGCACGCCGCCCTGGGCGATCGGCTTGCCGGTGACGCAGCCCAGACTGTTGACGTCCTGCGGCGCCAGCGCCTGGTAGGTGTCGGCGATCCACGACATCTCCTTCGGGCCGGTACCGTAGTCGGGCGCCGGAACGTCGACTGCCGGTCCGATGAAGCCCTTGCGGAAGAGCTCGTAGGTGTAGCGGCGGGTGATGCGCTCGAGCTCATTCTCCGAGTAGTTTCTCCGGTCGATGCGGATGCCGCCCTTGGCGCCGCCGAACGGCACCTCGACCATGGCGCACTTGTAGGTCATGAGGGCGGATAGCGCCATGACCTCGTCCTCGTTCACCCGGTAGTCGTAGCGGATGCCGCCCTTGGTGGGCAGCTTGTGCTGCGAGTGCTCGGCGCGCCAGGCATGGATCACCTCGATCGAGCCGTCGTCCTTCTCGACCGGAAAGGCCATGTGGTAGACGCTGTTGCAGACCTTGATCTGCTCCAGCATTCCCTTGGAGTGCTTGGTGTAGGCGGCCGCCTTGTCGAAATTGGCGTTGACCTGGTCAAAGAAACTGATTTCGCTCATGATTTTGGAATCCCCTCGCTGGCGCAATGATGCTGGCCGGAATGGTGTGGAACAGTCGCAAACGGCGCCAGCTTTCCACCTTTCTCCAGCCTCGGCAAGAGCCGCGCGGGCGGTGGCGGCGGCCGTCTCGGACCACGCCAGCGGACGGGAAGAAAGCCCCCCCTTTCAAGTACAATGCGGGCGCTTTTCTGATCCCAGTCGGGCGTTGCAGGCCCGTTCTTCCCGAGGTGAGCGATGCAGAATCACGGACCGGTCCATAGCCGTCACGGAGTCGAGGAGCAGGGTCTTGCAGGCGCCAGAAACGTCTACTGGAACCTGCCGCCGGCGCGGCTCTGCGAAGAGGCGGTCCGGCGCGGCGAGGCTCATCTTTCGGCCGACGGAGCGTTGATCTGCCATACGGGCGAGTTCACCGGCCGGTCGCCCAACGACAAATTCGTGGTCGAGGATGCCGGGACGTCGGCGGAGATCTGGTGGGGCAAGGTCAACAAGCCGATCTCGAGCGCGGCGTTCGATCTACTCCTCGCCAAGGTGCGCCATCATCTTGGCGGGAAAGACCTCTTCGTCTTCGACGGCTATGCCGGCGCCGATCCGCGCTACCGCCTGCCGGTCAGGGTGATCACCGAGACCGCCTGGCAGGCGCTCTTCGCTTCGAACATGTTCGTGCGCGAGGTCGACCCCGCGAAGCTTGCGCACTTCGAGCCCGGCTTCGTCGTCCTCGACGCGATGAGCTTCAAAGCCGATCCGGCGGTCGACGGCACCCGCAGCGCGACCTTCATTCTGGTGAACTTCGCCGAGAAGATGGTGCTGATCGGCGGCACCGAGTACGCCGGCGAGATCAAGAAGTCGATCTTCACCGTCATGAACCATGTGCTGCCGGGCAAGGGGATCTTCCCCATGCACTGCAGCACCAACTACGGCGCCGACCGCGACGACGTCGCACTCTTCTTCGGCCTGTCGGGAACCGGCAAGACGACGCTCTCCGCCGATCCCCACCGGACGCTCATCGGCGACGACGAGCACGCCTGGTCGGACGACGGGGTGTTCAACATCGAAGGCGGCTGCTACGCCAAGGTGATCCGCTTGTCGCGCCAGGGCGAGCCCGACATCTGGGAGGCTTCGCACCGGTTCGGGACGATTCTCGAGAACGTGGAGTTCAACCCGGAGACGAGGCAGCTCGATCTCGAATCGACGCGGTTCACCGAGAACACGCGCGCGAGCTATCCGATCACCCACCTGCGCAACTGCGACCCGGCCGGTACCGCGGGTCATCCGAAGGATGTCGTCTTCCTGACCTGCGACGCCTTCGGCGTGTTGCCGCCGCTCGCCCGACTCACCGAGGAGCAGGCGATGTACCACTTCCTCTCCGGCTACACCGCCAAGGTCGCAGGCACCGAGCGCGGCATCACCGAGCCCACCGCGACCTTCTCGACCTGCTTCGGCAGCCCGTTCCTGCCGCGTCATCCCGGGGTCTATGCCGCGATGCTCGGCGAGAAGCTCGCGCAGCACAAGGCTCGCGTCTGGCTGCTGAACACCGGCTGGACGGGCGGGGCGCACGGCACCGGCTCACGGATGAAACTCAGCCTGACGCGCCGGCTCGTCGATGCGGTGCTCTCGGGCGAGCTCCAGAATGCCATGACACGTCCCGACCCGGTCTTCGGTCTCGCCATTCCCGAAGCGGTCGACGATGTGCCCGGCGAGGTCCTGCGCCCATGGGAGAGTTGGGCGGACCGCGGCGCCTACGACATTCAGGCGGCAAAGCTCGCCGGGATGTTCGCCAAGAACTTCGAGCAGTACTCCTCCGGCGTCAGCCCCGAAGTCCGCGCCGCCGGGCCAAAAATCTAGCCCGGACTACTGGAACCCGCCGCGGGCAGCACCGCGCGACGCGCCTGGCCGGCTACTCCCCCTTGTGCTGGGGGTAGAAGTCGAGGTCGGCTCCGAGGAGCTTGGCGAGCAGCACGATCTGGCCGGTGTGGTAGCTCATGTGCTCGACGGTGTGGAAGAGGGCGCAGTAGCCGTCGAGCTCGGTCAGCCGGCGGTTCATGCTCGCATCTCTCAGGACTGATGCGCTCGATAGGCTGCGAGATAGAGATCGGCTTCGGAGGCGAACGAGGTGTGGCGGGGGTGCCAGCCGAGCGCGGCCACCGCGCGGGCATTCGAGACCTTCTGGTGGACGGCGAGACCTTCGGCGGCCGGTCCGAAACGCTCGGCCGCCTCGTCCGGATCGAGGGAGCGAATGCGCCCGGGCACGCCGGCGGCCGCGGCGATGGCAGCGACCATCTCGCCCACCTGCGGATTCGTGCCGTCGTTGATGTTCAGCGCCTCGCCACCGGGAGCGCGCTCGGCGGCCAGCACGTAGGCCTCCGCCAGGTCGCCGACATGGACGGTCGACCAGCGGTTGGTGCCGTCGCCGGCCATCTCGATTTCGCCTTCGAGGGCGGAGGCGAACCAGGGCGCGGTGAGGCCGCCGGCTTTTCCATAGACACAGCCGGGACGGAGCACCAGAGTCCGCAGCTGCGGACTCGTTGCAGCGAGTACCCGCTGCTCCTGCTCTAGCCGCCAGCGCACGACATCGAGCGGCGCGAGCGGCGTCGTCTCGTCAACGGTGCGCCCGCCGGTATCGCCGTAGACCCAGACTCCGGAGGTATACAGCATGGCGCGCGGAGCGCTGGCATCGCGCGCCGCGGCAAGGAGAGACTCGATTGCGGTGCGGTCGCGCGCGACGGTGTCGCCCGAACGGTCCCGCGCGCAATGGACGAGAATGTCGCAGCCCCGGGCGACGGCGGAATAGCTGTCCGGTGCCGAGAGGTCACCCAACACCGGAACGATCTCCTCGCGCGCCAGCACGCGTGCCTTCTCGGAGCTCCGCGCCAGCCCGAAGACGCGGTGTCCGGCGCGCCGAAAGGCCGCCGCGACGGCGCCGCCGATGTAACCCGTCGAACCCGTCACGAAGACGTTCATGGGAGCTCCTCCTCGAGGAAACCATTCTTACAGCACCGCGGGAAAAGGTGCACGACCCCGGCGAGCGGTTCTTCGTGCCAGCCTCGCCAAACCTTTCGTCCCGCCATCCGTTTCTCTGTCATGGCCAGAAAAGCCGCCGCGCTCCTCGCCCTCGCCCTGACGCTCGCCGCCTTCCCACTCGCGGCCTCCGAAAGAGACCGGCTGCTGGTCTCGACGGAGTGGCTCGCCGGGCACATCGCAGATCCCAGGCTCGTGCTGCTGCACGTCGGCGACCGGGCCGAGTACGACGCCGCGCATCTGCCCGGAGCGCGCTTCGTCGCGCTGCGCGATGTTTCGGCCGGACTCTCGGGGCCTGGTGACGATGCAGCGCTGCGGCTCGAGATGCTCCCGGCAGAGGATCTTCGCCAGCGCCTCGAGGCCCTCGGCATCGCGGACGATTCGCGGATCGTCGTCTACTTCGGCAAGGACTGGGTGTCGCCCTCGACGCGCCTCCTCTTCACGCTCGACTACGCCGGGCTGGGCGCGAACAGCTCGCTCCTCGACGGTGGACAGCCCGCCTGGGTCCGCGCAGGGCACCCGGTGACCGCCGAGGCGGTCGCGCCCCCGGTGGGCAAGCTCTCACCCCTCCGGCTGCGCAATTCGATCGTCGACGCGAAATTCGTCCTCGAGCGCCGCGACTCCCCGGGCTTTGCCCTGGTCGACGCCCGCGACGCCGGCTACTACGACGGCGTCGAGACGGGCGGCGCGCCGGAGCATCCGCATCGCGCCGGCCACATCGCCGGCGCCCACAGCGTGCCGTTCGACAGCACCACGACGGACGACCTCCACCTGCGCTCCGAGAAGGCGCTGCGCGAGCTCTTCGCGGGTGCGGGGGTGGCGTCCGGGGACGTCGTCATCGCCTATTGCCACATCGGCCAACAGGCAACGGCGGTGCTCTTCGCGGCGCGCAGTCTCGGCCACGAGGTGCGGCTCTACGACGGCTCGTTCGAGGAGTGGTCGCGCCTGCCGCAGCGTCCGGTGGAGAAGCCGCCGGCTAGCCGCCGGCCTTGAGCGCGGCGAGGGCCTTTTCTGCGGCAGCGGCGCCGGCCGGGTCGCCCATCGCCTTCAGCACCTCGATCTTGCGCTCGTAGGCCTTGAAGTTGCGCGGCGCGGCGGCGATCGCGAGATCGAGCTCGGCGACGGCCTCTGGGTACTTCTTCTCCTTGATGGCGAGCTCGGCGAGGGCGCTGTGCGCCTGGTGCAGGGTCGGATCGATCGCCAGGGCTTCCTGGAAGCGGAGGCGGGCGCCTTCGACATCCTTGGTGTTGCCGGCCTGGGCGCCCGCGTTGTAGAGCAACCGAGCGACATCGGGTGTGCGGTCCTTGGCGGCGAGCTCGGTCAGAACCGCGTCGGCGCGGGCCTTGTCGCCCAGGCCGACCAGGGCGTCATAGCGACTGCGCAGCGACTGCATATCGGCCGGGTCGAGCGCCAGCGCCTGATCGGCATGCGCCAGCGCCTTGTCCCACTGGCTCTGCTCGAGCTCGATCAACGCCAGAACTCGATAGGCCTGGCTGAGTTTCGGGTCGGTGGCGATCGCCAGCTCGAGCTGGGTCGCGGCGCGCGCCGGATCCTTCGCCAGCAGCGCCTTGGCGCCCTCGTTGTAGTACTCGACGGCGGTGATCAGCGGCAGGCTCACCGTGAGCGTCGCCAACTGGCCCTTCTTGAGCTTCGAGGTGGCGAAGTCGAGCTCCTGGGTGAACTCCTTGTAGCCCTCCTTGGCTACCTTGATGGTGTAGGCAGAGGTGAAATCGGCGAGCTCGCCGGTCGACTTGCCGGCGGCGTCGGTCTTGCCCGAGAAGGCGTACGGAGGCACAGTGGCGGTACTCGAAATCTCGACAGCCGCGTCGCCGATCGGCGCCCCTTCGGGGGTGCTGACGACGACCTCGAAGGGCGCCCTCGGCTTGTCGGCGGCGAAAGCGAGGGCAGCGCAGCTGACGATCAGGGTGGCGGCGAGGATGGCAGAGGTTCGGTTCACGGGAGTCTCCTTGCAGGCGGGAGGGGGATCGGAAATGCGGCGCCGCGTAGTATATGAAAAGACATCCCGCACCGCCGGAGGGCCCGATGGCCAGCAGCCGCACCCGCATTCGCGCAACCGCCGCACTTGCCCTGCTCTGGATCGCCGCCGGAGCGCACGCCAAGGAGCTTCACTGGAAGGCGGTAGAGGTCGAGGCGCGCCTCGAGTCCGACGGCACGCTCGCGATCTCCGAGCTCCAGCGCATGGTCTTCACCGGCGAATGGAACGGCGGCGAGCGCAAGTTCCGCCTCGGCAGGGGGCAGAACCTCGTGTTCGACCGCATCGTGCGCCTCGCTCCGGGAAGCGCTGCCGTCAAGGAGCTCGTCGCCGGCAGCCTCGACGAGGTCGACCATTACGCCTGGAGCTCCGCCGACACCCTGCGGTGGCGCAGCCGCGGCGCCGGCGATCCACCGTTCGACGCGAGTGAGCTCGACTACCGCCTCGACTACCGCATCACCGGCGCGATGCGGCAGACCGGCGAGCGCGCCTATCAGCTGGACCACCAGTTCGCTTTCACCGAGCGCGAAGGCGCCATCGAGCGGCTCGTCGTGCGCCTTACCCTGGCACCCGAGTGGCGCGCGGCGGCGCAACTGCCGGTCTCCTGGGAAGCGGGACCGCTCGCCCCCGGAGAGGGCTTCGTCCTCACCACCGACTTCCTGTTCGAGGGCGAGAGCCTGCCGGCCAACGCCGCGCCGCGGGTGCTCCCGGCGAGGCAACGACGGGCGGTGGTTGCGACCTTCGCAGTCGGAGCTTTGGCCTTTCTGTTCGTCATGTTCCGCCGCGACCGCGCCCTCGGGCGATTTGTGCCGGTCGCGCGCGAACCGATCGACGCCACCTGGCTCGAGAAGCGGGTCTTCCTCCTGGCGCCCGAAGTGGTGGGTGCGGCCTGGGATCGCGTCGTCGGCAGCGCGGAAGTGGCGGCGACGCTCGCCCGGCTGACCCAGGAGGGGAAGCTCAAGAGCGCAGTGACGACCTCGGGCCGTTTCTTCCGGCGCGAGAATCTCCACCTCGAGCTCCTGAGCGATCGCGCCAGCCTCACCGACTACGAAACGAAGCTCATCGACGGGCTCTTCGGCGGCGCGACGGTCACCGACACCGAAGCGATCCGGGCGCGCTACAAGAGCACCGGCTTCGACCCCGCCGCGAAGATTCGCGCCGGCGTCGAGACGCGCCTCAAGCGCGTTCACGGATTCGCCGACGGCAGTCCGCGGCCGGCCTGGCGGCCAACGGCACTCCTCTGCCTCGCCGCCATCGCCGTGCTGGCTCTCACCACCTTCGTCTTCGCGGCGGGCGGAAACGCTGCTTCCTCCTCTGGCCCGGGACTCATCTCGGTACTGCTGGCAGTGGCGCTCCTCGTCGCCTCGATTCCCGGCTGGATCGGCGCGCTCGCCGGCCAGGGCAATATCGCCCGCCCGACCGGAGGGTACTTCGGACTGTTTCTTTCGCAGCTGGCGATGGCCGGTACGCTCTGGGGATTTTCCGGTTGGCCCGGGGCTCATTCCGGTCATCTGGTCGGTGGCCTCCTCTTCGCCCTCGCCCTGGCACGATCGCACGCCAACGTCCTTGCGACACGGGAAAGCGCCGCCGGTCTCGCGCGACGGCGCGAGCTTGTGGCAGCGCGCGATTATTTCGCCCAAGAGCTGGCGAAACCCGAGCCGCAGCTCGACGATCGCTGGTTCCCCTATCTGCTCGCCTTCGGCCTGGCGCCCAAGATGGAGCGCTGGTTCCGTCGCTTCGGCGCCGTCGCCGGGGCTAGCGGCGGAGGCTTCACCACCGTCGCGAGCGGCGGTGGTGGCATCGGCAGCGCGGGTGGAGGCGGGTGGAGTGGCGGTGGCGGTGCGTTCGGCGGTGGTGGTGCGTCCGCGACCTGGGCGATGGCGGCGACGGCGATGTCGGCGGGTGTGTCGGCGCCCAGCTCGAGCGGTGGCGGCGGAGGTGGCGGTGGTGGTGGCGGAAGCTCGGGCGGCGGCGGTGGCGGCGGCTGGTGACGCTTCAACCCGTCTCGAGACAGCACGGCCCTGGCTTCGAAGAGTGACTTCGCACGCCAGGGCCGCTTGAACCGGTAAGCCGCGGAGGCGGCTTACATCATCGGCGACGGCATCATCGGCATGGGAGCCGGCGGCGCCATCTTCGCTACCTTCTTCTTGGGTGCAGCCTTCTTCTTCGGTGCGGCCTTCTTCGCTGCGGGCTTCTTGGTGGCCTTCTTGGCGGCCTTCTTCTTGGTGGCCTTCTTGGTGGCCTTCTTGGTGGCCTTCTTCTTGGCGGGCTTCTTGGTGGCCTTCTTCTTGGCGGGCTTCTTGGTGGCCTTCTTGGTGGCCTTCTTGGTGGCCTTCTTCTTGGCGGGCTTCTTGGTGGCCTTCTTGGCAGCCTTCTTCTTCGCTACCGGCTTCTTGGTCGCCTTCTTCTTCGCGGCTTTCTTCTTCGCTGCCATTCGCTACCTCCCTCGGTTAGGCGATCTTGCGATCGCTCCCTTCCGGTCCTCGAGCTGTACTTCCCGCTCTCGCATGAGAGACGAAAACGGAAAGAGCCTCCGGAAGAGCGTTGATTTGTCATTCATTGTCAACATTTTCGCGCGAGATGCAAGAGTTTCGTGAAAGTTTTTTTCGATTTGTTCTCGCGCGTGACGCAACGGTTGGAGCGTGAAGTGCACTTTTGAGCGCGATCGTGGTGCGAGTCTGCCCACTTCGAGCGCCGCGCTCGGCGCTACGTTGCGCTCGCGCGGAGCGCTATTCGTCGCGCTGGGAGCTGCGCAGGAGTTCGAGGAAGCGCGGACCGTAGCGTTCGAGCTTCTTCTCGCCGATGCCGGGGAGTTGGGCGAGTTGCGCGAGGGTAGTCGGTTTGAGGAGCGCCATCTCGCGCAGCGTCGCATCGTGGAAGACGACGTAGGGCGGGACGCCGGCGGCCTTGGCGAGCTCCATGCGCAGGGCGCGCAGGCGCTCGAAGACATCGCCCTCTGTGCCGGGGCCGCCGGCTGCCGCCGGCGCACGGCCCTTTGCAGCGCGCACCTTCCTGCTCTTCTTCGCCGGCTCGTGCTCGAAGCGGAACTCGACGCGGAGAGCGCCTTTCAGGAGCGGAGCAGCGCGTTCGGTGAGGGCGAGGGTGTTATGGCCTTCGCTGTCAGTGATGAGGAATCCGCGCGCCACGAGCTGGCGGAAAACACCGCGCCAGCGCCGGGCGTCGAGCTCGGTCCCGACGCCGAAGGTCGGCAACTGGTCGTGGCGGAAGCGCGCGACTTTCTCGGTCTTCTCGCCGGTCAGGATGTCGACCAGGTGTTGCGCGCCGAATCGCTGGCCAGTGCGCACCACCGCCGACAGGGCTTTCTGCGCGGCGATCGTCGCATCCCAGGTGGCGATCGGCTCGAGGCAGGTGTCGCAGTTGCCGCAGCCGGTAGGACCGGCGGCCAGTTCCTCTCCGAAGTAGCGCAGCAGTACCGACCGGCGGCAGGCGGTCGTTTCGCAGTAGGCGAGAAGTGCATCGAGCTTGCGGCGCTCCACCGACTTCCTCTCCGGGGGTGCTTCACCGCGCTCGATCATGGCGCGCAGCTGCACGACGTCAGCGAGCCCATATGCCATCCAGGCGTCGGCCGGCAGACCGTCCCGCCCGGCGCGGCCGGTCTCCTGGTGGTAGGCCTCGAGGCTCTTGGGCGAGTCCATGTGGGCGACGAAGCGCACGTCCGGCTTGTCGATCCCCATCCCGAAGGCGACCGTCGCCACGACGACCACGCCCTCCTCCTCGCGAAAACGCGCCAGGACGCGGCGGCGCACCTCGGCGACGAGGCCGGCATGATAGGCGAGCGCCTTCCAACCCTTCTCGACGAGGAGAGCCGCGGTCGCCTCGACCTTGGCACGTGAGATCCGGTAGACGATGCCGGCGTCGCCACGATGCTCGTCTCCGAGAAAAGCGAGCAGTTGCCGGCGGCCGCCGTCGTCCTTGTCGACCACGCGATAGCGCAGGTTGGGGCGGTCGAAACTGGCGACGAAGACCCGCGCGTCGCGCAACTCGAGGCGTTCGACGATCTCGCGCCGCGTCGGCGCGTCGGCGGTCGCCGTGAGGGCGATCCGCGGTACGCCGGGAAAGCGCTCGGCGAGGACGGCGAGCCCGAGGTACTCGGGACGAAAGTCGTGCCCCCACTGTGCGACGCAGTGCGCCTCGTCGATGGCGAAAAGCGCCAGCGGCACCCGGCCGAGGAGGTCGAGGAAGCGTTCGGTCAGCAGGCGCTCGGGCGCCACGTAGAGCAGATCGAGGTCACCGGTCAGAAAGCGGCGCTCGACGCGCGCCTGGTCGCGCCCGTCGAGGCTCGAGTTCAGGAACTCGGCGGCGATGCCGAGCTCGGCGAGCGCCGCGACCTGGTCCTGCATCAGCGCGATGAGCGGCGAGACGACGATGCCGGTGCCGGGTCGGAGGATCGCCGGAATCTGATAGCACAGCGACTTGCCGCCGCCGGTCGGCAGGAGGACGACGGCGTTCCTGCCGGAGACGATCGTGTCGACGATCGCCTCCTGCTCGCCGCGGAACTCCGGATAGCCGAAGAGCCGCAGGAGAACGCTGCGTGCCGCTTCACTCAACGGCGACTGCCGGCCGCCGGCGCGCTCATCCGGCGTCCGCCAGGCCGATCCGCGCGAGCAGTGCCTGCTCTACCTCGGCGACCGGGATCTGGGCGAGGATGCCGCGATGCCTCGCGCACTCGCGGCGATGACAGGGAAAACAGGGCGGCCGCCGCGAGAGCACGATGTCGGCCGGATTCCACGGGCCGTTCCTCGCCGGGTCGGTCGGACCGAAGAGGGCGACGGCGGGCGTCCCCACCGCGCAGGCGAGGTGAAGCGGTCCGGTGTCCGCGGCGACGATGGCGCGCGCGCGCCGGGCGAGCGCTGCGAAATCGAGGAGCGTCGCCTCGAAGCCCGCGACTGCCGTGCCGCCGGAGGCGGCGACGACGCGCCCGGCGAGCGCCTCCTCACCCGGTCCCCAGGTGACGAGCGTGGCGATGCCGCGCCGGGCGAGGCGCGAGGCGAGCTCGCCGTAACTCTCCGCCGGCCAGAGCTTCGAGCTCCAGCCGCCGCCGGGGTGAACGAGCACCGGGCGATCGAGACCGAGGGCCGCGAGCCCGCGGTCGACCCGTGCCGCCTCGCGCTCGAACGGCGGCAGCGGAAAGTCGCGCCGCCCGGCGGCGTCGAGCCCGAGGGCCTCGAGCAGCGCCAGGTTCTTGTCGATGACGTGCACGACTCCGGCCGGGAGCTCGCGGCGCTCGGTGAGGAGCAGCGCCGACAGCGGCTCGCGGCGCGCCGCACCGTTCCATCCGATGCGCCGGCGGGCGCCGCTCGCGCGCGCCCAGAAACCGGACTTCCACAGGCCCTGGAGATCGAGCGCGGTGTCGACCTGCGCCGCGCGGAGCGCGGCCGCGGCGCGTACGATCGCTCCCGGCCGGAACGGGCTGCTCGCCGGAAGGACGATGCACGAGGGGACCGCGGGGTTGCCCACAAGAAGCTGCCGGCCGCCCGGCTGGACCGCCCAGACGACCTCGTAGCGGCTGGCCGTGAGCGCCGCCGCCACCGGCAGCGTATGCACGATGTCGCCGACCGCCGACAGGCGGACGAGGAGGAGCCGCTCGCGGGCGGGGGCGTTGGCGCCGGCCGCCGGCCCGGAAGGAGCGTCGGAAGCGGTCACGGTCGTCGGAGCGGAAGCGGCTGGGGCCATCGGAGATCTGCATGCTAGCCGATGCGGCGCGGGCGACCGCGCCGGCTGGCAGCGGAGTTCACCGGTGGCCTGCCGCCGTCCACCGACAGAGCGATGACAGGGCGCGCACGGCGACGTAAGTTTCTCCCACAGCGCCGGGGAGTGGAGGCGCCGAGGAGAACGAGATGGGCAAGCTCGCCATGGAGACGGTGAATCGACTGATCTGGGGTCTCTTCCTGATCGCGATCGGCGCGATGCTGCTGGCGGTGAATCTGGGGATGGAGCTCCCGCACGGGGTGTGGAACTACTGGCCGTTCCTGGTGATCGCCATGGGTGTGGCGAAGATGCTCTTCGGCGGCGACCGCGAGAGCGGAGGAGGCGGTTTCTGGCTGGTACTCGGCGGGCTCTACGGCTGGATCAGCATCTGGAACGTCTGGGGGCTCACCTGGGGGACCGCCTGGCCGATCTTTGTCATCGCCGGCGGACTCTCGGTTCTGTTGAAGCCGGCGATTTCGCGGCGCGGGCGGCACGACGGTCGCGGGGGCGAGCAGCCAAATTCCCGGGAGGTGGATCATGTCGGGTGAGTTCGGGCTCCGTTCGTCGCTCCGCGACCGTGCTCGTCGCATCGACGGCGACGGTTCGGGTTCCGTGGCCTGGTTTTCGCCGCGTCTCATCCTCGGTCTCGCGATCGTCGTCCTCGGGAGTCTCCTGCTGCTCGACAACCTGAACGTCATCGAGGCCGATCCGATCTACCGCTATTTCTTCCCCGGGGTTCTCCTCGCGGTCGGCCTTTCGGTCCTGGTGCAGGGCAGCATCTGGGGCTGGGTCTGGATCGTCGGCGGTGCCTGGGTGCTGGCGGAGAGGCTCGACTACGTCGAGGTCAGCTTCTTCCAACTCTTCCTGCCGGCGATGCTCCTCCTGGTCGGCGGTTCGCTCGTCTTTCGCACCTTCGCGCGGCCGAAGACGACCGCTCCGGGGCCCGAGGACCCGGCGAGCTACGTGCGCGCCTTCGCCGTGATGAGCGGCAACGAGCGCCGTGGGATCGCCTCGACCTTCCGCGGCGGGGATCTCGCGGCCTTCATGGGCGGCGTGACGCTCGATCTGCGCCAGGCGAAGATGACGCCCGAGGGAGCGGTCCTCGACACCTTCGCCTTCTGGGGGGGAATCGAGGTCAAGGTGCCGGAGACCTGGCAAGTGCGCGGCGAGGTGATTCCGCTCATGGGTGGATTCGAAGACAAGACGCGGCCGAAGGCGGGCGCCGTCGAGGGTACGCTGGTCATTCGCGGCTTCGCCATCATGGGCGGAGTCGAAGTGTCGAACTGAGAGCCCGCTCATGCACCCGATGATCGAACGCCCGGTCCGCCTCGTCGCCTATCTGGGAGTCGCCGCGATGTTCGGGGCGCTGCTCGCGCTGCTGGTGCAGGCGATCGCGCCGGGGAGCCTGCGTGGCGCCCTGGCGCTCTGCCTGCCGCTGGCGCTGGTCTACGCCTTCCAGTGCCTCTCGGTCTGGTACCCCGTGCGCCAGCTCCCGGCGAGTCGCGCCGGCGCGCCGCGCCTCGTCCTCCTGCTGACCGCGGCGTCGTTCGTTTCGGCGGCGATCTGGACGGCGGTGGGCCATCTCTGGGCGCGCCTCCTCGCCGAGTCGGGCTTCCCCGAGCTGCCGGCGCGATTTGCGACCGCCTTGCCGCTCTTTTTCGTGGTCGGCGTCTTTCTGTTCGTCCTTGCGACATTGGTGCATTTCCTGTTCGTCGTGGTCGAGCGCTCGCGTGACGCCGAACGCCGAGGACTCGAGCGCGAGGTCCACGCTCGCGAGGCCGAGCTGAAGGCGCTCAAGGCGCAGCTCGACCCGCACTTCCTCTTCAACAGCCTGAACTCGGTCTCGGCGCTCATCGGTTCGGACCCACCCGCGGCGAGGCGGATGTGTTACCTGATGGCCGGGTTCTTTCGCAAGAGCCTGGGACTCGGCCAGAAGGAGCGCATCGCGCTTTCGGAAGAGATCTATCTCGCGGAGACCTATCTCGCGATCGAAGAGGTGCGCTTCGGCGCGCGGCTGCGGGCCCGTTTCCGCGTTGCGGAAGAAACGCTCACCTTTGCCGTGCCGCCGCTCGTGCTGCAGCCGCTGATCGAGAACGCGGTGCATCACGGCATCGCCCACCTCGTCGAAGGCGGAGAGGTGACGATCGCCGCCGCGCGTGTGGGCGAGCATCTCGAGTTGGTGATCGAGAACCCGTGCGATCCTGACCGTCCGGCGTCGCGCGGCGCGGGAGTCGGGCTCGCCAATGTCCGGGCGCGCATCGAGGCGCTCTTCGGGCATCGTGCGCGGGTCGACGTCGAAGCGCTGGACGAGAGCTATCGAATCCGCCTGCTCCTGCCCGCGGTTCCGGCCGTCTGAGAGTCGGGCGCCCGGGGATGGGAATCTGGGGAACAGGAGAGCCCGGGAGTGAGAAGATTCGAGCGATGCGCGTCCTGATCGTCGACGACGAGGACCTCGCCCGGGCGGTCCTGCGCGAGCTCCTCGCCGCGCACCCGGAGGTCGAAATTGTCGGCGAGGCTGCCAACGGCTTCGACGCCGTGAAGCTCGCGGAAGAGCTCGCGCCGGATCTGCTCTTCCTCGACATTCAGATGCCGAAGCTCTCCGGTTTCGAGGTGATGGAGCTCGTCGGCGAGAAGATCGCGGTCGTTTTCGTGACCGCGTACGACGAGTTCGCGCTCAAGGCGTTCGAGGTCCATGCGGTCGACTACCTGCTCAAGCCGGTCGAGCCGGCGCGCCTCGCCGAGGCGATCGAGCGCGCAGCGCAACGCCTGGCGCTCGACCAGGCGCGGCCTTCGGGGGCGGCAGTCGCGGCGGCGGCGCGACCGCCCGGGAGAGCGCTCGAGCGGGTGCTGATCCGCGAGGAGGGGCGGGTCCACGTCCTGGCGCTCGGGAAGATCGACTACGTCGAGGCGAAGGACGACTACCTGTCGTTCGCCGTGGCCGGCAAGCGCCTGCAGAAGCAGCAGACCATGGGTGAGCTCGAGGCGCAGCTCGACAGCCGGCGGTTCGTGCGGGTCCATCGCTCCTACCTCCTGAACATCGAGCGCCTCGCCCGCCTCGAGCTCTACGCCAAGGACAGCTGGATCGCGATTCTCGCCGACGGCACGCGGATTCCGGTCTCGCGCGCCGGTCACGCGCGGTTGAAGGAGCTGCTGGGATGAGCCGGCCGCCGGGAAGGTCCGCCGGAGGAGTCGAGTGCGGATCGGGATCGAGAAGTTGGTGGCGGTGCCTCCGGGCCGTTAGTCAGGCCTTCTCGCAGGTATAAACTCGCCCCATGACGAGCCCGCCCATTCGCGAGCGCCCCAGCCTCGGGCCGCTGATGGGCATGGCCGCCGGCGTCGTGGTGGTGGCCGGCCTCAAGCTCGGCGCGCCCTTCCTCGTGCCGCTCGCGTTTTCCCTCTTCCTCGCCATTCTCGCCATGCCGCTCTTGCGCTGGCTGGTCGCCCGGCGCTGGC
>JANNGS010000015.1:0-152245 GCA_031403995.1 Thermoanaerobaculia bacterium
GGCGATGGTGGTAGCCTTTTTCACGGACTCCTCCTCTATGGATCACGGCCAGTGAATCCCGATGACTTTGGCACTCCGATGCCGATCAAGTCAGGGGAGGAGTCCATCTCATCATTCGAGCGGACGCGTTGGGCGCCCGCGGCCCGCTTCGCGGGTCGGCAGTTGTGCCGCGCCGCTCACCTCCAGATCCGTTGGACGGTGGCCGAGGGGTAGGAGGCAAGAGATCTGTGCTCATTACGATCAAGTTGTTTCACACCTTCGTCTGGGCTCTTTTCGTAGCCTGCATCTTTGGCATTTTCGTGTTCACTCGCCAAGGGCGGCTCGACTTGGCGATCATTGTCATTGCCATCGTTCTGGCTGAAGTTCTGGTCCTCGTGTTCAACCGGATGCGGTGCCCGCTCACGGGTGTCGCAGCACGGTATACAGAGGAGCGCGCCGCGAATTTCGATATCTATCTGCCGCATTGGCTTGCCAAACACAACAAGTCGGTCTTCGGTACGCTCTATGCCCTTGGCATCGCTTACACTCTCATCGAATGGCTACGCCAGCGCTCCGCCGTCTGACCATTCGCTGCAGCCGACGCTCCAGTTGCGCCTCAGCTCGCTTCGCCCGGTGAAGGCTGTGGGGCGCGCGGCTGAGGTCGGAATCCGTCAGGCGAGCGTGTTCACGGTGCGGCTCGGCCGTCGTCGATCCATGTTCCGAGAATCGCGCAGGGATTGGCGGGAGAAAGAACCATGAAGAGAAACGGACTGTTTCCATGGACGGCGATCGCGGCTATTTTCTTTGCCGCCTGCGGGGCGCCGGCCGATAGCCCGCCGGTAAGGAGTGCAAACACCGAAGCGGCCAGGCCCATCGCGGATGCGCCGACCGCGAGTGCACTGCTCGCTCTCGACAGGCAGGCGAATGAGGCGTACTTCAAGGGTGATGCGGCGTTTTTTGAGGGTCTGTTGAGCGACCGGTTCGTCATGCTTGGGCCGGGCGGCGCGCGCATGGACAAGGTCGCGACCACCGCGATGGTCGTCGGCGTCAGATGCAACGTGAAGGACGGCTGGACGCTCGATGAAGCGCATCTTTCGACGATCGATGCCGACACCTACGTGCTCAGCTACAGGGGCACATTCGATGGCACTTGCACCATGGACGGAAGGTCGGAGAAGGTCCCGAGCCCCGTCCGGGCGGCTACCGTTTGGGTCAGGAGCGGAGAGAAATGGCTGGCTGCATTCCACGGCGAGAACCCGATCTTCGATCCCCTAGCCACAGAGGCGCCGCCCGCCGAGCCCGCGGCCAGGAAGGAAGCGCCGAACAAGGAAGACAAGGCCGCGCCGGACGCCAGGCCCGCAGCTCCGGCCGCCGACCTGAGCACTGACGCGGCCATCGATGCGATGGTGGCCATAGAGACATCGGTCTGGGAGGCCTGGAAGGACCGCGACGCCAAGGTACTCGAAGAGCTAACGGCAAGAGACCTTGCCTTCGTGGACATCTTCGGCAACGTCACGTCCGGCAAGGCAGAGACCATCAAGTTCTGGATCGAGCATCAGTGCGACGTACTGGGCGTTCGCGTGGCCGACGGTACAGGCACATCCCTCTCGGCGACCGTTGGCATCCTGACGTTCAAGGGCATACTCGAAGGAACCTGCGGTGGTCAGAAGTTCCCCCTGATTTACGGGACATCCGTCTACACGAGGAATGGCGACGCCTGGAAGCTGGCGTTCACTCTGAATCACCTGACGAACTAGGTGTCGGGGAGGGGCTCAGCCTTGTGCAGATGAGCCAATCGTCGCGTCGTGGCTGGGTCTGCAGGGACCTTCCGCCCAACCAGTCGCTCGAGTTGGCGCGGTCAGCGGCAGCTCCCGGCTTCGCCGGTTCTCACCGGACCTTGCGGCGCGAAGGCTGGCGCGACGCAGCCTTCGCCTTCCACGACAGCGAGAAGATCGGTCGCGAGATGCTCCTTCCCGCGTCGGTCTCCACCGATTCGTGATCTTCGCCTTCACCTCGCAGTCCGCGGTGGGGCACCGGCGTTTATCCAGGCTGGAGCTCGCAGTGGGGAGAGTGCCGCCCGCCTTGCCAGCGCGAGAAGCCGCAGGTTTGGGTCGCCTGGACCTATACTCCGGGGGTCCGGGTTCCACGAAGGAAGACCGGCTCCCTTGGAGACACCATGAGAACAGGAAAGATCGTAACGGCTCTCGCGCTGGGTTTCGCCGTGGCGGCGGTCGGTTTCGCCAGCTCGCAAATGGGCAGCTGGAAGCTCAACGAGGCCAAGTCGACGCTCCCAGCGGGAGCTCAGAAGAACCACCTGGTCGTCTATGCGGCCGCGGGGGACCAGGTCAAGATCACGGTGGATGGCACGGACGCGGCCGGGAAGCCCGCGCATAACGAATGGACGGGCAAGTTCGACGGCGCCGAGTATCCGGTCATCGGTGACCCCAACTCCGACGTGCGGTCGTACAAGCAAGTCGACGCGAATACGTTGGAGCTGACCGCCAAGAAGGCGGGAAAGGTCTCCCTCACGGGTCGAGTCGTCGTGTCGGCCGATGGCAAGGTCCGCACCGTGACGCTGAACGGAACCGATGCGCAGGGCAACAAGCTCACCAGCACGGCGGTGTACGACCGGCAGTAGTCGGTTGGAGGCCGGGTGCGACACTGCTGTTGCGTCAATGTCACACCAGGTGTCCACGCACCAGAAGTCGACGAATCGTCGACCGGCGCCAAGTCTCGGAGGCTCCCTATGGCCAGGTTCCTGCGCGGACTCGCGGCGGTGCTGGTCGGATTGGTCATCGGCAGCGTCGTCAACATGGGCCTCATCATGCTCAGCGGCAAGGTCATCCCACCACCGGCTGGCGCCGATGTGACCACCATGGAAGGGTTGAAGGCTTCGTTGCATCTCTTCGCACCGAAGCACTTCTTGTTCCCGTTCTTGGCCCACGCGCTCGGTACCTTGGCCGGGGCTTTCGTCGCTGGCTTGCTGGCTCCGGGCAGGTCGGCGGTTCCAGGGTATTTCGTGGGTGGCCTCTTCCTGCTCGCCGGCATCGCCAACGTCGTCATGCTTCCCGCACCGGCCTGGTTCAGCGCCGTGGATCTTCTGCTGGCCTATTTGCCCGCCGCTTGGCTGGGTCAAGCGCTGGCGGCAAGTACGCAACGAGGCCGCAGCCGTCGCGCCTGACCCTTCGCTCAGGGCAGCGGCGGGTACGTCGCGGACGGGCGGTCGAAGTCGATCCGCTCGACCTCCTCCCAGCGGACGTACGCGGGGGCTTCGTTGCCGCTGGTGAAGACCAGCAGACCGATGTGGCGCCGGTCGACGTCGGCGGTACCCTCGAGCTGCAGCTCCTCGCCGCCGTGAAGAATGACTTTGGCACCGCGGGCGTCGGGTCCGAGCGGCACGACGGCGGCGATGAGGCCGAAGGGGATGGTGTAATCCACGCCCCGGCTTTGGGCGTCGAGCGTCTCGGTGGTCTCGCTCTCATCGAGGTCGTAGACCAGCCGACCGGCGAGGTTGCGTCCGGCGCGGGTGGTGACGCTGCCGGTGAGCGGGTGCCCCGGCGGGAAGGCGGCGTAGGCGGGGCCGGTATCGGCGGGGGAGCCGGGGGTAACGTCAGCGCCGGTGCTGAAGTCGAGGCGCTCGAAGGCGTCCCAGGAGATCAGCACCCGGCCGTAGCGCCGGTCGTCGAGGTAGATCCCACGGTTGCCGCGGCCGACTTCTGGGGTGGCCGAGAGCACGATCTCGCGGCCGTCGAGCAGCGTCACCAGGGAGCTGTCGGGCGAGCGGCGCGCGATGGAGCGGATGGTGTCGAACCGTTGGCCGAGCTCGCCTTCGGCGGTGCGGCCGTCGAGCTCGTCGCTGCCGACACCCTCCTCCCGGTTCCACTGGACGAAGCCGGTGAAGTCGCCCTGCCCCGTGCGCACCGTGCCATGTAGCCGGGCGGGCACGGCGGCTAGCGGGGCGGTGGGGAGGAGCTCGATGGTGAGGATCCGCAGACTGTCGAGGTCGACGACGCCCCGCCTGGCGTCCCACACCCGCACGCTGTCGTCGAAATCGCTGGCCTCGAGGCGGTCGAGGTGGAACACGGTCCCGCTCTTGAGCGTCACCCGCACGTCGCGGCCGCGGGCCTCGATGCGCGTGATGTCGCCGAAGCGCGCCATGAAGAACCTGCCGAGGCCGATCTGGCGTTCCCGGTGGGCGATCTCGAGCCCGAAGATCTCGATCGGGCGGCGCTCCTTGGGCAGCATCTCGGGCGGCACGTGGGTGGCCCAGGGGTTCTCGTCCTTGAAGCCGTTGAAGTAGTCGCCCCAGAACGCCTCTTCGTCGGTTCCCCAGCGCAGCCGCCCCTCGTAAATGGTGCCGCCGACGGCGGTGATCCGGCCGTAGAGGAACCCCTGGTAGGTCTCCGCCGCTCCCGCCGGCGTCGCCGCCCCCACCGGCGCCGCCGGGGTTGGGGGTGGAATCGCGGGCGATGTCGGCGCGCCGGGTTCGACACCGGGCGCGAGGGTCTGGTAGCCCACCGCGACGGCGAGGAGGACGAGGGCGGCAGCGAACGCCCCGCGGGCGATGTTGGCTCTGGTCATGGTCGGCTCTCCCGCAAGACGAACGCGTTTCATGCCTCGGCGCGGCCTACCCCTGCAACGCATCGCGGCCCCCCCGGGTAAGGATCTCATCATCGCGTCGGGGCGGGCGCTCGCCACCGCGGCGTTACTACTCGCTGAATGCGGACGGCCGCAAGCTGCTGAAGAAGCTCACCGCGTCCTGGCAGGGCATGAACGACGCCATGGAGCGACTCTTGAAGGGGGACGGACAATGACCGCGAAGGACGTGTTCGAGTCCTGCGTCAACGACGTAGCCCTGCAGCTGCCGCGCAAACAACGCAACGATGTGGCGTTCGAGCTGCGTGCCCTGCTCGACGAAGGCTTGCAAGACAAGGCCGAGACCGCTGGGCGCGGCCGTCGGCCTCGATCGTGATCGCGCCCAGGGAGACGAGTTGAGTCTGTTCAGCTAGGATCGCGACGTGCATCTATTCACCGTGGCCGGCAGACGCGTGGTGCCGCGGATATCCGGAGTTGAAGCGGCAGTGGACCTCCGGCCGGCGCGGCGAACACCGTGAGCTCCGCAACCGTCTTCTTCAGAGCCCCTTGGCCCGCCCTCCTGACCTGGCTCTCGGTGGGGTCGACGGTCATCCTGGTCGCAGTTGCGGCCCTCATGGTGGCCGTGATTCCTCACAACCTCCTGAACGGCCTGCCGCTCCTGCTTGCCACCGCACTTCCTGTAGTGATCCTCGTCGGTTGCGCCTTGTACACGATCCGCGGCTACCAGGTCGGTCCATCTGCGGTCTTCGTCCAGCGTCTCTTCTGGCGCACACAGATTCCCCTGACGGATCTCCGGCGCGCGTGGGCCTCTTCCGATGCGATGGCTGGCTCGCTTCGCCTGTTCGGCAACGGCGGCCTCTTTTCGATCTCCGGCCTGTTTCGCAACCAGCGTCTCGGCCGCTACCGCGCCTTCGCCACCGATCCCAAGCGTGCTGTGGTCCTCGAGTTCGCCACGCGCAAGGTGGTTCTCACTCCACAATCACCCGCGGCCTTCCTCGACCACCTGCGCCAGATCTCGCCGAAGACCCAGATCACCACCAGCGTCTGAGAAGCGCCGCCTGAACCCTCGTTGCAGCGGACTTGGTATCGTCGGGCCGCATCGGGGTGGATTGCGTGGAAATCGATCGCCAGTTTCTCTGGTTTGTCCTTGCGGGCGTCCCGGGAGAGACGATTCGACCGTTCATCGCGGCCTGCCCTGCGAGGCGGGCGCGACAGACCTGAGCGGCAGCGCCATGCACTCACTTGCCGGGTTCCTCGGGAGGCACCGTGGGTAAGGGACGATTGGAAGCCTTCAGTGATGGAGTGATCGCCATCATCATCACCATCATGGTTCTGGAGCTCCGGGCGCCTCATGGTGACAGCCTCGAGGATCTGCGCGCCCTCCTTCCGGTGTTCCTGAGCTACGTTCTCAGCTTCGTCTATGTGGGCATCTACTGGAACAACCACCACCACATGCTGCAGGCGACCCGCAAGGTGACCGGCGGGGTGCTGTGGGCGAATCTCCATCTGCTGTTCTGGCTCTCCCTGTTTCCGTTCACGACCGCCTGGATGGGCGAAAGCCACTTTTCCTCCAGCCCGACCTTGCTGTACAGCGTGGTTCTGCTGATGGCGGCTGTGGCGTACTTCCTGCTGCAGAGCGTGATCGTCGCCGCGGAGGGTCCGGATTCGGTGCTCAGGCGGGCGCTCGGTCGTGACTGGAAGGGCAAGGCCTCCCCGATTCTCTATGCCCTGGCCATCGGAGCCGCGCTCTGGCGGCCTTGGGTCTCCCAGTGCATTTTCGTCCTGGTCGCGCTCCTGTGGCTGATTCCGGACCGCCGGATCGAGCGGGTCATTGCGCCGAAAGTGCCCTGAGACTCTGCCTGGGCGGGAGATTCCAGCGCGTCCGTTGCGCGCGATATTCTCCGCGGAGTGGCAACGGATCCGGAGAGCTTCCGGCGGGCCATAGCCGTCGGCGGCAAGCCGCCAGCGCGGGGAGCGCGCGCAGTGGTTGTTGGGGCCGATCCGGCGCCTTCGGGGGGGGAGATGCAGCACGTCGGCCAGAACATCCTGCTGATGGGCGCACTCATGCTCGCTGCTGGCTTCACGCTGCCGTACTTTGTCGGGCCGGCGATTCCGCCGTGGGGATACAACGTCCTGCAGATCGGCGGTATCGTCGTCGCGCTCGTCGGGCTCAGGGTGCGAGCGCTGACACTCCAGGCCAGACGCTTCGACGGCTCGGCCTACGAGATCCCGATTCGGCAGGTCCGGCTGGACGCCCACCAAGGAGAACGCATGGCAGCGCCACTGATGCAGAAACAGCTTCTCGGTCTTCTGGGATGGCTCGCGGCGTGCTTCGTGGCGGCGGCGCTCGGTGGATTCGCCTCGGCGAGCGCCGGCGACTTCTACCGCCAGCTCGTGCGTCCGGAATGGGCGCCGCCGGCCTGGGTCTTCGGTCCGGCCTGGACGCTGCTCTACGTGCTCATGGGCGTCGCCGCCTGGCTGGTCTGGCGCGAGGGCGGCTTTGGCCGGCGCGGCCTCGCTCTGACGCTCTTTCTCGTCCAGCTGGCGGTGAACGCGCTCTGGACCTGGCTCTTCTTCGTCTGGCGTCTGGGGGCGTTGGCGTTCGTCGAGATCGTGCTCCTCTGGGCGCTGATTCTCTGCACGGCGATCGCCTTCCGGCGCGTGCGTCCACTGGCCGCCGCCCTGCTCCTGCCCTACCTGGCCTGGGTGACTTTCGCCTCGGCGCTCACCTGGTCCATCTGGAAGCGCAATCCCGGGCTGCTCGGCTGAGCCGTCCCCCGAGGCCCGAGCGCTTCGGCGGGCGGCACCTCGGCGGCATCTCGGCGGCGTCGCCGGTGGGGCACCGACGACGCTCCGCTCTCTTATGCTGGAAGAAGCGGAGCAACCCAGATGGCATCCATCTTCCTGACGGCGCAGTGGCGCGATCTCGTGATGCTCAACTACGAGGTCGATCCTGCGGTGCTTCTGCCGCTCGTGCCAGCCGGAACCGAGCTCGATCTCTGGCACGGGCGGGCGCTCGTGAGCGTGGTCGGGTTTCATTTCCGGCGCACGCGGGTGCTCGGCGTCGCGATCCCGGGCCACTGCAACTTCGAGGAGGTCAACCTGCGCTTCTACGTGCGGCGCGAGGGACCGGAGGGCTGGCGGCGCGGCGTCGTCTTCGTGAAGGAGATCGTGCCGCGCTTCGCCATCGCCTGGGTGGCCAGCACCCTCTACAACGAGAACTACGTGGCGCTCCCCATGCGCCATAAGGTCCTGGAGCGAGAGGCCGGCGCCACGCGCAGCGTCGGCTACGATTGGCGGCACGAGGGTCGCTGGTGCCACGTGGGCGTGGTGGCGCGCGGCCTTCCGGTCCTCCCGCCGGTCGGCTCGGAGGAGGCCTTCATTACCGAGCACTACTGGGGCTACGTGCGGCAGCGCGACGGGAAGACGGTCGAGTATCAGGTGGAGCATCCGCAGTGGCGGGTGAGCTCTGCTGTGGAATCCGAATTCGAGTGCGATGTCGCCGCACTCTATGGGCCGCAGTTCGCCGGCTTTCTCGCCGGCCCGCCGGCCTCGGCCTTCCTGGCCGAAGGCTCGCCGGTGACGGTGCGCCGCGGAGCCCTCCTGCAGGACGTCGCCGGGCCTTCGGGCTTGGTATCGTCAGAAGCTCCGTGCAGCAAAGGCACGTCCTGAATCGACCGACCTGACGAGGGCCATGGAGACCGAGCAGCGCAGCCTCTCGAATACCTTCAACAGGTTCTTCGACTCGGAGAAATCGGCCGGAGTGCTGCTGATGTTCTGCACGGCGCTCGCCCTGGGGATCACGAACTCTCCGCTCGGTGAGCGCTACCTGGGCTTCTGGCAGGTGAGCCTCGCCGGCCTCACGCTCGAGCATTGGATCAACGATGGGTTGATGGCGGTTTTCTTCCTGCTCATCGGTCTGGAGCTCGAGCGCGAGCTCTACAGCGGCGAGCTCTCGAACATCCAGAGCGCGCTGCTCCCGATGTTCGCGGCGGTCGGAGGCATGATCGCGCCGGCGCTGATTCACTTCGCTCTCAATGCCGGCACCCCGAGCCAGGCCGGCATCGGGATTCCGATGGCCACGGACATCGCTTTCGCGCTGGCGGTTCTGGCCATTCTCGGACGACGCGTTCCGGCCTCGCTCAAGGTCTTCGTCGTCGCCTTCGCCGTCATGGACGACCTGGGCGCGATCGTCATCATCGCTGCGGTCTACACGGCGAAATTCTCCCTTGGGTATCTCCTCAGCGCCCTCGCGGTCTGGATTCTGCTGGTGGCGTTGAACCGGTATCTCCGGATCATGTCCCGTGCGCCCTACCTGCTCGGTGGCGCCGTGATGTGGTACTTCATGCTCAAGTCCGGCGTTCACGCGACGATTGCGAGCGTCGCGCTCGCGTTCGCGATTCCCTACTCCTCCAAGGACGAAGACCAGGCGTCGCCCTCGCACAAGCTCGAGCAGCTCCTGCACAAGCCGGTCGCGTTCCTCATCCTGCCGCTCTTCGCCCTGGCCAATACAGGCGTCGTGATCGGCGCGGACTGGAAGCAGGGCCTCGCCAGCATGAACAGCCTCGGCATCGCCGCCGGTCTGCTGCTGGGCAAGCCGCTGGGCGTGGTCCTGCTGTCGTTCGCCGCCGTGGCGAGCGGCCTCTGCCGCCTGCCGACCGGGCTCGCCTGGCGGCATGTTTTCGGCGCCGGAATCCTCGGTGGAATCGGATTCACGATGTCGATCTTCATCACCAACCTCGCCTTTGCCGGAGAACCGGCAGCTCTGAACGCTTCGAAGATGGCGATCCTCCTGGCGTCGCTGACCGCGGGTACCCTGGGCTTCCTCTGGCTCAGGTTCCTGGGCAGGCCGGCAGCGGCGAGCGATGCGGATCCGGCGGGCTGAGAGGAGCGCAATCATGGCCGTTCGCATCGTCCGGCTGGGCAGCCCGAGGGTGGAGGGCAAGGGCGAGGCGCGCTGCCACCGCTCGGTGCTGCGGGAGCTGCTCCTCGCGGCGGGCGCCGAGATCGTTCGATGAGGTCCACATGAGGATCGACGACGCGACGACGGCGAATGTGGAGGCGGCGGTGGGCGCGCTCACGGCCGCCTTCGCGCGCGACGCGCTCATCGCCTGCTTCTTCCGCACGCACCCGGAGGGCGTCGGGCCGGCCTCGGCGCGCTTCTTCTCGCTGCTCCTGCGGCTGCGGATCGCGCTCGGCATGCCCGCCCTCGTGCTGCGCGAGGCGGAGAAGGTGCTCGGCGTGGCAATGGGCTACGACAGCGAGCGGCTGGCCTGGCCGGAGTCGTTCGCGGGCGAATGGAAGCGACTCGAGGAGGAGACGCCGGGTCTCGACCGTCGGCTCGCGGCCTACGAGGCCCTCTCACGGTCGCACGAGCCGCCAGCGCCGCATTACTACCTGGGTGTCCTCGGCGTCCACCCGTCGATCCAGGGCCGCGGCGCCGGGAAGGCGCTGCTCGAAGCCTACTGCCGGAGGTCGGCCACCGACCCGCTCTCCGCCGGCGTCTACCTCGATACCGCCAACCCGTCGAGCCTCGACTTCTACCTGCGCAACGGCTTCGTGCTGCGGGGGGAGGACGAGCTCGAGGGTGCGCCGCTGTGGTGCGTCTTTCGCTCCGACGCGGCTGGGCCGTCGTGAGCACTTGTCGCCGCTCAGGCGATCTCCACGCCGGTCTGTCCGGGCTCGACTGAGATGGCGATCGGTCCGCGCGCGCTGCAGTCGATCGTCGATTTCATCCTGGAGCTCGACAAACTCAAGGGCGTCACCCGCAAGACCCGACCGCTGGGCCTCGAGCGCTATGAAAACTCCGCCGAGCACAGTTGGCAGATCGCCATGCTGGCGGCCTCGCTGGCGCATCTTGCCGCCGAGCCGGTCGATCTCGACCGGGTCATACCCATGCTCCTGGTGCACGACATCGGCGAGATCGACGCCGGCGACACGATGGTCTACACGATAGGCGGTTGGGAGGAGCGCCGGGCGGCGGAGCTCGCGGCGGTGAGGCGGATCTTCGGCTTGCTGCCCGATGCGCAGGGTGCGCGGTTTCTCGCCCTGTGGCGGGAGTTCGAGGCGGCGGTTTCCCCCGAGGCGCGGTTCGCGAACGCCGTCGACCGCGCGATGCCGGTGTTACTCAATCTGGCGAACGAAGGCCAGAGCTGGCGGGAGAACGCCATCAGCCACGAGCGCGTTGTCGGCCGTGTCGCCGCCCCGATCCGCGACGGCTGTCCGGCGCTCTGGGACTACCTCGAGGCCCGTCTCGACGAGGAGCGGCGGCGCGGCTGGTTCGGCGCGGAATGAAGCCTTGCGCGGGATCGACTCTCTCCGCATGAGGCGCTGGCTGCCGCTGGCCGGTGCTGCGCTCGGACTCGCCTTCGCCTGGGTCGTTCCTCTGGGCGAGTCGCCGGACGAGCTCGCCCACCTGCGCTATGCCGAGGCGCTCGCGAGCGGCAGACTGCCTCCGCTCTGGAAGGGTGACACCCACGGCTACGAGGCCCACCAGCCTCCGCTCGGCTACGTGCTCCCCGCCCTGGTGGTCGCGGCGGCCGGAGGCGTCGAGGTGGCGCCGGTGGCGAACGCCCGGTTCGATTTCCACACTCCGGGAAGTCGCGCCTTCGTGCCACCGTTCACCGACGCGCGCGACCGGCTCGTCCTCCGGCTGGCGCGATCGACACAGGCGGTCTGGGTGGCGCTCACGATCTGGGCAGGCCTCGCGCTCGCCGCAGAGCGCCGCACCGCCGCTCCTTTCCTGCTCGCACCGCAACTCTTCTTCGTCTGCGGCGCGATCAACAACGATGGCGCGCTGATCGCCTGCGTCTCTTGTGCCTTGCTGCTCCTGGTGCGTTTTGCAGCGAGCGGAAGGCATGCGATCGGCATCGGGTTGCTCGTCACGGCGGCCCTCTTCACCAAGGGGAGCGCCCTCTTCCTTCTCGTGCCGGTCGTGGTCGCGGCCTGCCTGGCTCCGCTACCTGCTGGACCCCGGACCGGTTCGAGGTCGAGGTGCACGCCGAGCGCGGTTCTCCTCTTCGTCACGGCGGCGGGGCTCGCTGCCTGGGGGGCGTTCAACTTCGCGCGCTTCGGCAGCCTCTTGCCGCCGGTTCCGACCGCCAGCCACGTCGCGACCGCTGCCGAGTTGCTCTCCGAGCCGCGATGGATCGGCGGCCTCTTCCGGAGCTTCTGGGCCAAGTTCGGCATGCTCAATACGCCGCTGCCCTGGCCGTTCTACGTCTGGTTCGCTGCGCTCAGCGCGGCTGTCGTCGTCGGCGTCCGCCGCCTGGCTGGGTCGCAGCGTCTGGTCCTTGCTTCCGCCCTGCTCGCCAACGCCGGGCTGGTGCTGGCGTACCAACTCACCGTCGATCTGCAGGCCCAGGGGCGCTACCTGCTGCCGTCGCTGGCTGCGGTCGCCGCTTTGGGCAGCGCCGGGCTGGCGGCGCTGCCCGCGCGGCTCCAGCCGGTCCTGGATTGGGGCGCGGTCGTCGTCGCCCTGGCGGCGATCGCCACGATCGCGCTGGCCTATGCCTGAGCGCCCCCTTGCCGGACCCGGGGTGCGGTCGTACGCTCGCCGGCAAGGAGAAGACGATGTGCCGGAACATCAAGACCCTGTTCAATTTCGAGCCGCCGGCGAGCGCCGAGGAGGTGCGTGCGGCCTCCTTGCAGTTCGTGCGCAAGCTATCCGGCTTTCAGTCGCCGTCGAAAGCCAACCAGCCGGCGTTCGACCTTGCCATCGAGGAGATCGCGGCGGCCTCGGGCAGGCTTCTCGCGGCGCTGACGACCACCGCCGGGCCGCGGGATCGCGAGCTCGAGGCGACAAAGGCGCGCGCGCAATCGGCGGAGCGCTTCGGCCGCGTCTCCTGAGGCCGTAGAACCGGCGGCGAGTCGCCGCGGGAGGCCGGTCAGACTTGTCGAATGAGCTGTCGTTGGCACCTGTGCGGTAGATTTCGCCGATGACCCCATTCAGCCGCGTCCTCGTCGGAGTGGTCCTTCTCGTCGCCGCAGCGTCGTCCGCCCGGGCGGAAGGGGAGGCGCGAGCGCAGGTTCTCGCGACCGTCCAGAGCTTCTTCGACGCCATGGCGCGCGGCGATGGGGCGGCGGGGATGAAAGTCGTTCTGCCCGAGGCGCGGTTCTTTTCGGTGCGGGTCGAGGCGGGGGCTCCGATCGTGCGTACTTTCACGATTCAAGAGGGTCTCAAGAGATGGGCCGAAAGCTCCGAGGCGCTGCTCGAGCGCATGTGGAGCTCGGAGGTTCGGATCCACGGTCGTATCGCGACAGTGTGGACGCCGTATGACTTCCACCGCGACGGCAAGTTCAGCCATTGCGGAATCGATGCGTTCGACCTCGTCCAGACCGTCGAAGGCTGGCGGCTGGCCGGCGGTGTCTACACCCTGGAGCCGGAGGGCTGTGCCGCCAGCCCGCTCGGGCTTCCGCCCGCAGGATCCACAGGTGGCGCGGCGCCCAGGCCCCAGCGCTGATGAAGGTCTCCCCGCCCCATCGCGTCTGTCGCACCTACGTGCAGCAGCTCGTCGCCCCACCGTCGGCGGTCTTTCCGCTCCTCTGCCCGGTGCGGGAGGCCGACTGGATCGAGGGTTGGGACCCGCTCGCCGTGTGGAGCGCCTCGGGAGCGGCTGAGGCCGATTGCGTCTTCGTCACCGCGGCGCCCGCAGGGTCGCCACAGGACGCGATCTGGTACGTCACCCGCCACGAACCTGAAAGTGGCTTCGTCGAGATGCTCAAGATCACTCCGGGGGTGACCGCCTGCCGGCTGACCATCCAGCTGCGCCCCTCGCCGGCCGGCTGCGAGGCCGCGATCACCTACACTCACACCAGCCTGGGGCCCGCTGGCGACGCCTTCGTCGCCGGGTTCACGGAAGAGCACTTTCGCCAGTTCATGCAGGACTGGGAGACGCGGATGAACCACTATCTGCGCACCGGAGAAGCCCTGCGCATCGGGGATGCCTGATGGCGGCGCATGAAGGCGGGAGGGACGCCATGCAGCGGCACAAAACACCCGGCTACTCGGGCACGCCGCTGGCGAAGAAGCTCGGCCTCGAGGAGGGGAGCCGGGTGGCGACGATCGCTGCCCCCGAAGGATACGCCCGGCTCCTCGAACCGTTGCCCGCGGGGGTGAGACTCACGAGCCGGCCCGGTCCCGCAAGCGACATCGTCCATCTCTTCGTCACCCGGCGCGAAGATCTCGCGCAGCAGCTGATCCGCCTGCGCGGTCTCCTGAAGCCCGATGCCGCGCTGTGGGTCTCCTGGCCGAAGAAAGCCGCCAGGATACCGACGACCGTCACCGAGGACACCCTTCGCGAGCTCGCGCTGCCGCTCGGCTTCGTCGACGTGAAGGTCTGCGCGGTCAGCGAAATCTGGTCCGGCCTGAAGCTCGTCGTGCGCAAGGCGCTGCGCGACGGCTGAGAGGGGTCGAATCAGGGCACGACGGTGTCTCCTCAGTTGTAAGCTCGAGGCAATCCAGGGAGGACAAGTCCCATGCCGTCGTCGGTGACTGTCTTGATTGAATATCGTGCGCTTCCCGGGCAGGTCGAGAGGGCCATCGCCGAGCTCGAACGCCTGCTCGCCGTGGTGGTCGAGAAGGAACCGGACTGTTTCGGCATCCGCTTGCTCGAGGACCCCGCCGACCCGGAGCGGCTCCTGCTCGTCGAGCTCTGGTCGAGCCAGGGGGCCTACCTTGGTCCGCACTTCCAGACCGCCCATCTTCAGGCGTTCATCGCCGGCGCAGCGGCGTACTTCGCCGGGCCCCCGGAGATCCAGTTCTGGCGCGAGCGCTCGGAGCACCTGCCAGCCTAGCCCGGCTTCGCAGACTCCCGGGCCGACCGCCCCTATTCGGCGCGGTGGAAGCGGCGGGTGGCGAGGCCGAGGACGACGATGGCGAAGAGGGCGAGAGCGCCGAGCTCCGGCGCGACGTCCATCGGAGTGACGCCTTTGAGGAAGATGCCGCGCACGATCACCAGGAAATGGCGCATCGGGTTGGCGAGGGTGATCCATTGGAAGATCTGCGGCATGCTCGACACCGGGAACATGAAGCCCGACAGCAGCACCATCGGCATATAGGCCAGGAACGCGGAGAGGAACGCCTCCTGCTGCGTTTTCGAGATCGTCGAGATCAGCAGGCCGTTGCCGAGCGCGCAGGCGACGAAGAGCAGCGACGCGCCGAGCAGTAGCAGCGGGCTGCCGCGGAACGGAACCCGGAACCAGAGGAGCGCCATGCCGGTGATGAGGACGAGGTCGACGAGCGCGATGAGGGCGAAGGGAATCGTCTTGCCCAGAATCAGCTCGATCGGGCGCAAGGGGCTGACCGCGAGCTGCTCGAGCGTGCCGATCTCGCGTTCCCGCACCACCGCGAGGGCGGTGAGCAGCTGGCAGACGAGACTGAGCAGGAGGCCGATGACCGCCGGCACGTTGTAGTTGCGGCTGGCGAGATCGGGGTTGTACCAGGCGCGCGAGCGCATCTCGAGGGCCGGTGTGCGGCCGCCGAGGGCGCGGGCGAGGGCGACCTCCTGGACGATCCGTTCGGCGTTCCCTTTAGCGATCGTCGCCTGGTTCGAGTTGGTGCCATCGAAGAGCAGTTGCACGGTCGCCTGCCCGGCAGCGAGGTCGCGCGCGTAGCCCGGCGGAATCGCAAGCGCGAGGGCGGCGCGGCCGTGGTCGAGGGCGTCGGCCAGGTCGGCGTCGCGTTGCGCTCTTTCCACGACGTCGAAGTAGCCGCCGGCGGTGAGTGCGGAGACGAGCTCGCGGCTGTCGTGGCTCTGGTCGCGATCGAGGACGATCGTCGGGGTGTGCCGCACGTCGGTCGACACGGCGTAGCCGAAGACCAGCAGCTGAACGATCGGCGCGACGATCACCAGGCGGGCCATGCGCGGATCGCGGAAGACCTGCCGCAACTCCTTGCGCACCATCCAGCCGATGCGTCCGAGCGCCGCGCGCATCAGTCGAGCTCCTTGCGGAACGAGCGCACCGCGAGCGCCAGGCCGACCACGGCGAAGCCGAGCATCAACAGGCCCTGGTAGCGCAGGACGGAGATCCCGACCCCCTTGAGGAAGATGCCGCGCGTCACCACCAGGAAGTAGCGCGCCGGGACGAAGTAGGAGATCGCCCGCAGCGCCGGCGGCATGTTCTCGATGGCGAACATGAAGCCCGAGAGCAGGAAGGCGGGGAGGAAGGTGGCGACGAGCGCGATCTGGGTCGCGAGCACCTGCGAGCGCGAGACGGCGGAGATGAAGAGGCCCAGGCCGAGGCTGCCGCAGAGAAAGAGGAACGAGAGCGGGAAGAGCAGGAGCACGCTGCCGCGGAACGGCACTCCGAAAAGCGCGACGCCGAGCCCGGAAACCGCGGCGACGTCGATGAGCCCGATCGCGAGATAGGGGAGGAGCTTGCCGAGCACGACCTCGACCCGGGTCACCGGGGTCGAGGCGAGCTGCTCCATGGTGCCGCGCTCCCACTCGCGGGCAATGGTCAACGAGGTGAGCATCGCCGCGATAACCATCATGATCACCGCGACGAGGCCGGGGACGATCATGTCGCGGCTGGCGAGCGTCTCGTTGTACCAGACCCGCGACTCGGCGGTGAGCGGCAGCGTGAGGCGCTCGCCGTGCAGCGTGACGCGCCGGCCGAAGGCGCCCGCCACCCCTTCCGCGTAGGCGAGGGCGATGGTGGCCGTGTTGGCGTCGGAGCCGTCGAGCAGGACCTGGACGCTCGCCGTACGCCCGGCCCCGAGGTCGGCGGCGAAACCGGGCGGCACGACGAGCACCAGGCGCGCCGTACCGCGCGCGAAGAGCGCCGCGGCATCGCCCGGGCGCTCGGGGCGGGCCGCGAGGTGGAAGTAGCCAGAGGAGAGGAAACCGTCGACCAGCTCCCGGCTCTCGGGGCTCCTGTCCTGATCGACCACGGCGAGCGCGATGTCGCGCACATCCCAGACGATCGCGTAGCCGAAAATGACCAGCAACAGGAGCGGCAAAGCGAAGGCAAGAAGGAGACTGCGCCGATCGCGGCGCAGCTGCAGGGTCTCCTTGCGCGCCATCGCCCAGAGGCGGACCGGGTCGAGGCGGGTCATCTTTTCAGTCCTCCACCGCGCCGCCGGCCGACTGCACGAGCGAGATGAAGACGTCTTCGAGCGACGGCGCAATCTCGCGCAGGCCCCAGACAGCGACGCCCATCGCCTCGAGGAGAGGCGGCAGAGCGGCGAGAGCGGCGTCGCGGTCGGCGACCGTGACGTGCAGATCGCGCCCGAAGAGGCCGGCGCGCAGCACGCCGGGAGCGCCGTCGAGAGCTGAAAGCGCCTTGATTGCGTCCGCAGTCCGGAGCTCGAGGAGCTGTTCGCGCGCGGCGCCGCGCAGGCCCGCCGGCGTGTCGAGCGCGATCAGCCGGCCGCGGTTCATCAGCGCCAGCCGGTGGCACGACTCAGCCTCCTCCATGTAGTGCGTCGTGACGAAGACCGTCGTGCCCCCTTCGGCGAGCTCGTAGATCAGGTCCCAGAAGCGGCGCCGCGAGATCGGGTCGACGCCGGAGGTGGGCTCGTCGAGAAAGAGGATCGGAGGCTCGTGGAGGACGGCGCAGCCGAGCGCCAGGCGCTGCTTCCAGCCGAGCGCGAGCTCGCCGGCCAGCCGATCGCGCTGGTCGGCGAGGCCGGCCATCTCGATCACCCAGGAGCGCCGCGCCGCGAGCCGGGCGCCGCCGACACCGTAGAGACCGGCGAAGAAGCCGATGTTCTCGTCGACTGTCAGGTCGCCGTAAAGCGAGAAGAGCTGCGACATGTAGCCGATCGAGCTCTTGATCGCGACGCGCTCCGTCGCGATGTCGAAGCCGGCGACGCGGCCGCTGCCGGAGCTCGGGGTGAGGAGTCCGTTGAGCATCTTGATCGTCGTCGTTTTTCCGGCGCCGTTCGGGCCGAGGAAGCCGAAGACCTCGCCCGGCGCGACGGAGAACGAGACGCGGTCGACCGCGACGAAGTCGCCGAAGCGCTTCGTGAGATCGCGGACCTCGACGGCGATCGCGGGGCTGGCTTCGCGCGCTTCGTTCACACTCATGCCGCGGCTCCCTCCGCTTCGGCGATGCGGGCGAGGAAGACGTCCTCGAGCGTGGGCTCGATCGGCGCGATGGCGGTCGCAGGGTGGCCGGCGGCGGCGAGGTGGGCGGCCAGCGCGGAACGAGAATCGCCGGCACGAGAATCCGATGCCTCCGGCAGTCTCTCGAGAGTGACGTGCAGTCGGTCGCCGAAGACCTGGGCCTGCACGACGCCGGGCAGGGTCTCGACAAACGGCCGGGCGGCGCGCGCCCGGGGCAGGCGGACCTCGAACAGCTCGCCGCGGAAGGCGGCGGCGAGCGCGCGCGGGGAGTCGAGGGCGAGGAGGCGGCCGTCGTGCAGAAAGCCGAGGCGGTCGAATCGTTCGGCCTCGTCGAGGTAGGCGGTCGACACGATTGCGGTGACGCCGCGGCCGACCATCTCGTGCACGATCCGCCAGAGATCGCGGCGCGAGACCGGGTCGACGCCGAAGGTCGGTTCGTCGAGGAGCAGCACCCGCGGCTCGTGGATCAGGGCGCAGGAGAGACCGAGCTTCTGTTTCATGCCGCCGGAGAGCGCTCCGGCCAGCCGGTCGCGGAACGGCCCGAGGTTCGAGAAGGCGAAGAGGCGCTCGCGGCGGGCCGCGCGCTCGGAGCGTGGCACGCGGAAGAGGTCGGCGTAGAACTCGAGATTCTCGTCGACCGTCAGATCGGTATAGAGCCCGAAGCGCTGCGACATATAGGCGAGCCGGGGCTTTACCGCTTCGGGATCGGTCACCACGGAGATGCCGTCGACGATCGCGTCGCCGGCGCTGGGACGCAGCACGCCGGCCAGCATGCGCAGCGTGGTCGTCTTGCCGGCGCCGTCAGGACCGACGAGCCCGAAGAGCTCGCCGGGGCGCACCTCGAAGTCGAGGCCGGCGACCGCTCGCCGCTCTCCCGGCGTGCCTGCTTTCCCTGGTGCCGCAAAACTGCGCACCAGGCCGCGCACTGAGATTGCGGCGGAATCGCTTCCGGCCTCCGGGGATCGCCCGGCTCTCTCCGGGCTTCCGGCCCTCACGGGGCCTCGACCAGCCTGACGTCGGCGGGGAGGCCGGGCTTGAGCTCCTGGTTGGCGTCGCCGGCGATCCGGACCTTGACCGCGTAGACGAGCTTCACCCGTTCCTCGGCGGTCTGCACGTTCTTGGGTGTGAACTCGGCCGAGCTGGAGATGAACGAGACCTCGCCGTCGTAGCGCTTGCCCGGGAAAGTGTCGGAAGTGATCTCCGCCCGCTGGCCGACCGCGACCCGGCCGAGGCGGTTCTCGGGGACGTAGATCCGCACCCAGCGGTCGTCCGGATTCATCAGCGTCACGACCGCGGCGCCGGCGCCGACGATCTCGCCCGGCTCGCGGTGGCGGAGGGTGACGACGCCGGCGAAGGGGGCGAGGATGCGACTGTTGGCGAGCGTCGCGTCGAACGTCGCGACCGCCGCTTCGGCCTGCGCGACCTGGGCGCGCGCCGCGGCGATGCGCTCGGGCCGCGGTCCCAGCTCGAGCAGCGCCATCTGCTCGGCGGCCTGGTCGCGCTGCCGGCGCGCGAGCTCGAGCGCGAGCGTCGCCTTGTCGAGAACTTCGCGCGCGACGGCGCGCCCCTCGAGGAGCGTGCGGGCGCGCTCCGCGTCGCGCTCGGCGTCGGCGACACGATCTTCGGCGGCGGAGAGCGCGGCTCTGCCTTGGGCGATCTCTTCGCGGCGCGAACCGGCGAGGAGCTCGTCGAGCTGGGCGCGCGCCGCTGCGACCTGCGCCAGCGCCTGCGCGCGACGCGCCTCGAGCTCGCTGGCGTCGAGGCGCGCCAGCTCGGCGCCGGCCGCGACGCGATCGCCTTCGCGTGGCGCCAGCGCCGCGATGCGCCCGGGGGCCTGAAAGCCGAGTTGGGCGTCGGTCGCTTCAACCGTGCCGGAGGCGACGAGACCGTCGGCTTCCGACCGCGGAGTGAGGACGAAGCGCCAGAGCGCGTATGCGCCCAGGCCGAGAAGCAGCGCAATCAGAGCGAGGGGAACGATGCGCTTCGGACTCATGGCGCGGCCTCCAGGGTGCGGCGGAACCAGTCGGGAGAGAGCTCGCCGGCGAGCCGCGCGAGCTCGACGTGAGAGAGGAGCGCAGCGGTGCGCGCCTCGGTGGCGCTGGCGCGCGTCGCGGCGAGCTCGGCTTCGGCGGCGAGGTAGTCGACCTGAGTGCCGGAGCCGACCTCGAGGAGGAGCTTCTGGACCCGCGCGACTTCAACGAGGCGGTCGGCGGCGCGGGCGAGCGCCGAAGCGCGGGCGCCGGAGTCGGTGAGGGTGTTCCAGGCCCGGTCGACCGCTTCGCGCGCGTCGAGCTCGCTCTGCGCCAGGACCGCGACGGCGATGTCACGCTGGGCGGCGGCGCGGGCGACGCGGCGGCCGGTCTGGCCGCCGTCCCAGAGCGGCACGACGACCTGCACGCCGGCATTCCAGTCGGTCACGTACTCACTCTCGCTCTCCCGGAACTCCTGCAGCGCGCCCACCAGGTCGAGCTTCGGAAAGTAGGCGGTGCGCGCGAGCGCCCGGGCCGCCTCGGCGGCCGCGATTTGCTGGCGCGCCTGTTCGACCGCCGGGCCGGCGGCCACGGCGCGCTCCTGCAGTTGCTCGCGCGACTCACGCAGCGAGGCTGGCGAGCGCCAGGGCGCGAGGCGGCCGGCGCGCGTCTCTTCGGGTTCCGCCTGAAGCAACCGGGCGAGGTCGCGCTCGGCGCTGTCGAGCGCGCTGGCGGCTCGCGTCCGTTCCGCTTCGGCGCTGGCGAGGGCGGCGTCGGCGCGCAGCGTCTCGACTTCGGCAGCCTTGCCGGCGGAGAAGAGCTGGCGGGCGCGGTCGAGCTCGAGGGTGAGCGCGGCGACGCGGGCCTCCTGCGCGGCGAGGATCTCGCTACGGGCGATCGCCGAAGCATAGGCAGCGGCGACCCGCGCGGCAATCGCCTGTTCGGTGGCCGTGAGCGCGGCGTCCGCGACCGCCTCCTGCGCCACCGCCTGGCGCTCGCGCTCGCTGCGCGCTCCGGAGTCGATCAGCGTATAGGTGACATTGAGCGAGCCCTGGGCGAGAGTCTCGTTGAACGGCGGAATCTCGGACGGCTGGAAAGAGTGAATCGGGCTGGTGATCATGGGGTCGTCGTAGCCGAGCGCCGAGGCGTTGAACTTGACGATCGGGCCGTGGCTCGCCTGCACTTCGCCGGTGGCTTCGGCCGCTTCGGCGACGCGGGCCCGCGCCGCGGTGACCGCTGGATAGCGGCCGAGCGCGCGTTCGACGGCGGAGGAGAGGGTGAGCGGCGGCGGACCGGACTTCTCCTGCGCGCCGAGGGAGCCGGCAGATAGGCCCAGCAGAGCGGCCAGGGGGACGCGCAGGGCGGTGAGCAGAGATCTCATCAGCGGGCCTCCTGCCCGGACGTCCCGTCGAGGAATGCGTCGAGCGCAGCGGGCGTGGTTAGAGAGCGAACGTAGTGGCGGACGAGGTGATCGGTCTCTTCGTCGGAAAGAGCGAGATCGGGGAAGGCGCGCAGCTGGATGCCGATGGCGGCCGGCAGGCCGAGGAAGAGGATCGCTTGGCGGTCGAAGGGGACCCCGGCGTCGAGCCCGAGCTCTGAGAGGACCGCGCCGAGCAGCGCGAGATAGCGCCGCATCACCCCGCCGACGCCCTCCATGAGTACCTGGTCGCCGGAGGCGAGCCCTTCGGCGAGGATCAGGATCGGCAGGCCGCGGGTGGCGCGCAGCAGGGCGACGTGGTGCCGCACCATGGCGAGCAGGCGCTCCTGCGGCAAGAGCGCCCGGTTGCCGGCGATCTCCTCGATCGTCTCGAGAAGGCGCCCACCGAGGCGGTCGATCATTGCCGCGAGGAGCGCCGACTTCCCCGGATAGTGGCGGTAAATCGCCGGCTCGGTGAATCCGACCCGCTCAGCGAGACGCTTCATGGTGAGCTGGGCGAGCCCCGACTCCGCGACCAGCTCTGTCGCGCGGTCGAGAATCTCGGCCTGGCGTGGGGTCGGCGGCTGGGCCGGCATCGCGGAGGAGCGTGAGTGAATGTTCACTAACACAGAATCTAGACCTCCTCGAGGGGCCTGTCAAGCAGATCCAGTGACAGACTCCGGCGGATGATGCGAGCGCAGCAGGCACTCGAGCGACTGCGGGAAGGGAACGCGCGATTCGTCGCCGACATTCGCAGCCGCGAGACGGCGACCAGCCCGGCGCGGCGCCACGAGCTCGCGTCCGGTCAGGAGCCGTTTGCGATCCTGCTCGGTTGCTCCGACTCGCGCGTGCCGGCGGAGATCGTCTTCGACCAAGGGTTGGGAGATCTGTTCGTCATTCGCGTGGCGGGCAACATCGTCGCCGCATCCCAGGTCGGCAGCGTCGAGTTCGCCGCGGAACGGTTCGGCACCCGGTTGGTGGTCGTCCTCGGACACTCGCAGTGCGGGGCGGTGCTCGCCACCGTCGAGGAGCTGCAGCGCCCGTCTGCCAAGCAATCGCGTGCCCTGCGCTCGATCGTCGACCGGGTGCGCCCCTCGGTGGAGGCGCTGCTCGCGACTGAGCTGCGGGACGATCCGGAAGCCCTGGTGAGAGAGGCGGTGAGGGCCAACATCCGGGTCTCGGCGAACCACTTGCGGCACGGCTCGGAGCTGCTCGAGCAACTGATCCAGGACGACGGCCTGCTGGTCGTCGGCGCCGAATACTCGCTCGACACCGGCGTCGTCGAGTTCTTCGACGGCGTGCCGAGGACGGCGGGGGAGGGCACACGATGAGCGTGCAGTGGATCGTCTGTCCCGAGTGCGCTTTCAAGCTGCCGTACGCGATCCTCGGAAGGCAGGGAAGCTTCCGCACCGGCCGCGAGTTCGCGACCGACTGTCGGCACCGCCCAGAGCTTGCCAACCCCCAATCGATGAACGGTCTGGACTGTCCCGCGCTCCGCGCCGAGGCAGAGCGGGTGCTGAAGATCCGGCTGCCCGGCGGTGCACCGGAGCCTGCGGAGTCAGGCGACGAATGAGCGCCGAAATCGCTGTCAGCGGTGCCAGCTGCGCAGGATGAGCATGTAGTTGGCGCGCTCGTAGCCCGCGGGGTCGGAACAGTTTCCGAGGTTCATGCTGCCGCGCAGCTGGGCGATCGACTCGTACTGGTGGTCCGCCAGCCAATACGCGAACTCCTCGCGCAGGGTGCGCAGCCTCTCCGGTCCGTGCTCGAGCAGCTCCGAGACCAGCTGCACGGCATCGGCGCCGGTCATCACCGCCTTGACGGCGTCGCTGGCTTCGTGGATGCCGCCGCTCACCGCATAGGAGGTGCGGATCTGGCCCGAGAGGATCGCGAGCCAGCGCAGCCGCAGTGCCAGGTCGCTCGCCAGCGATAGGTGCAGCGAGCGATCGACGGCCTGGCGTTCGATGTCGATGTCCGGCTGGTAGAACGGATTGAACAGCACCAGGCCGTCGACCCCGGCATCGACCAGGCGTTCGGCGAAGTGGGCGAACGAGGTGTAGAAAGGCGACAGCTTTACCGCCAGTGGTACCTGCAACGCGCCGCGGACCGCACGAATCATCTCCACAGCCTCCGCCTCGATCTCGGCGGCCGAGCGCCACGGATCGGTGGCAAGGGCGTAGACGTTGAGCTCGAGGGCGTCGGCTCCCGCCTCTTCGATGAGCCGGGCATATTCGAGCCAACCGCCCGGGGTCGAGCCGTTGAGTGAGCCGATGATGGGCACCGCGACCGCGCGCTTCACCTGCCGCAGGTGCTCGAGGTAGTCGTCCGGTCCGCGCCCGAGCGCGCTCGATTCCGGAAAGAAAGCCAGCGTCTCTGGTGCCGGCTCGTCCACCAGCTCGTCGGCGAACCAGGCCGACATCGCGTCGTGGGTGATCTGTTCCTCGAAGAGTGAGTTCATGACGATCGCCGCAGCTCCGGCATCCTCGAGGCGGCGAACGTTGTCGAGGTCGTCGACCAGTGGCGAGGCGCCACAGATGAAGGGGTGGGGGAGGGCGAGCCCGAGATAGGTGGTGTCGAGATTCATCGCAGGGTCCCGAATGAGCCTATCGCTACCGCGCCACGGGCGCAGGAGTCTCCAGTCCCTCGCTCCCCCGGCGGGCGGCGATCGAGAAGGCGGGGATCGCCAGCCCGGCGACCAGGAGACTCGAGAGCAGGCCGAGCGTCAGGCCGCGGGCGTCGCCGATCATGCCGGTGATGAGCGGACCGGGCCCGACCCCAAGGAGATTGATGACCAGCATGGCGAAGGCGATCATGGTCGAACGCGTGTGGCTGGGCGAGAGCTCCTGGATGGCGGCGAAGAGCGGTCCGAACCAGGCGGAAGTGCCGGCGCTGGTGAGAAACCAGCAGACGAAAAAGAGCGGCGTGCCGGGTGCGATCGAGTAGAAGAGCAGCCCTATCGGTGTGAAGAAGGCGGTCATCGCCGCGAGACTCCAGAGCCGCCCGTTGCGGAAGCGGCGGGCGCACCCGTCGCCGAACAGGCCGCCCGCCAGATTGCCGAGGATTCCGGCGCCGACCGCCATGCCGCCGGCGAGCATGGCCGCACGCGCGTAGGGGTAGCCGCGCTCCTCGACGAGCCAGGTGACCGAGAGCATCGCCGAACCCGAGCCGTAACAGAGGAGCGCCCCTCCGAGCAGCACGAAGAGGAGCTCGCGGCGGCGAGCGAATGCCTGCGCGACGTCGCGCAGCAGCTCCCGGATCGGGGGCTGGTGGGCCGGAGGACGCGGCTCGGCTCCGGCCGCGGCAACCTGAACCGCCGGAACTGGAGAAGCCGGCGTGGGGCGTCGCCGTTCCGGCTCGCGAAAGAAGCGCAGCGCGAGGACGGCGAGCAGCCCGATTCCGCCGAGGAGGAAGAAGCAGGCGCGCCAGCCGTAACGGGGTGCGACGACGCTGCCCACGATCAGGCTGCTCGCCATGCCGAGCGGCACGCCGGTGTAGTAGACGCCGGTCGCCAGCCCCAGGCGGCGGCGCGGAAAGGCGTCACCCAGCATGGAGAGTGCCGATGGGGTGAGCGTTGCTTCGCCGATGCCGACGAAGATGCGCGGAATGGCCAGGTGGAGGAAGCTCTTCGCCAGCCCCGAGAGCGCAGTCATCGCGCTCCACAGCGCGAGGCCGCCGGCGAGCAGCCGGAGGCGCGGCCAGCGGTCGGCGGCGAGCCCGAGAAAGATCCCGACCAGGGTGTAGAAGAAGACGAAGCCAAAGCCGGCGAGCAGCCCGATCTCGGTGCGCGAGAGACCGAGATCGGCGATCAGTAGCGGCCCGAGACTGGCGATCAGGGTGCGATCGACGAAGTTCAGGATGTTGAGCAGGGTGAGATAGAGCAGGAGCGCGATGGCCGACCGGTCGACCGCAGGGTCGACGGTCGAAAGAGGAGCGCCGGTCGCCCTCGGCGAGGAGGTCGGATTCGCCATGCCGGCGATGATGGCACTGTCCGGGCTGGCTGCGGAAAGCTCAGCGTTGCTGGGTGCGTGCGGCGCCGCGCGGCGCCCGCGGCCGGCCGGAGGGCTGGATTCCGCGGCCGGCGTTGCGCTCGAAGCGGGCGACATCGGCGACCGACATGCGCTGCAGCTGGGCACGGATGCGTTCGCGTTCGAGGCCCCAGAAGGCGTGCGCAGGACAGGCCCGGCGGTCGGAGCATTCTGCCCGCCCGAGGAGACAACCCTCGAGGTAGCCGGGTCCCTCGACGGCGATGACGATCTCGCCCACCGACAGCTCGTCCGCCCGTCGCGTGAGCCGGAACCCTCCACGGTAACCGCGTTTGGCCTCGACGACGCCGGCGCCGGCGAGACCGTGGAGGATCTTCGACAGGTAGGGCAGCGGGGCATCGATCGCCGCGGCCAGGTCGCGGGCGAGGGTCCAGTCCTCGCCCGGGCCGGTGAGGTTCGACAGAGCGAGTACGGCATAGGAGCTGGCGCTGGAAAGTCCGAGCATGGGTGGAGTCTGCGCTTACCCGATTTCAAGGTCAAGAAACCCCCATCAAGGGCTAAACTGTTCTCGCGGGATGCCATCGCAGAGGAGGTGCCCATGGAGATCCAGACCAGCCTGCTGGCCATCGTCGTTGCGGCCTTTTCGACGTTCGCCCTGGGTGCGCTCTGGTACTCGCCGTTCCTGTTCGGCCGGCTTTGGGTGAAAGCGCACGGCTACACGCCCGACAAGCTGGTCCAGATGCGGGCGGGCGCCGCCAGGGCCTACGGAGTCTCGCTGGTCTGCTACGCCGTGATGGCGATCTGCCTTGCTCTCCTGATCGCCAGGCTCGGGATCGCCGACGCCGCGGCGGCCGTGAAGCTCGGCGCGCTCTGCTGGGCAGGTTTTGCCGCGACGCTCGGTCTCACCGCCAACATGTTCTCGGAGAAGCCGCTCTCGACCTACCTCATCGACGCCGGCTTTCAGCTCGTCTACATGGTCATGATGAGCCTCCTGCTCGCCCTTTGGCGCTGACCTCCGCGGCAGCACGGGCCGCGTTCCTGGGTCTCTCCGCGGGCCTGCTGGCGGCGGCCTGCTCTGAGCCGCCTGCGACCTGGACGGAGCCCGCGACCGGGATCGAGTTCGGGCGGCTGAAAAGGACCTTCGGCGCAATCCCGAATCTTTCGCCCGTCCGCGGCGTAGGGTAGGGCCTGGGCGCAAAGGTTCGCGGCAACCACCAGAATTCGGCAATTCGAAAGCGGGGCGAGGTATGAGAAGTCGAGCTGCAGTCGCGGGCATCGTGTTTCTGGTCTCGAGCGCGGGAGCGGCGCCGGCGCACGCCGGGAGCGAGATTCAGGTCGCGATCCGGCCGGACCGTCCCTGTATCGAGACGACCGGCACCGGGCAGGCGCTCAATTTCGATTTTTTGATCGAGAACCTATCGGACACGACTCTCACCCTCTCCGCCGTCGAAGTCTCGGTGCTCGACGCCCGGGGCCAGCTCGAGCTGCGCAAATTCGTCGACGGCAACGGCACGAGCCCGAGCATCGAAACCGTCGACAACCGGACGATCGTTTCGCGTCAGCCGACGCTGGTCTTCAATCCGTTCGCGCAGTTCGACGACCGCCTCGAGCTTGCCAGCCTCCAGTTCGTCCTGCGATTCGAGTCCGGGGATCCTGCGCGGGAGATCGAGACGACGGTGAGCGTCCGGCCGCGCGCCTGCGCCATTCGAGCTGACCTGCGACTGCCAGTGGGGAGCCGATCGATCGTCTACGACGGGCACGACGCACTCTCGCATCACCGTCGATTCGATTTTTCGCTGCCGCCGTTGCGCGCGCTCGGGTTCGATTCGAACTTCATGCGCTACGCCTACGATTTTTGCCCGGTGGACGCCGACGGCGCGATGTACCGCGGCGACCCGAAGGAGAACGCCTCCTGGTTCGGCTTCGGCCAGCCCGTCGATGCACCGGCAGCCGGCGTCGTCGTCGGACTCCTCGAGGGCATGCCCGACAACCGGTCGTTCGACGAGGGCGCCATCGCGACCCAGCCGATGATCCTCTTCGGCAACCATCTGGTGATCGACCACGGCCATGGCGAATGGAGCGTGCTCGGCCACCTGCAGCAGGGCAGCATCGCGGTGCGACTCGGCGACCAGGTGCGCCAGGGGCAGAGGCTGGCGCGGATCGGCGCTTCGGGCAGCGCCAACATCCCCCACCTCCACTATGAGCTGCAGGACGGACCCGATACCCGAGCCGAAGGGCTACCGTCGACATTCCGCCGCTTTCATCGGATTCTCGGATCGCGGCGCGTCGCCGTGAAGAGCGGCGCGATCGACAGCGGGGAGATCGTCGAGCCTTGAACGGTCGCGGTCCGCGCCGGCGGCCCGGGCCGGGGCTCTCCGACGCCGGGGTACGGTCTGGACTACGATTGAGCAATGAAACTCCTTCCCGCCGTCCTCCTTGGAGCGTCCGTGCTGACCGGTCTCGGCCTGGCACCGGCGTTCGCAGTTCCTCCCGATCCGCCGGCCGCTGCCCCGGCAGCTTCGCCGGCTCCGGCTCCGGCGGCCGGTTCGCCGGAGTGGATCGTCGACCGCTTCTTCGCCCAGAAGGAGTTCCCGGAGCTGGAGAGATACGCGACGGGCGAGTTCGCCGAGCTCTACAAGAGCTCGCCGACGCTCGGTTCCATCGTCCCTGCTGCGGTGACGGTCGCCATCCGGGCGCTCGAGCGCGACGCCGCGCACGCCATCTTCAACGTCTCGATGACCGACAGCAACGTGAGCAAGGAGTGGTACGCCTACTTGAGCAGCGAAGGGGGAGCCTTCAAGCTCGAAGCGATCCGCACACTGACGCTCGGGGCCAGGTTCTTCGAGACCCTGGTGGCGGCCGAGAAGGGCGCCGTCGCCGGAAGGCTCAATGAGCTCGGAGTGCAGGAGCTCGACCGCTCCCACCTGACGATCGCCTCGGATGCCGAGCTCAAGGCCCACTTCACTTCCCAGAAGCCGCTTTTCGACGCGCTGGCGAAGGATTTCGCCGCGCTGTCGTCGATCGACGTGGTGAACTTCGACGGCAAGGTCGCCCCGGAGGGGGGCGCCACCGTGGAGCAGGCGGTGGGCCTCGCGCAGCAGCTGCGCTCCCTGCGGCTCGGCGCGGCGATTCGCAGGTACCGCGACTGCGCAGGCTGCGTGGTCCTCGTGATCGGCGGCGATGGCGAGAACCAGGTCGGTTACCTCTACGCTCCGCCGGGCGCGCGCGTGCCGAAGATGTCGCCGCAGAGCTTCATCTATGTCGAGGCGATCGCCTCTGGCTGGTATCTTTTCAAGACCGTGTGAGCGCCCGGGAACGAGGGGGCGGAGCGCCGGCTCCTTGGGGCCTGGCGCTGGGGCTGACGCTCTTCGCGGTCTGGGCGATCGGCCAGATCGCCCGGGATCGCACGCTGGTCACGGCCTGGGCGTTCTACCTGCCCTCGGCCATCGTCCTGGGCTCCCTTGTGCTGCTGGCGATCGGCGCGGCGTTGCGACGCCGTTGGCGGCGCGCCGGCCTGCTCCTCGCGCTCGCCGTGCTGCCGGCCGCGGTACTGCTGCTGCTCGAGAACCGCTGGCAGCCTCCGGGCGGACCGGCGCCGGGCGCGGCGTCGGGCGCCGGGCCGGCCGACCTGCGGGTCGTGGCCTGGAACGCAGCCGACTTCCCGCGCGGCGTCGAGCGCGCGGCGGCGGTTCTGCGGCCGCTCGATGCCGACCTTGTGCTGCTCTCCGAGGCCCCCGGCAAGCCGCCGCAGGAGCTCGAGCGCCAGCTTGGCGGCGAGCTCCGACTGACCCGCGTCGGCGCCATGGCGCTTTTCGCCCGGGGCGAGCTGCTCGACGTCGAGTGGCTGGCGCGTGAGGACGAGCTGCAGGCGGCTTTGCTGCGTTGGGCCATTGACGGCCGGACGCTCGGCGTCCTCGCCGTGAACGTGATTTCGTCACCGCGAATCCCGCGTGATCCGTTGCTCGAACGCGTCGTGGAAATGATGCACCGGCGCTCGCCGGACATGGTCCTCGGCGACTTCAACGCCCCGCGCCGATCGCGCTCGCTCGCCCGCCTGCCCGCAGGATTCCGGCACGCCTACGATGCCGGCGGCTCCGGCTGGTCGGCGACCTGGCCCGCGAGGCTGCCTCTCCTGGCCATCGACCAGACCATCGTCGGCCCACGGCTCACGGTCCGTGCCTACAGCCTGCACACCACCAGGATCAGCGATCACCGGTTGCAGTTGACGGAGCTCGACTTCCGTGTGCCACCGGCAGGGGGATCCGGTTAGAGTGGGCGGAGATGGTGCAGGTTGGAGGAGTCGATGTCCGTTCGCACGTTCTGCCTGATCCTGCTGTCGGTCCTCGCGGTATCCGCAGGTTGTCGCAGCGCGGCGCCTGCGGCCCCGGAGATGCCCACCGCGCCCACGGCAACGCCCGCCACGCCTGCTCCCGGCGTCGCAGCGCTGGCCGAGGGATCCGCCGTCCGGAGCGACGATCGGCTGGGTGGCGTGCTGTGGGTGCAGACCTCGGCCGAGTACCGTGCGCTCGCTCTCGCGACCTTCGCGCGGGCCCGGACGGAGCTCGACCGGGCGCTCGCGGATCGCAGTTGGACGGCGGCTCTGGAGCAACAGGGAGAGATCGCCGACCTGCCGCCGGCGATCATCGCCGACCTCGACGAAACTCTGCTCGACAACTCGCCCTACGAGGCCGACCGGATTCGCCTCGGTGGGCGCTTCGAGCCGGTCTCCTGGAACGCCTGGGTGACTCGCGCCCGCGCCAAGGCGATACCCGGTGCGGCGGAGTTCGTGCATTACGCTGCCGCACGTGGAGTCACCGTCTTCTACGTCACGAATCGAGCCGCGGTGCTGGAGGAGGCGACGCGGGTCAATCTTGCGGCACTCGGCTTCCCGCTGGCGGGCGATCGCGACACCCTGTTGATGCCGGGCGAGCGTCCCGACTGGGGCTCGGACAAGTCGCCGCGCCGCGCCGAGGTGGCACGTTCCTTTCGCATCCTGCTGCTCGTCGGCGACGATCTCGGCGACTTCGTGAGCGGCGCCCGGGCGCGGCCGGAGGAGCGCATCGCCCTGGCGGAACACCACACCGAGCGCTGGCAGAGGCAATGGATCCTGCTGCCCAACCCGTATTACGGCTCGTGGGAGAGAGCGCTCGTCGACAACGAGCGCGACCTTTCCGATGCAGAGATCCTGCGCCGGAAGCTGGGGCGTCTGCACGGCAGCGAGCGATGACCCCGAAACCGGCGAAGGCACCGAAGCGAGCGCAGCCAGCGCAACCAGCGAAGTCCCAGAGTCGCTGGCGGCATTTCCATGGCGTCGTCGAGCGCATTCCGGCGGGACGGGTGGCGACCTACGGCCAGGTTGCGGCGCTCGCCGGCTTCGCCGGGAACGCCCGCCAGGTCGGCTACGCGCTCGCGGCGTTGCCGGAGGAGAGCGGCGTGCCTTGGCAACGGGTGATCAACGCGTGCGGGGAGGTCAGCCTCCGGCGCGAGCCGGGGCGAGAGGGATTCCAGCGCCATCTGCTCGAGGAGGAGGGCGTTCTGTTCGGTCCCGGCGGCCGGGTCGACCTGGCGCGGTTCGGGTGGGAGCCCGGCACCGAGCGTTCGCAGGGGGCGGACCGTGCCTCCCGCAGGCGCCAGGGCGGCTGAAGGATGCGGCGAGCGCTTCTCAAGCTGTGGCGGGACATGGGCCCCGGCGGTCCGTCGTCGATCACGCTGGCCATGCTGTCGGCCGTTGTCGGACTCGGCATTCCGGTGCTGTGGCGTCTGCCCGCGGTCCTGCGCGACGCGCGGCGGGACGAGCGCGCTCCGGCCGATCTCATTCTCGTGCTCGGACGCGAGCTGCGCGAGGACCGGCCGACGCCGGTCTTCCGGGCGCGACTCGAGCACGGTGCCCGCCTCCTGCGTGAAGGGTGGGCGCCGCGCATCCTCGTCTCCGGCGGCGTGACCGGCGACAGCCGGCGGAGCGAAGCCGAAGCGGGCTGCGAGCTCCTCCTCGCCCAGGGCCTCCCCGAATCCGTGGTCCTTATGGAGGCGGGCAGCCGGCACACGCTCGAGAACCTGTTCAATGTGCGCGAGACGCTGCGCCATCAGGGCTGGCAGCGCGTCATCCTGGTCTCCGATCCGCTTCACCTGGCGCGTGCGGCGACGGTCGCGCGCGGCCTGAAGCTCGACGTCGTGCTTTCGCCAGCCGCCGACTGCCCGCCGCTGCGAGGCACCCCGGGATGGGTGCTCCGCGCCGCTCACGAGGCCTTCCTGCTGCACTGGTATCACGTCGGCATGCTCTACAGTCGTGCCATCCGGTCCGAGCGCCTGCTCGGCAGAGTGACCTGAGATTCGTTCCAAAATTGCCCGCGTCGGTTTGAAAGGAGACTTCCCAGTGCGCCGAGAGCTTGTCTGGACTTCGACTATCGCAGCCTGTCTCGTGAGCTCGACCGCGGTGCTCGCTGCTGCCTCCCCCTACGACCTCGAGACGCTCGGCCGCATTCGCGACGAGGGGTTTCGCCGCTCGCAGGTGATGGAGATCGTCGGGCATCTGACCGACAGCATCGGGCCGCGCCTGACGGGCTCGCCGCAGATGAAGACGGCGAACGACTGGTCGCTCGCCAAGCTCGAGGAGTGGGGGCTAGCCAACCCGCATCTCGAGCCCTGGGAATTCGGCGAAGGGTGGAGCTTCACGCGCGCCGAGGTGCGGATGGTGTCGCCGGTCCCGGCGGTGCTCGCCGCGCTGCCCAAGGCCTGGACGCCGGGGACCACCGGAGTCGCGACCGGCGAGGCGATGATGCTGGAGATCAAGAAGATCGAGGACCTCGAGCCGCACAAGGGCCAACTCGCCGGCAAGATCCTCTTTCTCTCCAAGGCGCCGGAGCACGAGGACCCGGCCGAGCCGGTCTTCACGCGCTACGACGCGGTGAAGCTCGACGACCTCGCGAGCTACGACGTTCCGCCGGATCGCGAAGCCGAGTCGTGGCGTGAGAAGGCGCGCAAGCGCCGCGACCTCTGGCTCAAGGTCGCCGATCTTCTCGTCGCCGAAGGGGTCGTCGCCACGGTGGAGGTCTCCTCGTTCGAGCACGGCGTCGTGCGCGTCATGGGCGGCGGAGGACAGGGGACTCCGAACCAGCCGCTCGGCGTGCCCGCCCTCGTCATGGCGGTCGAACCGTACGAGCGCATCCTGCGCCTGCTCGAGCGGGAGCAAGAGGTCGAGCTCACGATCGACATCGCGGCTGCGTTTCATCGCGAATCGCCGACGTCATGGAACACCGTGGCCGAAATTCCGGGTAGCGGCAAGAACGCCGAGGTCGTCATGGCGGGAGCGCACCTGGACTCCTGGCACGCGGGCACCGGGGCGACCGACAACGCCGCCGGTTCGGCGGTGGTGCTCGAAGCGATGCGTATCCTGAAGGCGCTCGGAGTGAAGCCGAAGCGGACGATCCGCGTGGCGCTGTGGAGCGGCGAGGAGCAGGGGCTCCTGGGCTCGAGGGCCTACGTGAGGGAGCACTTCGCCACCCGGCCCGAGCCCACCGACGAGGTGGAGCTCGCGCTGCCCGCGCGCTGGCGCAAGACGACCTGGCCGGTGCAGCCGAGGCCGGAGCACGCCCGGCTCGCCGCCTACTTCAATATCGACAACGGTGGCGGCAGGGTGCACGGGATCTACGCCCAGGAGAACCTCGGGGCGAAGATGCTGTTCGAGCAGTTCATCGAACCGCTGAAGGATCTCGGAGTGACCACCGTGACGATGGAGAACACCGGTTCGACCGACCATGTCTCGTTCGACGGCGTCGGCCTCCCCGGCTTCCAGTTCATCCAGGACGCGCGCGACTACAGCACGCGGACGCACCACTCGCACATCGACACCTACGAGCACCTCGACCCGGCGGATATGAAGCAGGCCGCGGTGGTCATGGCGAGCTTCCTCTATCAGGCCGCGATGCTCGACGGAGCGTTCCCGAGGAAACCCCTGCCGGTCGAGCCGCCGCAGAAGCCCGAGAAGAAGCCGGCCGAGCCCGCTTCGCCAGCCGCGCCCGTTCCGGCGTCATCGGAGCCAGCGGAGCCAGCGGCGCCAGCGCCGACGCCGGCTGAGCTCGAGTCGCCCAAGCCGTGAGGGCGACCCAGCAGGGCTAGAATGCGCCTGGAAGCGCTCGGGGGCTGGTGCCTCTCGCGGTCTTCAAAACCGTAGTCCGGCGCCGGTTGCGGCGGCGGGGGTGGGTTCGATTCCCATGCGCTTCCGCCAATCGAGCTTGAAGCGCCGGCAGGCTTGCCGGCGCTTTTTTCAGACGTCGAGTCGCAGCCACTCGCAGGCGGCGCCGGCCGCCGCCGCCGGGGCTAGCGCCCGAATCCGCACCAGCGCCGTCGCCCGGCCGAAGGCGAGGAGGTCGTGCGAGCCTTTCGGCGAGATCGGTTCGATGACCGGTTCTCCGCCCTTCTGTCGCCAGACCGCCGGCACGAAGCGGTCGCGCCCGCGGCCGGCGCCGAGCGAACCGCCCAGGGTGCCGGGCAGCGCGCCGTCCCAAAAGCTCGCCGGACTGCCGAGCAGACGCTCGAGCGCCGGGCGGACGAAGAGCCACCAGGCGACCATCACCGAAGCCGGATTGCCCGGCAGACCAAAGACCAGCTGTGCCCCTCGATGAGCGATGAGGAGCGGTTTCCCGGGTTGAACCGCCACCCCATGAAAAACCGTCTGGAAGCCGAGCCCGGCGAGGACGGGGGCGAGAAAATCGGCCTCGCCCATCGAGACTCCGCCGCAGCAGAGCACGACGTCTCGACCTTCGAGGCCTGAGGCCAGGCTTGCCGCGAGGCTCTCCGGATCGTCACGGCAGATCCCCAGCGAGCGCACCGGGAGGTTCATCCGGTCGAGCTCCGCGACGAGGAAATCGCTGTGCGAATCGCGCAGCTGGCCTGGTCCAGGAGTCTCGTTGGGCGGCACGATCTCGTTGCCGGTCAGCTGGAGCGCGAGGCGTGGCCCGCGGTGAACCACCACCTCGCAGATGCCCTGGCTGGCCAGAAGTGCGAGCGCGGCGGGAGTGAGCAGCGCGCCCGCCGGCAGGAGCTCCGCACCGCGGCGCACGACCTCGCCCTGGCGGCGGATGGCGGCGCCGGGGGCGATCTCGCTACTCGGCCGGACTCTCTCCGCTTCGCTCACCGTCTCCTCGACGGCGACCACCCGGTCCGCGCCCGCCGGCACGGCGGAACCGGTCATGATGCGCATCGCCATGCCCTGCGGCAGCGCCAGGGTGTCCGGGTCGCCGGCGAAGCGAGTGCCGGCGATCGGAAACCAGCCCTCGTCCGCGACCGCCCCGGCGAGCGCAAAGCCGTCGAGGGCGGAGAGATCGCAGGGTGGCAGGTCGGTGGTGGCGACGGCCGCAGCGGCGAGCCGGCGTCCGGCGGCCTTTTGGCGGGCCTGGCGCTCGGCGGCAAGCGGGGTGAGATGGGGGAGGAGTCTCGCCCAGGCGACTTCGGGATCGATCATGCGCCTGTCCTATCAGAGGGTCACGCGCATCGCAACCGGTTCGGTTCCGGTTCGGCCCGAGACCATGTGCGCGGTATGATCACAGTTTCGATGGAGCGCCCCTTGGAACGCACCCCTCAGTATCGCGGCGATCTGCGCCAGACAGCGCTGCCGGAGATGCTCGCGATCATCTATCAGGCGCGGGTCGCCGGGGTGATCGAAGCCGTGCTCGGGGATGTCACCAAACGCATTTTCCTCGAGAACGGCTATGTCGTTCACGCCTCATCTTCGGATCTGGCGGACAGCCTCGGTGGCTACCTGCGCCGGGTCGGGAAGCTCTCGGATGCCGATTTTCACGCCGCGATGACGGAGCGCCGCGCGGGCGGGCGACGACTCGGAGAGGTGCTGATCGAGCGCGGGACACTCTCGCCGGCGCAGACTTTTCAGGCGATCCGCGAACATGTCGAGGGGATTCTCTGGAGCCTCTTCGCCTGGGAGGAGGGCACCGTCTCGTTCGATATCGGAGCCTTCGACACGCGCGAGCTCGTGCGCATCCAGATTCCTTTGCGGCAGGTCGTCGTCCAGGGCGTGAAGCGGGCGGCGAACGCCAAGTCGCTGGTCGCCAGGATGGGCGGGAAGGAGATCCTCTTCGGACCCTCCTACCGCCTCGAGGACCTGATCGAGGTCGCGCTCGATGCCCAGGAGTACAAACTTCTGTCCATGGTCGACGGCAAGCGAACGCTCTACGAGCTCGCGACCAAGGGGCCGCTCGCACCGCCGGAGAACGCTCGCCTGCTCTATGCCTATAGTGTGCTTCAACTGATTCGAAAGGTCGGCGTCGCCGAACCCGCGGCGGCGTCGGGAGTCATCAAGATCAGGCTGCGTTCCGAAAGTTGACTGGAGAAAAGGTCGAACGATGCCGCTCTATGAATACGTTTGCGAGTCGTGCGGCGAACGCACCGAGATGTTGCAGCGTTTCGGCGACCTCCGAGAAGTGGTCTGTCCCGCTTGCGGCGGGCCGATGCGCAAGCTCCCTTCGGCGCCCTCCATCCAGTTCAAGGGCAGCGGCTTCTATCTGACCGACTACGCCAAGAAATCGGGCGGAACCGAGGGCACCTCGCCGAGTGGCGGGGCAGACAAGGCCGCCGACAAGGCAGGCGAGAAGAGCAGCGATGCCGGTGCGGCCAAGAGCGAGGGCGCGGGGTCCGGCGCTGGAAGCTCAGGCGGCACCGGCGGCTCGTCGACGTCGGACTCGGCCGCGGGCAGCACCCTGCCGTCCGCTCCTGCCGCGGCGAGCAGCAAGACCCCAACGGGCTCAGGCGGCAAATGAGTCGCGCCCGGCCCTGGCAGCGCTGCGGGCTCGCCGGAGCTGCACTCCTCCTCGGGTTCGTCGCCGGCGAAGCGCAGGCCGCGAACCTCGACCTCCACCCGGTCGCGCTCTACGGCGCCGACATCCGCAGCCTGGTTTTCGATCCCTTCAACCCGGATCGCGCCTTCGCCGGAACTTCGGCTGGCCACGTCTATCTCTCCGAAGACGGCGGGGCGAGCTTCCGCAATGCGGGGACGGAGATTCCGTTCCCCGGTTGGGTGGTTGGCGCCTTGGTGGTGGATGCCAATCGCCCGGGGAGACTGTGGGCCGGGTTGTGGGGAATCTGGGGCGGCGGCAGAGTCGCTTTCTCGGACGACTCCGGCGTGACCTGGACGCTGCGCGGCGTGAGCGCGAGCGGAGAGGCGCAGGTCTACTCCCTGGCAACGGTTCCAGGCAGACCGGACCGGCTCTTCGCCGGCACGCGTGCGGGAGTCGAGATCTCGGACGATGCCGGGCGGACCTTTCGCGCCGTCGGACGCGATCTCCCCGGTTTGATCCACGTCTCGAGTCTGCACGTCGACAGCGCGCAGCCGGAGATCGTGCTCGCGGGAACCTGGCGACGCGCCTACCGCAGCCTGGACGGCGGCGAAACCTGGCAAGGTGTCTTCGATGGCATGGTGCTCGATTCCGAGGTCTTCTCGCTGCATGCCGCCGCCGACCGGCCGGGGGAGCTCTGGGCCTCGACCTGCGGCTGGGTCTATCGTGGAGATGCCCTGGGCAAGACGTGGACGCGCTTCACCACTGGCCTCGCGGAGAAACGCACACCCAGTTTCGCCGTGCTCCCGGGCGAGCGGCTCCTTGCCGGCACGGTAGCTGGAGCTTTTCTTTCGACCAACCGCGGCGCATCGTTCCGGCGCACCACTCCGGACTCGCTCGCGGTCCTGGCCATCGCCTACCATCCGGCGCGGCCGGAGCGGATCCTCATCGGCACGGAGGGCGCCGGAATCTGGAGCTCGACCGACGGCGGTGAGACTTTCCGGGCGCGGCCGGTGGGCATGCGGAATCTGCGGGTCCCAGCGCTCGACCACGACGGCGATCATCTCTTCGCGGCGGTCGCCCACGCCGGTCCGGCGTCGGGGGTCTATCGCTCGCCGGACGGCGGCAGCTCCTTCGAGCCGCTTCCTTCCGAGCTGCCGACGGTTCTCGCCATGGTGACCGCCGGCGACCGCTTCTTCGTCGCCACGGAGAGGGGCCTTTTCGAACGGGTGCGGCCGGCGTCAGAAGTCGCGATGGAGACGGCCACGCCGATGCGATTCGAGAGACTCCCGGAGCTGGGAGAGCGCCGGGTCGAACAGCTGGCGGCGACCCCGGAGCGCGTCGTGGCGCGCACCCGCGAAGGGCTCTACGAGATGGAGCTTCAGACGCGTGGAGCGCGCTTCCGCGCGCTTCACCTCGGTTCGGCGTCGCCCGCGGCGCCGCCCTCGCCCCCCTCGTTACGCTCGGCAGCCCTGGCCGCCGGAGATCTCTGGGTCCTGCGCGATGACGGGTTGTCACGAATGGTGAACGGGAAACTCCAGGCCGCGAGCCTCCCTTACCCCGCGGCGTCGACCAGCGAGCTCTTCAGCGTCGCGGGCGATCTGCACTACTCGGGCAAGGGCGGACTCTTCCGCCGCGACACCGGCACGGGAGCCTGGATGCCCTTGCGGTCCGGTCCGGTGCGGACGCTCGCCACCGGCAGCGCGCGTTTCCCTTACCTGGTCGAGTCGCAGGGAGCGCTTGCGCTGCTGGCGCTTCCCGGGGTTTCCGGGCAATCCAGCGCGGGTGAAGGGGCCTGGCTGGGAATCGACCTCCCGTTCCCTGCCCGCGAAACGCTCTCGGCGCTGGTGACCGGGGACCGTCTGCTGCTCGGCTCGTCCGGGTTCGGCGTCTGGCAGGCGCGGCTGCCGGCGGAGGCGGGCGACGCTCAGCGCTCGGTTTCGAGCGAAGCGAGAATCCGCAAGTAGGTCTCGTAGCGGCTGGCGTCGAGAGCGCCGGCTGCGGCAGCCTCCCGCACGGCGCAGCTCGGCTCGTGCGAATGGCTGCAGTCGTTGAACCGGCATTGCGGTGTCAGCGGTTCGAACTCTTCGAAATAGCCCGAGAGCTCCTCCCGGTCGAGCTTCCACAAACCGAATTCCCGGATTCCCGGCGTGTCGATGATCCGGGTGTCGTTCGCGAGACGGTAGATCCGCGCCCGGGTGGTCGTGTGCCTGCCGCGGGAGTTCATCGCCGACACCTCTCCGACGCGAACGTCGAGCTCCGGCGAGAGCGCCGCCAGAAGCGAGCTCTTGCCGACGCCGCTGTGGCCGACGAAGACCACGGTCTTGCCAGCGAGGAGCGTGCGCAGCTCTTCGATTCCCAGGCCGGACTTCGCTGAACAGAACAGGAACGGCATCCGCAGGGCGCGGTAGGGCGCGAGGCGGGCGAGCTCCGGATCGCTCGCGGCATCCCCTCCGGGGGTTTCCGCAAGGTCGTACTTGTTGACCACGACTGCGGCAGGCACTCCGCCGTGCGCCAGCGCGACGAGAAAGCGATCGAGCAGGCCGGTGGCGAGCGCGGGCTTGCGCAGCGCGGTGACGACGACCGCGAGGTCCAGGTTCGCGGCCAGGACCCGTTCACGGTGGGCGAGCAGCGGGTCGGGCCGCGAGAGCCGGCTGCGGCGCGGGAGGACCTGGGCGACCACCAGCTCGCCGCTCGAGCGGCGAGCGACACGCAGGCGGTCGCCGACCGCGAGGTCGCTCTTCTGGACGAGCGCCAAGGCCTTCGGCAGGTGGCAGAGCAGGATCGCGCCACCCATTTCGACTTCGCACTGGCCGCGGGTGATCGCGACGACCAGCGCCTCGCCGGGCAGGACCGGATCGGCCGCCTCCGTCGTCGTGTCGGTGGCCGACTTCACCGGCAAGGGGGCGCGCAGGCGTTCGGCGCGGCGATCGATGCCCTCCGAACGGCGCTGTCCGCGCTTCTGGCGCAGCGGAAGATCGTCGTAGTCGTGCTCGTCCATGGTCCGCGGGGCGCCGCGCGTCAATCCTGCACGCCAGTGACACCGGTCTTGCGGGCGTAGTAGCGGAACGAGCGAAAGCTCATGCGCAGCAGCTCGGCCGCCTGCGTCTGGACGCCGCCGCTACGCTCGAGCGCCTGCCGCATCACGTCGGAGCGGATGCCTTCGAGAAGCTCTTCGAGGTCGAGTCCGTCGGGGGGCAGCAAGACTCCCTGGTCGTCACGCGGCCCCGCCACGGCGAGCGATGTAGGCAGGTCCGCGGCGGTGATGGCGCTGCCGGTCGAGAGCGCGATTGCGCGCTCGATCAGGTTCTCGAGCTCGCGCACGTTGCCGGGCCAGCTGTGGCCTTCGAGGAGCCGCATGGCCTCGGCCGAGATGCGCTTCGGCGGCACGCCGAGCGCGGCGCTGTACTTGTGCAGGAAGTGATCGACCAGCAACGGGATGTCCTCCCGTCGCGACCGCAATGGCGGAATGGCGATCGGGATGACGTTGATGCGGTAGAAGAGATCCTCGCGGAACTCGCCGCGACCGATCTTCTCCTGCAGATTCTGGTTGGTGGCTGCGATGATCCGGACATCCACCGGGTCCTCGCTCGTGCCGCCGACACGACGCACGACCCTCTCCTGGAGGACGCGCAGAAGCTTCACCTGCATCGGCAGGCTCATCTCGCCGATCTCGTCGAGAAAGAGCGTGCCGTGATTGGCCTCCTGGAAGAGGCCCTTCTTGTCTCGCAGCGCGCCCGTGAAAGCGCCGCGTTCGTGGCCGAAGAGCTCGCTCTCGAGGAGATTCTCGGGCATGGCGCCGCAGTTGATCGACAGGACGCGCTGCGTGGCGCGGGGGCTCGAGAAGTGAATGGCGCGGGCGATGAGCTCTTTGCCCGTGCCGCTCTCGCCGTGGATGAGGACGGTCGAAGCGGTGCGCGCGATCCGCTCGATGAGACCGAAGATCGCCTGCATCCTCGGGCTGCGTCCGATGATGTTGTTGAACGCGTAGCGCTGCTCGAGCTCGCGCCGGAGATAGGTGTTCTCTTCGTAGAGCCGGTTCTTCTCGAGGGCACGTTCGAGCACCGCCTTGAGCTCGTCGATGTCGAACGGTTTTGGAACGTAGTCGTAAGCGCCCAGCTTCATCGCGTCGATGGCGTTCTTGGTGGAGGTGTAGGCGGTCATCATGATGACCGAGGTGCGCGAGTCTCCGCCCTTGATCTCCTTCAACAGCTCCAGGCCGTTGCCGTCCGGCATCATCATGTCGCACAGCACCAGGTCGGGCGTGCGCTCGGCGAGCTGCTCGCGGGCCTCGCGGACCGAGCGCGCGGTCGTCACCGAGAGCCCCTCGCCGGCGCAGAGCACGGAAAGAAAGTCGAGCAGGCTCGCCTCGTCGTCGACGATCAGGATGCTTCCGCTCAGCACTCAGGCCTCCGTCGCGACGGGAATCATCGCTGCACTGTGGACAGGCAGGTTGACGACGATGCGGGTGCCGGCCGAGGGTTGGCTTTCGACCTGGATCGAGCCGCCGTGCTCCTGGACGATCCGGTAGACGATCGCCATGCCGATGCCAGTGCCCGAATCGAAGAATGACTGGAATGGATGGAACAGCTTTGCCCGCTGTTCCTCGGACATGCCATGGCCGGTGTCGCGGAACTCTATGCTGTAGCACTCGCCCCGCAACCAGCCGCGAATGAAGAGCTGACCGCCCTTGGGCATGGCGCGCAGCGCGTTGCGGGCGAGATTCCAGAAGATCTGGCTGATCTGGTCCGGGTCGCCGGTGAGATGGGCCGACTCGGGGTCGAGCTTGAGGGTGAACTCATGCCCTCCCGTGGCCTCCTCCGAGTTCCGCAGAAGAGCCGTGTTCTCGGCGAGCAGCGCGGCGATATCGAACCTCGCGGCGGCGCGATCCCGCGGCCGGGCGAAACGCAGGAAGCCCTTGATGGTGCGGTCGAGGCGCAGGCTCTCTTTGACGATGATGTCGAGGAGGCGGCGTTCCTGCTGACCGGCGGCGATCGAGGCGGAAAGCAGCTGCACCGAGCCGGAGATCGCGGCCAGCGGATTTCCGACCTCGTGAGCCAGTCCTGCCGCCAGCTCGCCGACGGCGGCCATGCGGTCTTTGAGCCGCAGCTCTTCCTGCAGACGGCGCCATTGCGAGAGGTCCTGAAAGACCACGATCCAGCCGGCAGGTACGTCGTGCGCATCGGTGAGACGAGTCACGGTGAAGCCGATCGGGAGCCGTTCGGAGCCGCGTTCGACGGAGAGCTCCGAGCGCGCGCCACGGTCGGCGCTCGTCGCCGAGGCGGCGGTGACCCACTCGTCTTCGGAGAAGAGTCCGCTCTCGGCAATCGGCTTGCCGACCAGGGAGTGCTCGGAGGCGCCCAGGATTTCGAGGGCAGCGCGATTTACCGTCGTCACCCTGGACTCGAGGTCGGTCGAGATGAGCCCGCTCGAAATGGACTGGATCACGTCGCGATGAAACACCTCGAGATTGGCCAGGCTCCCGGTCTTCTCGGCGAGCTCCTCCTCGGCGCGGGAGGCGCTCTCCCCGAGGTAGGAGGTGAGGATCGCGACGGCGTAGAAACCGAAGAGGTGCACCGCGAGGTTGTAGGAAATGCGAAAGGAGAGCTCCAGATCGGTGGGCACTGGCGACAGCGCCGGAAGCCAGTTGCGCGCCAGCGCGGTGAGCAGCGTGGCGTAGAGAATGTAGCCGAGCCCGGCGATGGTGAGAGCCGCCCGCCGCTGCAGGATGACGGCGGACACCATGATGACGACCAGGTAGAGCATCGAAAAGGGGCTGGTAATGCCGCCGAAGAAGTAGACCAGCCCAGTCACCAGCAGCAGGTCGCCCGCGAACTGGATGTAGGCGTGCCAGAGCGGGCGCGACCACAGAACCGAGAGCAGGGCGATGTGCACGATGCTCGCGACGTAGGTTGCGGCGACGAGCACGAAGAGAAGGTTGAACTCTGGCAGCTCGCCGCGGGAGGAAAGCTCGAACACGAGGTAGGAGAGCAGCACGCTCGAGATCATCACCAGCCGGAAGGCGATCAGCCAGCGGAGGTGACGGTCGAGATTGGGCAGCGCGCGCGCGGCGGGGCTCATGGGCGAAGGAGATCAAAAAGGGAGGGGGTGAACCCCCTCCCTGGCAGGAGTGGTCGGACCGTTCGGGTGAACTGCGTCTCCGGCCGCCTATTCGATCTTCTGAAGGATCGCGTACATCGGCATGTACATGGCGGTGACGATCGTGCCGATGATGCCGCCGAGAATCACGATCATGACCGGTTCGAGCAGCTTCATCAGGCCCGCCACCGCCGTGTCCACTTCCTCTTCGTAGAAGTCGGCGATCTTCGACAGCATCTGGTCGAGTGCGCCCGTCTGCTCGCCGACGTTGACCATCTGCACCACCATGGGCGGGAAGACCTTGGTCTCGGCGAGCGGGCCCGAGATCGTCTTGCCTTCCTCGACGCTCTTGCGCACCGCCATGATGGCGTCTTCGACGATCGCGTTGCCCGAGGTCTTGGCGGTGATCTCGAGGCCGTCGAGAATCGGGACGCCCGACGACGTGAGCGTGGCGAGCGTCCTGCAAAAGCGGGCGACCGCGATCTTGCGCACCAGCATGCCGACGACTGGGAGCTTGAGTACGAAGCCGTCGATGACCCGCCGGCCGCGTTCCGTCTTGTGGTACCGCTTGACCGCCATGATGATGAGCGCGATGGCGATGATGATCAAGGGGAAGAATCGCCCGAGGAAATTGCTCGCTCCTACCACCGCCCGCGTCAGGAAGGGGAGCTCGCCGCCGAGGCCCGCGAACAGCTGGGCGAACACCGGGATCACCTTCCAGAGGATGATCGTCACGACTCCTGCGGCGATGACGATGATCGACACCGGGTAGATGAGCGCCGACCGCACCTGCGAGTTCAGCCGCACGACCTTTTCGATATAGGTCGCGAGGCGCTGCAGGATGACGTCGAGGATACCGCCGGCCTCGCCGGCGGCAATCATCGAGACGTAGAGGTTGTCGAACGCCTTCGGGTGCTTGCGCATCGAGTCGGCGAGGTTGGCCCCGGACTCGACGTCGGTCCGTACCTGCTGGATGATCTCGCGAAAAGTGCGCTGCTCTTCCTGCTCGCCCAGAATCTCGAGGCACTGCACCAGCGGCAGTCCGGCGTCGAGCATGACCGAGAACTGACGCGTGAAGATGGCCACCCGCTTGGCACCGACCCCGCGCGAGAACTTCGGGATGAGGCGGAGCTCCCGGCCCTTCTCCTTGATCGAGGTCAGCTGGACGTTCTGGCGCCGGAGAATGGCGGTCGCAGCATCGCGTGTGTCGGCGATCAGGACACCTTCCTGAAAAGCGCCGAAGCGGTTCTTGCCCTTCCAGACGAAGCTCGGCATCGCTTAGCTCCTTTGCGCCACCGGCGCGCCGGGGCCCTCGATCACGCTCTGGTTCATGGAGGTGGGACCGCGCGAGATGATCTCCTGCAGTTCCTCGGGATAAGAGGAGCGATTCAATGCGGTCTGCAGGCTGATCGCGCGCTTGAAGTACAAGGCGGCGAGGGCCTGGTTGAAGGTCTGCATCCCGTACTTTGCCTGCCCGGTCTGCATCATGCCGTAGATCTGGTGAACCTTGTCCTCGCGGATGAGGTTGCGGATCGCGGCATTGGGCACGAGGATCTCCATCGCCAGAGCCCGTCCCTTGCCCGTGGCGCGGGGAAGGAGCGACTGGCAGAGGATGCCTTCGAGCACGAAGGAGAGCTGCACGCGGATCTGTCCCTGCTGGTGGGCAGGGAAGATGTCGACGATGCGGTTGATCGTCTGCGCTGCCGAGTTGGTATGCAGGGTGGCAAAGGTGAGGTGGCCGGTTTCGGCGATCCGCAGCGCGGATTCGACGGTTTCGAAGTCGCGCACCTCGCCGATCAAGACGACATCGGGATCCTGGCGCAGGGCGGATCGCAGGGCGTTGGCGAAGCTGTGGGTGTCGGCGTGCAGCTCACGCTGGTTGACGATGCACTTCTTGTGGCTGTGCAGGTACTCGACCGGGTCCTCGATGGTGACGATGTGCTCGGCGCGCTCGCGGTTCACTTTGTCCAGCATCGCGGCAAGGGTGGTCGACTTGCCGGACCCGGTCGGACCGGTGACGAGCACCAGGCCGCGCGGCTTCTCGCAGATCTTCTCCACCACCGCCGGCAGGCCGAGCTCGCGAAAGCTGCGGATCTCGTACGGGATCTGGCGGAAGGCCGCGGCGATCGCGCCGCGCTGGTGAAAGACGTTCGCCCGGAAGCGGGCGAGCCCCTTGATGCCGAACGAGAAGTCGAGCTCGAGATCCTCCTCCAGGCGGTGCTTCTGATTGTCCGTCAGAATCGAGTACGCGATCTGCTTGGTCTCGGAGGGAGTGAGAGGCGGAAGATTGAGCGGCTTGAGGACGCCGTCGACGCGGACCTGCGGCGGGGAGTTGGTCGTGATGTGGAGATCGGATCCTCCCTGCTCGACCATCGTCTTCAACATCTGATTCAAAGTCGGCGGCATAGCCTCCTCCGAAAAGCCTCTGCGACAAGAAATGTCAGGGGCGAGTGTACACGAAGGTGCCGCCCTTCGCCACAGCGTTTGCCACAACGCAAGTGGCGGCAAGCATGAGAGTTCCGTCGCGCAGTCGAAGCGAAAAGAAAAGGCCCGCGGGGTAACTTCCCGCGGGCCGCGAAGCGCCGGACGCGAAAGTCCGGAGCGCCGTCCTCAGTAGCTGACCCTGACGGTGTAGGTGGTGCGGGTCGCGGAGTACTTGTAGACCCGGGCGTAGACCGTCGTCGAGGCGCCCGTGGTGTTCGTCCACGTGGCCTGGTCGGCGGTGGTGCCGCCGTTGGTCGACGACGCGACCGCCGTCGTCGAACCTGCGCGGTAGAGGTACAGGTCGTAGTCGACCAGCAGGTTGTTCAGCAGGGCGGTGACGGCGGCGCCGGCGGGCACCGTCATCGAGAAGTAGTCGTTCGAATCCGCGCCGCCGACGAACGTCCCGTTGACCGTGCTGCACGGGGCGACCAGCGGATCGGCGGTGGCAGTGCCGTCGTTCGCTTCGCTCTCGGAGACGACGCTGCAGCCGCCACCGCCGGTCGAGTAGCTCCCGAGGAGCGTCACTCCGGTGTAGGCCGAGTAGCCGTTCAACATGACGTAGTAGGTGCCGACTTGCGCCGTCGCGATGTTGCAGGTTTCGGCGTTGCCGTTGGCGTACGGCCGGCAGTCGTAGGTGGTGAGGGTCGGCGCCGCGCCGAAGCGGACGTACATGTCGGCGTCGCCGGTGCCGCCGGAGATCTGGAACCTCAGGCTCGAAGCTCCTGCCGGCACCGCCATCGTCCAGTTCTGCTGGCTGTTCAGGGCGCCGGCGATGCCGGTGACCGGAACGTCGTTGGTGAGCGTCGTGCCGCCCGGGGTGCAGGCCGCGGTGGTGACGGAAGCCTGCGCCGAGTTGCCCGAAGAGCAGCTGCCGTTCGAAGCCGAGACGACGTAGTAATAGGTGGTGTTGCAGGTGAGGCCGGTGTTCGAGAACGGGCTTGTCGCCGAGGAGCCGACCGTGCTGTACGGTCCGCCGCTGGTCGTCGAGCGCGAGATCGAGTAAGAGGTCGCGCCCGAAGAGGCGGTCCAGGAGATGCTCGCCGCCGTCTGGCTCGACGAGGTCGCCGAGACACCGGTCGGGGCTGCCGGCGGCGTGCAGGTGCCGCCGGTCGGCGTCACCGAACTGCAGGTCGACGGCGCCGAGGCCGCGGCCTCGTTGCCCGAGGGCTGCGCGGAGACCTGGTAGTAGTAGGTGACGCCATTGGCGACTGCGGTGTCGTTGTAAGTGGTGCCACTGACGTCGTTCGCCGCCTTGGTGAAGCCGGCGGCGCAACCCGCTTCGTTGCGGTAGATGTCGTAGACCCCGGTCGAGCCGCTCCACGAAAGCGCGGCCGAGTTGCTGCCGGCGGTCACCGTGAGCGCCGGAACCGCGGGCGGCGTGACGCCGGCGAAGGTCGTGTTCCAGCCGGTATCGGTGGTGCAGGCGATGCCGTGACGATTGAAGGCGGCGCCGAGCGCTCCGCCGTGCGGCGTACCGTCGGTCAGGTTGCCGTTGTCGTCATCCACCGCCCGCATCGAGCGGAAGTAGGAGCCGGTGAAGCAGCCGTTCGACGTCCAGGTGCCCGACGCGGTGCAGTTGAATCCCTTGGTCGCCGTCGAGCGCGACAGGTACCACAGGCGGTCTGCCGTCGCCCAGGCGGCGCCGGAGCCGGGGCTCGGCAGATCGCGATTGGCGAAGTCCCAGAGCGCTTCCGAGGAGACGTACGACTCGCAGTGCCCTTCGCGGCCGCAGGGTCCCTTGTAGCTGGCGCTGGTGGGGCAGCGGGCCTGCGTGAAGTTCGACACCGTCGACGGCGTGTTGGCGCTGTGCTTGGCGTAGTCGATGTCGCGGACGCCTGAGCAGCTGGTGCAGGCGTTGCCGTAGCCGCCGCAGTTCGAAGTGCCGAGGAAGCCGTTGCCGATGCAGGAGTTGTGGGTGAAGAGCGCGGCCGAGAAGTCGCCGTAGGTCTCGCCCGTGCCGTTCTCCGCCGACGAGCCGTTGCCGTCGTTCGAGTCGAGGCCGTGGCCCCACTCGTGGAGCGAGACGCCCGGCAGCTCGCCGGTGTTGGCGCAGCCGCCGCCCGAGCGGAAGAAATTGATCGTCGAGCCGTTCCAGTAGGCATTGCAGGTCTGGTTCAGGTTGACGTTGACGGTGAGCGCGCCGTTGAGCCAGGTGTTCGACGGCAGCCAGCCGCGGCCGATCTCCTTGGCGCGGTTGATCATGTAGAACTGGGTACGGTTGGCGTGGGTGTTGCCGGCGCCGCCGCCGCCCGCGGGAATCGTGCAGTCCGTGCCGGTGCCGCTGCCCAGCGCGATGACGCCGCTGCCGTCGGCGGCCTTCGAGATCGCGCCGCAGCTGTCGGTCATCCGCACGTACTGGCCCTGCAGGGTGGTCGTGCCGGTGGTGCCGCTGAAGATGCCGGCCGAATTCGTGTAGACGCCGCTGGCGACGTTCGCCCAGGGCAGGGGCAGGACGACCTCGGTCGCCGGCCGGTCGGAGCGATAAGCGCCGCCGGTCGCCGAGCCGTACTCGTTGGCGTCGATGAAGTCGAGGAGCTTGCCGCTCGCCGCGTCGACCCGGCCGCGCCAGGTGCCGACCGTTCCTTCACGGCGGAAGGAGAACTCCCAGACGCCGGCCAGGCCGCGGCCGTTGCCAGGCGCGTAACCTTCGGCGAACCGGCTGCTCGCGACCGCGGTCGGCAGGAGCTTGTAGGAGCCGTTGTCGACGATCGTGTCGCCGGCCTGGAAGCCGTCGGCATAGGCGAAGAACGTGCCGCGCGCCGCCTCGACCGAAACCCGGGCGGCAGGCGCGCGGGTGCCGGGCGCGGGAAGGTTCTCGCTGCCGAAGGAGATCAGGTTGCCGTTGTTGACGTAGAAGACGACGCGTGCGCCTTCGATCCTGCGGCCGCCGGAGAGGACATCGAAGTCGACGAACCAGAGGTGGGCCGCGGGTTGACCGGAACGGCCGGCATTGAGAACGAGGTTCGCCGGATCGACGCCCAGCATGCCGCCCACTTGCGCGAGCTGCTGGCGGGCGAGCGTCTCGAGGGTCGCCAAGGTGACTCTGGTGTTGGCGGCGAGGCCGAGATCCGAGGAGGTGAGGCTGTTTCCGGCGCCCGGGATCCAAGCGACGTTGCCGCCCTCGGCGTAGTCGAGCTTGCCGGTGCGCTTGTCGACGTAGGCGTTCCACGGGGCGCTCTTGCCGGCGGCGAACGCCTGCCAGGCGAGATCGGTCTCGGAAGCCACGAAGCTCGCGGAGTCGGAGAGCAGGGCGGTGTCCGGGTCAGCCCGGAGCTCGGCCCGGTCGAAGGCGCGCGCGGAGAGCGAGTCGTTCGCTTCGCGGATCGCCTGCGCGCCGGCGGGCTGGGCGCTCATCGCGATCAGCAGGCCGGCGAGCGCTAGAGGCAGGGTCCGAATCGTCGTTCGCAGCGTCTTGTCCATGGTTTCCAGTCTCCTCAAGAGAAATCGTCTGCGGTTCTTCCGCAGGCGTCAGCAAACCGACCTGGAATTTTTCGGACAAGGCAATGCACGCACCCCGCGACTCATCGCCCGTCCCGGGACTCTCGCGCAAGCGAGGGACCGGTTCTTGGAGTGCAGCGGTGCGGCTGACAACAACCTTGAAGGGTTGGGCGAACACTAGGAGGGTGAGAGTCCCTTGTCAAGTGTTATTTTCTGTGCCCCTTGCCGGATTGGAGAACGATGACCCGACCGTCTCTCGCGCCGCTCGTGCTGCTCCTGCCGGTGCTCTTCTCCGGCGCCGGTGCGATGGCTGCGCTCGCGCACCCCGGAGCTCCCAACCTTTCCACCCCTCCTACCTCTCCAACCTTTCCCACCCCTCCCAACATCGTTCTTCTGACGCTCGACACCACGCGGGCCGATCACCTCGGAAGCGCGGGTTGGCCGCATGCCGCGACACCGAATCTCGACGCGCTGGCGAGCCGGGGCATGCGCTTCGAGCGCTGCGACAGCGCGGCTCCGGTCACCCTCCCTTCTCACGCCACGATCCTCTCCGGGCTCTTTCCGCCGCGGCACGGCGTCCGGGACAACGGCACCTTCGTGCTCTCTCCGGCGGTGGCGACAGTCGCAGAGCTTCTCTCGCATGCCGGTTACGACACCGCCGCGGTGGTCTCGGCGGTGGTGCTGGCCCGCCGCCACGGGCTCGATCAGGGCTTTCGGCTCTACGATGACGACCTCGGCGCGGGGGTCTCGGCGGGAAGCGCAGTGGAGGAGCGGCAGGCCGAGGCGACGACCACGGCCGCGCTCGCGGCGCTGGCCGGAATGCGTCCGCCGTTCTTTCTCTGGGTGCACTACTACGATCCGCACGATGAGTATCGGCCACCGAGCCGCTTTGCCGATGCCGCGAGAGGACCCGACCGGCTCTACGACGGCGAAATCGCTTACATGGACAGCGAGATAGGGCGCCTGCTCGCGGCGCTGCCGGCGGCCACCGTCGTGGCCGCCGTCGGCGATCACGGCGAGATGCTTGGCGAGCACGGCGAGCTGACGCATGGCCTGCTGCCCTTCGCGGGAGCCCGCCGGGTGCCGCTGCTGCTCGCGGGACCGGGCGTGCCCGAAGGCCGGACTTCGAACTGCTTGACGGCGACCGCGGACGTCGCACCGACGCTCCTCGCGCTGGCCGGCGTCCCTCTTCCCGGCGGGCTCGATGGCCGGGCGCTGGTGAGGGGGCGGGGCGCCGGTGTGGCTGGCGTGGCCGGCGAGGCCGCCGAGGACGCCGAGGACGCCGAGGACTGTGAACGGGTGGCGTATTCCGAGAGCTTCCTGCCCTTCTATGCCTACAAGTGGTACCCGCTGCGCACGCTCTCCGACGGTCGTGCGCTCTACCTGCAGGCACCGCGTCCCGCCCTCTTCCGCCTCGACAGCGATCCCGGCGAGGCGCGCGATCTGGCGGTTGCGGAACCGGCTCTGGTGCGCCTCTGGGGGTCGCGGCTCGAGCGCCTGCTCGCGGCAGCCGGAGAGAAGCTCGAGGAGGCACAGCCGCCGCAGGCGACGCTCGACGAGGAACAGCGGCGGCAGCTCGCCAGTCTCGGCTACCTCTCCGGCGCGGGGGCGGCGAGCGCGACGGTGGCGGGCGATCTCCCCGATCCGCGGAATCGGGTCGAGATCGCGCAGGCGCTTCACACCGCGGCGGCCCGTGTTCAGCAGGGCGGCTGTCCGGAGGTTCTGCGCGAGCTCGAGCGCATCGTGCGCGAAGATCCGCACAACTTCCCGGCGCTGGCGCTCTCGGGACAGTGCCTGCGGGACGCCGGCCGGCACGCCGATGCGCTGCGGCTCTACGAGCGGGCGGCGCTCGCGAACCCCGCGTCGGCCGTGCCGGTGGCCAACGTCGCGGGGAGCCTGCTGCAGCTGGGTCGACGCGCCGAGGCCGAACGGGAGTTCCGGCACGCCCTGGTGCTCGACCCGAGCGAGAGCGACTCGGCGGCGAACCTCGCGCGCCTGCTGCGCGACAGCGGCCGCGGCGCGGAGGCGTTCGAGATCCTCGATCGCACGATCGCCGCCGGGGGGTCCTCGGCGCAGCTCTTCCTCGAACGCGGCGCGATGCGGGCGACAGGTGGGCGGCTGGAGGAGGCGCTCGCGGACTTCCGCGAGGCGGTGCGGCGGGCGCCGACCGACCCGTTGGCGCTCGAGAACGCCGCCCGCGCGCTCTTCGCGCTCGGCCGCCTGGAGGAAGCCGCACTTGCCTACGAGACGCTGGCGCGGCTCACGCCCGACCGCGGCGACATCTGGAAGACGCTGGTGGCGCTCTATCTGGAGACGGGTGCCGTTGCGGAGGTGGAGCGCTGCGCGCGGCAGGCGTTGCGGGTGGAGACTGAAGGCGCGGACCGCGCCCGTCTGGAGGAGCTGCTCTCGGGGCTCGCCGCCCCCCCCTGACCGGTCCCGGCGCCGTCCAGGCGACTCAGGCGCGCAGCTCCTTCTCGAGGAGCTTGCCGGCGATGATCAGGAAATCGTGCTCGGTGACGATGCCGACCAGGCGTCCGTCCTTGAGCACCGGCAGGCAGCCGACGGAGTGCAGTCGCATGAGAGCGATCGCATCGAGAGTCGAGGTCTCCGGAGTCACCGAGATGATCTCGGTCGACATGACCTCCCGCACTGCGATCGGACCCTTGCCGAGCTCCGCGGTTCGTTCGGCAACCAGGCGAACGATGCCGCTCTGGGAGATGATGCCGATCAACCGGTGCGCGTTGTCTTCGACCGGAACGTGGCGGATCTTCTTCCACTGCATCAGATTGGCGACCAGCTCGACGGCCTCGTCGGCGTGCGTGGTGATGATGTCGGTGGTCATGAACTGCTCGATCTGCCCGAAGTGCCTCTCCCACCCTCCCGCATGCTCGAGGCTCGCGAGCGGCCACTGGGACACCGGCAGGCCGGTCTTCTGGTTCTCGATGATCGCGCCGGTAATGGCGCCGAGGCGCTCGCCGCGGTTGCCGCGATCGCGCAGGGCAGCCAGGCTGTCGAGCTGCCACTGCGCGCCCGTCCGCTTGGTGCGCACGCGCTCCTCGAGGATCCCGAGGTAGCGATCGACATCCGACGGATCGATGCCCTTCAACTTGAGCCCGTCCCGGGCCACCGGCAGCAACTCCTCGAGAATCAGCTCGTCGGCGGGAATGTGATGGTGTCCCGGCCAGCCGAACTGGGCACGCAGCCCGAGGCGGGCGGCGGCGACGAAGTTCTCGTTGGCGGTGTCGAACTCCATCACGCGCCGGATGTCGGGATAGACGCGCGAGAGCCCAGACAGCAGCCCGAACCAGAAGGCGGCGTTGGCGACTTCGTCGACGATGCTCGGGCCTGAGGGCAGAATCCGGTTCTCGATCCGCAAGTGCGGCTTGCCAGCGCAAATGCCGTAGCAGGGACGGGTCCAGCGATAGATCGTGCCGTTGTGGAGTCGCAATGCCTTCAAGTTCGGCACCTCGTTGCGGCGCAGCATGTCGAGCGAGTCTTCGTCGATGTCCGCCGACAGCAGGACCTTGAAGCGCGCGATGTCCTCCTTGAAGATCTCGAGCACCGAGTCGTCGACCCAGCGACGCCCGAAAGAGACACGGGAGGGCTGTTCCCGCAGGTGGAGGCCGGCGGCGCGGTGGTCGACGGACTGCTGGAAGAGCGCGATGCGGGTCTCGCGCCAGAGCCGGCGTCCGAAGAGCAGCGGCGAGTTGCACGCCGCCGCGAGCACCGGCCCGGCGACCGCCTGGGTCAGGTTGTAGAGCGACGCGAACTCCTCGGGGCCGACCTGGAAGTGGGCCTGAAAGCTGGTGTTGCAGGCCTCGACCATCACGTTCTCGTGCCGGATGATGAGCTCGTCGGCGCCCTTGATGTAGAACTCGTAGTCGCTGCCGCGCAGGCGGCGCATCGCCTCGTTGAGCGCGAAGTAGCGCGGCTTCGGCGTCATGTTCTCGAGCGAGAGATCGGAGATGTCGAGCGTCTGGAGAATGCCGGTCATGACGAGATCGGCGTCGAGCTCGTGAGCGGCACGCCTTCCCTTGGCCAGGAGGTCGACGAGCTGACCCTCCATCTGGCTGAGGCAGTCCCCACCGAAGACCAGTGGATCGGTGTTGAACTCCAGGTTGAACCGCGCGAGCTCCGTCGTGTAGTGCTCGTCCGCGACTTTCTCGATCATCTCCATCGCGATCGGCGCCGGGGCGAAGTCGCGATCGACCAGGAAGAGCTCCTGCTCGGCGCCGATGCGGCGAACTCCGGTTTCGATCGCGCCGTGCTTCAACATCAGTTCGAGCGCCTGGAGGTCTCCCAGGAGCTTCCTGGTGAAGGCGCGCAGAGATTCCGAATCCAGCTCTTTGACGTCGTGTTCGCCCATCGTCGAGGCCTTTCGCTGGGAATGCTGACTGAGGGGAGTCTAGCGGATCGACAAGAGACTCTCGCTCCCGGGTGCCGCCGGATCCCTCCGGGCGGCGAAACCAGACTACCAGCGCCGGCGCGGCGCTCCGAGCTCCCGACGTGTCAGCTCGCGACCAGAGCAGGGGCCGCGGTGAAGGCGTGGTGGACAACGGCGCCATCGCGCGCCAGAAGAGTGCCCATGACTTCCTGATCGGACTCCGGGATGCCGAGCTTCTTGTCCTTGAATACCAGAAGCAGCAAGTTCAGGAGGTTGCGTGCATAGACGAGGCTCGAGTCGGCCGGCACGGTCGCCGGCAGATTCGACGGTCCGAGGATGAACACGCCCCGGTGCTCGACCTCCTCGTCGACCCGGGTCAGCTCGCAGTTGCCGCCCTGCGCGGCGGCGATGTCGACCACCACCGAGCCCGGCTTCATCGCCTCGACCATCTCGCGGGTGAGGAGAATCGGGGCGCGCTTGCCGGGGACCTGGGCGGTGGTGATCACCACGTCGGCGACCGCGAGGCGAGCCTTGAGGATCTCCCGCTGGCGCTCGAGGAACTCCTTGGAGACCTCCTTGGCGTAGCCGCCGGCGCCTTCAGCCGTCGGCATCTGCGGCAGGTCGATGAAGCGGCCGCCGAGCGACTCGACCTGTTCCTTCACCGCGGGGCGCACATCGGAGACCTCGACCGTCGCGCCCAACCGCTTGGCGGTGGCGAGCGCCATGAGGCCGGCGACGCCGGCGCCGAGGACGACGACCTTGGCCGGCTGAATCGTTCCGGCGGCGGTCATCAACAGGGGAAAGATCTTGCCGAGCTTCTCCGCACCCACCAGCACCGCCTTGTAGCCGGCGATCGACGCCTGCGACGAAAGCACGTCGAGCGCCTGCCCGCGGGTGGTTCTCGGCACGAGCTCCATCGCGAACACGGTCACCTTGCGCGCCGTGAGCTCTTGCACCAGCTCGGTGTTTCTGTAGGGGTCGAGCAGCGAGAAGAGAAAGGTGCCGGCGCGCAGCTTCTCGGCTTCGCCCTGCTCGGGCGGCGCCACCTTGAAGACCACGTCGGCGGTCGCGAAGCCTTCGGTGGCGCTCGCGGCCAGGGTCGCTCCGGCGGTGCGATAGGCCTCGTCGGTGAAGCCCGCGCCGCGTCCGGCGCCGCTCTCGACCGAGACTTCCAGACCGGCGGCAACGAGTTTCTTGACGCTCTCCGGCGAGGCGGCGACGCGCCGTTCACCGGCGCGGATCTCTTTGGGAACGAATAGCCTGGTCATGGGAATCTCCGGGCGAAAGGGTGCAACCGAGGCATCGTACCGTCCGGATCAGCGCTTTCGCAGACCTAAACGGGTAGGGTCGAGGTGTTCGGGTCGGGCGAGGTCGAGCACCGTCTTCACCGGCGCGAACGTCCAGGCGGGAACCTCGACGAAGAGCGTGTTCCAGCCGGCCATCGCCCCGTTCCACAGCCCTGGGCGCTCGTAGATCCGCAGCCGTCTCCCGCTTTCGGACTTCTCCGCCACGAGGGCGCGGGCCGGGTCGACGAAGCGCTCGAGCTCCCACGGGCGGCCGGCCGGGTCCCGGAGTGCTACCACCAGGTCGACCGGGTTGAAATGGGTCGAGTGGCGGAGGACTTCGAGTTGTCCGGCGTCGTCGGCCGCGACCTCCGCCGACTCGACGATCTGCGGGCTCACCCCGCCGTCCGCTTCCTCGATCCAGAACGGCCCGCCGCCCGGTTCCCCGCTGTTGGCGACGACGCCGCAGACTCGCCACGGCCGGCGGTCCGCGTCGCTGCCACCGCGCGCGGCGGCGACCTCGAGGAGTTTGCCGGCGAGGAGGAGCTTCCAGTGGGCGACCGCCTCGTGCCGATCCTCGGGGAGAAGATTGTCGATGTTCTTCACGAAGACGATGTCGCCGCCGGTCGCCGCGAGATTCCCGAGCAGGGCGCCGTGCCCGGACGGGCGCAGCAGGAGGCGGCCATCGGCCGTGCGGGCGGGACCGCCCTGCTCGTCGAGCGCCAAGGCATGGGTCGAGGTCTGCTGCTCCGAGAAGTCGACGTCGAGCCGCTCGCCGCCCCCGGCCAGGTCGCGGCGCGCGCTTTCGAGCGCGCGGGCGAACTGGCTTCTGGCGTCGCCGGCGACGGTGAAGTGGAAGCGACTCGTTCCGTCAGCGTCCTTCAGATAGTGCCTGCCTTCGGCGAGCTGTTCCGCGAATGCGGTGCGGGGGCGGTCACCCGCCCAGTGGAAGGGAAGGAGGCCTTTCGGAAGGGCTGCGATGGCAGAGGCGCCATCGGGGGAGGAGAGGAAGAGCTCGAACAAGGGGGTGAGGTCCGGGGCGGAGGTGGCTTCGGCCTGGCTCTGGAGGACAGCGATGACCCCCGCCCGGCGCTGTTCCAGCTCCTCGCCGAGTGCCATCGCGGGGAGGAGCGCGGCGAGCCCGAGGACCTCTTTGGCGTCGGCGTCGCCTTGGTCCGCGGCGGCGCGGATGCCCACGCGCTTGCCCTCGGGGAAGCGCGTGGCGATCGCTGCGAGGCTGCGGAACATACGCGACGCGGCGCCCGAGGCAGGGACGAACTTGAGGAACCGGCCCCGCTCCTGGGCCTCGCGGGCGCGCGCCAGGAGGGCGGGAATGTTCTCTTCGCGGATCCGTTCGATGCCATCGCCGACGGTCGCGGGGCGCAGCAGCCGTCGGACGGGTTGGCCCTCGGACCGCCGGGCGGCGCCGGAAAGGAGCAGCAGTTGGCGCTCGGCCTCGGCGAGTGGGATTCCGCAGTCCGCAAGCTGGGCCCGGTCGGCGGCGGTCAGGCTCGGGGGGCCGGGCATCTCGCGCGGCTCAGGCGGTGTAACGGGGCAACCGGTCGGCGAGCTCGTCGAGCCGCGGGGCCGCCCGATCCTTGGGCGAGAGCACGGGGGCGTCGATCGGCCATGCGATTCCGATCGCCGGGTCGTTCCAGGCGATCGCGAGATCGGCCGCCGGGTCGTAGAGCGCCGTGCACTTGTACTCGACCTGGGCGCGAGAGGAGAGCACGCAGAAGCCGTGGGCGAAGTCGGGAGGCACCCAGAGCTGGCGGAAGTTCTCGGCCGAGAGCTCGACACCGATCCAGCGGGCGAAGGTCGGTGAGTCGCGTCGGATGTCGACCGCCACGTCGAAAATCGCTCCTTCGATACAGCGTACGAGCTTGCCCTGGGAGTTCGGCAGCTGCACATGAAGACCGCGCAGCGTCCCCTCCTCCGACTGCGAGTGATTGTCCTGGACGAAAGTGACATCTAGCCCCTGGGCGGCGAACTTGCCGGCGTTCCAGACCTCGAGGAAGAAGCCACGCTCGTCGCGAAAGACCTGCGGCTCGACCAGGAGAACGCCGGGGAGCTCCGTGGGGTGAAGATTCAAACGCCGGTCTCCTTCTCGTGCACGATGTGCCGGAGATAGTCGGCGTACTCGGTGCGGCCGAGGTCGTCGGCGAGCGTGAGCACCTGGGCCGGAGAGAGGTAGCCCATGCGCAGGCCGATCTCCTCGAGGCAGGCGACCTTGAGGCCCTGGCGCTGCTCGACCGCGCTGATGAACTCCGACGCCTGCAATAGGGACTCGTGGGTGCCGGTGTCGAGCCAGGCGATGCCTCGGCCGAGAACCTGCACCGAGAGCTCGCCCAGCGCCATGTAGGCGCGATTCACATCGGTGATCTCGAGCTCGCCGCGCGGCGAAGGTACAAGGCCGGCCGCGATATCGAGCACCCGGTTGTCGTAGAAGTAGAGACCGGTGACGGCGAGGAACGACTTCGGCTGCGTGGGCTTCTCCTCGATGGAGATCGCCTTGCCGTCCTCGCCGAGCTCGACAACGCCGTAGCGTTCGGGGTCGCGCACGCGATAGGCGAAGACCGTTGCGCCCTGCTTCCGCGACGCGGCCGCCTGGAGGTCGCCCGGGAAACCGTGGCCGTAGAAGATGTTGTCGCCCAGGGCGAGCGCCACGCGGTCGCCGCCAACGAACTCGCGACCGATGAGAAAGGCCTGCGCGAGCCCCCCGGGATGCGGCTGCGTGGCGTAGGAGATGCGGATGCCGAAAGCCGACCCATCCCCCAGCAGCCGTTCGAAGCTCGCGACGTCGTGCGGCGTCGTGATCAGCAGGATGTCGCGGATGCCGGCGAGCATGAGGCTCGACAGCGGGTAGTAGACCATCGGCTTGTCGTAGACCGGCAGGAGCTGCTTCGAAATGCCGCGTGTCACCGGGTAGAGCCGTGTGCCGGAGCCTCCGGCGAGAACGATGCCTTTCATGGGACGGAGTATATCGGGCGTCATCGACCGCCTACCGCGGGCCGATGACCGCCGTCTCCATCTCGATGAGCCCCGGTCGCCGATAAGATCGGCGCATGACTCCCTGGCAGGCTGCCATTCTCGCCGTGGTTCAGGCGGTGACCGAGTTCCTTCCGATCTCGTCGTCGGGGCATCTGATTCTGCTGCCGCGCCTTCTCGGGTGGACCGACCAGGGGTTGGAGTTCGACATTGCGACGAACAGTGGCACGCTGCTCGCGGTCATGGCCTATTTCCGCAACGACATCGCGCGCATGGCGCGTTCGTCTTTCGCCTGCTTCCGGGCGGAGGAGCGCGCCGTCGACCCCGATGCGCGGATGCTCTGGCTGCTCGCCTGGGCGACGATTCCCGCGGGGCTCGCCGGACTCCTGGCCAAGGGCTGGATCGTGAGCGAGGGACGGGAGCCTCGGCTCATCGCGGCGACCGCGATCGGCTACGGCGCGCTCCTGCTCTACGCTGACCGCCGTGCCTCCCGTGGCGCCCTCCTCGGTGCGGGCCGCGAGTTGGGCGACTTCGGGATGCGCGAGGCGCTCCTGGTCGGCTGCGCCCAGGCGCTCGCCCTGGTGCCCGGCACCTCGCGCTCCGGCATCACCATCACCGCCGCCCTGTTGCTCGGCTTCGCTCGCCCCGCGGCGGCGCGCTTCTCGTTCCTGCTCGCCATCCCGATCGGACTCGTCCTGGCGGCGAAGCAGATCTTCGACGTGGCACGCGGCCTGCCGCTCGGCGTGTCGCCCGGCACGCTCGCGATCGGCATCGCGGTCTCAGGCGTTGCCGGCTTTGCGGTGATCGCCTTCCTGCTCGATTGGGTGCGCCAACGTTCGCTGGCGCCGTTCGCCTGGTACCGCCTGGCGTTAGGCGCCGTCCTGCTCGTGATCTTTGCCCGCTGAGGAGACTGAGCCAGCTGCGGGAGCGTGCTTCGGCGGGAAGAGCCACGAAGCGGCGACGGCCCCGGCGAGCAACGCCAGGATGACGCCGAGCGAAAGCGCGATCGGCATGTGCCAGAAATCCGACAGCAGCATCTTCAATCCGACGAACGCCAGCACCAGACCGAGCCCGTACTTCAGATAGTGGAACTTCCCCATCAGGTCGGCGAGCAGGAAGTAGAGCGAGCGCAGACCGAGGATGGCGAAGACGTTCGAGGTGAAGACCAGAAAAGGGTCGCGGGTCACGGCGAAGATGGCCGGAATCGAATCGACCGCGAAGATGAGATCGGTGAACTCGACCACCACCAGCACAAGGAAGAGCGGCGTCACCACCAGCTTTCCGGCGACACGCGCGAAGAAGTGCTCGCCGTGGTAGTCGGAGGTCACCGGGAGATAGCGTTGGCAGAGGAGCAGTATCGGATTGCGCGCCGGGTCGACCGATCCGTCACCGACGAACAGGAGCTTCACTCCGGTGTAGACGAGGAAGGCGCCGAAGACGAAGATCATCCAGGCGAACTTGGCGAGCAGCGCCGCTCCGACGACGATGAAGATGCCGCGCAGGATGATCGCGCCCAGGATGCCCCAGAAGAGCACCCGATGCTGATGCTCGGCGGGGACGGTGAAGTAGGTGAAGATGACCAGGAAGACGAACAGGTTGTCGACCGAGAGGGCGTACTCGATCAGGTAGCCGGTGACGAATTCGAGGGCCGGTGCGCTGCCGAATTTCCAGGCGAGGAAGGCCGCGAAGAGGGCGCCCATGGAGACGAAGAAGAGGGTGTTGCGCAAGGCTGCCCGTGCCGAGACGACTTTCGCACCGCGGTTGAGCACCGCGAGGTCGAGGATCAGGAGAATGCCGCAGATGACGAAGAAGCTCGTCCAGAGGAGAGGCGAGGCGATCGAGTGCATGCCTTTCAAAGTCTACCCGACCTTGGCATCGTGCTAATTTCTCCGCCGTGGCCTGCTTCCTCACTTTCGAAGGGCTCGACGGCAGCGGCAAGTCGACGCATCTGCTCACCGCTGCCGCCTGGTTCGCGACCAGGAACCTGCCGCACCTGGTGACCCGCGAGCCGGGAGGCACGCCGCTCGCCCAGGCGATCCGCGAAGTCTTCCTCGACCCGAAATGGGGCGGGATCGACGGTACGGTCGAGCTTCTGCTGGTCTTCGCCAGCCGCCGCCAGCACCTGATCGAGCGCATCGAGCCCGAGCTGGCGCGCGGCCGTCACGTGCTCTGCGACCGTTTCACCGATTCGACCCGTGCCTACCAGGGCTACGGCCGGGGAGTCGCCCAGGCGACCATCGACCGGGTCGACGCCGTCGCCACCGGCGGCCGCCGCCCGGATATCACGCTGCTCTTCGACCTGCCGGCAGCGGATGCCCGGCGGCGCGGGGCGTCGAAGGCGCGGCGGCGTGCCAACACTGCGGACCGGCTCGATGTCGAGACGCTCGCCTTCTATGAGCGCGTCCGCGCCGGCTACCTCGAGCTCGCGGCGGGCGAGCCGGACCGCTTCCGCGTCATCGATTCTTCCGGCGACCTGCGGCGAACCGAAGAGCAGATGATCGCAACTCTCGAGTCGATCGAATCGCTCCACTCGCTCCAATCGCCACACGCACTCGGCTCGCTGCCAGGCGTCGCGCGGTGAAGCTCGACCGCACTCTTTCCCTCGCGGTCGAGGGCCGTCTCTACCCGTCGGTCATCCTCCACGGCGGCTCGGAGGTGGTGCGGTTCGAGGCCGCGATCACCTTCGCCCGCACGCTACTCTGCGAGCGACCACCGGAGGAGCGCCCCTGCGGGAAGTGCCGTCACTGCCGGCGGATCACGCTGCCGGATCTCTCGGGGGAGGCCGCCGAGACCTTCCATCCCGATTTCCTCTGGCTGGCGCGTGATCTCAAGACCTCGGTCTCGGCGGAAGCGACGCGCGAGATGCTGCGCTCGGCGCAGCTCTCGCCCTACGAGGCCAGGGGCCAGGTCTTCGTCGTCGCCGAGGCTGCGAGCCTCTCCTCGGAGGCCGGGGACGCGCTCCTCAAGGCGATCGAGGAGCCGGGCGTGAAGTCGCCCCGGAACTTCTTCCTCCTCGCGCCCTCCCGGCTCGACCTTCAGCCGACGCTGCGCAGCCGGTCGCTCTCACTTTTTCTGGGTGCGGCTGCGGCGATGCCCCGGCCGGCGCTCGAAGCGGTCGCTACCGGGTTTCGCGCCAGCGTCGAGCGTTTCACCGCCGGCGGCGAAGCGCTCTGGCTGCTCGACGCCGCGTCGCGTCTCGACCCATTGGGGAAGCGGACGAAGGCGGAGCTCGAAGCGCTTCGCAAGCACCCGCCGGCCGACGACCAGGAGGTGGAAGGTTTCGAAGATCCGCGCGCCCAGCGCCCCTGGTTGTTCGCTGCCGCGGCGGTCCGGCTGGCCGCGGTCGGATTCGGCGATGGACCGCCGCCCGAGCCGGCGCTTCGCCGGCGAATGCTGGCGCTCGCCGAGGAGCTCCTCACCTCATCGCCCCTGCGTCTGCGCGGCATTCCGGCCGACCGCATCCTCGAAGGCCTGGTCTCCCGCCACTTCACCGGCTGAGCGGTGCCAGGGCAGGCCTTTGATGCGTTGCGCCGCGGACGCCAGTCCAGGAAAAGGATCAGTAAAGGGGTTGGGATCCGGGGCGATCTTGCGGGTGCCCAGCTGGATTGCCCGACCATGACGAAGCGGGCTGCCGGACTTTTTTCATTGTTCGGTCCTTTCGTCTGGATGACCGCTTGCGTCGCGGAGGGCGGGGCGGGGCCTCCAGCGCCGGCGGCCTCGTTTCAGGAGGAGGTCGCCGAGCGGGTCAACGCGGAGCGCGCGGCCTGCCGCGGCCGAGAGTGCCCGCTTCCGCCACTCAAGCTCCTGCCGCTCCTCACTCGTGGCGCGGACGCGCACAGCCGCGCCATGGCGCGCGACGACTTCTTCTCGCACTGCGATTTCGCGAGCGGACGCGGGACTTGGGGGCGATTGCAGCAAGCCAGCTACGGTTACAGCGCCGCGGCCGAGAACATCGCCGGCGGCAGCAGCACTCCGGCGGCGGCGATGGCGCTGTGGATGAAGAGCCTGGAGCATCGCGCCAACATCCTGAGCGCCGATTACCGCGAGCTCGGGGTCGGCTATTTCCGCCAGGACAACGACCTCGGCAACGTCGACCGCGACGGCAACGGCGACTGCGACTGCCGGGACCGCGGCGAGACCTGCCGCGGCGAGGCGCTCACCCATTACTGGACGCAGCTCTTCGGGCGGCGCGACGAGGTCTATCCTCTGGTGATCGCCGGCGAGCGTCACGCGACCGCGAGCGCTTCGGTCGAGCTCTACCTCCACGGCCCGGCAGGCGCGACCGCGATGAGGTTGCGCAATGGTGGCGAGGGCTGGTCTGCCTGGAAGGAGTTCGCCGATCGGTCCAGTTGGACCCTCGCCGCCGGGGCCGGGAAGCAGACCGTTTTCGCAGAAGTCCGTTCCGGCAGCGGGATCCATCGCGCCTGCGACCAGATCTGGCGGACCGGGTCGGGCGAAACGATCGGCTCCCGGGATCGCGTCGTCTGTGGCGACGACGGGACGTGGAGACCCGCCGAGCCCTGACTTGCGGCGGCGCTACTTCTTCGGTGGACGGGTAGGGCGGATCTCGATCAAGCTCGGCAGGGCGCGGGCGGGAAAATCGAGGAGATCGGTGACCACTTTGGCGATGTCCTCGGGCGCCAGGCGCCAGTCGGCGCCGCTCGACGATCTCATGATGCCACCACCGAAGTCGGTCTCGACGCTGCCGGGGCAGATCGCGGCGATGCGGATTCCGAAGTGCCGCAGATCGAGCATCGCCGCCTCCGACATCCCCACCAGGCCGAACTTGCTGGCGTTGTAGGCGGCGCCGCCGGCGAACGGATTCTTGGCGGCGAGCGAAGCGATGTTGAAAATCCAGCCTTCGCCCTGGCGCTTCATGATCGGCGCGACGGCGTGAATGGCGTAGAAAGCCCCGAGCAGATTGGTCTCGATGACTTCACGAAAGTCGTCACCGGAGAGCTCGTCGACCGGCCCGAAGTGGCCGAGGCCGGCGTTGTTGACCAGCACGTCGATGCGGCCCGTCTCCTCTTCGACCCAGGCGACGAGCTCCTCGACCGCGCTCTGGCTGCGGACGTCGCAGAGCCGCGAGGCGACCTGGCCCGGATAGCGGATGAAGAGCTGCTGCTGGGTATTCTCGAGCATGTCCGGGCTGCGGCCGCAGAAGAAGACCCGGAAACCGCGTTCGAGCAGGGATTCGGCGGTGGCGCGGCCGATGCCGCGGCTGCCGCCGGTGACCAGGGCCACCCGGGCGGAGGGGGACGTGGAGGCTGGGGGAGCAGGGTTCATGGGTGGCAGCGTAGCATCGGGTGTGGGTGTACACTTCGCCGCGTGAAGGACCTTCGGCAGTCCGTCAGCCTCGCGCTACTCGCTCTCCTCCTGGTGGTCGCCGCCGGGCCGGTGGCGGAGGCGCGTTGCCGGATGAGCGGCTATTGTCCGATGATGACGAAAGGCGCGAGCCAAGCTCCGTGTCGCGATGACGCCGGAGGTATGTCAGCACCGATGGACTGCTGCCGGCCGACTGCCGTCCCCGCACCCACGACGGTGATGGCGGGCCTCGAGCCGCTGCCTGCCGCCGTCCTCGTGACGCTGCCGGTCGCCGCCGTCGTCGCAGACCGTGCAGCGCCAGCGACCTACTCGCGCGCCGGCCAGCTTCACCCGCTCGGTCTCTTCACCCTGCACTCCGTCTGGCGAATCTGAGCCCCTCCTCCCGGGAGTAGTCTGTCCGGCGGGAGCTTTCTCCCGTCGTTTCCGGAGGGAGCAGGCGAGGAGCGAGAGATGCAGAAGGTGGGAAGAAGCACCATCGTTCAAGGACTAGCCACTCTCGGCGTAGTCTGGCTGACCTTCGCTGCCGGCCCCGCGTTGGGTGCCGACGCGATAGAGGTCGAGGTGCTCGAGCGCACCGCCCGTATCGGCTCGCCGGTGCTCGTGGCGGCGCGCGAACGGGCGCGTGCGGCCCTGGTCCTGGCCGAAGTGGCGGGGCTGCGCGGCGACCCGGAGCTCATGCTCTGGGTGAGGAACGCCCTCCCTTCGCTCACCGACAGCAGCGACCGGCCGACGGCACTCGAAGTTGAAGTCGTCCAGCCGGTGCGCTGGCCCGGCAAGCGCGGCGCTCTCGAGGCGCTGGCCGCCGCGGAGACCAAGGCGGCGCTCTACGAGGTTGCCGTGGAAGAGCAGCGGTTGGTGGGCGAGTTTCGGCAGACGTTCGCGGAGTTGATCGCTGCCGATCGCGAACAGCGCTCCCTGGCGGAGGCGCACGAGCTTCTGGAGCTCCTCAACGCGACGGCGCGGGTCCGCTTCGGCGCCGCGCAGGAGGGCGCCCTGACGGTCCTCGAGGCCGAGCTCGCGCAGGACGAGCACGACCAAACCATCGATCTGGTGTTTTCGCGATTCCAGGCGGCGCGGGCGAAGCTCGCGGAGCTCGCTGGCGTCCTTCCCGAGTCGCTGCCGCTGCGCGTCGGCGAGCTGCCGGAGCCGGCGTTCGCGGTGCGCGAAGGTCCGCTCCCCTTCGGCCCAGGAGCGCCCTCGATCCAGGCCGCCCAACTGCGGCTCGAGGCCGCTCTGCGCCGTCTGGAGGCTGCCCGTCTCGGCCTCAAGCCGGACTTTGGCGTCGGCGGCGGCTTCATGTGGCCCGAAGGGGAGACCCCCGAGCTGACCTTCCGCTTCGGCATTGAGCTGCCGTTCCTGCGTCTTCGGCGGCTCGGGCCGCAGGTGACGGCAATGGAGATTGGCGTCGATGTGGCGCGCGCCGATCTCGCCGCCGCCGAGGTCTCCGGACGTGCCGAGGCGGTCCGCCTCGGCGCCGAGCGCGATCGGCTGGAACGAAGCCTGGCGCGCCTCGCGGGTGCGATCATCCCGCGCACCAGCGTGGCGCTCGACGCCGCGCGCAACGAATTCCTCAACGGTGCGCTCCCCTTCTCCCGCCTTCTCGAGCTCTTCAACGACTGGTTCCACGCCCGCAACGAGCTGACCAACGCCGAAGCCGCCCGCTACGCCGTCTGGGCCGAGTCCCAGGCGCTCGCCGGCGCTCCCCTTGCCGACCTTCAGCCGGAGTCCCGACCATGAAGCGAATCCTGCCTCTTCTGCTGCTCTTCGCTTGCGTCCTCTCTCTGCTTTCGGCCGGCGCCTGCTCCTCCGGCAAGAGCCCCGCAGAGGCCGAGCTTTGGACCTGTCCGATGCATCCGACCTACGTCTCGGATCGCCCCGGCACCTGCCCGATCTGCAACATGGATCTGGTGAAAAAGGAGAGGGCAGCGCCGGCGGCGAAAAGTCTTCCCGAAGGCGAACGCCGGATCCTCTTCTACCGCAGCCCGATGGATCCCGCGGTGACCTCGCCGACACCCGCTAAGGACGCGATGGGGATGGACTTCGTCCCGGTCTATTCCGACGAGAGCGGCGGCAGCCCCGCGGGTGCCGCGGGGATCGACTCCGATCCAGAGACAATGCGACGGGCCGGCGTGGTGACTGCGGTCGCAACCGCCGGGCGTCTCGAGAGGAGCGTGCGCGCCGCCGGCACGGTGGTCCCGGACGAGCGCCGGCTGGTGCGCGCGCAGGCGAAGATCTCCGGCTGGGTCGAGCGGCTCGACGTCAACGCCACCGGTCTCTACGTGAAGAAAGGCGCGCCGGCGATGGCGATCTACTCGCCGCAGCTGCTCGTGGCGCAGAGCGACTATCTGTTGGCCCGCGACGCCGCCAACCGTTTCGCCGGCTCTCAGCTGCCGGAGGTGCGACGGGGTGGCCAGGATCTGCTCGTCGCAGCGCGGCGGCGGCTCGAGCTCCTGGACGTTTCGGAGAGTTTCATCGCCGAGCTCGACCGCACGCGAACGGCGCAGCGAACGGTCGATCTGCTCGTTCCGGCGAGCGGCTTCGTGACCTCGAAGTCGGTCGTGCAGGGGCAGGAGATCACTCCCGGGATGGAGCTCTACACGGTCACCGATCTCTCGAGCGTCTGGGTCGAGGCCGCCTTTTTCGAGTCCGAGGCGCGCTGGATCTCGATCGGGCAGCCGGCCACGATCCGCTTGCCGTACGACGAGGGCAAGACCCTCGCGGCAAAGATCTCCTACGTCTATCCGACCGTCGACGCGGCCGCCCGCACGCTGACCGCGCGATTCGAGCTGCCGAATCCCGGATTCGCGCTGCGCCCGGGAATGTTCGTCGACGTCGAGTTCGGGATCGACCTCGGCGAGGGCGTGATCGTGCCGACGTCGGCAGTCCTCGACTCGGGTCTCGCGAAGACCGTCTTCGTCGAGACGGCGCCGGGAAAGCTCGAGCCGCGTGACGTCGAGACCGGCGATCGCAGCGGCGACTCGATCCAGATCGTGCGCGGAGTCGCGGCGGGCGAAAGGGTCGCGATCCGCGCCAACTTCCTGCTCGACGCCGAGTCGCGGATCACTGGCGCCGCGCCGCGGGAGCTCGCGCCCGCTGCTCCGCCGGTCCCGGGTCCGGAGGAGGCGCCCCGGTGATCCGCCGCGTCATCGATTTCTCGGCCCGCAATCGGGCGATCGTCTTGCTCGCGGTGGCCGTGCTCTGCGGCGTCGCGGTCGCCGTGCTGGGTGTGATCCGTCTCGACGCTTTGCCCGACCTCTCGGACACCCAGGTCATCATTCTGTCGCGCTGGGACCGGGCGCCCGACCTGCTGGAAGACCAGGTCACCTATCCGATCGTCAGCTCGCTTCTCGGCGCGCCCAAGGTCAAGGCGGTGCGCGGCTTCTCGGACTTCGGCTACTCGTTCGTCTACGTGATCTTCGAGGATGGAACCGATCTCTATTGGGCCCGTTCGCGGGTGCTCGAGTACCTGTCGAAGATCCAGGGCAACCTCCCCGAGGGGGTGCGGACAGAGCTGGGGCCCGACGCCACCGGCGTCGGTTGGGTTTACCAGTACGCGCTCGTCGATGGGTCGGGGACGCACTCGCTCGACGAGCTGCGGTCGCTCCAGGACTGGACGCTGCGCTACGCGCTCCAGAGCGTCCCAGGGGTCGCCGAGGTGGCCTCGATCGGCGGCTACGTCAAGCAGGTGCAGATCGTCGTCGACCCGAACCGGCTGGCCTCGTACGGCATGCCGATCGGCGAGGTCGTGGCGGCGGTGCAGGCCTCGAACAACGAGAGCGGTGGGCGGCTCATCGAGTGGAGCGGCGCCGAGTACATGGTCCGCATCCGCGGCTATGCGAAGACGATCGACGACTTCGGCGCCGTCGTGTTGCGGGCGGGCCCTTCGGGGGTGCCGCTGCGGGTGCGCGACGTGGCGACAGTCGAGCTCGGACCGGAGTCGCGGCGCGGCACCGCCGACCTCGACGGCCAGGGCGACACGGTCGGCGGCATCGTCGTCATGCGCCACGGCGAGAACGCGTTGAACGTCATACGCCGGGTGCAGGCGAAGTTGGACGACCTCGCGGCGAGCCTGCCGCCGGGCGTCGAGGTGGTCACCACCTACGACCGCTCTGACCTCATCCTGCGCGCGTTGGGCACGCTGAAGCACGAACTGGTGCTGGAGATGATCGTCGTCTCGCTCGTCATCCTGCTCTTTCTCTGGCACTTCCCGTCGGCGATCGTGCCGATCGTCACCATCCCGATCTCCGTTCTGCTCTCCTTCATCCCGCTCTACCTCCTCGGCATCTCGGTCAACATCATGACCCTCGCCGGGATCGCGATCTCGATCGGAGTGCTGGTCGATGGCGCGATCGTCGAGGTCGAGAACGCTTACAACAAGCTGCATCTCTGGGAGGTCGGCGGGCGCAAGGGGGATTTCCACGAGGTCCGCCTCGAGGCCCTGAAGGAGGTGGGGCCGTCGGTCTTCTTCTCGCTCCTGGTGATCGCCGTCGCCTTCCTGCCGATTTTCGCGCTGGTCGACCAGGAGGGCCGGCTCTTCGGACCGCTCGCCTGGTCGAAGAACCTGGCGATGCTCCTCGCGGCGCTCCTCGCGATCACCCTCGACCCGGCACTGCGCATGCTCTTCGCGCGCATGGATCCGTTCACCTTCAAGCCGCGTTTCCTGGCGCGTATCGCTTCCGGATTCCTGGTCGGGACCTACCACGCCGAGGAGCGCCACCCGATCAGCCGCGCCATCCACAGGATCTACGACCCCGCCTGCCGCTTCGTGCTGCGGCGGCCGAAAACCGTGATCGCGATCGCCCTGGTGATTCTCGCCGCCTCGCTGCCGCTCTACTTCCGGCTGGGCTCGGAGTTCATGCCGCCGCTCGCCGAAGGCTCGATCCTCTACATGCCGACGACGCTTCCCGGCATCGCGATCGGCGAGGCGCAGCGGGTGCTCGAGCTGCAGGACCGGATTCTCGCCGGCTTTCCCGAGGTCGAGCGCGTCCACGGCAAGGCGGGGCGGGCCGAGACCGCGACCGACCCGGCGCCGCTCTCGATGTTCGAGACCACCGTGGTGCTGAAACCCCAATCGGAGTGGCGGGCGAAGGAGACCTGGTACTCGGACTGGATGCCCGGTTTCGTGAAACCGCTGGTGCGGCCGTTCTGGCCTGACCGGATCTCGCACGAAGAGTTGGTCGCCGAAATGAACCGGGCGCTCGCGATCCCGGGCTTCAGCAACGCCTGGACGATGCCGATCAAGGCGCGCCTCGACATGCTGTCGACCGGCGTGCGGACGCCGGTGGGCATCAAGGTCCTGGGCCGCGACCTGGCCGAGATCGAACGCGTCGGCTTGGCGGTCGAAGCGGCGGTGCGTGACGTGCCCGGAGCGCGCAGCGCCTTCGCCGAACGCGTCGCGGGCGGCTACTTTCTCGATCTCGAGCCGCGCCCCGAGCAACTGGCGCGCTTTGGGCTGCGGGTCGAGGAGCTACAGGGCGTCCTCGCAGCGGCGATCGGCGGTGAGAACGTCACCACGACGATCGAGGGCCGGCAGCGCTTTCCGGTAAGCGTGCGTTATCCGCGCGATCTGCGCGACGACCCCGACCGGCTGGCACGGGTCCTCGTGCCGGTGGCATCGGGAGCACAGGTTCCTCTGGGGCAGCTGGTCGATTTCAGGATCACTCACGGCCCGGCGATGATCCGCAACGAGAACGGCTTTCTCGCCGGTTACGTCTTCGTCGACGTCGCCGGGCGTGACATCGGCTCGTTTGTGGACGAGGCCAAGGCCGTCGTGCGCCGCGAGGTCACCCTACCGCAGGGCACCACGCTCCTCTGGAGCGGCCAGTACGAGAACATGATCCGGGTGCGCGAGCGCCTGAAGTGGATCGTGCCGGCGACGATCGTGCTGATCTTTCTGCTGCTCTACGCCAACACCAAGTCGGGCTTCAAGGCGGGTCTGGTGCTCGCGACCGTTCCATTTTCTGCGGTGGGCGCGATCTGGCTCTTCCATCTCCTCGGCTACAACGTCTCGATTGCCGCCTGGGTCGGCATGATCGCCCTCCTCGGACTCGACGCCGAGACGGCGGTCTTCATGCTGCTTTTCCTCGACCTGTCGTGGGACGACGCGAAGAAGCGCGGCTTGCTGCGCAACGAGCTCGAGATCGACGAGGCGATCATCCACGGCGCGGTCAAGCGCGCGCGGCCGAAGATGATGACCGTCGCGGCGGCGTTCATGGGCCTGCTGCCGATCCTCTTCTCGACCTCGGCCGGGGCCGACGTCATGAAGCGGATCGCCGCGCCGATGATCGGTGGCCTCGTGACCTCGTTCCTGATGGAGCTGCTGATCTACCCGGCGGTCTACAAGCTGTGGAAGGGTCGCGCCGCGCTGCGCGAGGCGCGGGAATTGCAGCACTCTTGAGGCGGATGGCCTCGGTCGAGGTGCGCCAAGGTGCCCGGGTGCGCCGGACCTTCAAGTTCAGGGCGAGGAACAGGAGTTGGTGACATGAACAGCAATCGAATGTGGATGGTGGCGCTGTTGGCAATTGTGGTCGCGACTTTCAGTGCAGTGCCGTCGCAGGCCGCGTCGGCGTACCACAAGTACTTCATGAAGGGGAGCATCATCGAGTCCTCGGAGGAGGGCATCTACCTCTGCATCGGAACCGAGGACGGCGCGAAGCCGGGGCAGGTCCTGGATGTCATGCGCATCTCCCGGGTGCCCGGAGGGAGCCCCAAGAGCGCCCCGAAATTCAGGCGGGAGAAGGTGGGGCAGGTCGAGATCCTGGAGGTCGTCGACGAGCACTTCGCGCGCGCGAAGAAGGTGAGCGGCGAAGCGAAGGTCTCTGACATGGTGGAGCTAGAAGTCAAGGACAAGTGAGCCTTCGAGAAGTCGGATTTCACGGCTGAAGCGCTCGCCGCAGAGGAATGGGACGGAAGGGACTCTCGGCCGAGAGACCCAGGATGCAGTTTGACTTGTCGACAAGGGAGGCTCAGGAATGCGAATGAGAGTGAATTCGATGTGGGTGGCGGGTCTGGCCTTCGGTGCGGTGGCTCTGGTTGCGTCTTCGTCGGTGCCGGCGTTGGAGATGCCGGCGGGCTCGCTCGAGAAGCTGGTGGGGCTCTACGTCCCGATGCAGGAGGCGCTGGCGGGGGACTCGGTCGCGGCCGTCAAGGAGCAGGCGGCGAAGGTCGCGACGGAGGCCGAGGCGATCCTGACGGCGAAGGGAGAGAAACCGTCGCTCGAGGCGCTCGAGGGGCTCGAGTCGGTCGTCGCGGCGGCCAAAGCCGTGAATGCAGCGGAGATCCAGGCGCTGCGCCAGCAGTTCAAGGCGCTGTCGCGGGCCGTCGCACAGCTGGTCGAGAGGCAGGCGGTCGCCGGCCACGGCATCTACTTCTGTCCCATGGCGGACGCCTACTGGATCCAGAAGAGCGGCGCGGTGAAGAACCCCTACTACGGCGCCAAGATGCTCGGCTGCGGCGAGGTGGTCAAGAAGGTGGAGGTCTGATGGAACCCCCAGCGGGCGGGGAGGGCGGGGCGAGCGGCAGGGTGGCGCCTCCCCCTCGTCGGTCCCTCCGGGTGCTCGCAGACGAGCCCCCGAAGACCTCACCCGCCGGGGTGCTCGACGTTGTCTGCGGCATGACGGTCGATCCGGCGACAGCGAAGCATCGTACGGAGCACGGCGGGCAGAGCTATTTCTTCTGCTCGGCCGGATGTCGGACGAAGTTCGAGGCGAATCCGGAGAAGTTCCTCGGCGGGCACCGGGAGGCGATGGGCGGTCCAGCGACAGTTTCGGTCGCCGACGTCCCGCCGGGGACGAAGTGGATCTGCCCGATGGATCCGGAAGTCGAGAGCGACAAGCCGGGCGCCTGTCCGATATGCGGCATGGCGCTCGAGCCGGAGGCCGTCTCGCTCGACGACGGTCCCAATCCCGAGTACGTCGACATGAAGCGACGTTTCTGGATCTCGGTGCCGCTTGCCGCGGTGACGCTGGGGCTGGCGATGGGGGAGATGGTCCCCGGCGACCCCCTGGGCCGGTGGCTTTCGCCCCAGCTCCGGCTCTGGTTGCAGCTCGCCTTCGCGACACCGGTGGCGGTCTGGGCGGCCTGGCCGTTCTATGTGCGCGCCGTGGTCTCGGTCCGGAACCGCAGCCTCAACATGTTCACCTTGATCGGGCTCGGCGTCGGCGTCGCCTACGGTTACAGCCTCGTTGCGGCCTTCTTCCCGGATCTCCTGCCCCAGCTTTCATCTCGCGCCGCTGCGCCGGGGCGCCACGGCGGGACCGTCTCGGTTTACTTCGAGGCCGCGGCGGTGATCACCACCCTCGTGCTCCTCGGGCAGGTGCTCGAGCTGCGGGCGCGCAGCGAGACGAGCTCGGCGTTGAAGAAGCTCCTCGGGCTTCAGGCGACCTCCGCGCGGCGGATCGCCGCCGACGGCAGCGAAGCGGACGTGCCGCTCGCAGATGTCCAGGTCGGCGACCGCCTGCGGATCCGCCCGGGCGAGAAGATTCCGGTGGACGGCCTGGTCCTCGACGGCCGGAGCTCGGTTGACGAGTCGATGGTCTCGGGCGAACCGATCCCGGTCGAGAAGTCGGTGGGCTCGAAGGTGGTCGGGGCCACCGTCAACGGCACCGGTGCCCTCGTGATGCGCGCTGAGAAGGTCGGCGGGGAGACTCTCCTCGCCCGCATCGTCGCGATGGTCGCGGCGGCGCAGCGCAGCCGGGCGCCGATCCAGAAGCTCGCCGACCGGATCTCCGCCGGATTCGTGCTGACGGTGCTCGGGATCGCCGTGCTCACCTTCGCGCTCTGGGCGCTGCTCGGCCCGGAGCCGCGCCTGGCGCACGCCCTCGTCAACGCCGTCGCCGTGCTGATCATCGCCTGCCCGTGCGCCCTCGGCCTCGCGACGCCGATGTCGATCATGGTGGCCATGGGGCGCGGCGCCTCGATGGGCGTCCTGTTTCGCAACGCCGAGTCGATCGAGTTTCTCGGCAGCGTCGATACGCTGGTTGTCGACAAGACCGGAACGCTGACCGAAGGCAAGCCGAAGCTCACGGATGTTCATCTCGCCGAGGGCTTCTCGGGCGTCGCGGAGAAGGAGCTGCTCAGCCTCGTCGCCGGCCTGGAGATCGCGAGCGAGCATCCGCTTGCGGCGGCCATCGTCGCCGGTGCCGCGGAGCGCGGCGCACGGCCGACGGCGCTGGCGGGGAACGAGACCTTCGACTCGGTGACCGGCAAGGGTGTGCAGGGGAACATCTCTGGGCGGCGATTGCTGGTCGGCAACAGCGCGCTGCTCGCCGACGCTGGCGTCGATCCCGCGCCGCTCGCCGTCGCGGCCGCGGCGCTGCGCAGCGCGGGCAAGACAGTGATGTTCGTCGCCGTCGACGGCCAGGCGGCGGGTCTGCTGGCGGTTGCCGATCCGCTGAAGAGCACGACGCCGGAGGCCATTCGCGCGCTGCGCGCCGAGGGCATCCGTATCGTGATGTTGACCGGCGACAGCCGGACGACCGCCGAGGCGGTGGCGAAGGGCCTGGGGATCGACGAGGTTCTGGCGGAGGTGCTGCCGGACCAAAAGCTTGCGGTGATCGAGCGCCTGGAGAAGGAGGGCCGCAAGGTGGCGATGGCCGGCGACGGCGTCAACGACGCGCCGGCGCTGGCACGCGCCCGGGTCGGCATCGCCATGGGCACCGGCACCGACGTGGCGATGGAGTCGGCGGGGGTCACGCTGGTCAAGGGGGACTTGCTCGGGATCGTGCGCGCCCGGCGGCTGTCGCACGCGACGATGAGGAACATCCGCCAGAACCTCTTCTGGGCCTTCGCCTACAACGCCGCTGGCGTGCCGATCGCCGCCGGCGTCCTCTATCCCTGGACCGGCTGGCTGCTGTCGCCGATGCTCGCCGCGGCCGCCATGAGCTTCTCCTCGGTGACCGTGATCGCCAACGCCTTGCGGCTGCGGAGCGTGGAAATCGAGGCGCAACCGGGAGTCGAAAAGTAGCAGCACTGCGGTGACTAGGGTGTTTTCTACTCGGGTCGCAATGCCGTTTCGGGGTAGTAAGTGCGGTTCCCGGTGGGGAAGCGGAGGGATAAGTTTGAAGTACGTGCAAAGAGGCGGTGTCTTCCCAAACGTCCCCGAGTGCACACGAATCGCTAGCGGCATGTATTGCCTTGCTGGACCCACCCAGTTGCACGAAAGGCGACCCCATCGGCCGCCGAGAGGAAACCTCCAGATGAAGAAGCGCCAGCTCAGAGTCCTGCTTTCCGGCACCTTCGCCGCCACCGCGCTCGCGCTGGCCGTCGGTGTCGGCGCCCAGACGCCTCCACCTGCCTCCTCCGCTCCGGCCGCCAAGAGCCCGAAGCCGGCTCCGGCCGCTCCAGTCGCTCCGATGCCCGGCCACGACAAGCACAGTGCTGCCGGAGCCCAGCACGGCGGCGACATGAACGCGGAGTGCAAGGCGATGATGGTCAAGAAACAGGAAATGCACGAAAAGATGCAGGCGATGGACGACTCTCTGGACAAGTTGGTGGCGGAGATGAACTTCGCCAAGGGGTCGAATGCGATCGACGCCATGGAAAAGCCCATGGCGGCGGTTATCAACGAGCTCGTCGCCCAGCGCAAGGCAACCCGTACGATGATGATGGAGATGCAGCACGAGATGATGGGCCACATGGGACATCACGCAGGGATGAATGGCTCGAAGGGCGGGATGGAGTGCCCGATGATGAAAATGGACCACACGTCTTCACCCATGAGCGGAGAGATGAAGCCCAAGCCGTAGACAGCGCGCGGGTGGGCGAGGCCTCTCGTTTGGAGTCCCCCGTCTCCCGGCCCGATTGCAGACTCCGGTCGAAGAAAATCGTTGGGAGCTATCAGGAGAGGATTGAAATGACCAAAGACCCTGTTTGTGGAATGACCGTCGACGATAAGTCTCCGCTCAGCAGCAAGCATGCGGGCCAGACCTACTTTTTCTGTTCCCCTGGCTGCAAGACGAAGTTCGACCAGGAGCCGGATCGGTACGTGTCCGCCTCCGGGCAGAAAGTCTGACGGCGGTACCGTGATGCACGATGGACAGTGGTTCGGGATGGGCGGGATGGGGCTCTATTGGCAGATTCCCCTCCTGATCGTGGTCGTCTTGCTGGTCGGCTGGATGTTTTTCCGACGGCGCTCGGGAGGCGGCCGCTAGCCGCCGGAGGAAACGCTCGCGGAGCGGTGCGCGCCCGGCTACCTCGGCGAGGCCGAGGACCCTTTGAAACGGATCACCGTGACGAACTTCAGGAGGATCGCCAGAACATGAAACCTTCACAGTTGTTGCATGTCGTCAGCGTTGTCGTGGGCTTCGCCGGCGTGATTGTCTTTGCCGCCGCCATGATTGGTGGGGCGGACAATCTTGTATTCGGAGTGACCAAAGTAGACGCTCTGCTTTGTACCGGGCTGCTGTTTCTCATCGCAATCTGGCTTCAGATTGCAACGATTCACCACGTGATGCTCGAGCGGCTCGGAGGAATGGCAGCTCCGAGCTCGAGAAACTGACGGAGGAAAAGAAGATGAATTGTTGTGGTGATGTGATGAAGCCCATCGAGGCCTCTGCGTGCTGTACACCGCAAGAGACGGCGGCACATGCTGCGCGAGCGATGCGCGATTCAGTCTGCGGCTGTGCTCCTGTGGTCGAAAACACAGAGAACCTCAAGCTGGTCGGTGTCGTCACGGAGCGCGACGTCTGTTGCGGTGCGGCGGCGGATGACCGCCGCGCTTCCGAGGTTCGCGTCGACGAGATCATGCGGCCCGCGTCGGCCTGTTGTGGCGCAGAGGAATCGGTCGAAGAAGCCCGCCGGAAACTCCACGAGCATCGCGCGACAAGCTTGCCGGTCGCAGACAAGGCGGGCGTTTGCTGCGGCACGGTCAGCATTCACAGTCTCTGACGGAGGCGCAGGGACGAGCACGACGACGGGAGGGAGGGCCATGAAGCCGGAGCGCTTGAACCTCATCGCCGCCTTCAACGAGCGGATCGGCGGCCACTGAATGCGGCGACTAGCCGGGTGCTTCGAAGTCGGCTTGGGTTGTTTCAACTTGGGGCAAGGGATTGCCCACCCGCATGGGGCCTTCGGTGTGTAAAGGCACGATGCACCTGTGGTGCAGCCTGGTGCTCCTGGGGCTGATCCCACCGTCCATCGGCCTGGCTCAGGAGCCAGTGCCGCTCTCTCTCGACGAGCTTCTCCGCGAGGTCGCTGCCCGGAGCCCGGTTGTCGGGGCGGAAGCGCTGCGGGCGGAGGCCATGCGCCAGGCGATCCCTCGGGCCCGCGCCCTCGACGATCCCCAATTCACGTTGATGGCCGAAGACGTACCCACGACGATCACGGGCGGCATGCCGATGTTGCGGCTGCAGGCCAACCAGATGCTGCCTTGGCCGGGCAAGAGGGGGCGGATGACACGCGTGGCCGAGCTCGAGTCCCAGGTAGCCGGGGCGAGAGAGGAGACCGTCCTGCTCGATGCCGTCACCGAGGCGAGGCGGATCTACTACGACCTCTATTTCAACATGGAAGCTCGCCGCGTCAATCGCGAACAGCGGGCGATCGCGGACACGCTGGTGGATGTGGTGACCGGCCGGCTGGCTTCGGGAATGGCGATGCACCACGACGTGCTGAAGATGCGGACCGAGGCCAGCATGCTGGATGACGGGCTCGCCATGCTGGAGGGCGAGCGCCGGGAGATGGCAGCCATGCTGAACGCGCTGCGGAACCGCTCCGAAGCAGAGCCCGTGGGCGAGCCCCTGGAGGCCTGGTCCCCCGAAATCCCGTTCGATGGCGCCCGGTTGGTGGCTCGGGCGCTCGCGCAGAGGTCCGAGGTGCATGAGATGGTCGCCATGGCGGCGAGCCGGCGAGCCATGGCAGAGGTCGCCCGGCGCGAGTACTACCCGGATTTCATGCTCGGAGCGTTCTACGACGCCCGTGTGGATGGAGAAGACATGATCGGAGCGATGGGCACGATCGGTGTGCCGCTGTGGATCGCGCGCAAGCAGCGCATTGACGTCGCGGTGGCAGATCTTCGCGCCAGTGCCGCGGACCGGGACCTCCGCGCCATGGAGGCGATGGTCCGGGCCCAGGTGGAACAGGCCTTGGCACGTCTTGCGCGCGTCCAGAGGCGAGCGGAGATCCTCGAGACCGAGCTCCTCGATCTGGCGCAGCAGACGTTCGACGCCGCCCTGGCCGCCTTCCCGGCCGGAACGACCAACGCGCTCGAGATCCTCGACGCCTTGCGCGTCGTCTCCGAACAGCGCCTGTCGCGGACGGTCCTGCGCGTCGAGCGCGAGCTGGCGCTGGTGGACCTCCAACGGGCGTTGGGAGAGGGGGCCGCGGTGTCCAGATGATAGCGATGAGAGCCATGAGAGCCATGCGAGCGCGGAGACTGTGGAGGGTCGTTGCGGGCGGGGTCCTGCTGGTGGGGGCTATGTCCTGCGGAGGCAAGGATGAGAAGGCCGAGCCGGCAGACCGCGGAGAGGCGCCTGCGGCGGACCCGAGCGCTGCGTCTGGGCACAGCCAGCATGGCGGCGCCCCGGCGGCCGCCGAGGAGATGTCTGCCATGCCGTCCGAGTCCAGCATTCCCGGCTATGCCCCGGTGCAGGTGGACGACAGCCGGCGGCAGCTCCTCGGAATCCGAACCGTGGAGGTGGCGCGCACCCAGCTTCGCAAGACCATCCGCACGGTGGGCCTGGTGAGCGCCGACGAGATGCGGGCTTCGCAGGTGCACGTCAAGTTCGAGGGTTTCATCGAGCGGATCTTCGTCAACTACGTCGGCCAGGAGGTGGCGAAGGGACAGCCCCTCTTCACCATCTATAGCCAGGACCTGCTGGCGGCCCAGCACGAGTACCTGTCGTCCAGAGCCGCGCTCAGGCGGATCCCGGAGGCCACGGTGGCGGAGCCGGCCCGCAACGCATCGAGGAGCCTGGTGGCGGCGTCGCGACAGCGACTCGAGCTGTTCGACGTACCGCGCGGAGTTCTGGCGGAGATCGACCGCACGGGAGTCGCGCAGCGCTACATCACCATCGCTTCACCGCAGCGCGGGACGGTGGTCGCGAAGCAGGCCGTCGCCGGCCTTGCGGTCGACCCCATGACCGCCCTCTACGTCATCGCCGACCTGGCGCGTGTCTGGGTGCTCGCCGATGTGCAGGAACGCGACATGGCGCAGGTGAAGGTGGGCCAGGAGGCACGCCTCACCGTCGATGCCCTCCCCGGGCAGAAGCTCACGGGCAGGCTGGCCTTTGTCAGCCCGACGGTCGGCGACGCCACCCGCACCGCGAAGGCGCGCATCGAGTTCGACAACGCCACGGGGGTTCTCAAGCCGGGGATGTACGCCACGGTGATGATCGACATCGACCTCGGCGAGGGCATCGCCATCCCCGAAGACGCCATCATCGACACCGGTGAGCGCAAGATCATTTTCGTCGCCCACGACGGCGGACATTTCGAGCCCCGGGAGGTCGAAGTGGGGATCTCCCTCGAGGGCCTGGTGCAGGTCCTCTCCGGGCTGAAAGAGGGAGAGTCCATCGCCCAGACCGGGCAGTTCCTGCTGGATTCCGAGAGTCGACTCCGAGCTGCCGCTGCCGGGGGCGCGACCTCGGCACACTCGGGCCACTGAGCCGGCCGCCTGATCCCATGGGCATCCTCGAGCGCATCATCGATCAATCGGCGAGGAAGCGCTTCCTCGTCTTCCTCGCGACCGGACTGCTTTTCGCGGGTGGCATCTACTCCATCCTCAACACCCCTCTGGACGCCCTGCCGGACCTCTCGGATACCCAGGTGATTGTCTTCACCGAGTGGATGGGCCGGGGCCCCACCCTGGTGGAGGATCAGGTCACCTACCCGCTGGTCACGACGTTTCTCGCCGCTCCCAAGGTGAAAGTGGTCCGCAGCTTCACGATGTTCGGGATGTCCTTCGTCTACATCATCTTCGAGGACGGGACCGACATCTACTGGGCGCGTTCGCGGGTGCTCGAATACCTGTCGAAAGTGCAGGGTCGGCTGCCGCCGGGGGTGACGCCGCAGATGGGCCCGGATGCCACGGGCGTCGGATGGGTCTACGAGTACGCGCTCGTCAGCCGATGCCAGCCAGCGGACGAAACCCCGTGTGCGACGCTCCAGGAGCTACGCAGCTTCCAGGACTGGTTTCTGCGCTACTCCCTGGCGTCCGTGCCCGGAGTCGCCGAGGTCGCGAGCCTCGGAGGCTACGAGAAGCAGTATCAGGTCGAGATCGACCCCATCCGGCTGCAGGCCTTTCGCATCTCGCTGGCGGACGTCGTGGCGGCGATCCGCATGTCGAACGGCGACGTCGGCGGGCGGGTGCTGGAAGTCGCGGGGCACGAATACGCCATCCGCGGCCTCGGCTACATCACCCGCAAGGAGGACCTCGAGGAGATCGCGGTGGCGACCGATGCCCGGGGTACGCCCGTGCGCCTCAGGGACATCGCCAAGATCCAGGTGGGCGGCAACATCCGGCGCGGCCTGGCGGAGCTCGATGGCGAAGGCGAGGTGGTCGGAGGCATCGTCGTGATGCGCTACGGGGAGAACGCGCTCGAGGTGATCGATCGCGTGAAGGCGCGAATCGAGGAGCTCCGCCCGGGCTTCCCTCCCGGAGTGGAGCTCGTCCCGACCTACGATCGCGCTCCCCTCATCCGTGGTGCCGTGAAGACGCTGACGAGCAACCTCACCCTGGTCATGGTGACGGTGGTGTTGATGATCGTCCTCTTTCTCTTTCACGTGCGCTCGGCGCTGGTCGCGGCCATCACACTTCCGGTCGCCGTGGCCAGTGCGTTCATTCCCATGTACCTGATGGGCATGAGCGCCAACATCATGTCTCTCGCGGGCATCATCATCGCCATCGGCGACATGGTGGATTCCGCCGTCGTACTGGTGGAGAACGCCCACAAGAAGCTCGAGCGCGAGAGCGCGCGGAAAGACCGCATGGAAGTGGTGATCGAGGCGGCGCGAGAGCTCGGTCCTTCGATCTTCGGGTCGCTTCTCATCATCACCCTCGCGTTTCTGCCGGTCTTCACGCTCGAGGCGCAGGAGGGCCGGCTCTTCAAGCCCCTCGCGTATACCAAGTCCTTCTCGATGGCCTTCGCCTGCCTGCTGTCCATCACGCTCGTGCCCGCCTTGATGGTCACCTTCGTCCGTGGGCGCATCCGTCCGGAGATGAAGAACCCCATCAACCGGTTCCTCATCTCGGCCTATCGGCCGGCGCTCCGGGTTCTCGTCCGCGGCAGGTATGTCGTCGCTCTTGCCGTCGTGGCGCTTCTCGCGGTGACGATCTTCCCGTGGAGCCAGCTCGGATCGGAGTTCATGCCGCCGCTCGACGAGGGCTCGATTCTCTTCATGCCGATCACGGTTCCGGGCATTTCCATCGAGGAGGCGAAGCGGCTGGTGCAGGCGCAGGACGGGATCCTGCGCAAGTTCCCCGAGGTGGAACGGGTCTTTGGCAAGGCCGGCCGGGCCGAGACCCCTACCGATCCCGCGCCGCTCTCGATGTTCGAGACGGTCATCCTGCTCAAGCCCCCGGCGGAATGGAGGTCCGGGATGACCAAGGATCTCCTGGTCGAGGAGATGTCCAAGGCTCTCGAGCTGCCCGGCATCCAGAACGCCTGGACGATGCCGATCAAGGCGCGCGTCGACATGCTCACGACCGGCATCCGGACGCCGATCGGCATCAAGGTGTTCGGCAAGGACCTGAAGGAGATCGCGGCTGTCGCCGAAGACCTCGAGCGCATCCTCAAGGATGTTCCGGGCACCCAATCGGTCTACGCCGAGCGGGAGCTGGGTGGCTTCTTCCTCGACTTTGTGCCGGATCGCGCCGCCATCGGGAGATACGGTCTGAAACTCATGGACGTCATGCAAGTCGTGGAGACGGCCATCGGGGGGATGGATATCGACACCACCGTCGAAGGGCGCGAGCGCTACACGATCAACGTCCGCTATCCGAGGGAGCTCAGGAGCAGCGTAGAGAAGCTGCGCGGCGTTCTCGTCTCCGTCTCCCCGCAGGGCGGGGCCTCCGCTGCGCCGGGAGTTGGCGGCATGGCGGCGGCAGGTCCGGGCGGGGACGGCGGTATGGGTTCGAGCCCCGCGGCGCAGATACCCCTGGGGCAGCTCGGAGAGTTCAAGGCCACCATGGGGCCGCCGATGATCAAGAGCGAAGGCGGACTCCTCACGGGCTGGGTGTACGTGGACATCTCGGGCAGAGACATCGGTGGATACGTGAAGAGCGCGAAGGTCAAGGTCGCCCAGGAGCTGAAGCTCACGCCTGGCACCTATCTCAAATGGACGGGGCAATACGAGTTTCTGGAGCGCATCCAGGCGCGCATGAAGATCGTCGTGCCGCTGACGCTGCTGCTCATTTTTCTGATCCTCTACCTCAATTTCCAGGGCCTGACCCAGGCGCTGATCGTGATGCTCTCGGTGCCCTTCGCCGCCATCGGCTCCATCTGGCTCATGTATGCCATGGAGTTCAACACCTCGATGGCGGTGTGGGTGGGCATGATCGCGCTCCTCGGCATCGCCACCGAGACCGCGTCGATCATGATGGTGTACCTCGATCAGGGCTACGAGACCTGGCGCAAGGAGGGGCGGCTGCGGACCCTCAGCGACCTCATCGACATGACGGTGGAGTCCGCCACCCTGAGGGTGAGACCGCTGGTCATGACCGTGGGCATGAACATCGTCGGTCTCGTGCCGGTGCTCGTGGGCACCGGCGTGGGGTCCGACGTGGCGAAGCGGGTGGCCGCGCCGCTCTGGGGTGGGCTCATCTCACTCACCATCCTCACCCTGGCGGTCATTCCTGCGTTCTACGTCATCTGGCGGGGGTGGCAGCTTCGCCGAGCGCCCGCCGACGGTTCGCTCCCGGAACGCCCGCTTTCAACCCAGGGGCCCGTCCCCGCAGGCGCTCCTTGAACGACGTTCCCCCCGCAGTGCCCGCGGCGCCTGCGGCGCCGTCACCGCCGGCAGAGCCTTCAGCGACCTCAGGCGTAGCGGCCTCGGCGGGGCTGACCAGCACCGAGGCCAGGAGCCGTCTGGCCGAGCACGGCCCGAACGAGATTCGACGTGAAAAGGCGGGGTCGGCATGGGTCATCCTGGCGGCCCAGTTCAAGGGCGCGATGCTCTGGCTCCTGGTCGGCGCGTCGGCGGTGTCGGCCGTGCTGGGAGACTGGGTGGACGCGGTCGCCATCGGCGCCATCGTCGTGCTCAATGCGCTCGTCGGCTTCTTCCAGGAGTACCGGGCGGAGAGGGCGGTGCAGGCTCTCCGGTCGATGACCGCGCCACGCGCCCGCGTGCTGCGCGACGGGACCTCGGTGATGATTCCAGCGACGGAGGTGGTGGTCGATGACGCACTGGTCCTGGAGGCGGGAGATATTGTGCCCGCCGACGCCCGGCTCCAGCTGGCCCAGGCCCTCCGGATCAACGAAGCGCCGCTGACCGGGGAGAGTGCGCCCGTCCAAAAGAGCACCGCGCCCGTGGCCGCGGATGCGCACCTCGCGGACCGCACCGACTGCGTCTTCATGGGGACTTCGGTGAGCGCCGGCACGGGCTCCGCCGCAGTGATGGCGACGGGAATGGGCACGGAGCTGGGCAAGATCGCCCACTTGCTGGCGGCAGTGAAGCAGGAGGCGACGCCACTTCAGCGACGGTTGGAGAGCGTCGGCAGGACTTTGCTTTACCTCTGCCTTGGCATCGTGGCGCTGGTGGCGGTGCTCGGTTTCTGGAGGGGCCTGCCATGGATGGAGATCCTGCTGTCGTCGGTCTCCCTGGCCGTGGCCGCGGTGCCCGAGGGCCTCGCAGCCGTGGTCACGATCGCCCTGGCGCTCGGTGTCCAGCGCATGGCCGCGCGCCACGTTCTCATCCGTACCCTGCCGTCGGTCGAGACCCTCGGCTGCGCCACGGTCATCTGCACGGACAAGACCGGTACCCTCACGACCGGCGTCATGGTGGTCCGCGAGCTCTGGGGGGGCGACCACGACGCCCTCCTCTTTGCTGCCGCCGCCTGCTGCGATGCGGAGCTCGCCGCAGACGGACGGAGCGGAACGGGCGATCCCACGGAGGTCGCCATCCTCATGGCCGCCGGCCAGCGTGGCTTCGATCGCAAGACGATCGAGAGTGAGCGCCCGCGGGTGGCCGTCGAGCCGTTCGACGCCGACACCAAACGCATGTCGATCCGGCGAGCCGATGGCAAGCTCTACGTGAAGGGAGCCGTCGAGGTCCTCCTCCCCGACTGCACCTCCGGCACCCAGAACGCCGTGGAAGCCAACGCGGGAATGGCGCGACAAGGGCTCCGTGTGCTCGCGGTCGCCGTGGGGGAGGGTCCCGGTACAGCGAACCTCACTCTGCTGGGACTTCTCGGCATCGCCGATCCGCCGCGCACCGAGGCCATCGCAGCCGTGGCGCTGGCGCGTGCCGCGGGCATCAAGACGGTCATGATCACCGGCGACCACTCGGTGACGGCGGAGGCGATCGGTCGCGAGCTGGGGATCCTGACGCCCGCCGACGACCCCGCCGAGGTCGTCCATGCCCGCGCCACTCCGGAGGACAAGCTCCGCATTGTGCAGGAGTGGAAGGCTCGTGGCGATGTCGTCGCGATGACCGGAGACGGCGTGAACGACGCGCCCGCCCTGCGGGAAGCGCACATCGGCATCGCGATGGGGCAGACCGGCACCGAAGTGACACGGGAAGCCTCGAACATGATCCTTGTCGACGACAACTTCGCGAACATCGTCGCGGCCGTCCAGGAAGGTCGTGGCATCTACGAGAACATCCAGAAGACCCTCGTCTACCTGCTGGCTGGCAACGTTGGCGAGCTCGCCGTGATGCTGGGGGCCCTGGCCGTCGGGCTCCCGCTGCCCCTCCTTCCGCTCCAGCTGTTGTGGATCAACCTAGTCACCGACGGGCTCCCCGCGCTCGCCCTGGTGGGAGATCCCATCGCGGAGGACCTGTTGCGCCGGCGCCCACGAAAACTGGAAGAGCCCATCCTGGGGCGGCCGCAGTGGACGACCGTGATCGTGACGGGACTGCTGCAGGCCGTGGTCACGATCTCCGTCTTCGCCTACGTGCTCGATTCGCAGGGGCTGGCCGAGGCGAGGAATATGGCGTTCTCGGTGATCGTGTTCTCGGAGCTGTTCCGCTCCTTCGCCGCCCGCAGCACCACGCGGCTCTTCTGGGAGGTGGGTGTGTTCACCAATCTCCGCCTCCTGGGTGTGGTCTTCTTGTCCGGACTTCTCCAGATTGGCCTTCATCACATCCCCTTCGCCCAGGCCCTCCTCGACACTCTTCCGCTTTCCGCATCGGATTGCGCCCTGTCGATCGCGCTGGGTCTGATTCCGGTTTCCATCCTCGAGTGCGCAAAGCTGGTGCGCCGCTTTACAGGGCGGTCCACCGGGCGACCCGGAGGCGGATGAGTGGATCGACCCATGGCCCATGTGATTCGACCTGATTTCGGCGAGACGAGGTTGGACGCGCTGCAGCGTCATGCGTTTGAGTACTTTCTGACCGAGACCAATCCGGTCAACGGCCTCGTGGCGGATAAGACACAGCCGGGTGCGCCGGCCAGCATCGCCGCCGTCGGTTTCGCGCTGGCGGTCTATCCGGTGGGCGTTGATCGGGTGTGGATGACTCGCGCTGACGCGATCGAGCGCACGCTGGCGCTGTTGCGGTTCTTCTGGGGCAGCCCGCAGGGAACGGCGCCCGGCATGACCGGATACAAAGGGTTCTACTACCACTTCCTCGATATGACGACGGGAGCACGCGCGAACTTGTGCGAGCTCTCGACAGTCGATAGCAGTTTCCTTCTTGCCGGCATGCTGGCTGCGGCGGTCTATTTCGATCAGGACAGTGAGAGCGAGCGGGAAATTCGCACGTTGGCCGACGCACTCTTCCGCCGCGTCGACTGGCAATGGGCGTGCGATGGTGGAGCGACGGTCACCCATGGGTGGAAGCCCGAGAGCGGCTTTCTGCCCTATCGCTGGGAGGGCTATGACGAGGCGATGCTCCTGTATGCGCTCGGCCTTGGCTCGCCAACCTATCCCCTGCCCACGGAGAGCTACGCGGCATGGACCACGAGCTATCAGTGGAAGGAGATTTACGGCTACGAACTGCTCTACGGCGGCGCGCTCTTCATCCATCAGTACTCGCACGTCTTTGTGGATTTCCGCGGCATCCAGGATGCTTTTGCGCTCGACAAAGGCATCGACTACTGCGAGAACAGCCGCCGAGCGACCTACGTCCAGCAGGAGTACGCAATCCGGAACCCTCTGGAATTCGCCGGGTACGGCCGGTATTTCTGGGGACTGACCGCGAGCGATGGCCCAGGCTGGACGACGAAGCGCGTGCGCGGGGTCGAGCGTCCGTTCTTCGACTACGTCGCCCGCGGCGTGCCGTGGGGTCCAGACGACGGGACCGTCGCGCCGTGGGCCGTAGTCGCCTCGCTCCCCTTCGCTCCGGAGATCGTGCTGCCGACGGTTCAGCATTTCGAGGATGTCTATCCAGAGATCACAGGCGAATACTGCCTTCGGTGCAGTTTCAATCTGAGCTTTCCGCGCGAGGAAGATGCGGGGGTCGGCTGGACCTCGCCGTACCATTTCGGGATCAACCTCGGTCCGGTCGTGTTGATGTGCGAGAACTACCGATCGGATTTCCTCTGGCGGCTGATGCGCGCCTGCCCCTACGTTTCGACTGGATTGCGGCGGGCGGGATTCAAGAATGGATGGTTGTGAGGCTGGGCGCACCATGAAGCTCAATCGGATCGGACCATTGCATGACCGCTTTCAGCCAGCGCACTGCGCTCATGAGCGCTCGGCGGTGGAACCGTGAGTGCTGCGCCGCGTTGTGTCCTGACGATCAACGTCGGCTCGTCGAGCATCCGGTTCGCGGTGTTTGAAGTCGGCAAGACGCTGCGGCAGCGACTCGATGGGAAGATCGACCGCATCGGCTCGAGCGGCACCCACTGGACCGTCAACGACAGCGCTGGAAAGCCGCAGGTTTCCAGGCGACTTGCGGTCACCGACCATCGCCAGGCGTTCGACTTTCTCCTCGACTGGCTCGAAGCCCAGCCGGTCTTCGCATCGGTCAGGGCCGTGGGACACCGTGTGGTGCATGGCATGAGCCGTTCCGAGCCGGAGAGGGTCACGCGGAAGCTGCTCGCGGAACTGCACCGCATCCGGGACTACGCCCCCGATCACCTGCCGCGCGAGATCGGACTGATCGAGGCGTTCCTGCGGCGGCATCCTGGGCTGCCCCAGGTGGCGTGCTTCGACACGGCTTTTCATCGCAGCATGCCGCAGGTTGCGAGGCTCTTGCCCATCCCGCGGCGCTATAAGGCGAAGGGCGTCGAGCGCTACGGCTTCCATGGCCTGTCCTACGCCTACTTGATGGAGGAGCTCGGCCGCCTCGATCCTGCGGCCGCCAGAGGCCGCGTGATCCTTGCGCATCTCGGAAATGGCGCCAGCCTCGCCGCCGTACGCCATGGCCAGAGCATCGATACCAGCATGGGCTTTACTCCTTCGGCGGGCCTGGTGATGGGGACCCGCACGGGAGACCTGGATCCCGGCCTGGTGTACTACCTGGCGCGCAGCGAACGCATGACCGCGGCCCGGTTTCACCGGATGGTGAACCACCAGTCGGGGCTTCTGGGAGTCTCCGGTGTCAGCTCTGACCTGCGCGACCTGCTCGCGCGGGAAACCTCTGACGTGCGGGCGGCGGAAGCTGTGGCGCTGTTTTGTTATCAGGCGAAAAAGTGGATCGGCTCCTTCGCGGCGGCCCTCGGCGGATTGGACGCTCTCGTCTTCACAGGAGGCATCGGTGAGAACGCCGCGCTCATCCGAAAGCGAATCTGCAATGGACTCGGCTTTCTCGGCATTGAGCTGAACCAGAAGCAAAATGTGAAGAATGCCGCTCTGATTTCGCCCGCTGGCAGTCGCGTCATGGTACGGGTCATCCGCACCAAAGAGGAGCTCACGATCGCAAGGTCCGTCCTCCGCGTACTCGGGCTCGGCTCACCCCGGAGAACGTAGATCATGAAAACCGACACACTTGCGCCGGAGCTGCTGCGAAAGATGGATGCTTACTGGCGCGCCGCCAACTACCTGTCGGTTGGCCAGATCTATCTATACGACAATCCGCTTCTCAAGCGGCCGCTGGCGCTCGCGGATGTGAAGCGCATGCTGTTGGGGCACTGGGGCACGACCCCCGGGCAGAACTTCATCTACGTGCACTTGAACCGGGTGATCAAGAAATACGACCTCGACATGATTTACGTCTCCGGCCCTGGCCACGGCGGCCCGGCGGTGGTGAGCAACACCTACCTCGAGGGCACCTACAGCGAGATCTATCCCGATATCAGCCGGGATGAGGCCGGGCTGCGGAAACTCTTTCTCCAGTTCTCGTTTCCCGGCGGCATTCCCAGCCACGCATCCCCGGAATGCCCAGGCTCGATTCACGAGGGCGGCGAGCTCGGCTATTCGCTCAGCCATTCGTTCGGGGCAGCGTTCGACAACCCCGATCTCGTCGTCGCCTGCGTCATCGGCGATGGCGAGGCGGAAACCGGGCCCCTTGCCACCGCGTGGCATTCCAACAAGTTTCTCGATCCGGCGACCGACGGCGCAGTACTGCCGATCCTGCATCTCAACGGCTACAAGATCGCCAGCGCGACCCTCCTCGCCCGCATCACCCGTGAGGAACTGGAACAGTTGTTGCGCGGCTATGGCTGGACGCCCTACTTTGTCGAGGGTCATGAGCCCGGGCCGATGCACGAGGCCATGGCCGCAACGCTCGACACAGCGGTTGAGCAGATCAGGAAGATCCAGCAGGACGCGCGTGTCCATGGCACCGGCGAACGTCCGCGCTGGCCGATGATCGTGCTCGATTCACCCAAGGGCTGGACCGGGCCGAAGGTGGTCGATGGACGCCAGATCGAAGGCAACTTCCGTTCGCATCAGGTGCCGCTTTCCGATCCGTCCGCTCAGCCCGAACACCTCAAGCTGTTGGAAGAATGGCTGCGAAGCTACCGGCCGGAGGAGCTCTTTGACGCGCAGGGACGCCTGCAGCCGGAACTGGCCGAGCTGGCGCCCAGGGGCGAGCGGCGCATGGGCATGAATCCCCACGCCAACGGCGGCCTCCTGCTCCGCGACCTGAGGATGCCGGATTTCCGCGACTACGCGTTCGACGTGCCTTCGCCGGGAGTGCGGGGGGTCGGCGACACGCGGGTACTCGGACCGTTTGTGCGCGATGTCGTGAAGTTGAACCGAGAGCAGCGGAATTTTCGCGTCTTCGGTCCCGATGAGACGATCTCGAACGGTCTGGTGGCGCTCTTTGAAGAGACCGATCGCCAATGGAACGCTGCGACCGTGCCGAACGACGAATTTCTCGCGCCCACGGGGCGCGTGGTGGAGATGTTGAGCGAGCACCAGTGCGAGGGCTGGCTCGAGGGCTATCTGCTCACCGGGCGGCATGGCCTCTTCAACTGCTACGAAGCGTTCATTCACATCATCGATTCGATGTTCAACCAGCACGCCAAGTGGCTGAAGGTCACGTCGCACCTGCCGTGGCGGCGGAAGATCGCCTCGCTCAACTACCTGCTGGCCTCCCACGTCTGGCGCCAGGATCACAACGGCTTTACCCACCAGGACCCGGGTTTCATCGACGTGGTCATGAACAAGAAGGCCGAGATCGTGCGGGTGTACCTGCCGCCGGATGCCAACTGCCTCTTGTCGGTGATGGACCACTGCCTGCGCAGCCGCCACTACGTCAACGTCGTGATCGCGGGCAAACACCCCGCGCCGCAGTGGCTGACGATGGACGCCGCTGTCGAGCACTGCATCGCGGGCATCGGAATCTGGCAGTGGGCGAGCAACGACCAGGGTGGGGCGCCGGATGTGGTCATGGTCTGCTGCGGGGACGTGCCCACGATGGAAACACTCGCCGCAGTCTCTATCCTGCGCGGGCATCTACCCGACCTGAAGCTTCGGTTGGTCAACGTCATCGACCTCATGAAACTGCAGCCGCAGACCGAGCACCCGCACGGGTTGAGCGACTTCGCTTTCGACGAGATCTTCACCAGGGACAAGCCGGTCATCTTTGCCTTTCACGGCTATCCGTCCCTGATCCACCAATTGACCTACCGTCGCACCAATCACGACAACATTCACGTCCGCGGCTACAAGGAAGAGGGCACGATCACCACGGCTTTCGATATGACCGTGCTGAACGATCTGGACCGCTTCCACCTCGTCATAGACACCATCGATCGCCTGCCCCAGACGGGAGAGGCCGGCCTGGAGCTCCAGCGGCAACTCAAGGACAAGCTGGTCGCGCACAAGCAATACATCCGCAAGCACGGTGAGGACATGCCGGAGGTAAGAAACTGGAAATGGGGAGCGGCCCCCGCAGGCACACCGGAGTGAAGCGGGCTGGCAGAGAGGATGTTGACTTTTCCAAGGAGATGCGATGAAGACCAGCGTCATTCAAGTGCACGACATGCTGTCGGCGATGAGCGTCGACGCGGTGGAGAAAAGGATTGGGGAAGTGCCGGGGGTCGAGAGCGTTACGGTGAATTTTGCTGTTGGAAGCGCGACCGTGCGCTACGACGAAACCCTAGTCGATGTCGGCGATATCAAGGCGGCCGTGCATCGGGGCGCGCATCCGCCTGAAGACAGACCCCCTCTCGAGCCCCTACCGCCAGTGGAGGCCGAGCGCAAGGCTGGCTCGACTGCACCGGCAGCGGTGCCCGCTCCGGCCGCGCCTTCAACACCTGGAACGCCTGAGCCCAAAGCTGCACCTGTCGCTCCGGCCGTTGCTCCTGTGGCTGGCGGGCCCTCAAGAGTGCCCCTGGCTGCTGAGCCGGAATCCGCCCCGGAGGCGCCGGCGACTGTGCCCGATCCGGCCGTGCCATCGCCGCCCGAAGCCGCGGTGCCGGAAGTTGGGCCGGATGCGCCCGACGCTGTCCCCGTGACGCCTTCGGCCTCGCCGCCTGAAGGCGCGGTACCGAAAGCTGGGCCTGAGGCGCCGGCCGCTGTCCCCGTGCCGGCCACGGCCCCAGCGCCCGCAGCCGCTGAACCGAAAGCAGCGCCCGAAGTGCCAGGCTCGGCGACCGCGCCGGCGGGTCCAGCGGGCGACGAACACAAGGGCCACGCGGCACCGGGTGTGCCGGCCGTGATCCCGACGGAGATGGCCCATGAGATGGGGCATGGCGGCAAGGACCTGCCGGCCATGGTCCGCGACATGCGCAATCGTTTCTGGATCTGCCTCATTTTCACCGTGCCCATCTTTGTCTACGCCCCGATGGGAGAGTTCTTCAAGCCGCCGGCCCCGCCGTTCGGACTGGAGCTCAACCTGTGGCTGTTCTTCCTCGCGAGCGCGGCGATTCTCTATCCGAGCTGGCCGTTCTTCGTCTCCGCCTGGCGGGCCCTGCGGAAGGGCACCCTGGGGATGTCGGCGTTGATCGTCCTCAGCGTCGGCACCGGATATCTCTTCAGTGTTGGTGCCACGTTCTTCTTCAAGTCGGGCGGACAGTTCTTCGAAGCGGCGTCCGTGCTGCTGGTTTTCATCCTGCTCGGCCACTGGCTGGAAATGCGTGCCCGCGCCGGTGCGTCGTCGGCCATCAAAGCCCTGATGGACCTGACGCCCGCCAAGGCCTCTGTCATCCGCAACGGAGTCGAGACGGAGGTCCCGACGGCGGAGGTTCTGGCAGGCGAGATCGTCGTGATCCGGCCGGGCAACAAGATTCCGGTCGATGGCGTAGTCGAGAGCGGCGAATCCCTGGTCGACGAGTCGATGCTCACCGGCGAGTCGATGCCGGTCCAGAAGGGGCCGGGCGCCACGGTGATCGGCGCGACCATCAACAAGAGCGGCAGCTTCCGCTACAAGGCGACGAAAGTCGGGGCCGACACGGCGCTGGCGCAGATCGTGAAACTGGTACAGGAGGCGCAGAACTCGAAAGCGCCGGCGCAACTCCTGGCAGACAAGGCAGCGCAGTGGCTGGTGATCGCCGCGATCGTCATCGGCCTTGCGACCTTCGCGGTCTGGTTCTGGTGGATCGGCCAGCCGCTGCTCTTCGCAGTGACGCTGACCATCACGGTCTTCGTGATCGCCTGCCCGGATGCATTGGGGCTGGCTACACCCATGGCGGTGATGGTGGGAACGGGCCTCGGTGCAACGAACGGCATTCTTTACAAGAACGCCTCGGCGCTCGAGGACGCCACCAAGCTCAATGTCATCATCTTCGACAAAACCGGCACCCTCACCATCGGCCAGCCGGAGGTGGTGGAGATCGTAATGGCGGACGGCGTGACCGAGGAGGTGTTGCTGACCGCCGCCGCAGCCGTCGAGCAGGGCTCCGATCATCCGCTGGCCCAGGCCATTCTGCGCCGGTCAACCAACCTCACTGTCGCGGCGCCGACCGGATTCGAAAGCCTCGACGGCATGGGCGCACGCGCCGAGACCGCTGGCGGAACGGTGTTCCTCGGCAACCGGCTGTTGATGGATACCCAAAAGCTCACGCTCGGTCCCCTGGAGGCCGAGGCCACCCGCATGCAGGGAGATGGCCGGACCGTGGTCCATGTGTCCCAGGCCGCTCGCGTGATCGGCCTGATCGCGATCGCCGATGCCATCCGGCCGACATCCAAGGCAGCGGTGGCGAAGCTCCGCGAGCGCGGCATCGAAGTGGTGATGCTGACCGGCGACAACGCGGCCACGGCCAAACGCATCGCCGCGGATCTCGGCATCGAGAGTGTCCTGGCCGACGTGCTGCCGGCCCAGAAGGCGGAGAAGGTGAAGGAGCTGCAGGCCACGGGCAAGAGGGTCGGCATGGTGGGCGACGGGGTCAACGATGCGCCCGCGCTGACCCAGGCCAATGTCGGATTCGCGATCGGCGCCGGCACCGATGTCGCGATAGAAAGCGCCGATGTCGTGCTGATGAAGAGCGACCCGTACGACATCGTCGCCGCAATCGAGCTGTCGCGGGCCACGTTGCGCAAGATGCACCAGAATCTCTGGTGGGCGGTGGGCTACAACGTGATCGCCTTCCCGCTCGCGGCGGGGGTCCTGTACCCCTTCGTGCTGAGTCCGGAGGTCGCAGCGCTGTCCATGTCCGGCAGCACTCTCGTGGTGGCGATCAATGCGCTGATGCTGAAGCGCACCAAGCTGGCAGGAATCCGTCAGCCCGGTAAGGACGCAGCGCCATTGGCGCCTGGCGAACCGGTAACCACCACGCAGGGCAAGATACCCCCGGCATCGGCGAACCCGCAGCCCAAGAAAGCGGCCGCGTGAATCGATTGCGGCGGCGGACAGCGATCACGGTGGCGGCTCTCCTGGCCGGGCCGCTTCTCGTCCAGGCCTGCTCCGTCTACTACGTTCGTCAAGCGCAGGGGGAGCGCGGAAAGCTCGGGGATCTGCTCCATGTCGAGAGCGCCGGCCCCGCGTCCGGGCCGGCGATGGTATTTCTCCCCGGCATGATCGGCACCACCGCCTACTGGCGTGAAGCAGGTGCGCTCGCGCTCACCGACGTCGCCGGCCGCGTACTGTTGATCGATGAGCTCGGATTTGGACGCTCGCCGTGGCCGGAGGGAGAGTACACGCTGGAAGAGCATCTTGCGGCCCTCGGCCGGACGCTTGCGGCGCAGGGAGTGGAGGGCGACCTGATCCTGGTAGGGCACTCCTTCGGTGCGATGCTGGCTGCCGAGTACGGGGCCCGGCACGCCGGCTCGGTGCGCCAGGTGATCCTCTTCGGGACCCCGCTCTACCGCAGTGAAGCGGAGGCCCTGCAGCGCATTGGCGAGATGTCGGCGCTCGCCGGCCTGACGGCGCGCAACCGCTTTCTGGCCAGGGTCGTATGCGGACTCCACACCGCCTTCCTGCCCGTCGCGGCTCGTCTGGTGCCCCTGTTTCGTACCGACCTGCCGCGGGCGGTCGTCGCGGACGGCACTCTTCATTTCTGGCCATCGCTGCGCGGCAGCGTGGAGAACGTCGTGTTGAGACACTCGATCGAACCCGCGGTCCAGAGGCTCGGCGGAAGGGTGACTTTTGTCCACGGCCGCCTCGACGCCATCACGCCGATCGAGCGTGTCCAGGAGGTGGCGGCAGCCTCTGGGGCCACCCTGATCGTCACCGCCGACGACCACTTGAGCTATTGGCGAAATGCAGGTCAGGTAGTTCGCGGCCGCCTGCGCGCAGATTCTTCCCCGCCGTTGTGATCACGAAGGCCCTGCGGTTGCGGCACGTCGGAATCGATGTCGAGGCGGGAGTAAGCCTCCGGCCACCCTTTCGTTGAGCGGAGACTGAAAATACGCGCTGTGGCCAGGTGTAGGGTCGGTCTGCTGGCGGCGATCGGTGCCGGTGCCATCGCCCTGGTCGTCGGCCTCGCGATCGAGGCGGCATTCGTCGGGCGGGCCTGAGTCTGCGGGGAGGTCGTCATGCAGGAGAGTTCGGATCGGACCGGAGTCAGGGATCCATGGGTCACGCTGCTCACCCGCTGGCGGGAGGACCGCGGAGGCACCTATCAGACATGGTTCCTCTGGGAAGAACGCCTCAAAAACTTCCGCTCCATTCGCCGTGGGATCGCGGCGGTCGTCGGCGAGATCGAGGCCGGGACTTTCGGCAACGTCTATCGAGGCTCTTCGCTGGAGACGGTCGTACGGTCGATCGCGGAACAGAGACAGATCTTCAAGGGCGCCGACCATGCATTTCTCTGGAAGCCCAAGCTTCGCATCCCCGATATCTACGAGGATCGCGGCAATCAGGTCGCGTTCGCGAGCTTCCTCGACACCTGCTCCTGCTGCACGACTGAGGAGCAGGTGCTCGAAGCCATCCGGGCACTGGATCGGAAGGCCATCAAGGGACTGGGGCCGGCGGTGGCCAACCTGCTGTATTTTCTGCACCCTACCCTCGTTCCGCCGTTCAATACCGCCATCGTGAAGGGGTTCAATGCACTGACCGGAGCGAAGGTGAAGCTCGGTCGATGGGAGGAGTACCTCGCCATGCGCCGCGGCATTCTCGAGCTGAACGAGAGCTACCGAGCATTCCTGTCCAACGACCTCGGAGCGGCGGCCGGCCTCCTCTTCGATGTCGGTTCCGGGCGCTACCCTGCGCCGCCGATAGGAACCGACGACATGGCGAGGCGACAATGGGAGGAAGACCTTCAAGCGGTTCGGGAAGAGGCTGGGCGATCCAGCAAGGCCCTGCAGGCGAGCCGGGAGCAGGACCGGACCCACACGGAGGTTCAAGGTTGGCTGCGCGACCTCGGCCTGGCGCTGGGATTCTCGGTGTGGATTGCGAGCAACGATCGGCATCGCCTCTTTGGCGAGGGGCGCCTTTCGGATGGCTGCCTCGAAGTGCTTCCCCTTAGTCTCGAAAGGTCCTCCGGCGTCGACTCCATCCGCCTGATCGACGTGCTCTGGCTGGATCCGAGCCAAGGGCGAGTCGCCGCCGCCTTCGAGGTCGAGCACACGACGTCGATCTATTCGGGAATCGTCCGCATGCTGGATCTGGCGCTTGGACCTGGCGATCAGACGGCGAGTGCCCTCTTCCTCGTCGCACCGGACGGGCGAGAGGAAGAGGTTCGTAGCCAGCTTCTCCGGCCGGCCTTCAGCCGGGTGAAGGACTTGGATGTCCGATTCCTCGCCTATGGCGAGCTGGAAACTCATCGCGAGGCCTTGAAGCGTTTCGGAACAGGAATGAAAGGGATCGAGGCCATCTGCCGCCGCCTGACCTGAATGGCAAAATGACCCCGCTCGGAGGACCCTGCAACCTCGCCCTGTCGGTCGTCACCGTTGTGGGTGGTTTCTACTCAGTGCGCGATCGCGGTCCTGAGTATGAAGTGCTCTTCCCCGTGCGGTCGGGCAGGTCTAGCTTGTAGCCACGTACTGGTGGAGGTCCCTTCGTCACGAATCGCCCCTTCCCGCGCTCGGAGATTCGCTTCTACCTCCATCGGCTCCCGGTCTTTTTCCGGGCGCCCGCACCGGTGGCCCCGAATGCCGCCCGAAAGGAAGTACCCCCATGAAAAAGCACCCGATCCTGGCACTCGTCACCGGTCTCTCCGCGGCCCTCGCACTCACCCTGGTCGTGGGCGCCGGCGCGCAGACCTCGCCGCCCCCCGCCGCGCCTGCGACCGCCAAGGCTCCGCAGTCGGCCCCGAAGGCAGCTCCAATGCCGGGCCATGAGACGCACGGCGCCGCGGGCGCCCAGCACGAAGGTGACATGAAGGCGGACTGCCAGGCGATGATGGCGAAGCATCAGGCGATGCAGGAGAAGATGAAGGCGCAGGACGCGACGCTCGATGCTCTGGTGGCGGAGATGAATGCCGCCAAGACCTCCAAGGCGCCGGATGCGATGGAGAAGCCGATGGCGGCGGTCCTCAACGAGCTCGTCGCCCAGCGCAAGGCGCACCGCACCATGATGATGGAGATGCAGCCCGAGATGATGTCGCATATGGGCCGCCACATGGGCATGAAGATGCACGGCACAGAGGGCGGGATGGACTGTCCGATGATGAAGATGGACGCCGCCGCCGCGCCGATGGCGATGGAGAAGAAGCCCAAGACGTAGCGAACGTGCAGGGCGGCAGAGAGCATCGATTGAACTCCCGCCGCCCGACGCGTTCCGCTTGAGGATCAAGAGCTGTCTGCTTTCGGGAAGGAGTCGTTCGAGATGATCAAGGATCCCGTTTGTGGAGTGCCCGCCGACGACAAGTCTCCACTCCGGAGCCTGTATGAGCGGCAGACTTTTCGCTTCTGTTCCTCGGACTGCCAGGCGAAATTCGTCAGGGAGCCCGCGCGATACGCAGTCCAGGCCGGCGAGACAGAGCAGCAGAGAGGCCAGCCATGATGCACGACGGCGGTTGGTTCGGAATGGGCGGAATGGGGCTCTACTGGCAGGTTCCGGTGCTGATCCTGGCGGTAGTGATGGTCGCCTGGATGTACTCCAGAGGGCGCTCCCGGCGCGGCCGGTAACTGCCGAAGGCGAGGATCCGCGCGGAAGCTACCTCCGGGGGTGGTGCCCTCTCCCGGATTGCCAGTTACGGTGGGAAGAACGAAGGGAGCTGCGATGAAATCGAGAATCGCTTTCCATGTCACACAGTTCGTGCTCGGGACAGGGTCCCTGCTGGTCCTGGCCTGCGGTGGTGGTGGTGGCAGCAGCAACCCGGTGGCGCCTGCGCCGAACAGCCTGGTGCTCTCGAGCGTCACCGTCGCGGTGAACGGCCAGCCGATGACGAACGGGATGAGCGTGCACCGCTCGACGACTCCCGGCGGCAACACGCGCTTCGAGGCGCATCTGATGGACGGCAACCACGGTGCGGTCGGCGCTCGGGCGAACGTTCGCTACGAGCGTCCGATGGGGATGATGAATCCGGGCGGCACGATGCCGCTCTACGACGACGGCACCCACGGCGACCGGACCCCGAACGACGGCGTCTACTGCTACGAGGATCACGACGGCAGCTTCGGGCTCCACATGGGGAACGCCGCCATGGGTCCGTACCGCTACGAATTCTGGGGCATGGATCCGGACGGGCACGACAGCAACCACATGGATTTGACGGTCACCGTTACGCCCTGACCCGCGGAACCGCTGCGCAGGGGCGGAAACGAAAAGAGAGGAGCGCGTGAGCGCCCCTCTCTTTTTTTGCGTCAGCGAAGCGCCGGACTCAGCTCTTGGCCGGAGCCTCCTGGGCCGCGTGATGCGGGCAGGCCTCGTCACCGCAGCAGCAGCAACCGCCCTTGTCTCCGCCCTTCTCGCCGCCCTTCATCATCGCGGCGTGTTGCGCGCAGCAGGCTTTGGCGTCGGCGGGGGCGCCTTCTTTCATCATCTCGGCATGTTTGGCGCAGCTGGCCTGGACGTCGGCGGGGGCGGCGCCCTCTTTGCGCATCGATGCATGTTGGGCCCAACAGGCTTTGCCCTCCTCGCCCTGCGCCTTCATCTTGGCGTGGTCGCAGTGCATGCCGGTCTTGTCGGCGGAGTCGTGGTGCTTGCAGCAGGCCTTTTCCACGGCCTTGGGGGCATCGACAGCCGCGGGGGCGGTCGCCGGGGCGTCCGGCGAGGCTCCGGCGAAGCCGGCGAAGGTCAAGCCGAGGATGAGGGCGACCGACGAAACAACGATCTTTCTTGGGTACATTTTCTGGATCTTTCTGGGCCCGCGCTGCGGACCCGGTTCAGGGTTTGAAGTTCGAGTCGAAGGACGAGAGCTTCAGACCGTGAACGGCGGCGGCCGGGGCGAGCGCGGGGTGGCACCCGGAGAGGCGCGAGCCGGAAGGGCTGGAGGTTCCCGCCAGCCGCGGCGACTCGCCTGCGGCGCGTCGGGTTCGACCCTCGGCTCGAGGAGCGCGCAGGCGACCGGCGCCGCGAGCGCTCCAGCCAGCGGATGGAGGACGATCGGGGATGTCGGATGCAGCCGGCAGCTGCGGGAGTCGCGGCTCGGCTGCGTCTTCGGGCAGCTCGCCGCTCGCCGGCTCGGGCAAGCGCCCGCCCGCCCGGACTCCGCGCAGCTCGCTGCCGGTCCGGTGGCACGGTGCCCGCAGCCCCCTGCCATCGGCAGGCATTCGCGGACCTCGGCGGGCAGCGAGGCGGCCATCGCCAACAAGGTGAACGCCAGAACGGCCGAGCGACGCATCGTCGAGATGGTATAGCAGGATGTGTGCCCGGTTCCCCACCCGTTTCGCCTGCCCGCCCTTCTTGCGGTTGATAGTCTCGTCTCCATCATGCGACGGACACCGGCGCTCTGCCTCTGCGTGGCCTTGGCCACCCCCCTCACCGCTTTCGGTGCCGCGCCGGCAGCAGACACTGCCGGCACACGGATCACCGACGCGTACCTCCTCGACGGCAGCGGGGCTCCCGGCCGCGCGGGGAGCTTGCGGATCGCGGGCGACCGGATCGCCGCGATCGCCTATTCGCCCGAGACACTCGCTCCGCTGCCGGGCGAGACGGCGATCGATGTCCACGGGCTCGCTCTCGCTCCCGGGTTCATCGACACGCATACCCACGGCGACGAACAGATCCTGGAGATGCCGGAAGCGCTGGCCGCGGTCAGCCAGGGAATCACGACGCTCATCGGTGGTCAGGACGGCGACTCGATGTTGCCGCTCGCCGAATTCTTCGGCCGCCTCGGGGGTCAGCCGGCGGCGGTCAACGTCGCCTCCTACGCCGGTCACGGCGCGCTGCGCGGGCGCGTTCTGGGTGCCGATTTCCGGCGCGCTGCGACGACGGCCGAGGTCGAAGCGATGCGTGGGCTGTTGCGCGCGGAAATGGCTGCCGGGGCGCTCGGGCTCTCGACCGGCCTCGAGTACGACCCGGGGATCTACTCGACGACCGGCGAGCTCGTCGAGCTCGCCAGGGTCGCGGCGGCCGCGGGCGGGCGCTACATCAGTCACGTGCGCAGCGAAGACCGCGACTTCTGGGCGGCGATCGACGAGATCGTGGCGATCGGCCGCGAGGCCAAGCTCCCGGTCCAGATTTCGCACATCAAGCTCGCCATGCGCTCGCTCTGGGGAGAGGCGCCGCGGCTTCTCGCGCTCCTCGACGCCGCGCGGCGCAGCGGCGTCGACGTGACCGCCGACATCTATCCCTATCTCTACTGGCACTCCTCGCTGACGGTGCTCTTCCCGGAGCGCAACTTCGAAAGCCTCGAGGCGGCCGAGTTCGCGCTGCGTGAGGTCGCGCCGCCGGAGGGGCTGATCCTGGCGCGCTACCTGCCGGAGCCGTCCTACGCCGGCAAGACCCTGGCCGCGATCGCCAAGGAGCGCGGCGAGCCGCCGGCGCGGACGCTGATCGAGCTGATCCGGAGGGCGGAGAAGCTCAAGGCCGAGGGCAAAGAGGGGGTCGAGAACATCATCGCGACGAGCATGATCGAGGGCGACCTCGAGCAGCTGCTCGCCTGGCCCCAGACCAACCTGTGCACCGACGGCCAACTCGACGGCCGCCACCCGCGCGGGTACGGCTCCTACCCGCGGGTGTTCGGCCGCTACGTGCGCGAGCGCCGGGTGCTGTCCCTCGAGACGGCGATCCGCAAGGCGACCGCGCTGGCCGCCGACCATGCCGGATTCACGGATCGCGGGCGGCTCGTCCCCGGCGCCTTCGCCGACCTGGTGCTCTTCGACCCGGCGACGGTCGCCGATCGCGCGACGACCGACGATCCACATGCGCTCGCGACCGGCATCGAGCGCGTCTGGGTGAACGGCGCGGTGGTCTACGAGAACGGAAAGGTGACCGGCGCGCACCCGGGGCGGGTCTTGCGGAGAACCAGTCCGCCAGTGCACGACGACCCCGCAGCTACCGCAAGGGCGACAGCTGGCGGAACCAGACCAAAGTGACCGAGACCGCGCTCCTTCTCACCGCCGGCATCCTCGCCGAGAGCAACGCCAAGACTGCGCACGGGCTGATCCGCGGTCCGTCGCGCTTCCGCCTGCTCGGCGTGGTCGATGACCGTCACGCCGGACGGGACGCCGGCGAGGTCGTCGACGGGCAGGTGCGCCGGCTGCCCTGCTTCGCGACCCTCGACGAAGCCCTGACTGCGCTGCCGGAGCCGCCGGACTGGGTGATCGTCGGGGTGGCCTTCCACGGCGGCAGGATGCCGGAGCCGATGCGCAAAACGGTCCTCGACGCTGTCCGCCGCGGCATCGGCGCGGTGAACGGCCTGCACCAGCTGCTCGCCGACGACCCGGAGATCGTGGCGGCAGCTGCCGCTTCGAGGGCCCGCCTGCACGACATCCGCCGCACCCGCAAGTTCGCCGAGCTCCGGTTCTGGACCGGTGAAGCGCTGCAGTTGACTGTGCCGCGAGTCGCTGTCCTCGGAACCGACTGCGCGCTCGGCAAGCGCACGACGGCGACCTTCCTCCTCGAGGGCCTCCGCCGGCGCGGCCTCGCGGCGGAGCTCGTCACCACCGGACAGACCGGTTGGCTGCAGGGGCATCGCCACGGCTTCATCCTCGACGCCACGCCGAACGACTTCGTCACCGGCGAGCTCGAGCGCGCGGTCGTCGCCTGCGCTCGCGAGGCGCAGCCCGACATCATCCTGCTCGAGGGACAGTCGGCGCTGCGCAATCCGAGCGGGCCGTGCGGCGCCGAGCTCCTGCTCGCCGCCGGTGCTTCGGGCGTCGTGCTGCAACACGCTCCGGGGCGGCGCTGTTTCGACGGTTGCGAGGAGTTGGACCTGCGCATCCCGCCGGTCGAGGATGAAGTCGCCCTCGTCGAACGCTACGGCGTCCGCGTCCTCGGTCTGGCGCTGAACGGCGAGAACCTCGACGGCGACACCCTTGGTGCCCACGCCGCGCGCCTCCGCCGGAACCTCGGCCTCCCGGTGTCCCTGCCGCTTTCCGACGCTTGCGAGCCGCTGCTCGACGCCCTGACCCAGTTCGCGCGCCAACCCATTCGAACGGCCGCTCCGGCGGCCGCGCAGGAGCCCGCATGAAGATCGAGGCCGTCGAGGTCTGGCGGGAGCACCTGCCGCTCACCAAGCCGTACACAATCTCCCGCGAGACGATCTCGGATGTCGACCTGTTCTTCGTCCGCGTCCACTCGCAGGCGATCTGCGGCGCCGGCTGCGCCTCCCCGGCGGTCGAAGTCACGGGAGAGTCGCCGGCCGCTTGCCGCGCTGCACTCGACGCCGCGGCGCATCTGCTCGTCGGCGAGGAGTCGCACGCGGTCGGCAGGCTGGCGCGCCTTCTGGAGCGCGAGCTTCCGGCCGCGCCGGCGGCACGCGCGGCTTGCGACATGGCGCTGTGGGATCTTCTCGGCAAGCGCCTCGGCGTCGCCGTGGTCGACCTGCTCGGCCGCGCCCACGAGGCGCTGCCGACGTCGGTGACGATCGGCATCCAGCCGGCGGCGGAGGCGGTCGCGGCGGCGCGCGACTACGTCGCCCAGGGCTTCCGCGCCCTCAAGGTGAAGCTGGGGAAGAACGTCGACGAGGACACCGACCGGCTGCGCCGGATCCGGGAGGCGGTCGGCCCGGCGATCGCCCTGCGCACGGATCCGAACGCCGGCTACGAGGCGACCTCACTGCGCCGCTATCTCGACGGAACCCGCGATCTCGCCGTCGAGTTCTGCGAGCAGCCGGTGGCGCGCGGCGGAGAGGCGGCGTTTGCCGGCCTCGACGAGGCCGCGCGGGCGCGGCTCGCCGCCGACGAGAGCGTGCACGACCTCGCCGACGCCGGGCTCCTGCTGCGCGAGCCGCGGCCGTACGGCATCTTCAATCTCAAGCTCATGAAGTGCGGCGGCATCTCGCCGGCGCAGCGCATCGCGCATCTCGCCGAGGCGGCCGGGATCGGGCTCATGTGGGGCTGCAACGACGAAAGCAGGATCTCTATCGCCGCGGCGCTGCACGTGGCGCTCGCTTCGCCCGCGACGCGCTATCTCGATCTCGACGGCAGCTTCGATCTGGCGCGGGACCTCGCCCGCGGTGGCTTCGTGCTCGAGGAGGGGCAGCTCCGCACGGCTCCCGGCCCGGGACTCGGCGTTACCTGGGAGGAGAAGGCCGGGATCGGCAAGGCGTTCGTCGAGGCGGAATCGGAATAGCGATCGCCAGCTGCAGCGCATAGACTGGCGCGCGCGATGAAGCCCCTCACCTCCTCCCAACGCAAGCGCTTGCGCGGCCTGGCGCACGACCTCAAGCCGCTCGTCCATCTGGGCAAGGCCGGCCTGACCGAGGCCGCCCTGGCGCAGATCGACAAGGAGCTCGCCGAGCACGAGCTGATCAAGATTCGCTTCCTCGAAAGCGGCAGCGCCGGCGGCAAGGCGGCGAAGGACGCCCGGATCGATGAGATCCTGAACCGGCTCGGCTGCGGCACGGCGGGCCAGGTCGGCCACATCGCCATCCTCTATCGCCCGCACGCCGACCCCGACAAGCGCAAGGTCGATCCCGGGAAGTAGCTTCTTCGCTCCCGGCGCGACTGCCAGGAAAGTGGCGCGGGGTCACAACCGCCCGACGCGCTCGAGAACGGTAGCGACGGTCCTGTCGCAGCGTTCGCCGTCGAAGCAGAAGAGCTTGCGCGTCGCGACCTCCAGCCGCGCCTCGAGGTGCTTGCGCAGCAGTATCTTGCCGCGATGGAGGCGTACCTTGACCGTTTCGACCGTGATCTCGAGCGAATGCGCGGTCTCGAGCGTCGACAGCCCCTCGATCTCGCGCAGCAGAAAGACCGATCGGTAGAGGAGCGGAAGGGCTGCTACGGCGCGCTCGAGGGCCCCGCGCAGCTCACCCGTGAGCGCTTCCGCTTCCGGCCCGCTGGTGCTTGCGGCCTCGATCCGTTTCTCGGCCTCCGGTGTCAAAGCGACGAGGCGCCGGCCGCGGCGCAGACGGGCGTACGCCTCGTGCACGGTGATGCGCGAAAGCCAGGTCGTGAGCTTCGCCTCTCCGCGAAAGTCGGCGAGGTGCTCGAAGGCCCGCACCCAGGCGTCCTGGAGGACATCTTCGGCTTCGGCGTCGTTGGCGACGATGCCGCGGGCGACGCGGAACAGGCGCTGGTTGTAGCGCCTCAGAAGGAGCTCGAAGAGCTCGACTTCGCCCGCGAGCACACGCTGGGCGATCTCTTCGTCCGGAATCTCCGGCAGTCCAGGCGGTCCCGGGAGTCGACGAATGCGAGTGGCGGCGGGAGGACTCATGGCATCTTCCCCATCCGAGTCGGGAGAGGGCAAAAGGTTACACCCGCGCGGAGTTTTGGTGGGATGTAACCGTTGCCCTGGTAGCGACTCTATAGGGGCCAGAGGAGACATTCATGGATAGGAGCGAGAAGGGATTGATGACTGCCTGGGGAGCTCTGAAGATCGGGCTCGGAGCGACGGCGTTTCTCGCCGGACTGGACAAGTTTTTCGGCCTGCTCGCCAACTGGGAGATGTACCTTGCCCCGGCGGTCGAGCGCCTGTTGCCGTTTCCGCCTGCTACTTTCTTTCACCTCGTGGGAGTCATCGAGATGGCGGCCGGAGTCCTGGTGCTCTCGAAGTTCACCCGCCTCGGCGCCTACGTCGTTGCGGCCTGGCTCGGGGCGATCGCCGTGCAGCTCCTCACCACCGGCATGTTCTACGACCTCGCGGTGCGCGACGTGGTGATGGCGTTGGGAGCTTTTGCACTTGCCAAGCTCTCCGAGTGGCGTAGCGTACGCTTGGCGCGGGCCGGAGCCTGACGGGGAGTCCGGCGGGCCATCTTCACGAGTCCCCGTGTCGACAGGAAAGGAGAAGGCAATGAAGGCGAATCGAGTTTGGATGGCGCTGGTGTTGGGCCTCGTCGTGGGGCTTGCCTGGGCTCCGGCCGCGGTGCTCGCCGAGAGCTGGACGAACGTTTCTGTGGTCGACGTCAACTGCTCCGCCAAGGTGGCGGCGAATCCCGACGCCCACACCCGCGACTGCGCGCTGCAGTGCGCAAAGAGCGGCTACGGCATCCTGGCGGCCGACGGCAAGTACCTGAAGTTCGACGCCGACGGATCGGCGCAGGCCCTTGGTCTGCTCAAGGGATCGGACCGCAAGGACCACCTGCGGGTGAACCTCACCGGCACGCTCGCCGGCGAGACGATCACCGTGCAGACGATCGAAATGGCTCCGCTCGCGCCAGCGCCCAAGTAGGTCCTGGCCCGCGGGCCGCAGGGCAGGGACGGGGTACCGCCTCTTCGATAGACTATCGGCGCCCGGGAATCATCGCCCGGACGAAATTGTTCGTATTAGGACAAGGGAGGCTTTACCCCATGATGTTCGACCCGATGTACCTGCTCTTCCTCGCTCCTGGCCTCGCGCTCTCCCTGTGGGCGAGCTTCAAGACCAAGTCGGCGTTCAACAAGTACTCGAAGATCCGCGTCGCGACGGGCCTGACCGGCGCGCAGGCGGCGGAGCGCATGCTACAGGCGGCAGGAATCAGCGACGTCAAGATCGTTCCCCACAAGGGGACGCTCTCGGACCACTACAATCCGGTCACCAAGACGCTGGCACTCTCCGAGCCGGTTTTCGGCGTCTCCTCGATCGCTGCGGTCGGCGTCGCCTGCCACGAGGCCGGCCATGCCATCCAGCACGCCCGCGCCTACAAGCCGCTCTGGGTACGTTCGCTCCTGGTGCCGACGGCGAACATCGGCTCGACGGTGGGCTACCTGGTGATGACCGTCGGCCTGATGCTCGGCTCGATGCAGTTCTTCACCGTCGGCGTGGCGTTGTTCTCGATGGTCATCCTCTTCCAGTTGGTTACGCTGCCGGTCGAGTTCGACGCTTCGAACCGGGCCAAGAAGCTCTGCGTGGAGAACGGCATTGTGATGGCGCAGGAGCGCGAAGGGATCGATCGCGTGTTGAACGCCGCCGCCCTCACCTACGTCGCGGCCGCGGTCTCGAGCCTGTTGACGCTGCTCTACTTCCTCTTCCGCTCCGGGCTCCTGGGCGGTCGCAGTCGGGACTGAGCTAGACCTGGCGGCCCGGCAGGCGCCGCGCGCGCAGATCGTCCCAGAGCTCGCGGCAGCGCGGCGGCAGGGCGGCGATTCGCGCCTCGACCTGCGGCCCCACGGCTGACGCGAGCTTCGGGTCGGAAGCCAGCAACTGCTGGATGTCCCAGGCGTCCTGGAGTCCGCCGGCGTAGAGCTTCAGCAGGACGAGGTCCGCCGCCAGGGCGATCGGGACACGACCTCCGAGAAACGGCAGGACCGGAGCGCGCAGCAGGATTTCGCGTTGCCACGAGTCGCGGCCGACGACCAGGTCGACCGGCCGGTCGCCGGCCCGCGAGAGATGAATGAGGCCGGCGAGCGGGGCTTCCGGTCCTCCCGCGCGAATCCGGAGGGAGGTTCCCGGCGGCAGCTGGCCGGACCAGAACGCCTCATCGAGAAGCTCCGCATCGACCACCAGGAAATCGAGATCGACCGTCGCCCGCGAGGCTCCGACTGTGGCGAGCGCGCCGGCGCCGATCAGGGCGTGCGAAATGCCGAGCCGGTCGAGAAGCTGCGAAACCTCGACGGCGAGAGGAGTCACGGCCTCAGGGAAGGTTCGTCGAAAAGCGGAATGCGCCCGATCTGCCGGTTTGCCGAGAGTCGTGTGGCGGCCTCTTCCAGGGAGACACCGTGGATGTCGGCATACGTCCGGCAGCCGTCGTCCCAGAGTCGAAAGGCCAACGCGAGGCGTTCATCGCTCGAGAGCGCCCGGGTGGCGGCGAACGAATCCTCCGGACCGGCGGAGTCGAGAGGCAGGCGCTCCAGCATGGTTCGCACTGTACCAAAGCCCGCCAGCGCGGGAGCCGCCTACTCCCCTGCGCCGCCCTCGGCCGGTCCGGCCCCGCCGTCACCGATGGCGTTCTGGGCGATGTAGTCCTCGACCAGCAGGAGGTTGTCCTCGCCGGCGCGTTCGACGATGGCGAGCAGGGTCTCCATCGAGTTGATCTCTTCGAGCTGCTCGGAGACGAACCAGTCGAGGAAACGCATCGAGATGTAGTTGCGGTCGCCCTTGGCGATGTCCACCAGGTCGTAGATCTGCCCGGTGACGGTGTGCTCCCACTTGAGCGACAGGGCGACCGCCTCCGCTGCGCTCGCGAACGTCGGCTTCGGCGACCCGATCGCGGGCATCGCGAGCCGCCCGCCGAGGTCGACCACGTGGCGCACGAACTTCATCGAATGCACCCGCTCCTCGTCCGCCTGACGATAGAAGAACGCCGCCAACCGCGGCAGATTCTCGGCATCGAAATGCGCCGCGATCGCCACGTACTGCAGCGACGCATGCATCTCGTTGCCCACCTGCGCATTCAACGCCTTCAACAGCTTGTCACTGCCCAGCCGCTTGGGCGCGAGGTCGAGCTTCTTCGGTGCCTTCTTGGCCATGGCTGCCTCCTTTGCCGGGACCATTCTATCGGCTGGCGCAGAAGTCAGCGGACGGGACCTTTGGCCCTAGGCGTCCAGCACTTGGACTTTGGTGAAGGGCCTCAGGGGGAGATGGCGGCGAGGCGCGCTTCGAGGATCGGCAGGTGGACGCGGTAGTTCGGCTCTTGGCTGGACTGGAAGCGCGCTTGGCGGAGGGCCGACTGGAGGTGGGTCCGGGCGGCGGCGCTCTGGCCGAGACGCGCGAGGAGCTCCCCTTCGAGGCCCTCGAGGAGCGGCTGGTAGCTCGAGAACTGTGGGCGGACGTTCTGGAGGTCGGCGAGGAGAAGCTGGGGATCCTCGCCGTTCAGGAGGCGGAGCTCGAGCAGCCAGTAGCGATGGAGATCCTGGTTCGGTGGCGTTGCGGGGAAGCTCGCGACGGTGGGCGCTTCGCCGGCGCGCCAGGCCAGGAAGGCGCGCTCGGCGCGCACCTGCTGGTTGGGGTAGGTGGCGTCGTAGCGGTCGAGCTCGGCAACGGCCTCGGCGAAACGCCGCTGCTCGGCGAGGATGAAGACGATGCCCTGCAGGACCTCGAACTTGTTGCGCCCGTAGCCCTGCGCGCCACCTCTTCCGAGGGCGCGCCGGTACCAGTCGAGCGCCGGAGCGAGTGCACCGTCGGCGTGCAGGCTGCGCGCGCATTCGAAGGCGATCTCGGAGGCGGTCGGGGAGCTCGCCCAGAGAGTCTCGTAGAGCGCCAGCGCCGCGGAGCGGTCCCCGGCGGCGAGCATGCCGCGTGCCTCCCGACGCTGCGCCCATTCGACGAGCGTCGGATCGTCCGCCGCGACCGCGGCCGCGACCGCGGCTTGCAGGACAGCGACTGCGTCGCGCGCGTTGCCCGAGCTCTCCAGACGGGTACCCTCGCGCAGGTGGGCATAGGCCATCCGCCGGCTCGCTTCGCGGTCGGCCGACGCCATCCCTCGGCCCGTCCCGGCGAGAAAGCCGTCGAACCCGATCTCGAACGGAGTGCCGACACTCCCGTCGGGGATCAACCGGCGGCGTTGCGTATCGGCCGCGAAGCGGGTCTCGGTCGTGAACAGGATCGGCGGTGGAAGGAGCTCGTACCAGAGCAGGTGAGCGTTGGTCCAGGTGCCGAGAAAGAGGTCGGGGGCGAGGCTCAGCGCGTCTTCCGGGCCCGAGGCGCCGCGAGCGGGAGCGCGAGCCGGAACCCGGATTGCGGCGAGTCCGCCCGACCAGCCGACCCGGTTGTTGATGCCGCCGAGAAGCACCTCGCGGCGCCCGTCGCCGTCCAGGTCGACCGCACCGACGAAACGGTGGTGTCCGGCGCTGGCGAAGACCAGGCGCGACTCCTTGCGATCGGGTTCGACGAGAACGTTGTAGCTCGGGTAGTAGGGCATCTGTCCGAAGTTCACCACCATCTCGTCGGAGCCATCGCCTTCGAGGTCGAGGGTGTCGATCGTGGCGCCGTAGGTGTCCGAAAATCCATCGAAGAACCTGTGCCCGGAGGGCAGGAGGAGCCGTTCGACCGACTGCCCGCTCTGCGGATCGAGCAGGTCGAGAAACGAATCGCTCTGGCTCATGGGCTGGCTGACGGGAGCGAGAATGACGGCCAGGAGCTCGCCGCGGCGGGCGGTGCGGATGCGGACGAAATTTCCGGAGTGGGTGACCGCCTCGCGCCGCCAGAGGGTCCGGCCGGCGACGTCGACCGCGCGCACTCCCTGAATGCCCTCCGGCAGCAGGTGCGAGAAGCGCGAGAGCTGCCACTCGCGGAGCCCCCAGCTCGCGGCGAGCATCGCGAGTGCGGCGACGACGACGGTCGCCCAGAGGCGGGTCCGGGGACGCGCGCGCCTGCGAACTCTGGCCGAGCGGCTCTCGAGGTCGGCGAGTGCTTCGGCGGCCGACGGATAGCGCTCTCCGGGGTCGCGCTCGAGGAGGCGGCGGACGACGGCGGCGAGCCAGGGGGGCGTCCCCGGCCGGAGCTCCGCGAGGTCGGGGGTGGCGTCCTGACGCAGGCGTTCGAGGAGCGACCCGAGCGACGACTGGGTCACGAACGGCAGCCGCCCGGCGATCATCTCGAACAGCACGACACCCAGCGAGTAGAGGTCGGAGCGCGCGTCGACCGGCTGGCCGAGCGCCTGCTCCGGAGAGAGGTACTCGAGGGTGCCCAAAATCGAGTCGTGGGTCGTGGCGCGGGTCTCGTCGCGATCGAGATGGAGGGCGAGACCGAAGTCGGAGAGCTTGACCTCGTGGTCCGCAGTCAGGAGGAGATTGCCCGGCTTGATGTCGCGATGGAGGATGCCCATGGCATGGAGGGCCGCGAGCCCTTCGAGCGCCTGCGACGCCCAGGCGACGGCGTCGTCGATCGCCACCGGGCTCGCGGGCGAATGGAGCGTCAGGCGGTCGCCGAGCGAGCCGCCTTCGACGATCTCCATGGTGAGGAAGACCGTCTCACCGGCCTCCTCGATGTCGAAGACGCGAGCGATGCGCGGATGGACGACATCGCGGGCGATCGCCGCCTCGCGCCGCAGACGAAGCAGCGCTCCGGGAGAGAGGCGGTCGTGGCGCAAGACCTTGAGCGCGACCTCGCGCCGCAGGGTACGGTCGAAGGCGCGGTAGACCACGGCGTAGCCGCCGGTGCCGAGCACGTCGCGCACCTCGAAGCGCTGCGCGAGCTCGGTGCCGCCGGCGAGGAGCTCGATGCGCCTGGGCGATCTTTCGCCGACCGGGCCGACACTCTCGGTGCGTGGGTTCTGGCTCATCGCGTCGTTCGTGAGGCCGGAGTCGCCGGCCTGATCGTCAAGAGTCGACGCAGTCTAGCCGGGAAATCGGCGAGCGCCCCCGGCCTCCAGGGTGGGGCGAGCCGCCTGCACCGGCAAGACGGACCGCACCCGTGGCCAGCGGCCGGGGGCGGTCCACGGCGGCCGCTTCAGGGGATCAGTGCAGGGAGATCTGGACGTTCGAATCTTCGTCCTGAACGCGGATCGAGAAGGTGCCGGCCTCCATCGCGCGGTTGATCTCCTTGCGCGAGAGGTCTTCACCGCCGAGGACGCAGCGCGCCAGCGACCAGGGGAGGGTGAGGTCGACGGTGTCGCCGTCCTCGTCGCGGATCTTCATCTCCAGGAACTTGCCGGCGCGACGGGCGTCGATCTGCTTGCCGTCGTCCCAGATACTGCCGCGGGTGCCGTCGCCACCGCGTTCGAGGGTGAGGTAGAGGGCGCGGACCTTTGGATCGTCGTTGTTGTCGCACTCGATGTCGATCGGTGCCATCGCCCGGATGAAGCTGCCGAGAAGGCCGCCGTTCAGGGTCAGGTGAACGTCCTCGCCGTGGTCGCTGTCGACATCGATCCGGAGCGTCGGGCTGTCGGCCGTCGCCGGGGCGGCCTGCAGGGAGAGCGGGAAGGCGAGCAGGGCGGCGAACAGCAGGGGGCGGGTACGCATGGTCGAATCCTCCGGAAAGTGCTCCTGAGGATCCCTACGGCCCCGCGGCACTTCAGGTTTCGGTAGTCGTCGAGGAGCCTGCTCGGAGAAAAAGAGGGACAGGCACGGATTTTCGCGAAAATCCGTGCCTGTCCCTCTTTTTCCACGTGAGCTAGCTCAGTGATCGACGGGATGCCCGATCTTCGCCACCAGTTCGGCGAAGTGACGATCGAGATCGGCTGCCGTTCGGGCTTCGACGACCAGCCGCAGGAGCGGCTCGGTGTTCGACGGCCGGACGTTGAACCACCAGTCGGGAAATTGCACGGTGATGCCGTCCATCCAGTCGATCTCGCCGTCGGGGTAGGCGGCCGCGAGCTCGCGCATCTTCCCCGCCTTGTCCTCGACCTCGAAGTTGGTCTCGGGGCTCTTGGCGTAGCGCAGGAGCGGTGCCACGAGCTCGGACATCTTCTTCCCTGAGTGCCAGAGGAGATTGAGGACTTCGATCACCGCGAGGATCGCGCAGTCGGCGTAGAAGTTGTCGCGGAAATAGTAGTGACCGGCGAGCTCGCCGCCGAAGACCCCGGCGTTGCCGCGCATCGTCGCCTTGATGAACGAGTGGCCGACGCGCTCGCGCACTGGCACGCCGCCATGCTCGGTGATCCATTCGGCGACGGCGCGCGACGAGCGCAGATCGTAGGTCACGTGCTTGCCGGGCTCGCGCGAAAGGAGCTCGCCGGCGATGAGCGCGGTCGAGAGGTCGCTGCCGACCGGTTCGCCGCGCTCGTCGATGAACGCCGCGCGGTCGAAGTCGCCGTCGCAGGAGACGCCGAGATCGGCGCCGACCTCGAGGACCTTGGCGCGCAGATCGCGCAGGTTCTCGAGCTTGAGGGGATTCGCCTCGTGATTGGGGAAGGAACCGTCGAGCTCGAAGTAGAGCGGCACGAGATCGAGGCCGAGAGCGTCCCAGATCGCCCGGTCGACGACCGCCATGCCGTTCGAGGCGTCGACGACCACCTTGAGGCGGCGTGCGGTTTCGGAGCCAGGGGAGCCAGCGGAGCCAGCCGGCCGGCGCAGGAACGAGAGCACGTGCTTCGCGTAGTCGGCCGAGACGTCGGCGGTCGTGACCGTTCCGGGCCGGGTCGAAGCCGGCAGGTCGTTGTCCTTGACGCACTGCTCGAGCAGCGCGATGCCGTGATCGCCGGAGACCGGCCGCGCCTCGTGCTTGCTGAACTTGAGCCCGTTGTACTGCGCCGGGTTGTGCGACGCCGTGACTTGCACGCCGCCCGCGGTCCGCAGGTGCCCGATGGCGAAGTAGTTCATCGGCGTGGTGGCGAGGCCGATGTCGATGACGTCGAGTCCGGCCGCAGTCAGCCCCTCGATGAGCGCCCGCGAGAGCGGCTCCGAGGAGGGCCGCATGTCACGCGACACCACGACGTTGTTGCCGGTCGCGAGATCGTCGTCGTCGAGGACGTTGCGGAACGCCTGCCCGATCTTGCGGGCGATGGTCTCGTCGAGCTCCGCCGGATAGATGCCGCGGACGTCGTACGCCTTGAAGATGCCTGCCATAGATCCTCGCTCGGAGAGAATTTTCGCTGGCCTGAAGGTTATCAGCGTTGCCCACTGGCCCGTCGCTCGCGCTCGGACCGCGGCCGACGGCGGCCTGAATGAGAGTAGGCTCTCGCGATGCTAGACGGAAAGCAGTCGATGGTCTCTGCCTCGAATCGGCGGCGGCGCTGCGGTGGCGTGGCCTGGTCGGTCCTCTTGCTGCCGCTGTTGCAGGCGGCCGCCGCTGCGGGGCAGGGCGATCCGATCGGCGCGCAGTTCCAGGTCAACAGCTACACGACGAGCACGCAGCAGGGCGCCCAGGTCGCGACCGATCCGCAGGGCGGTTTCGTCGTTGCCTGGCAGAGTTTCGGCTCGCCGGGGAACGACAACGGCTCGCCCAGCATCCAGGCACAGCGTTTCGACCCCCAAGGCAATCCGGTGGGAGTCCAGTTCCAGGTCAACACCTACACCCCCGGCAACCAGAGTCTGCCCGCGGTGGCGACCGACGCCCTGGGCAATTTCGTCGTGGTCTGGGAGAGCTACGGCTCGGCGGGCAACGATTCGAGCGCGCGCAGCATCCAGGCGCGGCGCTTCGGCGCCGACGGCACTCCGGTCGGCGTTCAGTTTCAGGTCAATTCCTGGACCACCTATGCGCAGATCCAGCCGACGGTCGCGGTGGATGGGCAGGGAAATTTCGTCGTGGTCTGGGCGAGCACCGGCTCCTCCTCCACCGACACGAGCGGCTGGAGCGTTCAGTCCCAGCGCTACGATCCCGCGGGAGGCCTGGCCGGCGGCGAGATTCAGATCAACACCTACACCACTGGCGACCAGCTTCGCCCGCGCGTCTCGGCCGGCCCGTTGGAGAACTTCGTGGTTGTCTGGCTGAGCGCCGCTTCGGACGGAACGGACACTGACCTGCACAGCGTCCAGGGCATTCGCCTGGATAGCGGTGTCTGGGGAAGCTCCTTCCAGGTCAACAGCCACACCCCTGGAAGTCAGGTCTACCCGGCCGTCGGTGTCGATCCCCTGGGAAGGTTCGTCGTCGCCTGGACCGGCTACACCTCGGGCGGCAACGACGCCAGCGGCACCAGCGTTCAGGCGCGGCGCTTCGATGCCAGTGACGTGCCTCTGGCAGGCGACTTCCAGGTCAATACCCATACCACCTTCAACCAGCGACAGGCCGCCATCGCCGTCGATGCCAGCGGGGATTTCGTCGTGAGCTGGGAGAGCCTCGGCTCGAGCGGGACGGACAGCGACATGACCAGCGTTCACGCCAGGCGCTATGCCGCGGCTGGCCTGGCGCTCGGCGGCGAGTTTCAGGTCAACAGCTACACGACGAGCTATCAGGACGCCGTTGCGGTGGCGGCGAGCCCTGCGGGCGACTTCATCGTCACGTGGCGAAGTCGGGGGTCCTCTGGCACGGACTCGGACACGGACAGCATCCAGGCGCAGCTCTGGAACGGGCACTTCCGCGACGGCTTCGAGACCGGCGACACCAGCCGCTGGTCGAGCACGGTGCCCTGACCGGCCCGGCTCCGGATTTCCAGAAGATCGCGCAGAGTCAGGGCCTAACCTCGAGCGGCACCCGCTTGCCGCCGACCATGACGAAGCTCGGATGGGCGAGAAGCCCGAGATCGGCCAACGGGTCGCCGGGAAAGGCGACGAGGTCGGCGAGCTTGCCGGCTTCGACGGTGCCGATCCGGTCCTCCCAGCCGAGGAGCTCGGCGCCGACGCGGGTCGCCGCCTGGATCGCCTGCATGGGGGTCATGCCGGCGCGGTGGAGCGCGGCGATCTCGCCGACATTGATCTCCTGGCTGTAACCGCCGAAGTCGCTGCCGGCGGCGATCTTCACCCCGGCGCGGATCGCCTTGCCGACCCAGGCATATTGCTGCTCCTTGTAACGCTTCGAGAGCTCGACCATCTTCGCCTGCGCTCCGGTCGGGTCGCCATGCTCGATGTAGTAGTCGCCGATGTAGAGCGTCGGCACGAGCCAGGTGCCGCTCTCGACCAGCATGCGGATCGCCTCGTCGTCGAGGAAGGTGCCGTGCTCGATCGAGCGCACGCCGGCGCGGATCGCGGCCTTGATCCCCTCGGTGGCGTGGGCGTGGGCCATCACCGGCACGCCGTGGCGCTTCGCCTCGTCGACCGCAACCCGCAGTTCTTCGGGGGAGAAGTGGACGTCCTGTGGCCGGTCGCCGGCCGACATGAAGGCTCCGGTGACCAGGAGCTTCACCCAGTCGCTGCCGTACTTGATCTCCTCGCGCACGGCTTTCCGAACCTCCTCGACGCCGTCGGCGATGCGGCCGTCGGCCGCGACGTGGACCTCGGGGGCGAGGAAGTTGATGTCGCCGCCGCCGCCGGTCGTCGAGAGGTAGTGCGCGGCGCCGGTGAGGCGCGGTCCGACGAAGAGGCCGCCGTCGATCGCCTTCCTGAGGTCGGTGACGGCGTAGGCGACGTCGGCGTCGCCGGCGATGCGCAGCGTCGTCCAGCCGGCGCGCAGGTTGTCCTGCACCGCCTTGAGGCCGCGCAGTGCTTTGTAGGCCGAGGAGTGCCGCAGGTGGTCGGTCTGATAGTCGTCGACCGTGATCAAAGGGTGCGTGTGGGCGTCGATGAGCCCCGGCATCAAGGTGGCGTCGCCGAGGTCGATGGTTTCGAGACCGGGAGCGAGAAGCTCCCGCCCGCCGACCGCGACGATCCTCTCGCCCTCGACGATGATCACAGCGTCTCTCTTCACCTGCTCGTTGCGCCCGTCGATCAGCCGGGCGGCGCGAATGGCGAAGCGAGAAGAAGCTGCTGGTAAAGGAAGGGCTGTTTCGGCGGCCGTGGCCGGGGCTGTTGCGTCGGTGGCGAGGGCGACGAAGAGCGCAGCGAGGAGGCGCCGAAGAGGATTCATGACGGCGGACGGTAGCAGATCGGACGCCATGGGCAGGTCCCGGGTTCGTCGTTCAGTCGGGCGCCGCCTGCAGCCGCCGTCGCTGCTTCGGGGTCAGCCGCGGAGGGTCGGCGCCGCCGAGGACTCGCAGTCCGAGGTATTGCGGCAGGCGGCGGAGGTCCCATGCCGGGTAGGACGCTTCGAGCTCCGAGCGGTACTGGCCCATCCTTCGTTGACCGATGTAGACGCCGCCGATCGAAGCGAGCACCGAGGCTGCCGCGAGCACGAGGACTGCGAGGGCGGTCGACAGACGCCGTCCCGAGAGGTGTCTTACTCTGGTTTCCGCAAAATTCTGCGTCCGGCGGAGCGCCACGGCGCCGAACCAGGCCAGGATGGGGATGAGATCGTGCTGGAGCCGTGGGCCGTCGATTCCCCAGCGCGCGCCCGATGCGGCATGCAGCACGAGGTGGCCGGCGATGATGGCCAGGCCGAGCCCAGCCAGGGGCCGCCGCGAATCCGGGACGCCCTGACGCCAGAGGACATAGACGACTGCAAGCAGAATCGGCGAATAGACCAGCAGGCCGTGCTGCATCGAAAACAGGCTCTGTCCGGATCTTTGGAAAATCGCACTTGCGCTCCACTCCCGGGTCATCGATACGTAGCGCGGAAAGGGCGCACCCCAGTAGTGCAGCGACCAGGCGCAGTAGGCAGCCAGCCCGAGCAGTCCCGAGATCAGCAGACGCGCGGTCTGTGTTCGATGACGGAGGGCTACGAACACCGTCACCGCGAGTGCGGCCCAGGCGTTCGACGGGCGAACCCAGAAGGCTGCGCTCAAGATGGCTCCAAGCCACAGCGGCCGTGGGACCTCCCGATCCTCCCACCGCAGGAGCTCGAGCCAAGCGACGCCGACCAGAACGGCGCTCCAGGTCTCGGACCAGAGCTCGCGTGAAGCGACGGTCCAGAGGGAAGAGCCCAGGCCGGCAATCAGGGCGATCGCGCCGGCTTCGAGGAGTGCCACTTCGTGGCGCGCGAGACGCAGGGCGACGACTGCCGTGAGTGCGGCGAGAAACGACGCCACCAGGAGCTGCATCCAGCGCTCGCTCGAGCGGTCGTAGCGCTGGTCGGCGTCGAGTGTCGAGAGGCCGCTTGCGCGGAGAGCCGCAACCAGCGGCAGGGAGAGAACCGGTGTCCCCGGCGGGAAGACGTAGATCAGCCTGTCGCCGACGCGCTCCAACTGCCACGGCATCGCGGCGGAAGGGTCGTCTGGAGAGGGACCCTGCCACGCAGTGCCGTGCAGGAATCGGGAGAGGTCGAATCCTTCACCCTCGAGGATCGCCTCGCTCGTCAGAAGGGCGAAGCGCGAGTCCGAGAGCCTGCCCACGGGCGAGGAGACGTAGACAACGAAGAGGAATACGGCAAGCGCCGATGCGACCAGAAACTCGACCCACGGCGAGCTCTCTCGCGGTCGCGATTCCGCTGCCGGCGAGCGCTCGGACATGCGCTCAAGCTATCGCGATCCGGGCCTCGATGCGCTGCGGAGGCGTGCGCGCTCTGCGCGGGTCGCCGGGCTCAGTCGCGGAAGCGGGCGACGATCTTTGCCGGGCCCCAGACGGTGAAGCGGAGGGTAGGGCTCGTGGCGGGCTGCGCGATCGGCGGGGTGCTTTCGATCTCCCAAGCGAGGAAGCGGTCGCGGAAGGAGGGTTCGACCTCGGCCTCGAGGACGAGGCCGGCGGGGTAGGTGCCGGTGTAGCGGCGGGCGATGGGGAAGCCGTCGACCCTGACCGTGCTGGCGGGTGCGGTGACCTCCACCGGCATCGATTCTCCGGCACCGAGCATCTTCTGGAGCTGGATGCGGATCGCATCCGGCCGCAAGGCGAAGGAATCGCGGAGTTTCGCGGCCCAGTCGAGGTCGGTGACGCCGAGCGTCTTTGCGGTCTGCTCGTAGCGCGCGACCAGGCTGTCGAGGAACTCCGGGGTGAGCTGATGGTTGAGCGCCGCCGTCGTGCGGCGCACGAGCTCGGTGCGGAACTCGGGGTCCTCCTCGACTAGGCGGAGCATCAGCGCCTGTTGTGGCGACCGGATCTCGCGCTGATTGTCGAGCACGTACGGCAGGAGGTCGCGCTTGTTGCCGAAGCGCGAGTTCTTCGGCGGCGTGCGGAAGCTCATGTCGTGGTCCCAGTGGATCCAGGTCCAGCGGCCGGAGGCGAGCTCGCCGGTGCGATCGCGGATCATCGCCTCTTGATAGATGTCGCCGGTGCCGCAGAAGAGCACAGTGACCAGCCAGGTGGTGAGCTTGTCGAGGTCGTAACGCTCTGCGGCGACCTGGCGCGTGAACGGCGCCGGCGCGGCGGCGATCCAGGCGAGCTCGCCTGCCCAGAACCGGTCACTCCCTTCGCTGTCCTCGCGCGGGTCGTCCGGATCGCGCTTGCCGCGATGGAGCTCGAAGCCGTCGTGTCCGAAGTGCCGCCGCAGGAAGTCGCCGTCGATGTGCTCGCTGATCGAGTAGACGGCGGGCGGCGCGCCGTTCAGACTGAACCAGACCGGGCGCGTGCGTGGCGCCTCCGCGCCGAGGGCGCGGCCGATCTCGTAGGCGACCTCGCCCGGAAAGGCCCAGACGGAGCCATCGGTGTCTTCGTCGTCGCCCTCGGCCACCACGAGGCGCGCGAGCGGCGGCATGGGTGGGCCGAGGGCGGGCGAGACGAGTTTGCCCGGCAGACCCGCCGTGCCATGTTCACTGCGGAAGGAGAGGCGGTAGCCATACGGCGCGTAGCGGCGGCTCACGCCGCCATGGATCCGGATGCCGACCGGCGCGGCGAACTGGAGCTCCCCGCGCTCGAAGAAGGAGACCCAGCCGGTCTCTTCCGTGTCGCGCCCGGGAAGCCATGGCCGGCCGTGGACGCGGGCGTTGCGGCACGGATCGAGCCACAGCGAAACCAGCGGCGGACCGGCATCGCGCCAGGGCGAGGGCGCGAGCCGGCTGCTCGGGAGCTCCGCTGCGGGCAGCTGCCGGCCGGCGAGCTCGAGCTCGGGGCATCTGCCCTCGGGCGTGAGGGATGCGGGATCGACGGGTCGGGCGAGCTCCCCGGCGCCTGGCGGCTGCACGACGAGCTCGCCCGAGCGCGAGAGCAGCTGGGTCAGACGTGCCGAATCGAGCTCGGAGCGCGTGGCATGGGTCCGCGCGAGAAGGGAGCGCAGGCGTTGTCCCGGGCCGGTTGACGCCAGACCCACGAGACCGGCGGCGACCAGGGCGGTGGCCACTGTCGCCGCGATCCAGACACGCCCACGGCTCCCACGGCTTCCGCCGTCTCCAATCACCGGCTGCTGGCGCTCTGCGGATAGACGATCGTCAGGGTCTGCGGCGCGGCGCGCTCCTGCAGCAGCCGCTCGACGGCCGGCGCTTCGGAGCTCTTCAACCCCGCGAAGCGCCAGGTGACGGAGACGCGGCCGTCGAGTCGCGTCAGGCTTTCGAGCACCCCCGACCGGCCGGAGGCCGCGAGCGCCGCGAAGAACGCTTCACCGTGAGCGGCGTAGCCGGCTTCGTCGAAGGTCGCGATCACCAGCCCGGTCGAAGCGCCGCGCCGGAAGACCGGGCGGACCAGCTCCTGCACCAGCAAGACGAGGAGCGCAGCGGCGAGGAGGACGCCGACGAAGGCGAGGAGCCCCGTCGCCGCCGCGAGTGAAGTCGCGATGACGACCATGAGGAAGCCGATCTCCTCGGGCTCCTTGATCGGCGTGCGGAAGCGCACGATCGACAGGGCGCCCAGGAGGCCGAGCGAGAGCGGTAGCGAGAACTGGATGCAGATGAAGATCGCCGTTACCGCGATGGCGATGAGCGGGAAAGCCCGGTGGATCTCGCTGCCGGTGGCGCGCCGGCCGTAGAACTGCACGTAGAGCTGAGCGACGACGATCGCCGCGAACGCCGAGATCGCGAGCAGGAGGAGGAACGATCCCACGCCGAGCGGCGGGCCCTTGCCCTCCCACGCGGCGGTCAGTTTTCCGAACATCTCCCCCATGCGAACCTCCCCCCTTCGAGAAAATCGAACCGGCCGCGTCAGTCGAGCAGGCAGAAACTGTATTTGGAGAACGACTCGCGCCGCCCGCCCAGCGCGGCCAGGGCTGCGAGCACCGGCGGCAAGTCGCGGCTGCCCCCCTTGAGCTCGACAAGGAAAAGCGAGCGCAGGCGCCCCGCGGCGTGCCGGACCCCGGGGGCGATGGCAGCCCAGTCGGCGATGCGCCGGACCGAGATCTCGCTGTCCAGCGAAATGCGCAGGCCCGACGCCGGTTCGACGAAGCGCTCCCGGCGATAGGAAAGGTGCACCGCCGGTCGCAGGCTCGGCGGCGGAGTTTCGCCGCTGTCGAACAGCAGGCCGGAAAGCCTCGCGAGCGCCGGAGCATCCAGGCTCAGAAGCGAAAGCTCGCGGCCGTCGAGCGGTATCGGGGCCAGCGGCCCCACCTCCAGACGCAGCTTCTCGCGCCGGCTACCGACCCGGCGTTTGACCTCCAGCCAGACCGCGGGCGAGCGGTCATACCAGCGTAGCCGGATTTTCGATTTGTGGTAGTCGCTGCCGAGCTTTTCCGCCAGCGACTCGAGCCCGGGTCCATCGAAGTAGATCGTCTCGACGAGGCTGGCAGCGTGGGGCTCCTCGCGCCGGCAGGCTCCCAGGAGGATCGCCCGCGCCGCCGCGCTCGCGGCGCCCCGGAAGACGAACTTCACCTCGTGATCGAGTCCGGCCACCTCCACTGGTTGAAGCTTGAAGCTCGCCACGACCGGCTCAGGATGCGCGATCGATGGCGAAGGCGAAGGCGAGGTTGTCGATCGCCGCCGGGGCGAGGCCTGAGTCGCCATCATCGGCGGCCAGCCAGTCGACGGCGAGAGTCTCGCCCGAGATCCAGGCGCGGTGGGCAGTGATCGCAGCTTCGAGGTCGGGAGCCGCGCTGTAGCGCACGCGGATCCGGTCGGCGTAGTCGAGCCCGGCCTCCTTGCGCGCCGTCTGCAGGCGGTTGACCACCTCGCGCGCCCGGCCCTCGGTAACGAGCTCCGGAGTGAGCTGCGGGTCGAGGGCGACGAGAAGCTCGCCGTCGTTGGCCGTCGCCATCCCCTCCTTTTCGATCAACCGGACCTCGAGATCCTCGGGAAGAAGGACGAGCGGCTCGCCGTCGACCGCAATCTCGATCCTGCCGTCGCGCGCCAGGGCCTCGGCCAGGGCATCGCCGTCGGCGGCGAAAAGCGCCGCCTGCGCCGCTTTCATCCTCCCGCCGAGCTTCTTGCCGAGGACGCGGAAGTTGGGGCGGACCTCGTGGGTCACGAAGTCGCTGCGGCGTTCGGCGAAGAAGATGTCCTTCACGTTCAACTCGTCGAGGACCAGCCCGCGTACGCGCGCGAGCTGCGGGAGAACGTCGGCTCCGAAGACCTCCGGGGCGAGGACGAGCGTCGCCGAAGCGAGCGGCTGGCGGTTCTTCAGGTCGTGCTCCGCCCGCGCCACGCGCCCCAGGCCGACCAGGCGCTTCGCAAGCTGCATGGCGGCCACGAGTTCGGGCTCGGGAACGATCTCGAGCCGCTCCGGCCAGCTTTCCAGATGGACGCTCAGCGTCGCTTCCAGGCGGATTCCTCGTTCGAGGTGCTCGTGGAGCGTTTCAGCGAGGAAAGGCGTGAAGGGAGCGATCAGCCGGGCAAGGGTGGTGAGGACCGTGTAGAGCGTCTGATAGGCAGCTTCCTTGTTCGAGCTTTTCGCGTCCGACCCGGCGAGAGCGTCTGCAGGGGAACCACTCCAGAAGCGATCCCGGCTGCGCCGGATGTACCAGTTGTTCAGGTCATCGACGAACTCTTCGAGCCGGCGCGCGGGCTCGGCGATCCGGTAGCCCTCCAGGAGCCTCGCGACCTGGTCGATCTCCTCGTCGAGGCGATTGAGGATCCAGCGATCGAGATCGGTGCGGTCGGGGTAGGCAATGGCGCGCTCGGATTCACTGGAATCGCGCTGCGCGCTCGGCGGGACCCAGCCATCGAGATTCGCGTAGATCGTGAAGAAAGAGAGGGCGTTCCAGATCGGCAGCTGCAGGCCCTGCGCCGCCTCGCGCACCAGCTTCGTCGAGAAGCGCGACGTCTGCTCGGGGTCGTTGACGTAGAAGTACCAGCGCATGGCGTCGGCGCCGGTCTCGGCGATGACGCCCATCGGATCGACGACGTTGCCGAGGCGCTTCGACATCTTGCGCCCCTGCTCGTCATTGACATGCCCCATGACGATGCAGTGCTCGAAGGCGACCGAATCGAAGAGCGCGCAGGCGAGAACGTGCAGGGTGTAGAACCAGCCGCGGGTCTGGTCGACCGCCTCCGAGATGAAGTCGGCGGGGGCGAACTTGCCCGAAGGCGCGACCAGCTGAGCGTTCTCGAACGGATAGTGGTGCTGCGCGAACGGCATCGCACCGGAGTCGAACCAGGCGTCAATGACGTCGTCGACTCTGCGGAAGATGCCGTCCCTGCCCTGGTCCCTGCAGCCGTAGCACTCCCAGCTGATGTCGTCGATCGTCGGCCGGTGCGGATCGAACTGGGCACGATCGTAGAGGTCCCCGGGCACTTTCCTGCCGGCCTCGTGGAAAAGATCGGTAAAGGAGGAAAAGACGCGTTCGGCGGGGCAGAGGTCGCACTTCCAGATCGGCAGCGGCGTGCCCCAGTAGCGCTTGCGCGACAACGCCCAGTCGACGACCCCTTCGAGCCAGTTGCCGAAGCGCCCCTTGCCGATCGCCTCCGGATGCCAGTCGATCGTCAGGTTCTTGGCCACCAATTTGTCGCGGATCGCCGTTGTCTTGACGAACCAGCTCTTCGAAGCAAACTGCAGGAGGGGTGTATCGCAGCGCCAGCAAAAAGGGTAGCTGTGCTTGAAGCGATCGGTATGGAGGAGAAGCTGGCGCTCCTTGAGATCGCGCGTGATTTCCTTGTCCGCATCCTTGAACCACAACCCAGCGAAGCGCTCCAGTCCCTTCTTCGGTGAGATCTTGCCGTCCGCCTCGACCGTCTTGAAGAGCGGCAGGCCGTATTTCAGTCCCGTCGCGTAGTCGTCGGCGCCGAACGCCGGCGCCGTGTGCACGAGGCCCGTGCCGTCGGCCGAGGTGACGTAGTCGGCCGTGACGACCAGCCAACCGTTCTCATCGGAGGGCGGTGGGTGCGGAGCGTCACCGGGAGTCTGTCGTTCGTCGAAGGGTTCGGTGAGGTAGGGACGGTCGTAGCGCAGGCCCTGGAGAGCTTCGCCGGTCAGTTGCAGGAGGGCAGGCTGGTCGCGCAGATCCCGTCGCTGGCGCTTGCCATCGATCTCGATCTCGTACGGGATCGGAACCTCGATCGCGTCGGCGAAGAGCAGGCGCGCCCCCGGGTGGGTCGGATGCTCGACGACGCGATAGACGAGTCCGGGATGGACGGCGATGCCCGAATGCCCCGGCATCGTCCACGGCGTCGTCGTCCAGGCGACGAGGTAGAAGTCGGTCGGGACGACGAACTCCTTGCCGTCGACCGTCTTCAGGCGACGCCCGGGCCGGGCCGGGAAGAGCACCCAGATGGAGGGATCCTCGATCTCCTTGTAGTTTTGGGCGACCTCGTGCGACGACAGCGTCGTGCCGCAGCGGGCGCAGTAGGGCTGGACCTTGTGGCCCTCGAACAGCAACTGGCTCTCGTGAAGCCTTCCCAACGCCCACCATACCGATTCGATATAGCGGTTCGAGTAGGTGAAGTAGGCGTCGTCGAGGTCGACCCAGTAGCCGACGCGCTCGGTCATGGCGCGCCACTGGCGCTCGTAGGTCATCACCGAGTCGTAGCAGGCGCGGTTGAACTGCTCGATGGAAGCTCGCGGGTCGCCGGGGACGAGTTGCTCGATGTCCTTCTTGCCGGAGAGGCCGAGGCGCTTCTCGACCTCGATCTCGACCGCGAGCCCGTGGGTGTCCCAGCCGGCCTTCCTGGCGACGCGCTTGCCGCGCATGGTCTGGAAGCGCGGGAAGAGGTCCTTGACCACCCGGGTCAGGACGTGGCCGACGTGCGGCGTGTTGTTGGCGGTCGGCGGTCCCTCGAAGAAGGTGAACTCCTGGGCGCCGGCGTTCTTCTCCACCGAGCGCGCGAAGATGCGCTCGCTTCGCCAGAGATCGAGCACCGCCTCCTCCAACTGCGGAAACGGGTAGCCCGCAGGCACCCGCGGGAATCTGGGGACGGTCATCCGGCAGGCAACTGCTCGACGAACGGACCGATGCGCTCCGCGAAGGCCACCGCTGCTTCGGCGTGCGGCAGTGTTCCGGCGCCTTCGATCACTTCGAGTTCAGCGTTGTGGATCGCCGACAGCCAGAGGTCGGCCGACTCGACGGGCGGGTTTGCGGCCTGCCGGCCCCAGACGAGCAGCGTCGGCGTTGAGAGGCGAGCGAGCGCCGGGCCGATGCGGTGGTTGAGGTAGCCCGAAAGGTAGGCGGCGAGCGCCGCGCGATTCTCGGGCTCGTGGGCGCCGCGGTAGTGATGATCGACGAGCGCGTCGGTCACCTGATCCGGATCGGAATAGACCTCTTCGGCGAGGTAGCGCTGAATGCCCTTGCGGGTCGTGTAGAGATTCAGCGCCGAGGTGCCGAAGATCGGCAGCTTCAGGAGACGATGGATCACTGCGTCCTTCAGGTCCGGTTCCTCGCTCGCGAGATCGATCCCGACGGGGCAGGCGAGTACCAGGCCGCGGACCAACTCGGGATGGTCGACCGCCACCTGCACGGCATAGGCGGCGGTGAGGCCCGAGGCGACCAGCACCGCGCGGCGCCGTACGACATCGTCGAGAAAGTCGAGCAGGAACTCGATATAGAGCTCGGCGTCGAGCGCCGTGGGCGGGCGCTCGGACCGACCCCAGCCGGGGAAGTCGGGGGCGAAGAGCTGATGGCTCTCGGCCAGCCGCTCGGCCGCGCGGCGCCACTCCAGCGAGTCGTGCCCGGGCCCGAAGGAATGCAGCAGGACGATCGGATCGCCCGCCCCGAGGCGCTGAAAAACGACGTCGGCCAGATCCCAGGCGTAACGGTGCCGCCGGCCCCAGACGGTCGGTTCGATGCGCCGCGCCCGGCGGGCGATCGTGGCGTTGATGACCGCTGGGAGGCCGATCGCCGCTCCCCCCAGAAGCAGGCCGCGCAGGATCCGCTGACGCCGACGGCGACGCTGCTCTTCTTCGGAAGTCCAAGCCGTCATGGAGGCTTCAGAATACCATGGCGACCGCGGCCTCCCCGAGGCGCTAAAATGCGGAGAGAGGGGATCTTATGGCGGTTCTGCCGATCGTTCGCATGGGCAATCCGGTGTTGCGCACCCCGGCCGCGCCGGTCCCGCCGGAGGTGCTCGCCTCGCCTGGCGCGCAGCAGCTGATCGACGACATGATCGAGACGATGGAGGACGCCGACGGGGTCGGCCTCGCCGCACCCCAGGTCGGTCTCGAATGGCAGCTTTTCGTCTACCAAGCCGAAGATGAAGACGATCCGGCTGGGGGGATCCCGCTCACCGTCGTGGTCAACCCGATGGTCGAGCCACTCTCGGGCGAGCAGGTCTTCGACTGGGAGGGCTGCCTGTCGATTCCCGACCTGCGTGGCCTCGTGCCGCGCCACCCGGCGGTGCGCCTGCGCGGCCTGGACCGGGCCGGCCGGCTCCGTGAGCGCGTCGTCGAGGGCTTCGAGGCCCGCATTGTGCAGCATGAGTACGATCACCTGAACAGCGTCCTCTTTCTCGACCGGATGAGCGACCTGCGATCGCTCGCTTTCGTCGACGAATGGCAGGAGTTCCTCCACGACGCTGCCGACGACGGGCCGCGGTCCAAAGCCGAATAGTGAGCCTCAAGTTCCAGCTGATCTGGGCCGGGCGCCACTCGCCGGAGCCCTGGGAGTCGCTGTCGGCCGACTATCGGCGCCGCATCGAGGCCTTCGTTCCGATCCGCGAACAGGCGATCCGGGTCGCCGCCGCCGGGGAGGATCGCTCGCGGCGGCGGCTCGAAGGCGAAGCGCTCGCGGCGGCGACTCCGAAACCGGCCTTTCTCGTGGCGCTCGATGAACAGGGCGCCTTGTGGACTTCGGAAGAGCTCGCGAAGCAGGTCGAGCGTTGGCGCGCGGAGTGGCCGCACCCGGTCGTTTTCTACCTCGGCAGCGATGTCGGTCTCGATCCGGCACTCCTCGAATCGTGCCGATTGCGTCTCGCGCTCGGGCGGATGACCCTGCCGCACCACCTGGCCCGGCTGGTGCTTCTCGAACAGCTCTATCGCGCGCTTTCGATCGTCGCGGGAATCAACTATCATCGCGCGACGTTGAAGTAGGACCTTGAGGCCCGGTCGAAGGGGCAGCTGCGAGGAGGCGATGGGTGGCACCCAAGAGAATGAAGACTTCCGGCAAGAGCGCCAAGCGCGGGACGAAGCCCCAGAGCTCGGCGCGTCCGGTGCGCAAGTCCGCCGCGAAATTGGCGAAGAAGACGGCGGGAGGTTCCGCCAGGAGGCCCGCGAAGCCGGTCGCGAAGAAGCCCGCGCCGAAGGCCGTGAAGGCCGTGGCCAAGAAGGCGGCGGCTAAGAAGGCGGCGGCGAAGAAGGCGGCGGCGAAGAAGGCGACCGCCAGGAAACCCGCGGCGAAGAAGCCCGCGGCAGCAAGGTCCGCAGCCGTCAAGACGGCGGCGCCGCGGCCGAAAGCGAAGGCTGGCGCCAAGCCGAAGGCACCGAGCGCGAAACCGGTCTCGCCGGCGCGGGGGGTGCGGACTTCCCAGATCGCTTCGAAGGCTCCAACCGCTGCCAAGGTTCCAACCGCTCCCATCGCTCCGACTGCCCAGCGGCATCCGCTACGGCGGCCCGAGGTACCGGTAGCGAAAGGGAAAAGCGCGGTCAAGGCGGGCACTGCGGCCACGGCGGCGCCTCCGGTCGTCAACCCGATCTCGCGTCCCGTATCCGCGATGCGGGCGCTGCCGGCGGCCAAGCGCCCCTTTTTGCGCGAGTCGGTTCGGGTCGGTGAGTCGAGGTTCGCGCAGCCCGCGGGTGGTCGACCGGTTTTCCCGGCCGAGTTCCTGCAGCGTCAGCGCGAGCGTCTGCTGGTCAAAAAGCAGGAGATTCTGGCGATGTACCAGAAGGACCTGCGCAGCGGCCAGGAGTCCAACGACAGTCCGACCGAGGATCTCGTCGACCGCGCCAACAACGCCTATACCCGGGAGCTGGCCTTCTCGATTTCGGACAGTGAGCGCGAGCTCATGCGTCAGATCGATCTCGCGATCGAGCGCCTGAACACGGGGTCGTACGGTTTCTGCATGCACACCGGCCAGCAGATCGGGCAGGCGCGGCTCGAAGCGCTTCCCTGGGCCAAGTACAGCGTCGAGGCCCAGGAGCTGCTCGAGAAAGGCCTGCTTTCGGAGGCTTGACCCAGGGCCTTTCCGGCCCGAGGGCGGCCGTTGCCCCCCATGCGCGTCCGTTCCTTCATCGGGCTCCTGCTCGCGGTCGCGGGGGTGGTCTACGCAGTCGTTCTGCACACCAACAACCGCGAGCTCTTGCATGAGCGCTTCCACCTCGGTCCGGAGGCCTCGGTTCCACTCTGGGGAGCGCTGCTGGCGATCTTCCTCGCCGGGTTCCTGCCCACCGGGGTGACCCTCGTCGTCGACACCCTGCGCCGGGATCTCAGTCAGCGCCGCGATCGCAGGCGGCAGCGCGAGGAGGAGAGTCTCGAGAGTACGCTTCGGCGCGCCGTCGACTTCCAGGCCGACGCCCAGTGGGGCAAGGCTGCCGCCGAGCTCGAAACCTTTCTCGCCGGGGAGCCCGATCACTTCACCGGTCAGCTGCGCTATGGCGAGGTTCTGCGTCATCTCGGGCGCACCGAGGAAGCGACCGAAGTGCATCGCCGTGCCGCCGCAACCTACCCCCGTTCGGTGAGCCTCCTCTACCATCTCGCCGCCGACTATCGCGAACGCGGCGACGTCGAGATCGCCCGCGAGACAGAATCCCGAATCGTACGCGACTTCCCAGGCTTCGGCCTCGAGGTGCTGCGCGGCCGGCGTGCCGCGGCGCTCTCGGCCCGTGAGTTCGTCGCGGCCGGGGAGTTTCACGAGCGCATCACCGAGCTCTTGAACGAGAGCGGGGACTCGGCGGCGCTGGCGCGCGAATCGAGCCTCGCCCAGGGACTCACCTACCAGCAAGGGGTGCGCCTGCTCGAGGAAGACAAGTCCGCCGAGGCGGCGGCGCTGTTCCGCAGTCTTCTCGCGCACGAGCCGAGGTTCATTCCGGCGCGCATCATGCTCGGCGAGGCCGAGCTCCTCGAGGATCGCGAGGCGGAGGGCATCGCCGCCTGGCGCGCCGGGTATCAGGAGACCGGCAGTCCGGTCTTTCTGCAGCGCATCGAGGACTACTTCATCGAGCAGGAAGAACCGATGCGCGCCATCGAGACCCTGCGCGCCCTCATCGCCACCGCCGACAACGACCTCCTGCCGCGCTTCTACCTCGGCCGCCTCTACTATCGCCTCGAGATGCTCGAGGAAGCGACAAAGCAGCTCGGCGGGATCGAAGAACGCATCAAGTCCTCTCCGACCTACCACTTCCTGCTCGGCCGGATTCATCACCGGCGCGGCGACTTCCAGCGGGCGGTCGAGTCGTTCGGCGCCTGTTTGCGCCAGCTGGATATCGGCAGCGCCGAATACCTCTGCCGGGTCTGCCACCAGCGCTATGCCGACTGGAGCGACTCCTGTTCCCGCTGTGGGTCGTGGAACTCGGTCGATCTCAACTTCGAAGAGGAGCGGCTCTCGGCGGAGGAGCTCGGTGTCCTCGAAGTTCCGGTCTGGGGTCCGGCGGAGGATTCGGGTGAATTCTCTCTTGCGGCGATCACGGCGACTGCAGCGCTCGAGCCGGAGAAGTAACCCCTGCAATCGATCCTGAAGGCCATCGCGGCCGGTCGCCTTCAGCCGGTCTATCTCGTCCACGGTAGCCGGGCCCTGGCTGAGCCAATGGGGCTCCGGTTGGCCGAAGCGCTCGGCAAGGAGCTTGGCTGTTTGCCGCAGGTCGTCCGGCGGCCGGACGAGATCGCCGACGTCGCCGCCGACCTGCGTACCTTTTCGCTGTTCGCCGATGGCAAAGTCGTCGCCGTGGTCGAGAGCGGGGTCTTCGCCGACCGCGCGACGGCGGCGGCGCTTTTCGAGGAGGTCCGCCAGCAGCTGCCCTGGAGCGGCGGGCCCGAAGACCTCTCCGGCAAGGCGCGCGACGCCGCGACACGGCTCCTGCAGGTTCTGCGGCTGTTCGATCTCGATCCGGTGGCCCTCGGCTTCGAGCGCGCCCTCGCGGCGCTCCCGGATCCGCTCCTCGCCGGGAAGGCGCGCGGCGCCGGCAAAGGCAAGGGTGGCGTGGAGGACGTGCGCTCTCAGCTCCTGCCGCTGCTCGCGGCGGCGGTCGGGTCGGGCCTGCGCGGACTCGGCGAAAGCGCCGCCTCGCTGGTCGCCGATCTGGTGCGCGACGGCCTGCCGGATCGCCATGCCCTAGTGCTGATCGAGAGCGCCGTCGCGGAAGGCCATCCGGTGGTCGAGGCGCTCACCCGGCGCGAGGCGGTCGCCTTCGCCGGCGAGATCACCGTTGGACGCCAGGGATTCGAAGGGCTGCAGGCACTCGCGGCCGAGCTCGAGCGCGAGACCGGAGTGAAGATCGAGCGCCCTGCCCTCGATGCGCTGGCGAAGAGGACCCTGCGTTTGGAGGAGGGGTTCGGCGAGCGCAAGGAGATCGACGCCGACTCGACCGCACGCTTCGCCGGTGAATACCGAAAGCTTGCAGCGCTTTCGGGTGGCGCGCCGATTCAAGTCGCGCTCGTGGGGAGCAACGTCGAGGACCGCGGACAGGAAGACATCTTTCAGCTAATTGAGGCGATCGGTACCGGGCGCGCCGCGGAGGCGCTGACGAAACTCCAGCGTTACCTGGGGAGCGCCGAGGATCCACTTACGGCGCGCCTGCAGTTCTTCGGGTTGCTTTCCGCCTTCTGCCGGCAGGTGGTTGCGATCCGCGGCATTGTCACGGCGGTGAAGGCGCCGGCCGCCGAGCGCGACTACAACCGCTGGAAGAACCGGTGGGCCGAGCCGATGCAGGGGGAGGTTCCAGGGTTGGCGAAGAACCCGCTCGCCGGGCTCCATCCCTTTCGCCTCCACAAGGCGTACCTCGCGGCCGGCCGTATTCCGGCCGCCACCCTCGACACCCTGCCGGCGCGGGTGCTCGAGACCGAGCGCCGTCTGAAGGGCGACTCCGGAGAGCCGGACGCCGCCCTCGCCGCCCTGGTCCTCGCGCTCGCGGGAAAGTAGGCTGGCGGTCGAAGGCGAACGTGCCTTCTGCCGCACGAAGGAACGGGTCGCCTCGCGCATCTATCTCCGGGTATGGACGGCTACTCGGGACTATGGGGAGAAACTTTGGCAGCCATGTGGGGCGACACAGCCGAAGACCAGGAGCTTCGTCCGCAGCCCGAGTTCGACGACCGCTATCTCGCCGCAGGGCTGCGCGCCGGCGACGCGGTGGCGTTCGAACGCTTCACCTCCTCCTGCCTGCCGGCGCTCTATCGTTTCGCCGCCTCCCGCCTGCGCGGCGATCGCGAGCTCGTGCGCGAGATCGTCCAGACGACGGTCTGCAAGGCGCTCGCGAGCCTGGCGACGTTTCGAGGAGAAGCGGCCTTCTTCACCTGGCTCTGCGCCTGCTGCCGCAACGAGATCGCGATGCACTTCCGCCGCCAGAAGAGCCTCCGGCGAGAGGTGCCGCTGCCGGAGCAGCGCGAGCCGAGCCCCGCTGCCGGGAGTCCGGCTGCGGAAGGGGCGACGGAGCAGCTGCTGCGCGAGGAGCGCGCACGGTTCGTCCACCTCGCGCTCGACCTGTTGCCGCCACACCATGCGCGCGTTCTGTCGATGAAGTACCTGGAGAACGCCTCGGTCAAGGAGATCGCCTCCGCTCTTGGGATGCCGCCGAAAGCCACGGAGTCGCTTCTCACGCGCGCACGAATCGGATTTCGTGGACACTACGACCGTTTGACGCAAGACCTCGAGCCCTCGGCCATGGCGAGCGCCGTTCCATGGGGGAATACGGATCATGTTTGAACGACGACAAATCGCTTCCGAGTCCGAGAAGGAGGCGGCGATCCGCCGACTCCTGAATGAGGCCGGAGAACGGCCTGTCCTGCCGGCGGAAGACCTCGCCGGGATCGCCGCGGCGGCGCGCGACGCCTGGCAAGAGCAGCTCGCAGCGCCGCTCGGCGCGCGCCCGGTCGCGGAGCGCCCGTGGACGGTCGTGCGCGCCCGCCGGCCGCTCTTCTCCCGGCCGGCCTGGGCCGCCGCGGCCGCTGTGGTCGCAGCGATCGGAGTCGCCTCCTGGTGGATGGTCACCGGCCGAACCGCCGCCGCGGTCACTGCCCGTGCCGATCGGGTGCACGGCCAGGTCGAGGTCGAGTCGCCGATCGCCGGGGGTCCGGATCTCGCTCCGGCCCGGGCGATCGCGGCGGGCGACGTGGTGGCGGTGGGCAGCCGGCTGACGACGAACGGCACTGTGAAGCCGGGCGCGGGCGAAGCGGGAGGAGTCGCGCTGCGCATGCCAGGCGGGGCTTCGTTGCGCCTCGCCGAAGCGACCCGGATGCGGCTGCTCTCCGCCGGGCGGATCGAGCTCGAACGTGGCGCGGTCTACATCGACCATGCCGGCGGAGAAGGAGATCGTGCGCGGATCGAGGTGGTCACGCCGTTCGGCAACGTCGTGGAGATCGGGACCCAGTTCTCGGTGCGCCGCTCCGAGGCCGAGCCGCAACTCGAGGTGCGCGTGCGCGAGGGTGAGGTGCAGGTCGTTCGCCCCGGCGCGACGGCTTCAGCGATCGCCGGAATCGAGCTCCTGGTCGGGAAAGATGGATCGATTCGCCGCCGCGAGATCGCGGCGCACGGCCAGGAGTGGGATTGGGTGCTCGATCGTGCGCCCGGCTTCGACATCGAGGGGCGGACCCTGGGCGAGTTCCTGCGCTGGATCGGGCGTGAGACCGGCTGGAAGATCGAGCTCTCGGCGGCAGCGATCGACCGCTCGGTGGACGACATTGTCCTGCACGGCTCGACAGCCGGCCTGCGTCCCGATCGCGCCGTTTTCGTCGTGCTCGCCGGCGCCGACCTCGCGGGCGAGAGCGTCGACGGAACGTTGCGGGTGCGCCTGCGCCAGGGCGACGGGGGCTGAGCTCGGCCGGAGCAGGGGGACGAAGCAAGCCCGCACGCGAGCGGCTCAGAACGCCAAGGAGATCCCCACCGAGGGGAAGATCCCGGGCCAATGCTCCTCGGGCAGCGTGATGCCGGTGCCTTCGTCGTTGATGCCGAGATCGTAACCGGCGACGTTCCGCCGATCGTAGACGTTCTGCACGTCGAAGAAGAGCTCCAGCTCGCCGCCGCGGAGCCGCCAGCTGCGGCTCGCGCGAAGGTCCAGCCGGTGGTAGACCGGCAGGCGCTCGCTGTTCAGCGTGCCGAGCGCCGGCACGACTTCCGTTTCGCCTTCGTCTTCGACCGTCGTCGCCGTCACCGGCGTCGTGGGCCACCCGGTGTGGTAGCGCCAGGCGAGATGGAAGTTCCAATGCGCTCCCGCAGGGAGGTTCAGGTTGAGGGAGAGAGCGTGCGGCTGATCGGTTTGGCGGGGGGTCGTGCGGCCTTCGAGCTCCTCCGTGGACCTGGAATACGAATAGACGATCCACCAGCCGGCCCGGGGGCCCAGCGCTCCGCGCAGGACGGCCTCGACCCCCCGCGCCGAGCCCGCGTCGGGGACGATGCGGATCCGGTCGGGCTCGATCTCGGGCAGGGTGTTGATCTGCTCGAGCGCGTTCTCGAAGCGAAGGCGCGGAGTGTCGACTCGGCGCTCGAAGAGCTCGAAGCGAAAGGCGCGGAGAAAAGCGCCGGGTCTGGCGAAGAGCTGTTCCCATCCCACCACCCAGTGCCGCGCGCGCTCCGCCGGAGCGAGCGTCTCCGAGCCATCCTCGACCTGGAGCTCGAACGGCCGCTGGCTCTGCCTGAACTGCCCCCACGAGGCGCGCAGGACGCTCGCCGGCCTGGGCGACCAGGCAACGCTCGCGCGCGGGCTCAGCAGGGTCTCGTCGGGAAGCGAATGGCGGTCGTAGCGCACGCCGAGCTCGATGGTGAGCGCCTCGAGGGGCGCGAAACGATCGGAGAGCCAGACCTCGGTATGACGGCTCCGCTGGTCGCCCCGGTAGAAATTCTCCTCGTCGCGCGTCGCCGTCCATGAGCCCTGGAGCTCGAACTCCGGATCGATCCGGTTGCGGTAGTCGAAGGCGGCGTCGTAGTCGCGCAGCTGCCAGCCCCAGCGCAGGAGATGCGCCGGGCTGGGCGCCAGACTGAAGGTCTGCGAGAGCGCGTCGACGTCCGTCCGGCGTTTGTCGGCGATGGCGAAGGTGCCCTTGTCGTCCGTTTCGGTGCCGTTGCGATCGCGGGTGATCCGCGTCCACGAGACACCCGACTCCACCAGCAGCGATTCGAACAGGATTCCCTGGTGCCGCAGCCAGGCATAGCGGTCGTCATAGTCGTTCTGGAGCCGCTTCGTGCCACCGTCGACGTTCTCCTCGAAGTCGAGATCGTCGCCTGTCGCGAGAACCCGGAGCCAGAGGATCTGCCGGTCGCCAAGCCGGAGCTCGAGCTTCCCGAGGAGATCCCAGAGCGCCGGATTCTCGGTTCCGATCGCCCGTCCCGCGAGATCGAGAAAACCGCGCCGGCCAGAGGCGAGCCAGCTGCCGCGGTCGTTCGCCAGCAGACCCGAGCCCTGCAGGAGTGCATCGACCGAGCTCAGGCTGAGCAGGGTCCGCCTCGCCTGCCGGGGCTCGATCGTCGCGAGGTCGAGAGCTCCTCCCATCCGGTCGCCGTAGCTCGCGTCCAGGGCGCCGGTGATCAGGTTGGCGCTGCCCAGATTCTTTGCCGGAACGGCGCTCAGCGCACCGTCGAAGTCCTTGAGGTGAAAGGTGTCGTAGAGCTCCTGGCCGTCGAGCACGACCGCGACCTCATCGCGTCGCCCGCCATGAATCGAGAACCGCGCGCTGACGTCGTTGGCGGTGATGCCGGGGAGTAGCGAGAGCGCCCGGAAGAGGTCTCCGCCGAGATGCGGAACACGCTCCATTTCGGCGCGGCCGATCGAGATCGGCGCCGCCGGCTCGAGCTGGAGCAGGGAGAGCCGACTCGACTGGATGACGATCTCATCGTGGACGTAGGGCTCGGACTGGAGCTCGATGACCAGCCGGGTCGTGTTCCCGGGTGTCACCACCACCGCCTCTACGTCCGCGTCGAGGAAACCGCGCGCGTGCGTCTGCAGGGTGTAGGCGCCCGGCGCTAGTTCGGGGAACAGGCAGCGCCCGTCGATTGCGCATTCGACTTCGATCGGGCCGGGCGCGAAGACGACGGCGGAGGCGCTGCGGACGGCGCGGAGGTCGCCGCTCGCCCGCAACTCGGCGACGATCGAACCGCTCTGCACCGAGCCCACCGTCTTCTCCGGGACGATCGGCACCACAACCAGGACCCCGCCGGCCTCCTCCTGCGCGCGCAGGCCGTGCGGCGCGAGTAACTCATCGAGAATCGCGCGGGGCGTGGTTGCGCGCGGCGCGGTAGGGACCTTCATCCCGGGCAGAACCACCTGGCTGGTGTAGACGAGCGCCAAGCCCTGGGCTTGGAGCGTGAGGAGTGCGTCGGAGAGGGTTTGACCGGCGAAGACGGCGCCTGGAGCTGGGGTCGGGGGGCCGGCAGCGCTCGCACTGCCAGCAGGCGCCGCGCCGTAGCCGCAGAGCACCAGGCAGGCAACGGTCACGAAGGAATTGCTCCACCTCCGCATCCAAAGACAATACCAGCCCTTCGATCCCGCGAAATGGCTTGCGAGATGACCGTCACGGGCTGGCCTGGAAACGGAGGAGTTCGATGGCTCACACCGAACACGCACCCGGCTTCATCTCTTGGGCAGCCCGCCTCGTCGCAGCGGTCACCTTGGCGGCGCTCCCGAGCCTCGCCCTCGCCCACGATCCCGTCTACACCTCGGAGTTTCACCGCGAGCTCTGCACCTTCACGGCCTCGGGCAGCAACCCGTACTTTCCTCTCTGGGTCGGACACGCCGTCCTGCTGGAGGGCGAGGAGGTGGACGAGGGGGAGGTCGTCGAGGTCTCGCTGATCATCACGGTCCTCGATGTGACCGAGCTGGTCGACGGCGTGGTCACCCGCGTCGTCGAGGAGAGGGAGTCGATTGACGGTGAGATCTTCGAGGTGTCGCGAAACTTCTTCGCCACCTGCCGCGAAACCGGTGATGTCTGGTACTTCGGCGAGGATGTCGACTTCTATGAAGACGGGCAGATCGTCGACCATCACGGTTCGTGGCGCGCAGGAATCGACGGCGCGCAGCCTGGAATCCAGATGCCGAGCGTGCCACTTCTAGGGGCAAGGTACTTTCAGGAGCTCGCCCCCGCAGTGGCGCTCGATTTCGCCGAGATCGTGAGCGTGACCGATACCCTCACCGTGCCTGCCGGCAGTTTCACGAACGTGCTGAGAGTCCTGGAAGGCTCGGCCATCGAGACCACCAGCGTCGGCGAGAAGTGGTACCTGCGCGGGATCGGCCTCGCCAAGGACGAAGAGCTCGAGCTCGTCGAGGTCACGGAGCCGGATTGTCAGCCCGACGCGACGACGCTCTGCCTCAACGACGGCAGGTTCAAGGTCGAAGCGGAATGGGAGGACTTCGCCGGCCACGTCGGAGCGGCCCACGCCGCCCAGAGCTCGGACGACAGCGGCGAATTCTGGTTCTTCGGCCCGGACAACGTCGAGCTGCTGGTCAAGGTGATCGACGGCTGCGGCTCGAGTCTCGACGCCTACTGGGTATTCGCCGCCGGCCTCACCAACGTCGGCGTCGAGCTGACGGTGACCGACACGCAGGCCGACGTTCCGTCCAAGGTCTATAGGAATCCGGTGAGGTCGGATTTCGCGCCGATCCTCGACTCTGCCGCCTTCCCGACCTGCGACGAATGATGCCGCCCTCCCTCGGGGCGCGCCAGCCCATGCAGCGCCCCGAGGGCAGGTCTCGTCGCAGTCAGCGCAGTCAGGCTCGCGCGGCCTGGGCGCGGGGGAAGCCGTGCTGCAGGCGCAGGCGGCGGAAGTTCACCAGCAGTTGGTCCTTGGCGGCGGCGTCCAGATAGTCGCCCCTGGCATAGAGGCGCTGGTACATCCCGACGAGGTGCGGAAACTCCGTCTTGAGCCAGGGGAAGAACTTGTCGCGGCTCGCGCGATTGAGGAAGAGCGCCTGTTGGTGGACATCGACCGCTCCGGCTGCGATCGCCGCAGTGAAGAGCGGTGCGAGCTCGTCCTCACCGTCGTTGATCCCGGGCATCACCGGCATGCAGTTGACGGTCACGGCGATGCCGGCCTCGGCCAGCCGTTCGACGGCGCGCAGGCGCGCCTGCGGATCGGGCGCCGCCGGATCGAGCTTGCGCGCCAGCTCGCGGTCGAGGGTGGTGATGGAAATGTGAATCTCCATCGCATGGCGGCGATCGAGCTCCGCCAGGAGGTCGAGGTCCTTCAAGACCAGCGGCGACTTGGTCGTGATGGAGAGGTTCAGCCCCTCGACCCCGGAGAAGACCTCGAGCAGCGACCGGGTCACCCCGAAGTGGCGCTCCGCCGGCTGGTAAGGATCGGTCGCGGTGCCGATGGCGATCGTCTGGCCGCGCAGGTCGCTCTTGCGCAGACGCTGGGTGAGCTTCTCGGCGGCCTGCCGCTTGACGAAGATCCGGCTCTCGAAGTCGTCCGGGCTCGTCGACTCGAAGAAGCCGTGGGTCGAACGGGCGTAGCAGTAGACGCAGCCGAACTCGCAACCGCGGTAGGGGTTGATCGTCCAGTCGAAGGGGAGACGGGCGGCGCTGGATGGGTTCGACTTGTTGAGGATCTCGCGCACCAGCAGGTCGAAATAATCGACCCCGGCACGGCGGCGCAAGGCCTCGGCATCCGGCGCCGGGCGTCCTGCCGCGGGGAGCATGGGGAAGAGCGGGAGGGTGGCTTCCTGGTACATTTACGCCTTTTTTACGCTATCCCGCGAAGTTTGTCAAGAGGACAGAATGCGGCGATGCCCGAGCTGCCCGAAATCGAGGTCCTGAAGAGGAGTCTCGAGCCCCGTCTTGCCGGCCGCCGGGTGCTCGAGGTCCGGATTCACTCCCCGGCGTTGCGCGAACCGCTCGACCGGGGGTCCCTGCTGAGTCTTGCCGGCCGGCGCATCGAGCGGCTCGGTCGTCGCAGCAAGTACCTGCTGGTCGAGGTCGAGCACGGGGCGACCCTGGTGATCCACCTCGGCATGAGCGGCCGGCTCACGCTGGCGCCGACGGCGGCAGCGCTCGAGACCCATGAACACCTGAGCTTCCGCCTCGACGGCGGGGAGCGGCTCCGCCTGCGGGATCCGCGCCGTTTCGGGATCGCTTTCGTCGCACCGACGGCCGACCTCGGCAGCGATCGCCATTTTCGCCATCTCGGCGCCGAGCCGCTCGCTCCGGTCCTCACCGGCGCGCAGCTCGCCGGGCTGGCCCAGGGGCGGCGCGGGCCGGTGAAGAGCTTTCTCATGGACGGGCGGCTCCTCGTCGGGGTCGGCAACATCTACGCCACCGAGGCCCTGAACCGCGCCGGAATCCACCCCGCCCGGTCGGTGGCGCGAATCGGCGCGCAGAGCTGGCAGAGGCTCGCCGACGCGGTCGTCGAGGTCCTGGAGCGCGCCATCGAAGAGGGCGGAACGACGCTGAACGACTTCACCGACGGCGCCGGGCGTGAAGGCGAGTTCCAAGGCTCGCTGGCCGTCTACGGGCGGGGGGGCGAGGCCTGCGGGGCCTGCGGCTCAACCGTGCGGCGCATCGTGCAGGGCGGCAGAAGCTCCTTCTACTGCCCACGCTGTCAGCGCTAGAGTGCAGGTCCACCGTCGCGAGCAGGACCCTCAGGAGGCTGCAATGACATCGCCCACGAAAGGCCCGGCCCTCGTCCTCGTCGCCTGCCTCACCCTGGCCGGGGGATCGGCCACCGGCTGCGCCAAGCCGGTGGCGAAGGCCCACGAGACCGCCGCCGAGCCGGAGCCGGTCAGGACGAGCGAAGCCGCGAAGACGCGCGAGCTCGAGGACAAGGCCGCCGGTTACGAGGAGCGCTACAAGGAGATCCAGGGGAGCGACATGACCGCCGACCAGAAGGCGCAGGCGACCGGCGATCTCGTGGACGAACAGCAGCGCACCGTGCGCGCGGCGGAGGATGGTCCGCCCGGAGAAGCCGAAGCCGACCCGCAGCAGTGATCGGAAGGGGTCGGAAGGGGTCGGAAGGGGTCTGAAGCGGCCTGAATCGGTCTGAAGCGGTTCGAGCGGAGCCGAGGGCCGCCGTTGGATAGGATCCCGGATCATGAACGCGATGATCCTCGGTGTCGCCGGCGGGACCGGTTCGGGCAAGACCACCGTCGCCCGGGAGATCCTCGAGGCGGTCGGACCGGACCGGATCGCCTTTCTGGCCCAGGACAACTACTACCGCGACGTCAACTGGGAGAGCCCCGACCAGCTCCTCGAGTACAACTTCGACCACCCCGACGCGATCGACACGCCGCTCTTCGTCGAGCACCTGCGCGCTCTGAAGTCCGGGCGCGCGATCGAGCTTCCGGTCTACGACTTCGTGCGCCACCGTCGGACCGCAGAGTCGCGGCAGATCGCCGCACGTCCGGTGGTCCTCGTGGAGGGGATCCTGCTCTTCGCCGAGCGCGAAATCCGCGAGCTGCTCGATTTCAAGGTCTTCGTCGACACCGACGCCGACGTGCGTCTGGTGCGCCGGATCCGGCGCGACCTCACCGAGCGCGGGCGCGCGGTTCCCGACGTGCTGCGACAGTACATGGGCACCGTGCGCCCGATGCATCTCGAGTTCGTCGAGCCGTCCAAGCGCTGGGCCGACGTGATCGTGCCGGAGGGCGGCGAGAACCGGGTCGCCCTCGAGATGGTCGTGGCGCGGGTCGAGCAGCTTCTGGTCCCGGCCGCGGCCCGGGTCTGAACGACCGCTCGCGACCCTGACCGGCGTCATAAGAACCGCCAGCGGGACCTGATCCAATTCCGCTCATGAGGCACCTTCTGCTCATTCCTGTCGTCCTCTCGGCGCTCACGCTGGGCGCGCACCTTCTGCGTGGCGGCCAGCTCCTGCTCGCGATTGCCGCTGCGGCGCTGCCGCTCCTTCTCGTCTCGCGCCGCGTCGCCGCGTTGCGCGGGCTGCAGGGGCTGCTCCTCCTGGGTGCTCTCGAGTGGGCGCGGACGCTTGCCGGAATCGTCGACCAGCGGCGTGCCTTCGGGCAGCCCTGGCACCGGTTGGTCCTGATTCTCGGCGCCGTGGCGCTGGTCACCGCGCTCTCGGCGCTCGCCGCCGGACGGTGGCAGCGTGGGAGGGGTCCTCGGCGGGGCGCACGGTTGCCGGTGGAGGCAACGTGAACCGGCTCGACGCAGGACGCCTCCGGCGCGAGTGGCGAACCCTCGATGCGATGATCGCCATCGCCTGCCGCGGCCGGCAGCACGACCGGGCAGCCGGCGGGCGCCGGGCGCTTTGCCCGGCCTGCGCGGAACTGCGCGTCTACGCCGAGCAGCGCCTGCTGCGCTGTCCGTTCGGGGAAGCCAAGCCGACCTGCAACAACTGCCGGGTGCACTGCTATCGCCCGGAGATGCGCCAGCGGGTACGTGAAGTGATGATCTTCGCCGGTCCGCGCATGCTGCTCCACCACCCGGTGCTCGCGCTGCTTCACCTCGTGGTGGACGAGCGCCGCCCGGCGCCGGTCCGACCCGCGCGGGGTGGCGTCAGGGCTTGAACGGCCAGATGACCGGTAGCAGCAGGCTTGCCAGGACCCAGAACAGCAGGTTCAGCGGGATGCCGGCCATGAGGAAGTCCTTGTAGCGGTAGTTGCCGGCGCCATAGACCATGGCATTGGTCTGATACCCGACCGGAGTGACGAAGCCGTTCGAGGCTGCGAAGGCGACAGCCATGAGGAACGGCCGGGTGTCGACTCCGAGCGCGGCCGAGGTCGCCAGCGCCACCGGCACCATGAGCACTGCCGTCGAGGCATTCGAGAGCACCTCCGTCAGCACCATGGTCACGAAGTAGAGGAGAGCCAGGGCTGCCCACGGCCCGAGGTCGCCGCCCTCGGAAGCGATCCAGTCCCCGAGCCGCTTCGCGAGGCCGACTCTCTCCACCGCGATCCCCAGGGGCAGCGTCGCCGCGAGCAGGAAGTAGACCGACCAGTTGACCGATCGGTAGACGCGCTGGATGCGTACCGCCCGGGTCACCAGCAGGACCACGATCGCCACCAGCGCAGCCTGGAGCAGCGGCACATCGAAGAAGGTCGCGGCGACGACCGTCCCGACGAGCGCCGCGGCATGCAGCCACCAGCGCCGGTGCAGCCGCAGACGCAGGTCGACCTCCTGCAGCGGCAGAAAGTCGTCGAGCTTGTAGAGCTGCTCGACGCTGCGGCGCGGGCCGAAAACGAGCAGCGTGTCCCAGCGCTTGAGAGGAATGAGCGAGAGCTTCTCGCGGATCAGCTCGCCGGTGCGCGAGAGCGCGAGGACGAAGGCGCCGAACCGCCGCCGAAAGTCGATCTCGCGCAGCGACGTGCCCTCGAGCGTCGAGGAGGGCGAGAGCTGCATCTCGGCGAGCACGTTGTCCTCGTCGGAGAGGTTGGCGTCCGAGAGCTTGATGTCCGAGAGCAGCAGCAGCTGCTGCTGCTCCTTGAACTGGACGATGTCCTCCATCGTGCCGCGCACGATGAGGATGTCCTCCGGCGCGAGCGGCGTGTTGCGCAGGTCGAAGGCGATCTTGCGCGTGCCGCGGAGGATCTCGAGCACGGTCAGGTGATACCGGTCGCTGACTTTCTCATCGACCACCGTCCGTCCGACCAGGCGCGAGCCCGCCGGGACCTTGACCTCGGTGAGAAAGGTCGTGAGCTGGTACTTGGAGGTCAGGCTCGTGGCATCGCCGCGCTCGGGGAGAAAGTGCACGAGCAGCGCGGCGTAGAGCAAGCCGCAGCCGAAGAAGACGATGCCCATGGGAAAGAGCTCGAACATGCCGATCGCCGGCAGCCCGCGGGCCTCGGCGAGCGACGACACCAGGATGTTCGTGGAGGTTCCGACCAGGGTGCAGGTCCCGCCGATGACCGCCGCGTAGTTGAGCGGCAGGAGGAGCTTCGACGGTCCCTTGCGGTGCTGCTTGGCGATCTGGATGGCGACCGGCAGGAACATCGCGACCGCCGCCGTGTTGTTGATGAACATCGAAATCGAGCCGCAAACGACGAGCAGCAGGGCGACCGATCTTCCCCACGAGCCGCCGGCGAGGCGGCTGATGCGATGCCCGACCTGGGCGACGAGGCCGCTGTCGGTGACCGCCTCGGAGAGGATCATCATGAACAGGACGGTGATCACCGCCGTGTCGGAGAACCCCGAGATCCCTTCGACGAGACTGACCTGACCGGTGACGAGGAGGGCCGCGAGCAGAGTCAGCGCGACGACGTCGACCGCCAGCCACTCGAACGCCGAGGCGACGAGCATGAAGACCAGGAGCAGGAGAACGATGGTCGTCTGCATGGCAGGGAAGGGGTCCGTCCGAGTCTACCAGCGCTCCCGGCGCGCGGCTTCCGGCTTGCACTCAGGCCACCGGCCGATTGCAGCGGGCCTGCCGAGCGAATACGATTCGGGCGTGGGTCGCTATCGCGTCGTCGTACATGCCGCCTTCGAAGCGGCGCATCACCTGCTCTCCTATCGCGGCGGCATGGAGCCGGCGCATGGTCACAGCTGGCGGGTCTCGGTCGAGATCGCCGCGATGGAGCTCGACGGCGAAGGCATGGCGTTCGACTTCGTCGCTGCCCGGCGCGCGCTGCTCGACCTCGCCGGGCTGCTCGATCACCGCGACATCAACACGGTGCCGCCTTTCGACGCGGTGAGTCCGACGACCGAACGGCTCGCCACGTGGTTCTGCGAGCGCATGCGCGAGCGGCTGCCGAGCGCCGAGATCCGCTCCGCGACCGTCTGGGAGGGCCCGCATTGCAGCGCCACCTATTTTCCCGACGCCGAGGCCGGCCGCTGATGCGCGCCCGCTTCCTCTCCGCGGTACTTCTGCCCGCACTCCATCTATCCGCACTCCTTCTGGCGTGCCTTGCCTTCACCGCCTGTCGCAGAGCCGGCGAGCCGGTGGCGGAGATCGCCGTGGCGCCGGCCGAGCTCGAGCTGCAGCTCGGAGCCTTCGTCGAGCTCTCGCTGCGGATCATCCCCCTCGTCGACCTCGAACCGGGAGTCGTGCCGCAGGTCTTCCTGCATCTCGTCGACGAGCCGGGTTCGGTCCTGCGGACCTTCGACCACGCTCTCCCCGCCGGGTTTCTGTCCGGACGAGAGATCGCCTACAGCGTTCGTGTCCACCAATCGGCGGTCGCGGAACCGCTGGCCCCCGGTCTCTACACGCTGACGGCGGGACTTCACGACGGCAAGGGTGGCCGCTTCCGGCTACGTTCGGCGAGCCCGGAGGTCGCGAAATTCGAGTATCCGGTCGCCAGCGTGCGCGTACCCGAGCCTTCGCCGGCGGCGCCCGGCGTGCGGTTCTCGCCGAGTTGGCTGCCGGTCGAGCCGGGGCGGGACCGCCAGATCGTGGCCCGCCGGCCGCTCGCGGGCGCCGGGCCCGGCACCTTCCAGATCGGCCCGCTCCAGGGTCCCGGCGAGATACTCCTGCGCCTCGGCCTGCCAGCGGGGGGAAGCGGCAGAATCGAACGTCTCTCGGAGGAGGCGACGTCGAAGATCCGCCTGAAGTCCTCCTGCGGAGATTTCCAGGCGGAGCTCCCAGGCGAACCGGAGCCGAATGGCAGCGGAGTCGAGATCCTCATCCCGGTGCCGACGACCGCCACCCCAGTCGACTGCGACATCCGGATCGAACCGAATTTCCTGGTGCGGAACGGGAATCAGTCCGAGGAGCGGTCGATCAGTATCGAGCTTCTCGCCTGGCGATCTGGCGTGCCGGACGAATAGGAACGAATGGGGACGAAAAGGGTCAGGCAGGGACCCGCAGGGATCACCAGACGCCAGCGGTCGCCGATCCTGCGCCCGGCGCAGGCGAAATACCTCGAGTCGCTGCGTCCGTTTCGCGACGCGTTGATCGCCGAAATGGAGAGATACGCCCGCGAGAACGATATTCCGATCGCGCTGCCGGACCTCGGACGCCTGCTCGAGGCCTTGGCCGCGAGCCGCCCTGCGGGGCGCTGTCTCGAGATCGGCGCGGCGATCGGCTACGGCACTCTGCGCCTCGCACGCGGCGCTCGCGAAGGCCAGGTTGTCACGATCGAACGCGATCCCGCCCGGATCGCCATCGCCCGCCAGTATCTCGAAACCGGCGGCGTTCACCAGCGCGTCGAGCTTCTCGAAGGCGAGGCGCTCGAGGTCCTGCGTGGAGTCCGCGGGCCGTTCGACCTGGTCTACATCGACGGCGACAAGAAAGACTACCGGCGCTGTCTCGATCTCACCCTGCCGCTGCTCGCGGTCGGCGGATACGTCGTCGTCGACAACCTTCTCTGGCACGGGTCGATCGCCGATCCGAAGCTGCGCGCCGAAAACGACCCCGAAGCCCGCGAGATCGAGCGCTTCAACCCCTACTTCATGATCCATCCCCAGCTCGCGACCGTCCTGCTGCCGCTCGGCGACGGCGTCGGCCTCGGCGTCAAGCGGAAGCAGACGATCCGCGAGCTCGGCGGTCCGTTCTGAGTGCTTCGCGCCAGGCCAGTCCGGACTAGTACTTCACCGAACAGCCGACCGGCTTGGTGGTCGAGGGGTCGGGGCTCTTGCCGGCGGCGAGCGCGGTCAACGCGCCATCGACGTAGTTGGTGTTCGGATCCGACCGGCTGTCGATCGCGCCGTTGTAGACCACCTTGCCGGTGGCATCGATGACGAACATGTGCGGCGTGGTCTTGGCGCCGTAGGCCCGTCCGGTGTCGCCGGAGGAGTCATAGAGCACCGGGTAGGCGATGCCGTTCTTCTGGTTGTAGGCCTTGTGCGCCGCCGGCTCGACGAAGTCGCCGTGCGTCCGGTTCGTGCTGTTGATCGCCAGCCAGACGATTTCCCGGTGTGCCGCGCCGGTCGTCGTCATGACCTTGCGCTCGGCGTAGTCGCTCGACACCGGGCAGTTGGGGTTGATCCACTCGAGGACCACGGTCTTGCCACGGAAGGCGGCGAGCGACACGGTCTTGCCGTCGAGGTCCTGGAGCTCGAAAGCGGGGGCCGCCTGGCCGACCGCGAGCACGGCCTGCACCGGTTGCGGCAGGACAACGCCTCCGAGGACGACCGCGGCGAGGGTGATGCTGTGGGCGAGCTGGGTGAACGACTTCATGTGAGCCTCCGTCGAAGTTGTGATGGGTTTCTCGAGCGTGATCAGGCGCGTCGGTTGCGAAAGCGGTGCAGCGTAAAGAGGGCGAGCAACACTCCCGCGACGAGCAGGGGGAGTACGAGTCCGGGGCGTAAGCCCGAAGTGGGGCGCGTGTCCGACGTGCGGAGGTGCGGGATCTCCACCCTCGCCGATCCCGCCAGAGCGACCGGAGACGGGTCGCCGCCCTCGCTGCGGGTGCTGTCGGGGTTCGCGAGAGCACGCTCGAGACCGGTCAGCGTCCAGGCGAAGATGGTCGTCGCCGGCATCGGCTTGGTCTCGTCGAGCGGGCGAAAGGACACCCGGAAGTAGAGCCCGTCGTCCGAAATCGAGAGCTCTGGCCGTTCGAGCGCGAAGAACGGATGCGCCTCGAAGAAGAGGTCGGTGCCGGCGGCGCGGAGCGATCCCCCGGTCGCCTGAAGGACGAGAACCAGCGACGAGGCCGGGCCCGGTTCGGCCCGGACGCTCACCTGTGGCGCCCCGGCGACACTCCCCGGATCCTTGGGTAGGGCCTCGCGGGCTGCCGCGAGCCGTGCTGCGGTCGCCACCCCTGCGGTTGCGCTGCCCTCGCGGTCAGAGTCGAGGTCGAGGGAGAGCTCGGCGGTATGGGGAATGCACTCCGCGCGGCAGACGAGATAGTCGAGGCGCGCCAGCACGGCGGGCAACTTCTCGCCGGCAACGGTTGGGAGCCGGGCGGTGATCGGGGTGATGGGTGCGATCGGATAGATCACATGCTCTTCGTAGCCGAAGCTCACCAGGCCGCCGGCCAAGTCGTAGCGCCGCGGTGCGGGGAAGAGCAGACTTGCTCCGGCGAGCGCGGGGGTGCGCGAGAAGTCGATCCGGGGCGGGTATCCGGCGTCGCCGCTGTTCTTCCAGTAGACGTGCCAGCCCGGCTGAAGCTCGAACTCGAGTCCGAGGCCGGTGGCGTCGCCGATCAGGCGCGCGCGCGCCTCGGCGTTCTCGACCCAGGGGCCGGCGGCACCGCCGGCCGGGGGGCAGACGGCAAGCGGGAGTGCGAGTGCCAACCAGGCACTGGGGTGCGGGAGGAACCTCATTCCTCCTGCGTTACGCAAAAACGACGCCCGGGGTTCGACCTCGATGTGGCGCCCGTAGCCGACTCCGCGGGGCCACGGGGTATAGAGTCAACGATCGATGTCGATCTCCGGGAGCCTGGAGGATGTCGCGGTTGGCGATGTCCTCCAGTTCATACATCTGGGCAAGCGTACCGGGACGCTCGAGCTCGAGCGTGACGGCCACCAGGCGCGCTTCGGCTTTCACGAAGGAGCGCTCGTCGCTGCCCGGGCTCCAGGGGCGCCGCGTCTGGGGGAGCTGCTCGTCGAGCGCGGGCACCTCGACGCCGCGGTGCTGGATGCCGCCATGGCACGGCAGGCTGTCGCGGTGCCGCGGCGGTCGCTCGGCCGGCTGCTCGTCGACGAGGGATTGCTGCGCCGCGAGGTGCTCGCGAGCGTCGTCCGGTTACAGCTGGAACTGGCGGTCGGGCAGGTCTTCCGCTGGGAGCGCGGCAGCTTCGACTTCGCGCTCGACGAGATCCTGCCGATCGACGAGATCGGCACCGAGGCCTTCGACTTCGAGCCCGGAAGCGGACTCGCCGCCAACGTCGTCCTGCTCGAAGCGGCGCGGATCTTCGATGAACGCGATCGTCTCGGCGCTGCGAGAACGCTCGGCGAGGCTTCGGACGATGCCTTCGACGGTCTGATCGACGAAGAGGTCGGGACCTTCGCCGGTCCGGTTCTGCGGGTCCTCTCGCCGGATCGGGAGTTCATCCGGCAGTTGCGGCTGGCCGTCGGCAGCCTTGCGACACTGCGGCGGGTCACCCTGGGGCGCGCATCCGACATGGCCGACGAGGGCGACTCCGACATCCTCCTGATCGACGCCCGCTCCGAGGCACTCGACCCCGAGCTTCTGGGTGGCTTGCGTGAGGCGCGACCGGAGGTGCGGCTGGTGGTGCTGGTCGACTCGAACGCCGCCATGCAGGTCGCCTATCGTCACGGTGCGGTCGTCGCGGTACCCGCCGAGCTCGAGACGGTGCGGTCTTGCCTGGTGAATCTGCTCGAGGCGCCGGCGACTCGGCACGAAGTGCGTGCGGGCCGCGGCGAGCCGGGGCTGCGCCGCCTGCAGCGTGTCTTTGGCGATCTGAAATCGGGCCTGGCATCGGCCACCGTAGCGCTCAACCTCATGCAGCTGGTGTCGGAGTCCTACGAGCGCGCGGTGATCTTCCTGGTCAAGCGCGACCGCCTGGCGCCGCTCGGAGCCTTTGGCTTCGCCCGCAACGGGGGTCCCCTGGCGAACGCCGTGCGGCGGCTCGAGATCGCGCCGAGCGGGCTCCTGCAGGAGGTGCTCGCTTCGTCGCAGGTGCGTACCGCGAGCTTCCGCAATGCCAATCTGCCGAGCGCACTGGCCGCCATTCTCGGCGCGCCCGCCAACGATCAGGTGGTGGTCTTTCCGGTCGCCGGCAGCGAGCGCGTCATCGCCGTGGTCTATGCCGACAACGGCGACAGCCCCCGCCCGCTGCGCGATGTCGAGCTCCTGGAGGTCGCGGCGGAACAGGTCGGCATCGCTTTCGAAAACGAGTTGCTGCGCCGCCAACTCGGTCGCTGACCGGCGCGGGTCGCGCGCGTCGCAATGGGTGCCGCGCGCACCCCCATCGAGCGACTCAGGTTGCCGGTCGGCGTGAGTCGAGCGCTCCGCGTGCCAGCCGGAGGGTCTCCTCTGGGCCCGGCAGCAGCCGGCCGTCGAGCACCGGCAGGAGGCGTCCGCCACCGCGCTCCAGGGTCGCTACGACGTCGCGGATCTGGCGGTCGGCGAGCTCGCCCTTGCCGGCGCGCCGCAGGCTGGTGGCCAGGCGGAAGCGCACCTGGGGAAGATCCGGTTCGAGATAGAGCGCTGCGCGAAAAGCATCCGAAGCCGCTTCGGCGTGCCCGGCGAGATCGTGGACGAGGCCCGCGAGAACGTGCGCCGCGGGATCGGCCGGGTCGCCCGCCAGGGCGAGCTCGGCCTCGCGGGCGGCATCGTCGAGTCGATCCGCTTCCAGGTGCCGGATAGCCGCCAGGATCCGCTCCGCGGTCGAGGGGGCGGCCGGCGGAGCTGCCGCGGCAACGGCGGCGGGCATGGGGGGCGCTGGCGCCGCTGGCGCGCCGGGCGCGGTGCGCGCGGGCGTGGTGGCCGAAGGCTGCGACCTTGCTTGGGCCCCCTTGCGCTTTCCGGGAGCCGCGGCGACCTCCGGGACGCGGTAACAGAAGCAGCCCCCGAGATCGACCGCGTGCAGCGTCTCCTGGACCCGCCAGAGCGTCTCGGAGCCGCCGAGGAAGAGCGCGCCGGGCTGCGCCAGCCGGCGAGCCGCTTCGGCGACGACCTCGGCCTGGAGCTCCTGGCGAAAGTAGATCAGCACGTTGCGCAGCAGGATGAGATCGAAGCTCGGTTCCGCCAGACGGTACGGCAGGCGCGAAAGATTCAGCGGCTGGAAATCGATCCGGGCGCGCAGGCGCGAATCGAGCTCGTAGAGCGGTCCCTGGCGCGTGAACGAAGCCGCGAGCATCCGTCCGGGGACGCCCGCGACGGAGCGTTCGCCGTAGAGCCCGCGGCGGGCATGGGCCAGCGCCTCCGGATCGAGGTCGGTGGCGAGGATGCGCCAGTCCCAGCCGGCGAGGAGAGGCGACTCATCGAGCACCAGGGCGAGCGTCGCCGGTTCTTCGCCGGCGGCGCAGGCCGCGCTCCAGAAGCGCAACCGCCGGGTGGCGGATCGCGCGAGGACGAGCTCGGGGAGGAGCACGTCGCGAATCCGGTCCCATTGCAGCGGCACGCGAAAGAAGGTCGACTCTTTGATCGTCAGCAGGGTGGCGAGCGTCGCCCACTCGCCAGGCAGCTCGTCGGCGGCGAGGGCCGCGACGTACTCCGCGAGGCCGGCGCGGCCGGTGACCCGGCAGCGGCGCTCGGCGGCCTCGCGCAGGAACGGCAGGCGCCCCTCCGGGAGCTCGTTGCCGGTCTCGCGGCGGACGAGGCTCGCGAGCTCCTCCAGGATCCGGCTCATCGCACCTCCCTCAACCGTCGCGCGATCTCCGCGCCGATCGCCGACGGCGCGAGGACGAGCTCCGCGGCGCCGAGCTCGATCGCCGCGCGCGGCATACCGAAGACCGCCGAGCTCGCCTCGTCCTGGGCGAAGCAGAGTGCTCCGGCCCGGCGCAGGTCGCGCAGGCCCTCGGCGCCATCGGTTCCCATGCCGGTGAGGAGCACCGCTACGACGCGCTGGGCCGCGCCCTGCTCCAGGGAGAGGAAGAGCTCGTCCGCGGATGGGCGATGCCCGCGACGGGTCGGCGTGACGCTGTCGAGCTCCAGCCGTCCGTCGGGACCCAGATGAAGGTGAGCCCCGCCGGGAGCGATGCGCACCGCTCCAGGACCCGGCTGCTCGCCGGCCAGGGCGACACGCACGTCGAGCCCGAGCGTCGACGCCAGCCACTCGGCGAGACCGCTTTCGAAGCCGGCGGCGATGTGCTGCACGATGAGGGTCGGAAACGGCGCCGGCGCCGGCAGCGCTGCCAGCAGATCGCGCACCGCGGCCGGCCCGCCGGTCGAGGCGCCGATCGCGAGGTAGGCGATGTCGCGTCCGGAACGGGGCGGCGTGGGTGTGGGTGTGGGTCGCGGGAGGGCGGGGGCGGCAGCGGGAAACGGCGCGATGCGCGCCGCACTCGCGGCGCGGATCGCCGCCGGCAGAGTTGCGGCGAGGAGGTGCCAGCTCTCCGGATCCTCGGGCTTGGGCAGCAGCTCGACAGCGCCCGACCCGAGCGCCTGGAAAGCGGCTCGGACCTCGTAGCGATCGGCCCGCGAGGTCAGGAGGATCGTCGGCACCGGCCGGCCGCGCCGCAGTCGCGCGAGCACGCCGAAACCGTCGAGCTGCGGCATCACGATGTCGAGCAGCAGGACGTCGGGCCGCAGGCGCTCGACGAGGTCGACAGCGGTCTCGCCATCGGCCGCTTCGCCGATGACCTGGATGTCGCTCGCCTGGGCGAGGAAGCGCCGCAGCACGGCGCGCACCGACGAGGAATCGTCGACGATCACGACCGTGAGCTTGGGTGCGGCGGCGGTCACTAGCTGCCGGTCAGGCGGCGGACGGTCTCGACCAGATCGGTCGCCACCAGGCTCTGCTTGGTGAGGTAGGCGTCGGCACCCGACCGCAGGCCGCGCAGCCGATCCTCCGAGCTCTCCCGGGTCGAGACCACGATGATCGGCAGGTGTGCGAAGCGTTCGATCTGACGCAGCTGCATCGTGAGCTCGAAGCCGTCGAGGTTCGGCATCTCGATGTCGGTGACCAGGCAATCGAAGGCCTCGACCGCTAGCCGGCGCAGGGCCTCGTCGCCGTCCGCCGCGACCTCGACCCGAAAGCCGGCGTCCTCGAGGATGCGGCGCTCCATCTCGCGGGTCACCCGGGAGTCGTCGACCAGCAGCAGCCGGATCAGGTCGCGGGGGGCGTCGGGGAGGGCGAGCGGAGCCATCGGAGCGCCCGGAGACCTGCGCCCGGAGCTCTCGCGCCCCAGCAGGGCCTGCGGTGCGAGCACCGCGACCGGCTCGCCCGAGGGCAGGAGGGCCGCGCCGTCGATCAACGGGGAGATGCGCGCGCGGCGCGGCAGCGGGCGCACCAGCAGCTCGACCTCACCCTCCACGCGATCGACCGAGAAGGCGACCGGCCGTCCGGCGACCGAGCCTTCGATGAGGAGCTTGGCCTCCTCGGTCGCACCGCCGGCAGCGGGCGAGATGCCGAGCGCTTCGCCGAGCGCTACGAAGGGAACCAGCCGATCGCCGAGGATCGCCAGGCGGTGGCCGCCGCTCTCTTCGACGGTGATGGCGGAAAGCGTCTCGATCCGGCGCACGGCGACGGCAGGCACGGCGAGCAGGGCGCTGCCGATTCGCACGAGCATCACCTGCTCGCCGCGGCGCGCCACTGGCAGGTCGAGGACAACCTCGGAGCCCCTGCCCACGTTCGAGGCGATCCGCACCTCGCCGCCGAGACGAGCCACCGCCGCCTCGACCGCATCGAGGCCGACGCCGCGTCCCGAGACGTCGGACGCGGTATCGCGGGTCGAGAAGCCAGGCAGGAAGACGAGCCGCAGCGCTTCCGCCGTGGGCAGCGAATCGAGTGCAACGCGCGGCAGGAAGCCGCCCGCGACCGCCTGCCGGGCGACCTCGGCGGCGTCGATACCGCGCCCGTCATCGGCGATCGTGAGCTCGACGCCGCGGCCGCCCGCGGCGGCTGCGATGCGGAGCCGCCCGGCCGCGGGCTTGCCTGCCGCGCGGCGCTCCTCCGGGCTCTCGATTCCGTGGTCGACCGCGTTCCCGACGAGATGACGGAGGGCGCCTTCGAGCTCGCGCGCGATCCGCCGGTCGAGCCGCGTCTCTTCGCCCTCGAGCTCGACCTCGATCTGCCGACCCAGGCGGCGGGCGAGCTCCCGCGCGTACCGCGCCAGGGAGCGCAAGGTCGGCTTGAGCGGGGCGATCTGCAGCGCCAGAACCGCTTCGATCTGCTCCTCGCCGGTGCGCGCCAGCCGGGTTTCGAGCGCCCCCGCTTCGAGCACGGCCTGGCGCAGCGAAGCGGCGACGACCGCCAGCGCCTGCGCCGGTTGCGGATCGCGCACGCCCTCTTCGGCGAGGTTGGCGAGCTCCTCGAGGCGGGCGAGAAGCCGTCCGGTGACGACCGCCGCGGCACGCACCCGCACCGCGCGCTCGGCAAAGGCGTCGAGGCCGGTGGCCTGGATTCCAGCGCTTTCGATGCGGTCTTCGGCGACGCGCCGATCGTCGCTCGCGCGGCGATCCTCGCTTACCCGGCGATCGTCATTCACGCGGCGATCCCCGCTCATGCGGCGATCTTCGCCGCCGCGGCGCTCGACGTCATCGGCTGGAGTGCCGGTCGGCAGGTCGGGCGAGGATGCGGGTCGCGGCGCCTCACTGGCTGCATTCGACGCTGCATTCGCCGCCACAGCCTCTCGCGGGATGGCGCCGGCGCCCTGGCCACACGCGAACTCCAGCAGCAGATCGGCCGCGGGCAGCACCGGTTCGCCACTCTCGACCGCCTCGACCATCGTCGCCAGGGCGTCGTGGGCGGCGAGCAGCAGCCCTTCGAGGCCCGGAGGCCGGGAGAGGACCACCTCCTCGGTGGCGTGGCAGAGCTCGGCGAACGGCGCGATCGCCATCATGCGGCCGGCGCCCTTCAAGGTATGGAGCTCGCGCTTGATCTCCACCAGGGCTTGCGGTCCGCGGGCGAGCGCCGGCACGAGGTCCGCGACTCTCTGCAGGCGCTCGCGCGCCTCGGCGACGAAGACCGGCACGAGCTCGAGAAGCTCGTCGTCCACGGCCTACCCTGAGGTCCAGCGCTCGAGATTGATGTCGATGCCGAGCACCGCGACCAACTCGTCACCGTCGAAGAACGGTGCGGCCGCCGTCACGACCTTCTCGTTGGTCAGGATCGAGGTCATGACCGACGTCACGACGCCGCGCCGCTCGGCGGCGGCGGCGCGGAACCATGGGCGATCCGAGAAATCGTGGCCGAAGCGGATCTCGTCCGGAATCGGGACGGCCCGCACGAGCGCCGGTTGTCCGACGATCGCGGTGCGTTGGCGGCGGCGGTCGGTGACGAAGACGAGCTCGACATCGGGCCGCTCCTCGAGCAGCGACTCGAGCCGCCGTTCGAGGGCGTCGGGGCTGGCGAGAAGCGGCCGAAGCTCCGTTGCCCAGCTCTCCGCCAGATGGCGCAGCGAAGAGGGCGAGGCGAGCCGGAAGCCCTGCGCCAGGAGCTGCACGCTGACCGCAGCCTCTTCGAGGTCGCGTGCGGCGCCGGAGAAGCCGCGCAGCCCGTCGGCGATCTGCTGCACGACCGAGGAGGCCTCGCGCAGCGTCTGCACGACCTGGAGCGAGGCGGTGCGCTGCTCCGACGTCCCGGCCGAGATCTCGCGCGCGGCGGCGGCGGTTTCGACGAGGGCGTCGCGCAGGCCGGTGATCGCTCCGGCGGTGGCGGTCACCCGCAGGAGCACCCGTTCGGCTTCGCGCCCGCCGGCGCTCGTCGCTTCGACGGTGGCGGCGATCGAGGTGGAGAATTCTTCGAGCAGGCGGCGGACCGAAGCGGCCGCGTCGCGGGAACGCCCGGAGAGGCGCCGGACCTCCTCGGCGACCTCGCCGAAACGCCGCCCGACGTCGCCCGCTTCGCCGGCGGCTTCGATCGCGGCGTTGAGCGACAGCAGGTGGGTCTCGCGGGCGATGTCTTCGACCAGCGCCAGGACGCCGAAGATCTCTTCGGCGCGGCGTTCGAGGTCGGCGGCGCGCTTGGCGATCGCCGCAATGCGCTCGCGCAGGCGTTCGACGCCGGCCACCGCCCGGCTGACGGCGGCGGCGCCCTCGTTACCGGTCGCCTCGCCGAGCCGCGCGAGATTCGCCTGGGCCTCCGCGTTGCCGGCGATCTGAGTGGCGGTCTGCGCCAGCTCTTCCATGGCGGCGGTGATTTCGACCACCGAAGCCGACTGCTCGGAGGAGCCGGCGGCCAACTCCGAGGCGATTCGTTTGACGGCGCCCGCAGCTCCGGCGACCTCGACCGACGAGCTCTGGATGCGCGTCGCGAGCACCTCGAGCGGCGCCAGTGCCTCGCCCAGCGGGATGGCGAAGGCCGCGGGGAGGTCGGCGGCGATCGCCTTGGCACGCACCAGGTCGGCGGCCGCGAGCTCGTCGAGCGAAGCGATGAGCCGCAGGCGGTCAGCCTGCTTCGCCGTCCGCAAGGCGAAGCTGCGGCGGATCGACGGCAATCCGGCCGCGACCACCAGGGCGGCGACGAGGAGCGCCGAGGTCGAGCGCCAGGAGCTCCCACTCTTCGCCTCGGCGATGACGACGAGCAAGACGGTGAGCAGGGCTATCCCCACCGGGGCGAGGGGCATGGAGCTGCGCAGGGCATGGCGGTCAAACATGGGAGGCATCGTCCTCTCGCATCATGAGCACGATCGGCTCACCGGCGAGGATCGCCAGGCCGCTCGAGCCTGCGGGCAGGAAGCGGCGGAGTCGAGCCGAGAGCGGCTGTACCGCGAGGTCCTCGGCGAGGGTCAACACGGACTCGACGGCGAGCCGGCTGCCGCCGGTGAGAAGCAGGTCGAGACCGCTTACCGCAGGCTCCACCCGCTCCACCCTTTCGATACCCGACACGTGCTCTGCCGGCAGGCCCCAGAGAACGCCGCCGCGGCGGACGATCAGGAAGCCGCCGGTCACGCCTCGACTCCGAGCCGTTCGGTGTCGACCACGACGGTCGGGCGTCCGCCGACCAGCGCCTGGCCGAGCGCCAGGGCGGAAGCGTCGAGCTCGGTCACCTCGATCGCCTCGTCGACGCCCAGGCCGACGAGCTCGCGGTCGGAGCCAGAGCCGAGCCAGGTCACGACGGTCACGGCCGGCCGCGCGCCGCGCCGCTCCTTACCGAGCAGTTGCGCCAGATCGAGGACGGCGAGCGGCTCGCCGGCGAACTCGGCGAGGCCGACGAGGCCGGGCCCGGCGCCGGGAAGCGGATGCAGCCGCGCTCCTCGGACGACGCGCCGCACGGCACTTGCCGGCAGCGCCGCGAGGCTCTCGCCCAGACGGACCAGGAGGTACGGGGTGGTGCTCACTCTCCGATCTCCGTCCAGTGCCGCACGTTGACGTCGAACTCGACGACGGCGAGCGGTCGGCCAGCGGCGTCGCGCCGGGCGACCGCCACCATGATGCACGGCTCGCCGGACATCACCGAGCGCTCCGGCGGTGTCACGACAGCGCGCGAGCTCTCGAGCGCCTTCTTGAACCAGGCCCGGTCGGAAAGGTTCCGCCGCCGCAGATCCTGCAGCGCCTCGGTGCAGCTCGCGCGGAGCTCGCGGGCGGCCTGCGTCGCGATGACCTTGCCTCGGGTGTCGACGATGCAACCGCATTCGACGAAGGCGGCGGCGCCGACGAGCTCGTCGATCCACTCCTGCGCTCCCGTCCACGAGCTGCCGGCAGTCGCGGCCGCATCGGGAAGACGGCGGGCCCAGTCGTGGACCAGCCGCTTCAGCGAGCGTGGCGAATCGAGATGGAAGGTCTGCGCCAGCAGCTCGAGGTCGAGGCCGATGGTGTGCAGGCGGCCGGAAGTGGCCGAGAGTTGGGCGAGATCGCGCGACATCCGTTCGACGACCTGGTGGAGCTCGCGCAGGGTCGAAAGCACCTCCTCCGTGGCGGAGGTCTGCTGCCGGGTCACGGAGGAGATCTGGCGGGCCGCCTCCGAGCTCTCGCTCAGCGAGGCGCGCAGGATTCCGAGCGCCTGGGTCGCGGCCCGCGCCTCCTCGAGCACGCGCGCGGCCTCCTTGCCGCCCTCCTCGGTCGCCACGACGGTCGACCGGATGGCGCTCGCGAACTCCTCGATCTGGCTGCGCACCGAAGCCACCGAGTCCCGGACGCGTTCGGCCAGGATCCGAACTTCGCCGGCGACGACTGCGAACCGGCGGCCGCGGCCACCGGCGGCCGAAGCTTCGAGCGCGGCGTTGAGCGACAGCAGGTGGGTCTCCTGGGCGATGTCGCTGATCAGATCGAGCACCCGGAAGATCTCGCGCGAGCGCGTCCCCAGGGTGTCGGCGCGCGCCGTGACGTCGGCGATGCGGCGCTCGACCGCGCCGACACCCTCGACCGCTTCGGCGACCGCCTCCGCCCCCGCCGCCCCTTCGTTCTCCGCCGTGAGGACCAGCTGATTCTGACGCTCGGCATGCTCCGAGATCTCGGCGGCGGTGCGCGAGAGCTCCTCCATGGCGGCGGTCACCTCTCCGGCGGCGGCGGCCTGCTGCGCCGAGCTCGCCGCGAGCACGGTCGATCCGCGATCGACGCCTTCACCGGCGCCCGCGACCGAGTGCGAGCTCGCCTGCAGTTGCTCGACCCGCGTCGCGAGCCCGGCGACCGCGCGTCCGACCCCGTCGGCGAGGTCGGCGTCCAGCGTCCGCGCCAACTCGCTGGCGCGCACGAGGTCGCCGTCCCCGAGTTGGCGGAAGACGCCGATGAGCCGGGCGCGCAGCCCCGACCCCGGATCGCTCGCCCGGGCGGAAAGATCGAAGGCCAGGAAGAGCCCGGCGCAGACGATGGCGACGAGGTGAAAGATCACCTGCAGGACCGGCGCATTCGCGTCGCGACTGGCGCCGGCGAGGAGCCACCCACCAGCGGCCCAGGCGCCGGCGAGCAGCATCGCCGGCACGGCGAGCGACCCGGACTCGGTCCGGGCTCCGGTCGCCCGGGTCGTCCGGGTCGTCCGGCTCATGCGGCCCATCCGATCCGTCGCCGGGTCGTGGTCGATCCGCTGCGCGATTCCACGGTCGAGGCTCCTTCGAAGATGGTGCATCGTCACCCAGAACGCCGAAGGATGCAAGGCCGGACGCCGGGCGTTCCTCCCGTTTCGCACCGCCTGAACCGGTGTTGAAAGGTCGACAGCCTTCGTCTACACTGGCGCCGTCCCGTGAAGCCCAAAAAGATTCTCGTCGTCGACGACTCCGATTTGATGCATCGCATGTACGGGATGATGCTGCGCGACGGCGGTCTCGTCGCGGCGCGGGACGGCGAGGAGGCATTGGCGGCCATTGTCGCCGATCCCGGGATCGATCTCGTCCTGCTCGACATCAACATGCCGAAGATGAACGGCTTCGACGTCCTGCGCGAGCTCGGCGCGCGCGGCCTGGTTCCGCCGCTCTCGGTCATCGTCGTGACGACCGAGGGCCGCGACCAAGATGCCCAGCGCGGCCTCGCCGCCGGTGCCGCGGCCTATCTGACCAAGCCGTTCCGCGCCGAAGAGGTGCGCGCGGCGATCGCTGCGTTGCCGGAGCCGGAGTGAAACCGGAATTCGCCTCCGCCGCGCACGAGCCGCTCGTCGACCAGCTCCGCGACGCGCTGGGCCGCGCCAGCGAGCTCGTGGCGCGGCTGTCGACGACGCTCGCGGCGGCGGCGCGTGGCGAGGCCGAGGACGAGATCTTCGCGGAGGCGCCGGTCGCGAACCCGCTCGAGCGCGAGCTCGACGAAGTTCGCGTCGACATGCAGGAGATCTCGGTGCGGCTGGTCGACACCGAGCATCAGCTCGATCGGCTGATGAGTCTCTATGTCGCGACGTATCAGTTGCACGCCTTTCTCGATCCCCGGCAGGTATCGAGCGCCATCGCCGACATCGCGGTGAATCTTCTCGGCGCCGAGCGTTTCGCCCTGCTGCTGCTCAAGGACGATGGGCACGAATACGAGATCGCCTTTTCGCAGGGAACCTCGGCCGAGGCGACGCCGGGCTTCTTCGGCGACACCTACGCCGGCGGCGATGCGCTCGCCGACGCCGCGCTCAAGGGTGGATCGCTCATCCTCGGTCCCAGCCCCGAGTCGGGGACCATCGCCGCCGTGCCGCTCAAGATCCAGGATCAGATCGTCGGCGCCCTCGTCATCCTCAAGCTCTTCGACCACAAGCCGGTGCTGCGCCCGGACGACCGCGACCTCCTCGACCTGCTCTCG